>JANMHJ010000019.1:0-34823 GCA_031375105.1 Variovorax sp.
TTACTCACCCGTTCGCCACTCTCAGGTATTGCTACCCTACCGTTCGACTTGCATGTGTAAAGCATGCCGCCAGCGTTCAATCTGAGCCAGGATCAAACTCTATAGTTTGATCTTGTTACTCAATCGGAATTGAAGAAGATAAACTTACTTCAATTTCTCATGAGTGTTTGTGTCTCAGTCTTGCGACTTTGACGTTTTCGGCAATCGCCTTCAAACACCCACGCTTATCGGCTGTAATTTTTTAAATAACAACGAATTAAATTGCTTTTTTTCGTTTTCTTCACTGCGATCAGCGAAGCCTTGAATTATGACACACTTTTCGTTATTTCGTCAAGTTTGTCAAAATTTTCTACTTTATTTTATCGATTTGCTTGCAGATCGGCGTTTTCAGCAGAGCCTCAAATTATATACCGGATTTTAAGCATCCGTCAACTTTTTGAGATTTTCTTTTGATTTTTTTACCTCGCTCGCTAGCGAGAGGGGTCATCAAGAACATTCGGGTTAACCCTTAAACATTCTCATCAGCAGAGCCCGCTAGTATAGCTCGAAAATAAGCCTCTGCGCAAGCTGTTCAGGTTTTTATCTGAAATACTTGCTTTTTGGCTTTGGAGCGATGGTTCATTTGGCTTCAGAGAGGAATTTCTCGACCTGCGCGGCAGGTATAGCGCCTGGAACGCGCGAGCCGTCGGCAAAAATCAATGTTGGCGTACCCGTGATACGGAATTTACGCCCGAACTCTACGTTGCGCTGCAAAGCACTGGCATCACAGGTGGTCGCTGCGGGCGATGCGTCACGCACCATCCAGTCAAGCCAAGCCTTTGGCTTGTCTTTGCTGCACCAGATGTTCTGCGACTTGGTAGTGGAATCTGCTCCTAAGATAGGGTAGAGAAACATGTAGAAAGTGACGTTGTCGATCTTTTGCATATCGCGCTCAAAGCGCTTGCAGTAGCCGCAGTTAGGGTCTTCAAAAACGGCGACTTTGCGCTTGCCATTGCCTCGCACAATTGTGAAGGCATCCTTGAACGGCAGCGTATCAAAATCCACTGCAGAAAGCTTTTCGATGCGCTCCTCGGTGAGGTTACGTCGTGCTTTGGTATCAATGAGGTTGCCCTGAATCAGGAAATTTCCCTCGATGTCGGTGTAAACGATGTCCATGCCATTGATGCGCAGTTCCAGCACGCCAGGCATGGCAGAGCGATTTATCTCATCAATCTTCGGCAAATTCGGCAGTCGTTCAGCGAGCACTTTGCGCAAAGCAGCATCCTGAGCGGCAGGCAATGCCGCACCTGATTGCCCAAAACTGGCAGTAGCCGTTATAAATACTGCGCAAGCAGCTACTAATTTTATAGCAATTGAATATTGTTTAATTCGCATCTTTGTCTTTCAAAAATCACATCCACTGTATCGCAACGGCGCTCAGCTCATCCCAGAAGCTTGGCGCATCAGCCATGCCTTCAGCGGCGCTGCCGCATCAAAGCTTTGCATACCCCAGTTTCGCAGGCTTTGCATCCTGCTGTCACTGGCGCTGAACATCTTGTGCAAACCATCTGTGGCCAAACGCAAGAGCGCCGCATCGCCCTTGCGCGAACGCTCGTAGGCACGGAGTATCTTGGCATCACTGAAACTGCGGAAATACGGCTTGTCTGCCAGCGCATGCGCTAGAGCAACAGCATCACCCAGTCCCAAATTCAAACCTTGCCCCGCCAGCGGATGCACCGCATGCGCGGCATCGCCCGCCAAAACCCAAGCGCCCCAGTTAGCTCGCCCAGACCATTGCTGCGCCTGCGCCAGCACCAGCGGCCAACTGGCGCGTTCGCTGCTCAGCTGTAGCCGCCCAAGAACACCATGCGTGGCTTCTTCGAGTGCGTGCACAAAATCCTCAGGCTGCATGCCCAGCAGCAACTGAGCATTTTCCTGTGGGACTGACCATACCAGTGCCACAGAGTTCCCCGCCATGCTCGGGCTACGCGGCAAAAGCGCGCAGATGCTCCCTCCCTGCATCCACTGCCAGGCTGTCGCTTGGTGGGATTTTTCGCAGGTGATGTGGGCGGCGATCGCGCTTTGCACGTAGGCAAACTGCTCAAAATGAGCAGAGGTTGCTTCGCGTGTCTGGCTGAATCGGCCTTCGCAAATCACCGTCAGTTCAGCCTCTGGCAAGTCCGCCGCCTTTGAAATCACACTGACCTCTGCTGCAAAGCCAATCGCTGCGCCCAGCCGCTCTTGCAGCGCGGCCGCATCGACGATCCAAGCCAATGCTTGGCTCTGTGCATCAAAGCCAATGTGCCCACGGGTATCGCCAAACACCTGCATGTGCTGCACTGGCGTGGCCTGTTCGGGCCAGACTCGCAAATCCATGAGCACCTGCCTAGAAGCCGCATTGAGCGCAAAGCTACGCAAATCAGGCTTCGAGGACGAGGCTGGCGCAGTCATGCTCACGCGTATGCGTGCTCGCGCGAGCAGCAAAGCCAGCACTTGGCCGACCACGCCTGCGCCTCGAATGCAAATATCTGTTTTCACAGTTAGGATTGTAGAAGGCGGCACAATAATGTGCTGATGCCCACTTCTTAGACCCAAAGCCCACTTTTGCCATGCCTGACCTCGACCTCCAAGCCACCATCAGCCGCCTGTTTGTTTATCCAATCAAATCCTGCGCTGGGGTAGAGTTAAAAGAAACCCTCCTGATTGAAACCGGCCTTGAATTTGATCGCGCGTGGATGGTGGTGGATGACTCGGGTGAATTCTTAAGCCAGCGTGAGTTGCCCCGCATGGCCTTGATTCAGCCGCAACTACGGCAATACGACATGGTGCTGCGCGCACCAGGCATGCTGGCTTTGCATATTGCCTTGGATGCCGTGGAGCAGCCTTGCAAAGCACGTGTTTGGAACGATGAATGCTCCGCCTACGACATGGGTGATTTGGCGGCGCAATGGTTCACTGATTTCTTGATGCAAGAGCTGCCTGCGGGCATCAAGCCCATGAAGCTGCGCTTGGTGCGCTTTGATCCAGAGCACAAACGAAGCTCCAACAAGAAATGGACGAAAGGCCGAGAAGCGCTCAATCAATTCTCCGATGGTTATCCCCTCCTGGTGATCAGTGAAGCCTCGATCAAAGAGCTCAACGACAAACTGCAAGCTGCTGGCGATGCGCCCGTGACGATTGAGCGCTTCCGGCCCAATATTGTGCTGTCAGGCCTACAGGCACACGATGAAGACCGCTGCGAACAATTGCACCTAAAAACATCACAAGGCGAGGTGCTTTTGGCGCTGATCAAGCCTTGCCCGCGTTGCCCGATTCCAGACATTGACCCTCAAACCGCTCGTTCCAGCCCCGAGGTGAGCCGCATGATGCAGACGTATCGGCAAGATGCACGCGTGGATGGCGCGATCACGTTTGGGATGAATGCGATGGTGTGGCGTGATGATGCCGGGACGTTTGATTTGGCGTTGGTCGTAGGGCAAACAGTGCATGGCGCTTTGAGTTTTTAGGCCAATGCCCGAACCTCAAAGAATGTCAGGATCAAGCAGTACGCTAGAGTTGATCTTGCGGTAGGTTAGCGCGTGTAGAGGGGAATGCGCTGGAATCCGCCTTCGAGCCACTGGTGCTCCAATTGCTTCCAGACGAGTCAGTCTCTTGGCTTTTTCTTTGAGGTTGAGGTTGAGGTTGAGGTTGAGGCAGATTTGAAGCCATGCTTGATGCAGCTTGCACTTGCTCTGCGAGGACATCTACCGCATTGGCAGGACTCGCTGGCAATGCGGCCAATGGCGTGCCGCCAGTGGTGGTGGCCTCAAGGAAGCGAATCGGTCTGCGGGTGCGTCTGGACATGCTTGAAAGCAGAGTCAACAGCTCTTCTTTCATACTTCGCGAGCTCGCAGGCATCTCTTGTATCAGCACGGCAGCCAGATGAAATTGAAGTGTGATCTCGGGAACCAGCTCTGGCAAAGGCATCAAACCCTGCGCGATCAGCCGCGCACCCACGTCTGTGACCCGGCTGCGATGGCCTGCACCCTCCATGATCAAACCAAAATGTGAGGTGCCGACACGCGCCACGGTTTCCACACCACGCAGCACTTTTCGCAGCTTGATCACCGCACGCAGCACACTTTGCTCAGCAACCGGGAGCCCATACGCAGCGGCAATGGCATCGTAGTTGACCAAAGATATCACCACGATCGCGGCAGCTTCTCTGCGCTTGACGGAGCGTGCCACCGTCTGGCGAATCCGGTCATCAAAAATGTGTTCTCTCAGCAAACCCGTGAGCGCATCTTGCGTGGTGAGAGCCAGCTCGCGGGTACGGATTTCGTGCCGCTCACGCGAGCGCGCATGCAGCGCTGTCATCATCAATGGCGCTTCGATGAGCAGCGCGACCACCACACCATACTGCACCACCCAAGACACATTGATCCAGCCATAAGCGCGCGCTATCGCAACCAACACAGCCACTGCCAAAGGCGCATAGGCCAAAAATACCCATTTACCCACCCGGTCGCCGCGCTGCCATGCGCGTGAGGCCAGTGCTAAGCCAATGCTGCTGATCATGAGCATATAGACACCCAAAATAATCACGCCCCAAGTGCGCGGCACGAAGTAATACAAGATGGCCAGCGGCAGCGCGAGCGCACCCAAGCTCAGCAGCGCTGTAGACAACCTGCGGGCAAACTGCCTGCCGCTGAGCATCGCCTCAACGAAATACAAGGTCGCGCCGCCTGTCAGCAAAGCCAGCACCCCTTGAGCCGCATCAGCCCACATTGGGCTGTGGTCCCAGAGCAGATAGCTCGCCACGCCCGTATAAGCCCCCACTGCCAGACATAGCACCAACACGTACAGCCCATAAAGCATATACAGGCGGTCACGGTAGGTATACGCCGTGACCATGCACAGCAGCATCAAGGTAACAAGCACCCCAAATATCAGGCCTAGGCTCAAAAACCCAAACCGATCAGCTTGTTGCGCTTGCGCTTCAGTTCCCAAATACAGCGGAATGCTGATCGGCGTACTGCCCTGAATCGCCAGATAGACCACTGATTTGCCCATCGGTAAATCCAAATGAAAGCGCGGATACCGACCCGGCTCATGCCAATCTTTGACCGCCAGCCTGTCGCCAGCGCGCATGGCTTCCCATATTTTTTTATCAGCATTCCATTGGTAAAGCGTCACCGAGTCAATCAAGGGAAGTGGAATCCAAGCCGACCAATGCCCTTGCTCAGACGAAAGTCTGTCCACCTCCAAACGAATCCACAGGCGTTCGCTCGGCACAAGATTGAACATTTTCTCTTCGATCAAGGGCTCAAACTGAGCGATTGAGTTTGTGCTGGCGACTTGGACCACTGTGAGCTTGGCCACCTTTTCATGCCAAACGCTTGCTTTTGCTTGGATGAAACCCGCGCTGTCAGTGGGAATCTGTAAAGCGGGTGCTTGATATGCCCAAGCAGGTGAAGCAATACTCAGCCATATTGCAGCAAAAACCATCGCGCCGCGCCATGCGAGCCATGGAATACACTCTACGGCCTTGATTGGAAAGTAAAACATGAGCTTGAAATGTGGAATCGTCGGGTTACCTAATGTAGGGAAATCTACACTATTTAACGCTTTAACCAAAGCGGGTATCGCCGCAGAGAACTATCCTTTTTGCACCATAGAGCCCAACGTGGGCATTGTGGAGCTGCCAGATGCGCGGCTGGGCCAGCTTGCCCAGATCGTCAAACCCGAGAAGATCGTGCCTGCGGTCGTGGAATTTGTGGACATTGCTGGTCTCGTGGCGGGAGCATCCAAAGGCGAGGGCTTGGGCAACCAATTTCTCGCGCACATCCGCGAGACGGATGCCATCGTGAACGTGGTGCGTTGCTTTGAAGATGCCAATGTGATCCATGTGGCGGGCAAAGTCGATCCGATCTCCGATATTGAGGTGATCCAGACCGAGCTTTGCTTGGCCGATATGGCTACAGTGGAGAAAAGCTTGCAGCGCTATACAAAAGTAGCCAAAACCGGCAACGACAAGGAGGCCGTGAAGCTGGTGGGCGTTTTAGAAAAATGCTTGGCTGCACTGAACCAAGGCAAACCCGTTCGCGGCATTGATTTCTCCAAAGATGAGCTAATCACGCTCAAGCCGCTGTGCTTGATCACGGCCAAGCCTGCGATGTTTGTGGGCAATGTGGCGGAAGACGGCTTTGACAACAACCCATTTTTGGCTAAATTAGAAGAATACGCCAAGGGTCAAAACGCGCCGGTGGTGGCGATTTGCGCAAAAATTGAAGCCGAATTGGCCGATATGAGCGACGAAGACAAAACCGACTTTTTAGCCGACATTGGCCAAAGTGAGCCCGGTTTGAACCGCCTGATTCGTGCCGGCTTCAAGTTGATGGGCTTACAAACCTACTTCACAGCAGGCGTGAAAGAAGTGCGCGCTTGGACGGTGGCTATCGGTGCGACCGGCCCGCAAGCCGCCGGCGTGATTCACACCGATTTCGAGCGCGGCTACATCCGAGCGCAAACGATTGCTTTTGACGATTACATCTCTTTCAAGGGCGAGCAAGGCGCAAAAGAAGCAGGCAAGATGCGCGCTGAGGGCAAAGAATACGTCGTTAAAGATGGCGATGTGCTGAATTTCTTGTTCAACGTTTGAATCTTAGTTACTATCTATTTGATAGCACTTGGCGTACATTCTATAACGGCTAGCAGCCCAAAGCACTTGAATTATTGCACCACCACAGCCGCGCCATCCCCGCGCTGAGCCATTTGCCCGATCACGAAGACTTGCTCACCCAGCCCCGTCAAAGTCGCAGCCACTGCCACTGCATCGGCAGCATCCACCACGACGATCATGCCGATGCCGTTGTTGAAGGTGCGGTTCATTTCCACATCGTCGATCCCGGCTGTTTTTTGCAGCCAAGCAAACAATTCTGTCTGCGGCCAGCTGCTTTTTTTCAGGTGCGCCGCCACGCCTTCAGGCAACACGCGCGGGATGTTTTCTAGCAAACCACCGCCCGTGATGTGAGCAAGTGCTTTCACTGGATGCGCCGCCAAAGTTGATAACACATTCTTCACATACAAACGCGTTGGCATCATCAGCGCTTCTTTGAAAGGCTTGCCGTCGAGCGTCAACGGCGCATCCGAACCAGCTCGCTCAATGCATTGACGCACCAAAGAAAAGCCATTGCTGTGAACGCCGCTGGATGCCAATCCGAGGATCACGTCGCCACTTTGCACCGTCGGCAAAGGCAGCAGCTTGGATTTCTCCGCTGCTCCCACGCAAAAGCCTGCTAAATCGTATTCTCCCGCCGGATACATGCCCGGCATTTCGGCCGTTTCGCCGCCAATCAAGGCGCAGCCAGAGAGTTCACAGCCCTTGGCAATGCCGCCAATCACGGCCGCGGCCGTATCCACATCGAGCTTGCCGCATGCGAAATAATCCAAGAAAAACAGCGGTTCTGCCCCTTGCACCAATACGTCGTTCACGCTCATGGCCACCAGATCAATGCCCACGGTGTCGTGCATATTCCACTCAAAAGCCAATTTCAGCTTGGTGCCCACGCCATCGGTGCCGCTCACCAAGACGGGTTCTTTGTAACGCTTGGGGATTTCAAAGAGTGCGCCAAAGCCGCCAATGCCACCCAAAACGCCTTCGCGCATCGTGCGTTTGGCCAGTGGCTTGATGCGCTCGACAAGCGCGTCGCCTGCGTCAATGTCGACGCCAGCGGCTTTGTAGGAGAGGGGGGAAGGTGAATTGCTCATGATTTGATAGCTGTCTGCGCAGGAAATACAAGGGGAAGAGGCCAAAAAGGCCTTAAAACAGCGGGGAAATGCTGGTTTAAACCCGTAAAATTGCCTCGATTGTAAATTTCCTAGCCCTGCCCCTGTATGCAATTTACCAAAACACAAAAATCCGCTGCTGCTTGGGGCACCATTGCAGCTGCGACTGTGTTTGTCGTGTGGCTGCTCGGGCCGGTGCTCACGCCGTTCGTGGTCGCCGCCGTTTTGGCCTATGCGCTCACGCCCTTGGTCAACAAACTCGATAGCGCCTGGGGCGGCAAGCTGCCGCGCATTCTGGCGGTGCTGATCGTGGAGCTGCTGTTCATTGTTGCGGTTCTGGCGATTGCATTGCTGATTGTGCCCATCTTGGCGAAAGAAATTCCGCTGCTGCGCGAGCAACTGCCTGCGCTTGCGGAGCGGCTCAATGCCTGGGCTGCGCCGCTACTCAAAAGCCTCGGGCTCAATTTCACCTTGGATGTGCCTAGCATCAAAGCCTTTGTCCTGAAGTATTTGAATGCGAATGTAGAAGACGGGTTTGCTGCTGTTTTGTCTTCGCTCAAGGTGGGCGGCAGCGTGGCGCTGGCGCTGGTTGGCAATGCGATTTTGATCCCCGTGGCTTTGTTTTATTTACTGATGGACTGGGAAAATTTCGTCAAGCGCGCCGTGGAGCTCGTGCCGCCACGTCTGCGAGCAGCTTATGACAGTTTCATGAATGAGGCCGACGAAGTGCTGGGCCAATATCTGCGCGGGCAGATGTTGGTGATGCTGATTCTGGCGGTGTTTTACAGCATCGGCTTGGCGCTGTTTGGCTTGGATTTGGCGCTGCCCATTGGTGTGTTTACGGGGCTGGCGATTTTTGTGCCCTATGTGGGCTTTGGTATTGGACTGGTGCTCGCGCTGCTGGCCGGTTTGCTGGAATTTGCGTCGTTCAAAGCGGTGCTCATGGTGGCCGTGGTGTATGGCGCGGGGCAACTGATCGAGAGTTTGTATTTCACGCCACGTTTTGTAGGCGAGCGCATTGGCTTGCATCCACTGGCCGTGATTTTTGCACTGCTGGCGTTTGGACAGCTCTTTGGTTTTGTGGGTGTGTTGATCGCGCTGCCGGCCAGCGCTGTTCTCCTGGTGGCGATACGGCGTATTCGGGTGCAGTATTTGGCATCTGATCTGTATCGCGGTATGAAATGACACATTTATGAAGCAGATTGCGCTGGATATTGCTTTGACTCCCGCGCCAGATTTGGCGAATTTCTTGCCCGGCCCCAATGTGGCTGCCATCGAGCATTTGCGCCTGTGGGTGGGCGAAGGCCGCTCATCCCATGCTACCGCGCTGCGTTCACCTGTGCCCACCTACCTTTGGGGCGAGAGCGCCAGCGGCAAATCGTATTTGCTCAAAGCCGTGCGCGAAGCCTTGCGAAGCCAAGGCGGCGAGGTGGGCTGGCTTGATCCATCGATGCATGAGCCGCCCGAGTTCAATCCGCATTGGGTCGCCGTGATGCTCGACGATGTGCAGAGCTACAGCGCAGTGCAGCAGCATGCCGCTTTCAATTATTTCGTGAACGCGCAAACCGAGCAGCGCTGGATTTTGGCCGCTGGCAGTCTGCCGCCCGCTGATTTACCACTGCGCGACGATTTGCGCACGCGTCTGGGCTGGGGGCATGTGTTTGCGCTGCAAGTGCTCACTGAGCCTGAGCGTCGCGCCGTGCTTCGCTGCGAGGCCGATGCACGCGGCATTTTCTTAGGCGACGATGTGATGGATTTCATCCTCGCCCGCTTCTCGCGCGATCTCAATTCCCTGATGCAACTGCTTGAGCAACTCGACGGCTATTCGTTGGCCACCAAGCGCGCTATCACGGTGCCGCTGGTTAAGAGCATGCTGGAGAGCCTGTAGTTCTTCCAGTTGTTTTGCAGTTATACAACAAATTGAATTTTGTTGTATAATTTCTGCGTGGCCTGCAATCCCTTCTACACCGAGCTCGCGCTGACAGCGCAAACAGCCTATGCCCAGCTCCAAGATGTGGTGATGGCGCGGGAGTTGTCTAAGGGGATCGAGTCGCTCAACGGCAGTTTTTCGCAAAAGACGCTCAAGGGGCGCAATTACTGGTATTTCTCCTACCGTGATTTGGATGCGAGGGTGCGACAAATTTACATCGGGCCGGCCAGCGAGCAGCTTGATGCTCAGATCACGCAAGCTCAGCAGCGCAAAGTGCAAGACAAGCAGCAAGACACGACAGATGCGCTGGCTCGATCAGCGGCCACCTTGGGCTGCGCCGTGGGTTTGCCCAAGCATGTGCGCGCCATTCGCAGATTGGCGGATTACGGCTTTTTCAAGGCGGGCGGTGTCTTAGTGGGCACGCATGCTTTTGTGGCCATGGGCAATATGCTGGGCGTGAGTTGGGCAAGCGGTGAGCGCACGACTGATGTGGATTTTGCGCACGCGGGGCGCAATGTATCTGTGGCTTTGCAGGCGGATGTGCAAATCGATGTGCACGAGGCGCTGACCAGTTTTGAAGCGGGTTTTATCCCGCTGGTGCAGCTGGGCGGCAAGTCTGGCGCGTCTTACAAGCTGAGAGGCGACGACGAATTTCAGGTGGATTTCCTGACCACGCTCACCCGCGATGGCGATAAGCCCGTAACGATTGAGCACCTGAATATCACTTTGCAACCATTGCGCTTTATGGAGTTTTCGCTTGAAGCCGTGGAGCAGGCTGTGTTGCTGGATCGCAATGGCACGGCGGTGGTGGTGAACATCCCTGCGCCTGCGCGATATGCCATTCACAAGCTCTTGATCGTGGGCGAGCGCAGCTTGAAAATGCGCGTGAAAACCAACAAGGACATCCAGCAAGCCGCTGCCCTGATACATTGGCTGCTGGAGATGCAAGGTGCCCAGGCGCTTGCGCCCACGTGGAACGATGCGCTGGCGCGAGGCAAAGGCTGGCAAGAGCGCTTAGCGCAGGGACAAGCTGCGCTGGAGCGCGCTCACCCCGAGCTTGGCGAGCGCATCCGTGATGCCCTCAAAACGACCATCAAAGCAACATGAAACTCGCACTTTTTGATTTAGACCACACCCTGTTGCCGATCGACAGCGACCACGCTTGGGGCGACTACACGGTGGAGCGCGGTTGGCGCGACCCGGTGGAATTCAAAGCGCGTAATGATGCATTTTTTGAGAATTACAAAATCGGCAAGCTCGATCCTGAAGAATATTTGATGTTTGCCACCGAGGCGATTCGTCAGCATGGCGCTATTGAATCGATAGCACTCCGCGCAGACTATATAACGGCGATCATCGAAAAAAGCGTCAAGAAACCAGCGCTTGACTTGCTCGCCAAGCACCGAGCCGCAGGCGATGAGATATTGATGGTCACAGCGACCAATGAATTCGTCACCGAGCCGATTGCCAAACTCTTTGGCATTGAGCATTTGATTGCCGTCCAGTTAGAAATCGGTGCAGATGGCTGGTACACCGGGCGCTGGCGCGGCACACCCAGTTTCAAAGAGGGCAAAGTTGAGCGCGTGAGACAATGGCTTGCTGAGCGCGGCAAAACTTGGGATGATGTGAGTCACAGCACCTTTTACAGCGACAGCATGAATGACCTGCCCCTTTTGGAGCACGTCACCGAGCCCGTGGCCACCAACCCCGACCCGAGATTAAGAGCCCTGGCCATCGAGCGCGGCTGGCGCGTGATAGATTTATTCCAATGATCAAAAAATTGATAGAAAAGCTGATGGCGCCGCGCGTCGTTAAGCAAACCAAATCCAAATTCGGCAAGCGCGTGGACATCACGCAAGCTGAGCACGGCATCAACCGCGAGCTGGTCGATGCCAAAGCTTGGGAAGTGGTCACGACCCTGAAAGACGCAGGCTACAGCGCGTACATCGTGGGCGGTGCGGTGCGCGATTTGCTGCTGGGCTTGCGCCCGAAAGATTTTGATGTGGCCACCGATGCTACGCCAGAAGATGTGAAGCGATTGTTCAAACGCGCCTTCATCATTGGGCGGCGTTTTCGCATTGTGCATGTGGTGTATGGGCGTGGGCGCGAGCATGAGGTGATTGAAGTGTCGACCTTCCGTGCGCATCTGGACAGTGCCGATGCCGAGCAAGTGAGCGGCAATGAAAAGACATCGAAGTCAGCGCTCGCTGGCATGCAACATGCGGTGGATGCGAGTGGCCGTGTGCTTCGAGACAATGTCTGGGGTTCGATGGAAGAAGATGCGGCCCGCCGCGATTTCACCGTCAATGCGATGTATTACGACCCCGAAACGCAGATCGTGGTGGACTATCACAAAGGCTTGGAAGACATCCGCAAGAAGCGCATCAAGATGATTGGTGAGCCCGAGAGCAGGTATCGCGAAGACCCGGTGCGCATCATCCGTGCTGCCCGTTTTGCCGCAAAACTCGCCGCCAGCGGCTTCAAGATTGAGCCGAAAACCGCCAAGCCTTTGACGGAAATGCTCGATTTGCTCAAAGATGTGCCGCAAAGCCGCATGTTTGATGAAATGCTCAAGTTTTTGCAAACGGGGCATGGTATCGCCAGCATTGTGGTGCTGCGCGAGCTGGGGCTGGCCAAGGGGATTTATCCGTTGCTGGATGTGATCGTGGCACGCGCTGATGAGCCGATGATCAAGACGGCTTTGCTCGATACCGACAAACGCATCGCCGCAGACAAAGGTGTGAGCCCGAGCTATTTACTCGCTTGTGTGCTCTGGCGCGATGTGAACGATTTGTGGGCCAAAAAACGCGCACGCGGCGAGCATCCGTTTCCTGCGCTGCAAGACGCGATTGATGAAGTGTTCAACACCCGCATCGGCGATGTGAGCGGACGCGGCAAGTTGGCTGCCGACATGCGCGAAATCTGGATGATGCAACCGCGCTTTGACAAGCGCACCAGCAGCTCGGTTTTCAGCTTAGTCGAGCATCTGCGCTTTCGCGCAGGCTACGATTTCTTGCGCCTGCGTGCGGAGACGGGCGAAGTGAGTGTGAGTTTGGCTGATTGGTGGCTGGAGTTTTCTGAAGCCGATCAAGCAGGCCGCGAAGACTTGGCGAAATTGGCGCGAGAAGAGCTCAGAGCGCAGCCGAAAGCTGTGAAGGCGGCGAAGACACATCGCGTGATGCCCGTGGATGCTAGCCCCGAGAATGGCTCCGAGGAAGATGCCGTTGCCCAGGATGTCTCTGACGATGCGCCCAAAAAGCGCCGCCGTCGCCGCAGAAAGCCGCTCGGCAGTGTGTTTGATGATGGGGCGGGTACGCCACCTGCCCTCTAGAGGCGAGGCCACACGGTGTCTGATATCGAACTGACTATTTGGGCCGCCATGATGGGTGCGCTCACGACCTTATTGGGCGCGGCCTTGGCAGATGCATATCGCGCAGGCGGGCTGGCGGCTTGGCGAGGCGTGGGCTTTATTGCGATCACCGGGGTCTCTTCGATGATCCTCAGCGGCCTTCCAGAGCATTTAGCTGGAATCACTGACGCTTCTGTGCTCCTGCCTGCCAAAGTGGCGATGGGGCCGCTCACGGGTGCGCTCACGGTGCTGTATCTTGGAATTTGGTATGGCGCAGTTGTGCAAGATCGGTTTTTGGAGAATTTGATTCAATGGGGTTCTCTGATCCAATGCTTGGCTGCGTTAGGCTTACTTCTGACAGCGCTGCTTTATCCTGAGTCAGGTCGCCAGATATTGAAGATTGCTTTTGCGCTCAACCTACTATCGGTTTGCATCGGTGTTGTTTGCTCTGTACGCGGTGTGCAACTGGGCGATGCGTTGGCGCGTTATATGGTACTGGCATGCATGTTTTTGTGTGCAATGGTTGTTGGCTTGTATAGCAAAAGTTTGGGCTTTTTCTCTTCGCCTTGGGTGTGGGCGCTAACGGCCTCATTGACAGTGACTTACCTGTTGATCACCACCGTCCTGACCCTACAGCGCAACCGGCAGTTGCGCCTGATCTCAAAAATAGCGTCCGGCGTGGCGAAAACCGATGAGATCACCGGTCTGCCTGTAGGTGGCACACTGCTGAGTAAGATCGACGATGCGCTGTGGCGCAGCATGCGGATGGAGCGCGAATGCGTCGTGATGGCGATTTGGATTGACAATCTTTATGTCTTCAATAACGAGCTGGATGCTTCGATAGAGCATGAGATTCGCCATGTGCTGGCCGCACGGATTCGGCGCGCCATAGGCTTTCGCCACACACTGGGATTGCAACAGGCGAGGTGCTTTGTGGCCGCTATTTCGGCAGTGAATGATCGCGAGCGTTTGATCGCCAAAATGAGGGCATTGGTGCCGCATCTACAGCGGACTTTGCAGGTCGGGATTTTACTGGGCAAGGCGCAGGCCTATACACCCAACATATCAATCGGCCTGGTGTTCGTGGGCTTGGGGCACATGGCCGACACCTTGCACGCTATCGATCAAGCGCAGTCGTTGGCTAAGCAGGCGATGCGCGAGGACGCAAAACTGATCAGTCAAGAGGCGCATCCCACCTCCTACGGCGTGTCGAGCAAGCTGCCTCAAGCCCAGCAGCCGACCTGATCTGCACGAAGTGAGTTGTTAGCTCAAGCTTGCGGATACGTCCCGGGCAACAGTATTCCTTGATCCACGGCGTTGATATCCGTCTTGCCGCAAAAAGCCATCGTTAAATCGAGCTCTTTGTGGATGATCTCTAGCGCTTTTGTGACGCCCGCTTGACCGGCTGCACCGAGGCCATTGAGCCAAGCGCGGCCAATGAGCGTGCCTTGCGCGCCCAAGGCACGGGCTTTGAGCACGTCTTGGCCGCTGCGGATGCCGCCATCCATCCAGACTTCGATGTTTTTGCCAACGGCTTGTGCAATGGCAGGTAACGCGGTAATCGATGACGGTGCGCCGTCGAGCTGGCGGCCACCGTGGTTGGAGACGATGAGGGCATCTGCGCCACTTTCGACCGCAAGGCGAGCGTCTTCCACATCTTGAATGCCTTTCAAAATAATCTTGCCACCCCAGCGCTTTTTGATCCATTCCACATCGCCCCAATTCAGGCGCGGGTCGAATTGCTGGCTCGTCCAAGCGGCAAGAGAGGACATGTTTTCCACGCCTTTCACATGACCCACAATATTGCCAAAGTCATGGCGTTTCGTGCCGAGCATGCCCAGACACCAACTTGGCTTGGTCATCATGTTGAGGATGTTGGGCAAGGTGAGTTTTGGGGGCGCTGAGAGGCCGTTTTTGATGTCTTTGTGGCGCTGGCCGAGGATTTGCAAATCGAGGGTGATTTGCAGCGCGGAGCAATTGGCGGCTTTGGCGCGGTCGATCAGGCGTTCAATGAAATCTCGATCCCGCAACACATACACCTGAAACCAAAACGGATGACGATTGGTGGCCTGCGCCACGTCTTCAATCGAGCAAATGCTCATGGTGGAGAGCGTGAACGGAATGCCGAAGGCTTTGGCAGCGAGCGCGCCGAGAATTTCTCCGTCGGCATGCTGCATGCCTGTCAAGCCCGTGGGCGCAATCGCCACCGGCATGGCCACGTCTTGGCCGATCATGGTGGTGCGCGTGCTGCGGCCTTCCATGTTGACGGCGACGCGTTGGCGCAGTTTGATGCTTTGAAAATCAGCGCTGTTGGCGCGGTAGGTGCTTTCCGTCCAAGAGCCAGAATCGCAGTAGTCGTAAAACATGCGCGGCGCACGCTTTTGATGCATCACGCGCAGGTCTTCAATACAGGTGACTTTGGACAGGTCGGTCATGGTTGTCTCTTATGGGTTGAAGTATCAGAATGGCTGCATCGTAGCTCAAGGCTGGTGCGGCTTGTGTGAAAAGCTGTGGATGCCACGTGAAATTATTTTGCGGTAGCCGAGCTGGTTTTCAAAGCCGCTGTTTTCATCGCCGCACCGCGCACTTCGAATTTCACTTCATCCAATACGCTGCCTTGCGCATCCACCAGCTGCAAAGCATGCCGGCCGGGCATGGGCAGCCACTGCACATTTTTTGCAGCGCCGAGATTTTTGCCATTCAGCCGCCACTGTGCAGACGCGGCATGCGCTGTGAAATGCAGGCGCTGATGGCGGGGAGGGATATCGGGATCGAGCGCGATGATCGTGCCGGATGTGGGTGAGGTGATCTGCGCAGCCTGTAGCGCACTATTTTTTAAGCCTTTTTGGCTGTTACCCGTTATATTCTGGGCGCGGAGTGCTATTGAATTAATAGCGTTTGAATCAACGTTTGCTGAGCTTCTGGCAAACAGTTTTTGCTGCGTCCCGCTGACAAACCATTCCTCGCGCGGCGCTTCCAGCATCTGCCCAGCTGCAGCTTGCAAACTCACGCGCTCGCGCACGAGGCCTGCTGGCGGAAGGGGTGCGCGGCTAGGTGTGTTGGCATGCAAATAACTCATCACGCTCGCCCACACCGGCGCAGCACCCGAGATGCCGCTCACATCCCACATGCTCGCGCCGCTGGCATTGCCCACCCACACGCCAACAGTGAATTGCTGCGAATAACCAATAGCCCAGTTGTCGCGCATGTCTTTGCTGGTACCGGTTTTTACAGCGCTCCAAAAACGCGTGGTGAGTATGCTGTCGGTGCCGAAGGTGCGGGCTCTCGCATTGCCGTCGCTCAGGATGTCGCTGACGATGAAAGTGGCTTGGGGGTTGATCGCTGATTGCGGAATCGGTTTGCTGGCGGCGTTGAAACTCGCCTCAGAATACTGCCCGCCATTGGCCAAAGCACGATATGCATTCGTCAAACTCAGTAGCGACACATCGGCGCTGCCCAGCGCCAAGCTGTAGCCATAAAAATCACCGTCATTCTTGAGTGGCAGCCCTAGGCTGCGCAATTGCCGCGCAAAGGCATCGGGCGAGACCATCACCAGCGCCCGCACGGCGGGCACATTGAGCGACGCGCCCAGCGCGGTACGGGCAGATACCCAGCCTTTGAAGCTGCGGTCGTAATTCTGCGGAATATACAAACCACTAGCAGTCAGTATATGAGCCGAAGAATCATCGAGCAAGGAAGCGGCGGTGAGGCGGTTCTCTGCAATAGCCTGTGCATAAAGAAAAGGCTTGAGCGTAGAGCCTGCTTGGCGCAATGCAGCAGCGGCATCTACCTCTTGCGCTACGCCCAAGTTACCTGATGAGCCCACATAGGCGAGCACTTGGCCGCTCGCATTGTCGATCACCACCACAGCGCCATCTTGCACATTGCGGCCGTGCAGCTCGCGCAATTGTTGCTGCAAGCTTTGCAGAGCTTGGCGCTGCAAAGCGGCATCCAGCGATGTGCGTTGATTGGTTTTGCTGCTGGCTAAAAGCTTCTGTGCCAGATGCGGCGCGATGCCATCGCTCGGCTCCCAAGCTTTACGCGGCAGCACCGCTTGCGCATATGTTTGAAGCGCAGCGCACTGCGCGTCACTCGTCGCCTGCATGCTACGCAGCACCCCGCAAGCGCGTTGCGCCACCACCTGCGCCTTCGCATTCGGCGCACGCACGAGCGCCGCAGCAATCGCCGCCTCGCTTGCATCCAAGCCATGCGCGGCTTTGTCAAACAAGGTGCGCGAGAGCGCATCAATGCCTTGAAGCTCGCCACGAAACGGCACGAGGTTCAAATACGCTTCCAAGATTTGATCTTTGCGCCAACTGCGCTCTAGCTGCGTGGCAGAAATGGCTTGGCCTGCTTTGCCGAAAATGTTCTTCCGCTCGCTGCTGGTTCGCGGGCCGTCTTCAACAAGGGAAGCCAGTTGCATGGAGAGTGTTGATGCGCCGCGTGTGCGTTGGTTGAAGAGATTGCCCCAAGCAGCGCTGGATACAGCTTTCCAATCCACACCGCTGTGCTCGTAAAACCGCTTGTCTTCGCTAAGCACCATCGCTGTTCGCAAAGCAGGCGACATATCTTGCAGCGCAATCCACTCGCCACGCCTGATTTGTTTGTCAACACGCAATCTGTGCAGCGGCGCGCCGTGGCGATCTAGCAGCCAAGCTTCGGAGGCTTTGGCTTCTTGTTTTATATGGTCAAAAGTGCCGTTGACCGGCATGGAATATGCGCACGGTGCTATTAAAAAAGAAGCAAAAAACCAATGCATGAATACCGTACGCGAAGGGCGCGAAAGTTGCGCGCCCTTCGCGTACGGACTTGTATTCAAGGCCTTCACTTCCCAGCCTCCACCCGTACACGAGCATTTGGCGTTTCGCCAAACATCTCCGGTGCGTACATCGCTTCCGCTCGCGTAGGTGGCATCGAAAAATCGCCCACGTTGTTCAACCGAATCGTGTATTCAAACTTGAAGCTCCCCTTGGGCACATACTCGTAATAAGCGCGGAAGGCTTCAAAGCTGCGCTCTTCGAAAGCTGGCCACGCGTTGCCAGAGGAGCGCTCGCCGCTAGAAGCGATCGCTGAATCGCGCCCTAAGCCACCGCCAAGAATGGTTGCGCCGCCGGGGATCGGGTCAGTCAGGGCCACCCAAGTCATATCGGCGCTAGAGATCACTTCCACGCTCACGCGCAGCACATCGCCGCGTGAATACTTGCCCGCAACGGCTTGCTCTACAGCGGTCATGGTTTTCTTGATTTGGTAGCCGGCATTGAAAGGGGCGGCGAGTGGCACAGCAGCGAGTGACTGGATCGTGAGCCAAGGCTTGCCTGTGCCTTGGTGCGTGACCGTGAGCGCTTCTTTGACGCCGTCTTTGCTCCAAGGCAGCATCATGCTGTTGTTGCGCAGATTACCAGGCGAGGCCGGTGCGCCGAAGAGTGAGGCCATGTTGGGCGCACCTTGTGGGTCTGCGGCTGTGATGCGTTCCACACGAGCCCAATCGACGGCGGCGTTGTTCGCGCCCATCGCGGCGCGTGTGTTGCCTGCCACAGGCGTGGCTTCAAAGACTACTGAGAATTTCTCAAGCGCGATGCCACCCCAAAGATTGGCGGTAGTTGTGAGCCATGCGCCGCGCTGTTGACGACCAATGAAACCATTGGCCAAGCGCGGCATATCGTCTTTCCAGCTTGGCTCATTCATCACAGCGAGGATGAGGCGCGCCGTGTTCACATCGCCGCTTTGCATCAGCCACCACCAATAATCATCACGCTCCGTGCTGAAAATCAGCTTGGTGCCTTGATACGACAAACGAGAGCGCAGAATTTGCTGCGCCTCGGCTAATTTTTCATCGCGCTTGGGCACATCGCGCACGCGCTGCAAGATTTGCAGCCAGTCGATCACCGTGTGCGTTGGCCATTGGTTGGGGGCAATCGTGATGCTGCCGAGCATGCGGCCTTGTGCGCGGCCAAAGCGCGAAAGAGCTTCAAGCGCAGCTATCTTGCGCATGTCTAAATCTTTGCGCGGGCTCCAAAAATCGCGCTGGATTTTGCCTTCCACAAAGGCGATCAAGCCAGCTTCCATCTTCGCGCGTGATTCATCGGGAATGGTGAATGCTGCATTGAGTCCCGCAGCTTCATGCGTGGCCGAAAGCAAATAGGCGGTGAGCACATCGCTGCCCCGATTCGCATCTCCTTGGCGCGGTGGAAAATAATTCGCCAAACCATCGCCGTCCAGATACGTGGGGATTTGTGCAGCCACGCTTTGCCAGAGTTTGGCATCGCGCAGACCTATTGATTTGCTGGTTTTTTGCTCCAAGCAAATGAAGGGATACATCGCAAAATAATCACGCACACCGGGCATGCCTTCGGCGAGCTTAGGCTGCAAGGCCAGCTTCAAGCCGCCGCGCCCGGGTTGAGCCTCGGCAGGCAAAGCCGCGTCCAGCGTGTAGCTGCCATCCACTTGCATCAGAGTCGCTTGCTGCACCGTGATCGGCACGGCAGGCACGATGCGCTGGCGGGCTTTGAGTGCATCCTTCGCGCCGTTGGTCACATCTTTGGCTTCAATTTCCCAAAGGATGGCTTCAAAGCGCGTGAAAGCCAGCTGCGGCGGCGCAATCACACTCCAAGCGACTTCGCGCGATTCACCTGCGGGTATGTCCAGAGTCTGGCTCTTCAATTCGAGCAAAGTGGCACGCGGGCTCACTTCCACTTTCATCGCAACTTTGGTGGTGTTACGCAGCGTGAGTTGAGCGCGGAATTCATCGCCTTCGCGCACGAGCGGTGGCAGGCCGCTGATGATTTGCAAATCTTGTGTCGATTTGATCGTGGTCTGCCCGGTGCCAAAACGGCTCGCACCATGATCGGCCACCGCCACGATTTTGAAGCTGGTGATCGCATCGTTGATCGGCACGTTCACGGTGGCTTGGCCATTCGCATCGAGCTGCACTTTCGGATTCCAGAGCAGCAGCGTATCCAGCAGCTCGCGCGTCTGAGAGCGCCCACCGCCGCCGCCCGCAGGCACGGCTTTGCGCCCGTAATGCCTGCGGCCAATGATTTCCATTTGCGCGGTGGAGGTTTCTACGCCCCAAGCGCGCGGCTTGAGCATCGCATCGAGCAAATTCCAAGTGTCGTTGCCCGAGAGTTCGAGCAGCGCCTGATCGACAGCCGCCAAAGCCACTTCTGCATTCGCTGCAGGCTTGCCATCGGGCAGCTTGGCGCTGATGCTGATCTTGGCTGTGCCGCGCACGGGATAGCTTTCTTTATCGGCGGTGACTTTCACATCCAGCGCATGCGCTTTGCTGCCCACGCGCAGCTCCGCCACACCGAGACGAAACGCAGGTTTGCTCAAATCCACCAAGGCAGTCGGCGCGGTGTATTCCTGCCCCTCCACCCAAAAGGCTTGCCACCATTCGCGTGGCGCTTTGTAGCCCCAACTGAAAAAGCTGTACCAAGGCACTTCGCGCAAACGCCCGCGCAAAACCAGCGCGGAGACATACACATTCGGCCCCCAAGATTCGTCAATTTTGAGTTCAATCGTCGGGTCTTGGCCATTGAGTTGCACGATGCGGTGTTGCAAGATACCCTCTCGCTCCAGAGTCACCAAGGCTGTCGCAAAACGGAACGGCATGCGCACTTGCAGCTTGGCAGTCTCGCCCGATTGGTACATTTTCTTCTCAGGGAGCAGATCAATCCGGTCATGATCCTCGCCGCCAAACCACAGCTCGCCTTGCTTGGTCACCCACACGCTGCTGGCCGATTGAATTGAATTCCCATCTTTGTCGGTGGCAGTGACGATCAATTCGACTTCGCCTGCTTCACCTAGCTTCGTATCGCAAAGCAAGAGTCCGCGTGAATCGCTTCTCCCATCGCAGACCTTGCCTAAATCTTTGGTTTCGGTTTTGTTGTCATAGCTGTAGAAGCCGCCCACCATGCGTTTGCGGCTAGTCGTGGTGATGCGGGCAATGGCCTGCACTTGCAGTTTCACATCTGCTTGCGGCTTGCCGTTCAAATCCAGCGCGAGGGCTTGGAATTTGATTTTTTGACTGGCGGATGCCCAGCCTTCGGTGCGAATGCCGGCGACCACCGCCGCTGGCCAAAGCGTTTGCGTGCTGCGCAGCGTTTGGATTTCGCCATTGGGATCGGCATAGGTGGCTTCTAAAATCAGGTCTTGCGGCTGGCGGGCTTTGGGAAGTTTTTCAATGGTGAGTTTGCCACCGCCAGTTTTATCGAGCGTGATGGGCAGTTTGTCGGCAATGAGTTTGCTGTCTCGTGCGCCCACGGATTCTTCGTTGCCTTCCTCGGTGCTTTCTTTACCATCGCGTTTGCGTGGTGCGGAGAAGCTGTAGGCATCGAAATCTGGGTAGCTCAAATATTTGCCGCGCACCTGCGCAGACACGCGCACAGGCAGGTTGCTCGCGGGGCCGCCGGAGACGTAATTGATCTGCACCGCCGTGGGCAAGCTGGCCGCGTTGACCAAAGGCTTTTTCTCTTGCGGCAAGATGCTGCCCTCTAAGACGGGGAGACGAAATTCTTCCACGCGGAATTGCGCGGTACTGTGATTGCGCTGCTCGCGATTGGGCTTTTGAAGCTTGTAGCCGAGGCTGACTTCATACACGCCCAACTTGGCGGCGGGAGGAATCGCAAAGCTGCTCTCGCTGCTCATGCCGCCGCTGGCCGTTTTGCGCCAAGCCAAGGGCTGCTTAAAGTCTGTGCCAGAACCAACGTGGGTGATGCTCATTTCATCGGGCGCTTGTTCTGGTGCGACATTGCCAAAGCCTTGGCCGATCAAAGTGCGCAGCAGATGCTTCATGCCCACTGTCTCACCGGCCCGAAACAGGCTGCGATCCAAAATCGTGTGAGCGGCATCGTCGCTCTTGGTTTGCTGCGAAGTGTTGTAGTTGAAGCGCCAAGGCTCGATGCCTTTTTGCCAATCGCTCCAAGTAAACGCCATGTCTGGTACGCCATCCGTGCCCGTATAGCGTGCACTCACGAAATAAGCGCTGCTGCCGTCGTCATACTTTCCAGCGCGTGGGCAAGGCGGCGCTTGCGGGTCAATGCCAGAGAGCACCGCCACGCCTTGTTCATTCGTCTTCCCACTGGCTATGAGCTTGCCATTGCAGTCGGACACGCGTACATCCGCCCCAGTGACCACTTTGGCTTTGTCCAGCGTCGTCACCCAAGCCAGTGAATTTTCTCTGCCAAGTTTGAAGTGAACACCGAGATTGGTGACGAGTGCCGAGGTGCGCACATACATCTTGCGATCCTTGCCCAGCTTCTCATCGAGCAGCGCAGCGCCTAAACGCTGGGAAGCAATCTCCACCACGTGAAAGCCCGGCGCGAGTGGCACGCCGACCACTTCAAACGGCCTGCCTTTTGCGGCATCCACACCTTCATGCTTAGGCAATTCGAGCGAGCGCGTCGTCACGCCTTTGCCGAGCAGCGGCGTTTCACGCGACTCGCGGTCAAAATTATTGGCACGTTGCACTTTGCGATACCACTCAATGATGCTTGCGTCATCCTTGAGTAGCAAATCGCTGATTTCCCCCGCCTGCCTGCGCGGCGCAGCACCGACGCTCACAGCTTTCATAGGCAGCAAATGCTCTACATTGCGCAGCGTCACGGGCAGCAGTGCGAGCGTGGCAGTTTTGTCTGAACCAGGCTCGGCAAACCGCTCGATCACACCAAAACTGCTCGCCGCAAATTTGGCCAGCGGCGGCGGGCCAGCCGTGCGCGTCTTCAAAGGGAAGCTATCCGCATTGGCAAGTTTGCGACCCGATGCATCAACAAATCCACCGGGCAACTCGATGCGCAGCTCAGCTTCTTCGGGAAGTGGCGGCTTGAAATTCACGCTTTGAATTGCATCATCGGCCTGGCCATCTTCCAACGAAAGCTTGATCGTTGACGAACCGCTCTTGAGCACGATACCCTGAGCCATCTTGCGCGTGATCGGCGAAGAAAAGCGCAAGCTCATCGGCATGATCGGCAGACAAGCGGCATTGGCGTTCTCACGCTCGCAACTGAAGCTTGCCGTAAACGGCTGGCGCACTTGGTAATCAAAGCGCTTTTCCACCGTATTGGCCACCGCCGTGCCATTGATCGGCGGCGTGGCAATGCCTTTGCCAAAATACAGCGACACCCGCGCATCCGCGCTCAAGCGGCGATTGCATTGCAGCGACACAATGCGCAGCGGATCGCGTTCAAAAGCTTTCGTCAGATTCAAGCTCTTGAGCACTTCCGCCCGCTGACTTCCCTCAATCAGCTTCACCGGCACGCGCTCGCCCAGGCCTTGCACGCTGCACCATAAATTACCCGACAATGTCGCTGGATCAGCCGCACCACTCAGCTGCAACACAAAGATTTGCTCTTCATCAATGCGCTGCCCTTGCCAAGGCTGAATATTGCGCACAAATGGCCCACCGCTATTAAAAGCATAGCTGTTCGCGCCCGAAATACCAAGGCCCGTGGCCGATTTGAAGCCAGAATTGACCGCCACAGTGCAACGCACACCCGCTGGTAAATCTTGTTCCAGCTGATAGATCCATTCACGCTCATTCGTCCAGCGCCCATTGCCTATGCTACTCCCAGCGTCACTGCAAGACACGGCGGCTGGCGCAGGCGCACGCGGGTCACCAAAGTTCACCGCTGCTTCGTCAAACTTGATCACCACTTGCCGAATCTGCGCCACCTCGCCTTGCGGTGAAACGCTTGTGATTTGCAGTGCTTGTGCGCTGAATACAGTCAAGCAAGCCGCTGCACCCAGCGTTAAGGAGATGATGTTGTGTTGAATTTGCTTCATGTAATCCCTCGTGATGAGAGATTACATCAACTGCTGGAATATGAAAACTTTTAACAGCTATTTACGGCGTTACGGCTGTCCCAGAGCTGATGTTTTGGGCCGAATTAAAGGTTTTTTCCCTTATAAAACATACATAGTTTGCTAGAAATTCAGTAGCAAACTAAAACCTCTCATCTGCCCCCAAATAACGCCACTGCCCCAACGGCAAAGTGCCAAGCTTCACACTGCCAATACGCACACGCTTGAGGCCCGTGACATGCAAGCCCACCGCCTCGCACATTCGGCGAATTTGTCGTTTTTTGCCTTCTTTCAGGACAAAGCGCAGTTGCTCCGGGTTTTGCCATTCCACTTGCGCACGCTTGAGCGGCTGGCCATCTAGGCTGATGCCAAAACGCAGCCTATTGAGTTTTTCTAGGGGAAACTGGCTCTGCACATCTGGCGTTTGCACCTTGCGCTGCGCCGCATCGTGCGCGCGCACCAAGCTCACACGCACCAGATACTCTTTTTCCATCCCTGAGTCTTCGCCAATCAGCTGGCGGGCCACGCGGCCATCTTGCGTGAGCACGAGCAAACCCGTTGAATCAATGTCCAAACGGCCTGCTGGCGCCAAACCGCGCAATTGCTCGCGCACAAAGCGCGTTGGGCTGGAATCACCCAGCCAGTGGGCGCGGGATGCTATCAAAACGACAGCAGGCTCATGCCCATCTTCCGCTTGGCCGCTCACATACCCAATCGGCTTGTTCAGCAAAATCGTCACCTGCCCGGCTTGATGGCCCTGTGCACGTTTGTCCACCTCCACGCGGTCTTGCGGGGTGACCTTCACGCCCATTGGCGCGATCTCACCATTGACCTTGACCCAGCCCTGTTCAATCCACTCATCTGCTTCGCGCCGCGAACACAGGCCCAGATCAGCCATGCGTTTGTTCAGGCGAATCGGTTCTTGGGGCACGGCAGGCGCTTTGATCACGCGTACCGCTTTCGCGGCAGAGTTTGCAGCAGCTGGTGCGGCAGTGCGGGGAGATGGAATGTCACTCATCTCGTGCCGCCGAGACAAAAGCCGCTTGGCGCAGCGCAGGAATATCTGGCACTTTGAGGCCGCCGTATTCAATGCGCACCAATTCGCGCAACTCCAATTCGCGCAAAGCTTGATTGACCCGCTGTCGCGAGAGGCCCACCAAATTGGCCAGCTCTTGCTGGGTGATCCGCAAAATATTGCTCGCGCCAGGGTAGAGCACCGGATTGAACAAGCCCGCCAAACCAGCGGCCACGCGCGCCTCCGGACTGGTCATGCGATCGCTCTCACGTGCAGCAATAAACTGGCCAACACGCTCATTCAGCTGATTCATCACAAAGCGATTGAAGGCAATGCTTTGATCCAGTAGCCAATGAAATGTTTCCACCGGAATGCCGGCCACGATGCTGGGGCGCAGGGCTTGGATGTTGTAGCGATAGTTCTCTTGCTTGAGCACCGTGCCTTCGCCAAACCAACCGCCGGGCGGCACGCCAATCAGCGTGATGTTGCGGCCTTCCGCTGTTTCGTTGCTCATCTTGAGCAAGCCGTCAATCAGGCCAAACCAATACGTCACAGGGCGACCAACACGCACCACATAGTCGCCGCTCTTGGCATTTCCCACTTGTAGGGCGGCACGTGCGCGAAGCTGGTGTTGTGGCTCCAGCCCAGCCAGCCAAGGGATATTGCGCATTTCTTCATCTGTCGGCGAGCGGCGGCGATGCGACAAACTAAGTTCTTCTGGGGCTGATTTGGTCATAAAAAGTCCGTGAGCGTAAGTTTAACGACAGTACAAGGGTTATTCCCGAGGAGTATTTCCCCTAAATTGTCGCTATACAGACATCATAACGTCAAATGAATGGTTACATTGCAACCCACTATGCAGACTTTCCCTCAATTACTACTCAAGCATGCCGCCGAGCGCCCCACGGCACCCGCCATGCGCGAGAAAGAATATGGCATCTGGCAGACCACAACCTGGGCTGATCTGGCGCAACTTGTCGAGCGCATTGCCTGCGGCTTACATCAAGCAGGCTTGAAACGCGGTGAGCATATCGTCGTGATCGGCTCGAACCGGCCACGCTTGTATGCCAGCATGCTGGCCGCGCAATCTCTCGGCGCGATTCCAGTGCCGCTGTATCAAGACGCGGTGGCCTTGGAGTGCGTGTTTCCCATCACCAATGCCGACATTCGCTTTGGCATCGTGGAAGATCAGGAGCAAGTGGACAAACTGCTCGAAGTGCGCGAGACCTGCCCACTGCTGACGCATTTTTGGTTTGACAATCCACGCGGCCTGCGCAATTACGCAGAGACCGGCCTCGATTCCCTCGACAACTTGATCGCGACTGGCGAAAAGTTTGCAGCCGCCAACCCTGGCTTTTTCAAACAAGAAGCCACCCATGCGCAGCCGCACGATGTGGCAGCGATGTTTTTCACATCAGGTACTACGGGCAACCCCAAGGGGGTCGTGCATACGCATCTCTCGCTGCTGGATCGCAGCGAAGCTGGGGCAAAATTCGACAAGCTCACATCCAATGAAGAAGTGCTCGCCTATCTACCGCCTGCATGGATTGGTCAAAATATTTTCAGCTACTCGCAATGGCTGATTTGCGGCTACACCGTGAACTGCCCCGAAAGCGCAGCCACTGTGACGATTGACCTCAAAGAAATCGGGCCCACTTACTATTTCGCGCCGCCCCGCGTGTTTGAAGGCTTACTCACCAGTGTGATGATCCGCATGGAAGATGCAGGTTTCATCAAACGCAAGATGTTTGGTCATTTCATGGATGTGGCCAAGCGCGTGGGCCCAGCGAGGATGGACGGGCAGAGCATCGGCATGATGGATTCGCTGCAATACGTGCTGGGTAATTTCTTCGTTTATGCGCCATTGCGCAACAACCTGGGAATGAGCCGCGTGCGCGTGGCCTACACCGCTGGCGAAGCCATTGGCCCGGATTTGTTCACCTTCTACCGCTCGATTGGTATCAACCTCAAGCAGCTCTATGGCTCGACCGAGACTGCAGTGTTCGTCTGCTTGCAGCCAGATAATGCCGTGCGTGCCGACACGGTGGGCGTGCCGATTGAGGGCGTAGAAATCAAGCTCGATGACAACGGCGAAATTCTCGTCAAATCACCTGGTCTGCTCAAGGAGTATTTCAAGAATCCTCAAGCCACGGCTGAGGTGAAAACGGCAGACGGTTGGTATCGCACCAGCGATGCAGGCTTCATTGATGCCAGCGGCCAGCTCAAGATCATTGATCGCGTGAAAGACGTGGGTCGCATCAAAGGCGGTGCAAACGATGGCGCGATGTTTGCGCCCAAGTATGTAGAAAACAAGCTCAAATTCTTCCAGCACATCAAAGAAGCCGTGGCTTATGGCGACGGGCGCGATCAAGTCTGCGTGATGCTCAACATCGACATGAACGCCGTGGGCAACTGGGCCGAACGCCGCAATCTGCCTTACGCTGGCTACACTGATCTGGCGCAAAAACCCGAGGTGTACAACCTGATCCGCGAATGCGTGGAGCAGGTCAACGCCGATTTGTCGCGCGATGCACTTCTCGCTGGTAGCCAAATCAGCCGCTTCTTGGTGCTGCACAAAGAGCTCGATGCAGACGACGGCGAACTCACCCGCACCAACAAAGTCCGCCGTGGCTTCATCGGAGACAAATACCAGCCCTTGGTGGATGCCTTGTACAGCGGCAAAACCGAGCAATTCATCGAAACGGTGGTCAAGTTTGAAGATGGCCGCAGCGGCAAAGTATCAGCCACGTTGAACATCGGCGACGCGAAGACCTTCACACCTTTGAAGGCAGCAGCATGAAAATCATTCAAAACCATCGTGAACGCAAAGGACGCAAAAGTTTCGCAGAGGGCACAGAAAAATCCTTTGTGAATTCTTTCTTTTCTGCATCTTCTGCGTATCCTTCGCGCACTCTGCGTTCAAAAATTGACTTCAAGGCTCTGTATATATCATGAGCAAAAAAATCGGCGACGTCATCTTAGACGTGCAAAATATTTCCTTGGCTTTCGGCGGCGTGAAAGCGCTGACTGACATCAGCTTCAATGTGCGTGAGCATGAAATCCGCGCGATCATTGGGCCTAATGGCGCGGGCAAAAGCTCGATGCTCAATTGCATCAATGGTGTCTACACACCGCAGCAAGGCACGATTACTTTTCGCGGCCAGACTTTCAAGCACATGAACTCGCACCAAGTGGCAGTGATGGGCGTAGCGCGTACTTTCCAAAATCTTGCGTTGTTCAAAGGCATGAGCGTGTTGGACAACATCATGTGTGGCCGCAATTTGCGCATCAAATCCAACATCTTCATGCAAGCCTTGCGCTGGGGGCCTGCTGAGCGCGAGGAGAACGAGCATCGTGCCAAAGTGGAAGAGATCATCGACTTCCTAGAAATTCAAGCCTACCGCAAAACGCCCGTGGGTCAGCTGCCCTACGGTTTGCAAAAACGTGTGGATTTAGGCCGGGCTTTGGCGATGGAGCCGCAGGTACTTTTGCTTGACGAGCCAATGGCCGGCATGAACATTGAAGAAAAACAAGACATGTGCCGCTTCGTGCTGGATGTAAACGATGAATTTGGAACGACAGTCGTTTTGATTGAGCACGACATGAGCGTGGTGATGGATATTTCGGATCGCGTGGTGGTGCTGGATTACGGCAAAAAGATTGGCGACGGTACACCTGATGAGGTGCGCAACAGCCCTGAAGTGATCAAAGCGTATTTGGGAACGGGGCACTGACATGGGATTTTTCTTAGAGACACTTTTGGGTGGCCTGATGGCTGGCATGCTGTATTCCTTGGTGGCTTTGGGCTTCGTATTGATCTTCAAAGCCTCGGGCGTGTTTAACTTTGCGCAAGGTGCGATGGTGCTGTTTGCCGCTTTGGCGATGGCGCGGTTTGCTGAATGGTTTCCGGGTTGGACAGGGATCGACAACAAAATCGTGGCCAACCTGTTTGCCTTCTGCGTGGCGGCGGTGATCATGTTTGTAGTGGCTTGGCTGATTGAGCGCTTGGTATTGCGCCATTTGGTGAACCAAGAGGGTGCAACACTCTTGATGGCTACTTTGGGCATTGCTTATTTCCTTGATGGCCTTGGTCAAACACTTTTCGGCAGCGCGATTTACAAGATAGACATTGGCATGCCCAAAGAGCCGATCATGGCTTTTGACAAGGTGTTTGATGGCGGCATTTTGATCAGCCAAGAAGATTTGATTGCGGCATGTATTGCGGCTGGGCTGGTGGCTATGCTCTCGCTGTTTTTTCAGAAGACGACCACGGGCCGCGCCTTGCGCGCTGTCGCCGATGATCACCAGGCCGCGCAATCGATCGGCATTCCACTCAATCGCATTTGGGTGATTGTGTGGTGTGTGGCGGGTGTGGTGGCCTTGGTAGCCGGCATGATTTGGGGCAGCAAGCTGGGTGTGCAGTTTTCGCTCACCACTGTCGCATTGCGGGCGCTGCCTGTGGTGATTTTGGGTGGCCTGACCTCTGTGCCCGGTGCCATCATCGGCGGCCTGATCATCGGCGTGGGCGAGAAGCTCTCCGAGGTGTATCTGGGCCCGATGGTGGGTGGCGGCATTGAGATTTGGTTTGCGTATGTGCTGGCGCTGGTGTTTTTGCTGTTCAGGCCGCAAGGTCTCTTCGGTGAAAAGATCATCGATCGAGTCTGACATGTTTGCGGGACAGATCTACGCACCTGCGCAGCAGCGCGTCGCTCTGTCCTCAACTGATTAAAGGTATTTAATGTTCTACAGAGAAAACGGCCAGTTCAAAACCAGCTACCGCGCTGATAACCAAATCTTTGGCATCACACAAGATCGCATCGGCATTGCACTCTTGCTTGTGGCTGCATTCATTGCTGTGCCGCTGCTGGCCAGCGACTATATGTTCAAGGCTATCCTCGTGCCTTTCCTGATTCTGTCGCTGGCTGCGATTGGTGTGAATATATTGGTGGGCTATTGCGGCCAGATTTCACTGGGTTCGGGCGCTTTCATGGCTGTAGGTGCGTATGCGGCTTACAACTTTTTTGTGCGCGTTGATGGAATCCCGCTGATTGCGGCGCTGCTCTTGGGTGGTGTGTGCGCAGCAGTGGTGGGCGTGTTTTTTGGCATTCCGAGTTTGCGGGTGCGCGGGCTGTATTTGGCCGTGGCCACGCTCGCTGCGCAGTTTGTTTGCGACTGGGCTTTCCTGCGCATCAAGTGGTTCACGAATAACTCCACCTCGGGCTCGGTTTCGGTGGCTGATATGAACATCATGGGCTGGAGCATCAACAGCCCCATGGACAAGTATTTGTTTTGCCTCGGGATGGTGAGTATTTTTGCTCTGCTGGCCAAGAATTTGGTGCGCAGCGCGATGGGCCGCGAGTGGATGGCGATTCGCGATATGGATGTGGCCGCAGCCGTGATTGGTATTCGCCCCATGTATGCAAAGCTCACTGCTTTTGCGGTCAGCAGCTTTATTGTGGGTGTGGCAGGCGCGATGTGGGGCTTTGTGTATTTGGGTGCCTGGGAGCCTGCGGCTTTTAATATTGATCGCTCCTTTCAATTGCTCTTTATGGTGATTATTGGCGGCATGGGCTCCATCATGGGCAGCTTTTTTGGTGCAGCCTTCATTGTGATTTTGCCGATCTTCCTGAATCAATTTTTACCCGCTTTGGGCAATGTGATTGGCGTGACGATTTCTACTGCGGGCATTGCCCACAGCGAGATCATGATTTTTGGTGCGCTGATTGTGTGGTTTTTGATTGTGGAGCCGCATGGCTTGGCTAGGCTGTGGAGCTTAGGCAAACAAAAACTGCGTATTTGGCCTTTCCCGCACTGAATGAATTCCAAGGTCTAGGTGGCGCGTGCTCGCAAACACCTAAGCCGTGAACAAATTGGTGAGCGTTGAATCTAGTGTGTTCAATATTTCTTTTTTAGGAGACAGTGTATGAAACTTCGTCAACTCACAGCAGCCATCCTGGTTGCAGCCTCGGCGCTCGGCGCTGTGGCCACGTCTGCCATCGCGCAGGACAAGGTGCAATTTTTCCCCAGCTTGACCGGCCGCACTGGCCCGGTCGCGCCTAACGCGACACCGTTTGCCAACGGTTACTGGGATTACATGAAGCTCGTCAATGAGCGCGGCGGCATCAACGGTGTGAAAACCTTGGTGGAAGAATGCGAAACCGCGTATGCGACAGACCGCGGCGTGGAATGCTATGAGCGCTTAAAGGGCAAGCATGGCGGTGCAACGGTGTTCCAGCCGCTGTCCACTGGCATCACCTTCGCGCTCACAGAAAAAATGCCCGCTGACAAAATTCCGTTGATCAGCTCGGGCTATGGCCGCAGCGACACCGCAGACGGCAATATGTTCAAGTGGAATTTCCCGCTGATCGGCCACTACTGGGTGGCTGGCGACACGGTGCTGCAACACATCGCCAAACAAGCTGGCGGTTGGGACAAGCTCAAGGGCAAGAAGATTGGCGTGGTCTATCACGACAGCCCATTTGGCAAAGAACTGCTGCCCATCATCAATGAGCGTGCAGCGATGCACGGCTTCACGATTCTTCCCTTCCCGGTGGCAGCGCCCGGCGTAGAGCAAGGTGCCACTTGGCTGCAAATTCGCCAGCAGCGCCCTGATTACGTTGTGATGCAAACTTGGGGCGTGATGACGGCCACGGCCATCAAAGAAGCGGTGGCCAAAGGCTATCCACGCGAGCAAATGTTTGGCACCTGGTGGTCTGGCGCTGAGCCAGATCTGAAAGATGTGGGCGCAGCCGCCAAAGGCTATAGCGCTGTGATGATGCAACACGGCGCTGAGCCTGGCTCGGATGTTGTGAAAGAGATTCTCTCCAAAGTACATGGCAAAGGCCAGGGCACGGGGCCAAAAGACGAAGTCGGTCAAGTGCTTTACATGCGTGGCGTGGTCGGCGCGATGCTGGCGGTGGAAGGCGCGCGCGCTGCACAAGAGCGCTTTGGCAAAGGAAAGCCTGTGACGGGCGAGCAAGCACGCTGGGGCTATGAGAATCTGAACCTCACGCAAGCCAAACTTGATGCCTTGGGCTTCAAAGGTGTGATGCGCCCAGTCTCCACCAGCTGTGCGGATCACATGGGCTCAGCATGGGCTCGCGTTCACACTTGGGACGGCGCGAAGTTCACCTGGTCTTCGGATTGGCTGCAAGCGGATGATTCCATCATCCGCCCGCTGGTGAAATCTTCGGCTGAAAAGTATGGCGCTGAGAAAAAACTTTCTCGTCGTGATGCTAAAGATTGCGGTAGTTAAAACCCGTTGAATGACAGAAGGCTGTAAGGCCTTCTGTCTTTAAATGCAAGCATCGCGAGCGGTGTTTGCATTTGAAGCGAGATTCTTGAAATGAACACTCCCCCGACAGAAACCAGCAGCGCAACTGCGCCCAACATCGTCCTCAATGTCAACGGCATTGAGGTGATTTACAACCATGTGATCTTGGTGCTCAAGGGCGTGAGCCTGCAAGTGCCGCAAAGCTCCATCGTCGCACTCTTGGGCGGCAATGGCGCTGGCAAGACCACCACGCTGCGAGCTGTGTCAAATTTGCTCTCCGGTGAGCGCGGCGCAGTCACTAAAGGCAGCATTGAGCTGCGTGGCGAACGCATTGAGAATCTCACCCCCGCCGATTTGGTCAAGCGCGGCGTGGTGCAAGTGATGGAAGGCAGGCATTGCTTCGCCCACTTGACGATTGAAGAGAATTTGCTCACGGGTGCCTACACCGTGAAAAGCAAAGCGCAGATCGCTGCCAATTTGGAGAAGGTGTACAACTACTTCCCGCGCCTGAAAACCCGCCGCACCTCACAAGCAGCCTACACCTCGGGTGGTGAGCAGCAAATGTGCGCGATTGGCCGCGCCCTGATGGCCAACCCAACGATGGTGCTGCTGGACGAGCCATCGATGGGCTTGGCTCCGCAGATCGTGGAAGAGGTGTTCAACATCGTGAAAGATTTGAACCAAAAAGAAAAAACCACCTTCTTGCTGGCCGAGCAAAACACCAACATGGCTTTGCGGTACTCGGACTACGGCTATATCTTGGAATCAGGCCGCATCGTGATGGATGGTAAGGCGGCGGATCTGGCATCGAACGAAGATGTGAAAGAGTTTTATCTGGGCATCAGCAAAGGCGCTGATGGTGAAGGCGGGGGCGAGGGCCGCAAGAGCTTCAAAGATGTCAAGAGCTACAAGCGCCGCAAGCGCTGGTTAGCTTGACCGCGACATGGCTGCATGCAGGCGCATGTTGGGAAGTGTCTTTTTGAAGTTGTTTTTATAGAAGAAACTGGCGGCTACCCGTTATAAAACGTGTGTAGTTTGCTATTAATTTAGTAGTAAATATTGAGAAGCTGGGATCACACCATGGCAGATTTTTTTGATGATCTGGAAACACGCAGCCCCGCCATGCGCTCAGCCGCGCACATGGCTGCGCTGCCCGCTCACATCCAACATGCGCAAAACCACACTGCTGCATTTGCTGAAATTTTGAAAGGCGTGGATGCCAACCGGATCACCAGTCGAGCGGCTCTACAAACTTTGCCTGTGACTCGCAAGAGCGAATTGTATGAACGCCAAAAAGCAGCGCGGGCAGCTGGTGGCGATGTGTTTGGCGGATTTTCCAGTCTTCTGCGCGGTAGCAAAAACTCTGGCATGGGCCGTATTTTTGCCAGCCCCGGCCCGATATACGAGCCCGAAGGCCGCACAACAGATTATTGGCGCGCGGGCCGCGCCGTGTTTGCCGCAGGCTTTCGCGCAGGTGATCTTGCACACAATGCCTTCAGCTATCACATGACACCCGGCGCGTATTTGGTGGAAAGCGGCGCACATGCGGTGGGTTGCACCGTGTTCCCGGCGGGCACGGGGCAGACCGAGCAGCAATTGCAAGCCATGGCAGAGCTCAAGCCCGATGGGTATCTGGGCACGCCAAGTTTCCTCAAAATTTTGGTCGAAAAAGCGCAAGAAACAGGTCAAACACTCAGCATCAAAAAGGGCTTGGTGAGCGGCGAGGCATTTCCGCCGAGCTTGCGCGATTGGTTCAGCGAACGCGGCATGGCGGTTTACCAATGCTTTGCCACCGCTGATCTGGGCTTGATTGCGTATGAGACATCAGCCCGCGAAGGCTTGGTACTCGATGAAGGCGTGATCGTAGAGATCGTGCGCCCCGGCACGGGAGATCCGGTGCCCGAAGGCGAAGTGGGCGAGCTGGTCGTTACGGCACTCAACCCGCTTTATCCTCTGATCCGCTTCGGCACAGGTGATTTATCAGCTGTGCTGCCAGGCCAATGCCCCACCGGCCGCACGAATTCGCGCATCAGGGGCTGGATGGGCCGCGCCGATCAAACCACAAAAATACGCGGTATGTTTGTGCATCCGGCTCAAGTGGCCGAAGTCGTCAAGCGCTTCCCAGAAGTGGCACGCGCTCGGCTGGTGGTGAGCGGTGAGATGGCGAATGATCAGATGGTGCTGAAAGTAGAAACTGCGCTGATGAGCGACGGTATTCAAGAGAAAATTGCTGCTGCGATGCGCGACGTGACCAAGCTACGCAGCGAGGTGCAGTTGCTGCAAGTGGGTAGTTTGCCCAATGACGGCAAAGTGATTGAGGATGCTCGCAGTTATCAGTGAGTGTCGTGCTCTCTGGGTTCACGACACCCAAAGCACGCTGGGCCAGTGCCGTGGCCATGCCGCACAGTCAGAGCCGCGGGCTGGAAGCACGGAAGAATTTGGTGATCCACAATGATCAGAAGCCAACACGACGAGCTCAAATTCTGAGTACTGCACAGGCTCACCGCGCAGCGGGCCGGGGCTCGTGCGGCATGGCCACGGCACTGGCGCAGTGTGCGCTACGAGCCAAAGCTAATTCTAATTCCCATTAGAAATAGCATTAATAATCCAATCCCATCCGGCGATACTTTTGATCGATTCATGTTGCGTTTCCAGGGTCTTGAGCGACCCCACCAGATGGTCCTCCAGTAAATCCAGCGTCTCAAAGGTTCGG
>JANMHJ010000020.1:0-68308 GCA_031375105.1 Variovorax sp.
AACCTTTGAGACGCTGGATTTACTGGAGGACCATCTGGTGGGGTCGCTCAAGACCCTGGAAACGCAACATGAATCGATCAAAAGTATCGCCGGATGGGATTGGATTATTAATGCTATTTCTAATGGGAATTAGAATAACCCCCTGATAATTTGCCAACATGCCTCCACGCAGCTTAAATCTTGAAGAAGCTGGCCTTCCTTTGTTGGATGCCATCTACGCCGCTGGCGCGGATTTTTCGCTCTGGCCGCAGGCGCTGATCAAACTGGCTGATGCGTTTGGCGCTCAGGATGCCATATTGGGAATCACCGGGCCTTACAGCCTGCCTTTGATGAATTTTGCGCCGCGCTCAGACCCTGCCTACATGGCGCTATATCACGAGCGCTACGGCGTGATGGACGATGCTTGGCAGCGCATCATGGCTCGCAGCATGGGCAGCATGGCGACGGATGAAATGCTCAGCACGCCTGCACAGCGCAGCCGCAGCACGATTTACAACGAATGGTCTCGCCCGCAGGGCTACGATCATGTGCTTGGCGGCCCGCTGATGGCGCAACAAGGCTGGGTCACTGGCTTAATGGTGCCGAGGCGGCGCGCTTTTTGCGATGATTCGGTGCGCATGCTGTCTTGGTTGTCTGGCCATCTTGCGCGCGCTGTGCAACTGAATATCCGCTTGGCCACAAATGATCTGCGGCTGGTGGCCAGCACGCAATTGCTGCAATCTTTGCCACGTGCAGCTTTCGTGCTGAATGCAAATGCTTGCTTGCTCATGAGCAACTCTGCAGGTGAGGCGCTGCTCAGGCCTGGCGGCGGCCTGTATCTGAGAGAAGGGCAGGTACTGGTGCATGATCCCCGTGTGCAGCAGCGGTTTGCAAGCCTCGTGCGGGAGAGTTTGAATGTGCACTGGCTGAGCCCGCGCTATGGCCAAGCTGAGCCAATGAATACGGATGCAGAGATTTTGCTGCCTAGGCCTGGGCAGCCGCCGCGCCGCTTGCTCGTTGCACCGCTGCGCCATACAGATGCATCGCGCGCCGCACACATCATGCCCGCTCTGGCCTCGGTGCTGATCATTGAGGCTGATGCGCCAAAGCCCTCGATCCCAGCGCTTTTGCAGCAGCGCTATGGCCTTACACCCGCAGAGGCGCGCTTGGCTCTGGAGATGGCGCAGGGCGATGGCAAGACCGCTGCTGCTGAGCGGCTGGGCATCAGCTTCAGCACAGCGCGCTCCCATCTCTCCCGCATTTTTGACAAAACCGGCGTGCGCCGCCAAGCCGAGCTCGTGCGGCTGATATCGCAACTCCATGCCAGCCAGTAAGTTACATTTGCATCCCCTGCTGGATGCCATCTACGCCGCCGGTGCAGATTCTCGCTTTGGCCGCAGGCGCTGATCAAGCTCGCTGATGCGCTGGGCGCTCAGGATGCCGCTTTGGGCATAGCCGGGCCGCATGGCTTGCCTTGGCTTTTTGCGCCGCGCACCGATCCCTCCTACAAGGCAATCTATCCAGAGCGCTATTTTGCGCACGACCATGTGTGGCAGCGCACCGTGGCGCGCGGTGTGGGCGCAGCCGTCACGGATCAGATGGTCACTACGCAAGCCGAGAAAAACCGTTGTGCTGCACACAACGAGTGGTATTTGCCGCAGGGCTATCGCCATAAGCTGGGTGGCCTGATCTTGGATCAGCAGGGCTGGCAAACGGTGCTCATGATGCCGGGCAAGCGTGTTTTTGACGAAGCTACCCAGCGGCTCTTTGCCGCCTTATCCGGCCACATCGCGCGCGCCGTGCAGCTCAACATCCGGTTCGCCCAAGCCGATCAGCATTTGGCAGCCAGTGAGCAAGCCTTGCAATCTATGCCTCGCGCCGCCTTCGTGCTCGATGCCGATGCCCGCCTGCTGCTGGCCAATCCCGCAGGAGAAGCCTTGCTCAGAGCAGGCGGCGGCCTACATCTGCGCGATGGCCTTCTGAGCGCCCATGACCCTGCGGCGCAGCAGCGCTTGCTCGCGCTGGTGCGAGCCAGCCTGGGAATGCAATTGCATCAGCCAGCGGGAGCGCTGCGCCTGCAAAGCGGCTGCGCAGATGGCGAGCTGCTCTTGCCGCAAACTCAGCGGCCCGCCCGCCGCTTGCTCGTTGTGCCCTTGCCTAGGGCGCAGACTTTCTTGTCGCCCTTGGTTATGCCCGGCTTGGCCGCAGTGCTCATCATCGAAATTGAAACGCCTGATGCCTCCATGGCCGGGCGCTTGCAGCAGCGCTATGGCCTCACGCCAGCGGAGGCGCGTTTGGCGCTAGAGATGGCGCAGGGCGATGGCAAGGCCGCTGCAGCCCAGCGGCTGGGCATCACATTCAGCACAGCGCGCACGCATCTCTCCCGCGTTTTCGACAAAACGGGCGTGCGCCGTCAGGCCGAGCTGGTTCGGCTGATCGCGCAACTCAGCAGCAAATCTCCAGACTGATTCCGCCATCCAGACGGTGGAAGGGGGTGGGTTGCAATCGCTTACGCATTTGAGCCCCGGCATCGGACAAATGTCCGATGCGCTGTAGCGCCCTCTTGCAAAAGAATCCTCGTTATTGACCTTTGGAGGATTTACATGCAAGTAGAAACGAATGCACAACAAGTTTTGCCCCGCACATGGCTGCGTGCCCTGAGCTGGCTGGCGGGGCTGCTGGTGCTGATGGTATGGAGCGCTTCGGTGCATGCATCGGTTGGGCGAGTGACTCATTTCCCAGTCAGTGAAAGTAATGGGCAGCGGACTTACGTAGTGCAATCCCCGAATGAAACCTCTTTGCTGCTGCGCCGCGAGGTCAAAAACAATATGAATGCAACAATCCAGACGCTAGATTGTTTCGCCTTGGGCAACAACTGTTTTGGCGCATTGCCAGTCGGCGCAGCGAGCTATTCGATCACACTAGAAAATTTTGATCCCAACAAATACGAAATCATTTCTGAATTTTGCAACGGGGTGTTGAGCACTGTCGTTCAGCTTCAGTGCATTAACGGGGCTTACCAAGTCAACATCAAACTGCGCTTAGGCACATTGGTGATCCGCAACGCTTTTGTAGCTGGGCAGATGGCTAGGCCCTTGGGTTTAGATGCCTCAGCATTCGGTTTTCCGCGCTTGGTGTTTGCAGGCGATGAGACCAAGTATTGGAATCGTTTCGCCCCTGTTGGAATGATTCCCGCAGGCAGCTACAAGCTCGTTGGCTTGGCCCGCCAGACTGAATGCAAGCCTGTGCAAGTCAACGATGGTGAAGTATTTACAGTGCCCGCTGGCGGCACGGTAACTTTCACCGTGATTTATCGCATGACGGATTGCCTCGTTACCGTCAAAGTGGATAAATCATTCGCAGGATCAACGCCTTTTTCCGTCAACGGACTTGCCTTCACATGCGAGCCTGAATTTTCTAGTCAAGACAGTTGCACCGCGCGAGCGGCTTATGGCACCACGATCAATTTGAGCGCAAGTGTGCCAGCCGGTTTTAACCCAAGCTTTGACAATCAATGCGCTGGCAACGTACCCAGGCAAACTTGCAGTAAAAGCGCGGATCGCGATCACTTTTTTCGCATGAGCATCATCCCCGGTGCTGCGCCTCCCCCGCCTCCGCCCACCGTCACGCTGTCCATCGAAGGCGGCCCCGAATCACCTGTGAACACGGAAATCGCCAAAGGCGCAACCGATGTGCCGCTGGTGCAACTGCGCCTCACGCCACGCGACGGCTCGGCAAGGCTGGATTCTTTGAGCCTCGCCGCCAGCGGCACAGGGCGCGACGACTTGGATTTGACGCAGCTTCGCTTGATTCACGACACCAATGCCAATGGCCGCTTTGATATTGGCGAGACTGTGCTGGCCAGTGGCAGCTTTAGCGCAGACAACGGCAGCATGACTTTCGTGCTCGGTACACCTTTGGTTGTGGCCGCAGTAACGCATGTGCTTGTGGTGGCTGATGTAGCAACTACCGTGACAACCGCGCTGTGGTTGGGCGGTGGTGCATCGCTGATCATGCTGGGCTTGCTGGGGCTGCCCGGCGGCTGGGGTGGGGGAAGTAGCTTCGGTGGCGGCACGATGCTGCGCATCTGGCGCAGGCTGCGCTTTCTCGTGAGCCCACGTGTGCGCGAGCGCAGCCGCACACAGGGCAATCGCCAGCGCATCGCGTATCTGAGCGTGCTCGTGCTCAGCACCGCCATGCTGGCCAGTTGCGGCGGCTCCGATCCGGTGGTTCAAGCGGCATCGCCCGTGCCCGCTCCGGCTCCAGCACCCTCTCCACCACCGCCACCACCGCCACCGCCACCGCCACCGCCCACTGCCTTGACCTACCAGGTGCGGGTCACAGCGGTTCGTGCGGTGGATACTGTCACGCCCACCACGGTGATCAACGTCAGCGGTGTGCCGATCAGCGGCGCAACGATTTCGGTGCAGCCCTGAGTTCCTTAGCATTTCTTCACAGCACAGGATTCATCATGCATTACAAACTTATATTCGCCTTGAGTGATAAAGGCTGGTATGAACTTGAGGCAACTTCACTGGCAATCACAGAGCGAGTTTCAGATCGCTTCACATGATATCTGCCGGTATTTTCGCGAGAGCATGGGCCCCACCATTGACGGCTGGGCGCACCTGCTGAGATTTGCTACAACGGCAAGCACCTACCGACCTAGTCAAGTTACGACGGGCAGCAAATTGCGAACTAGATGGAAATGGCTTTTCGCTAGAAGCCAAACTGGAAACCTCAGCGCGCTAATAAAGCATCCACAGGTGCGAGATCTTCAGCCTTCAAGGTGCCATTGGCCTGACGCAGCTTCAAACCGCCGACCAATACGTCATAGCGCGCCTTGGCCAGATCGCGTTTGGTTTGGAAGAGCTGAGATTGGCTGTTGAGCACGTCGATATTGATGCGCACGCCGACTTGGTAACCTAATTTATTGGCATCGAGGGCGCTTTGGCTACTGGCTTCTGCGGCTTCTAGGGCTTTGACTTGGCCTTGGCCTGAGAGCACGCCGAAATAGGCGGTGCGGGTGGCTTGAGCGATGCTGCGCTTGGCAATGTCCAAATCGCTCTTGGCTTTGTCTTCGAGTTGTATGGTTTCTTTGATGCGGTTTTGCGTGGCGTAGCCTGCAAAGAGGGGCAGGTTAAATGCGAGGCCGATGGTGGCGTTGTTGGTGCGGCTGTTCAGGCCGGAAGTGGCGCTGCCATTGCTGTTGTGGTTGATGTTGTAGGAGGCGGTGGCATCCAAGGTGGGTTTGTGGCCAGCCTCGGCTTTTTGGGTTTCTAATTTTGCAATTTCCACGGCGATGGCCGCAGCTTTGATGCTGGGATGCTGCTCTTCAGATTGTGTGACCCATTGATTGACATCTGCGGGCAGTAGATCAGGCAGCTTAGAAGGCAGGGCCAGCGGCTTGGGGGCGAGGCCGGGTTTGCCCACGAGCTGATCGAGCGCGATGCGTTTGACGCGCAGATCGTTTTCAGCGGCGATTTCTTGCGCGATCACGAGGTCAAAACGGGCTTGCGCTTCGCGGGTGTCGGTGATGGTGGAGGTGCCGACTTCAAAATTGCGCTTGGCGGCGGCGAGCTGTTCAGCCACAGCGGTTTTCTGCGCTTTGACGAAGGTCAGGCTGTCTTGGCTGGCCAGCACATCAAAGTATGCCTGAGAAACACGCACGATCAAATCTTGCTCGGCGCTTTGTAGGGCGGATTTGGCTTGCTCTGCTTGGCGCTCGCCTTGGGCAGCGGTGGCTCGGTTGGCGGGGCGATAGAGCGGCTGGTTGGCGCTGATCGTGGCTCCTTGTGCACCGAAACTGCGCTCTGTGACGGGGTTGTTGTTCTCAAATTTGCTGCGGCTGATATTGGCGCTCAAACCGGCTGTGGGTAGCAAACCCGCTTTGGCTTGCTCGGCGCGCGCCAAGTTGGCTTCGTATTGCGATTGGGCGGCTTGGAGGGTGGCATCGTAAGTGACGGCGGTTTGGTAAAGCTCGGTGAGGCTTTGCGCATGCGCTGCGCCTGCACTCAGGAGCACGCTGGCGGCGATAGACACAGCGGTGCGGGGCAGGCTGGAAATTTCAAACATGGCAATCCTCTCAGTAGACGATAAATTCAATAGGTGGCAATGCTGGCATCGAGTTCACGACTCCATGCATCAATGCCACCTGAAATATTGATGACTTGCTCAAACCCGCGATTGAGCAAAAACGCTGCCACCTGCTGGCTGCGCATGCCGTGATGGCAAAGGCAGGCAATCGGGCGGTCTTGCGGCAGTTCATCGAGGCGCTGGGGAATGCTTTGCATTTGCATCAGCAACACATCAAATGCGGGTGCATCTGCCAGCGGTTTGACGCTGGCTGTCGATATTTCCCAAGGCTCGCGCACATCGAGTACCACGGGCGTGGCCTCCAGTGTGGTTAGCCATTGGCTGAAGGCGGCGGGACGGATTTGCGGGATCATGCGGCGCAGTGGGGTGAGGCGGGGCGGGTGGGGTAAAGTCTTAGAAGCTGAATTTTGGGGTATCAGCAAAGCCGAGCAGGCGCGGAGCGAGCGTGTCCCAAGGCTGGGTGGTGACGCTGGTGCCGTCTTGGGTTTTGCTCACAAAGGTGGCGCACATCACAGGATCGTTGCCCACAATCGCGGCCAAGCGGCCACCGGGTTTGAGCAGGGCTTTGAGGCCATCGGGCACGCTGGCCACCGAGCCTGAGAGCACGATCACGTCAAACGGTCCGTCCACACTCAGATCGACTTTCGAGCCATCAGCAACGCGAACTTCGCAATTGTGGATGCCGGCTTTTTGCAGATTCTCGCGAGCTATGATGGCTTGTGCTTCGTTGATTTCGAGCGAGATCACGCGCTGCGCCTTGTGCGCGAGCAAAGCGGCCATGTAGCCGCTGCCGGTGCCGATTTGCAGCACTTTTTCATGCTTATGAACAGCTAAATCTTGCAGGATGCGCGCTTGCACCTTGGGCGCAAGCATAACCAAGCCCTCTTTACCGCCAGGTTGCAATGGAATTTCCATATCGGTGAAGGCGACTTGTTTGTAAGCCAGAGGCACAAAATCTTCACGCTTGACGACAGCCAGCAGCTGCAAAACGCTGGTATCAAGCACATCCCAAGGGCGGATTTGCTGTTCGATCATGTTGAAACGGGCTTGTTCGAAATTCATGGTGTTTCTCTGAGAAGTGCGGTTACTCTGCCGATTGCGGCAAGCTGTCGATTTTAGTCTGCGGCTTCGCACCAAATAGGCGCTTGAACCAATTGGCCAAATCGTCCATATAGCAATACGCCACAGGTACGACGACCAGTGTGAGCAACGACGATGTGATCACGCCGCCAATCACGGCTTGGCCCATGGGTGCACGCTGCTCCGAGCCTTCTGAGAGTGCAAAAGCCAGCGGCACCATGCCGAAAATCATGGCCAAAGTGGTCATCAAAATCGGGCGCAGACGCACTTTTGCGGCGAGCAGCAAGGCGTCATAGCGCTCCATGCCATCTTCTCTTGATCGAATGGCGAAATCCACCAGCAAAATTGCGTTCTTCGTGACTAGGCCCATCAGCATGATCACCCCAATCACGGAGAACATCGAGAGCGTGGAACGAAACATCAATAGTGCCAGCACCACGCCAATCAGCGTGAGTGGCAGCGCCGTCATGAGCGCCAATGGCTGCAAAAAGCTCTTGAATTGACTGGCCAAGATCATGTAGATAAAGATCACGGCCAAGGCCAGCGCGGATGCCGCATAGCCCGCTGATTCGGACATGTTCTTCGTGCTACCGCCAAATTGATAGCTGTAGCCTGGCGGCATGGTGATCTCATCCAGTGTCTTGCGAATGTCGGCAGAGACTTCGCCTGCTGCGCGACCAAAGACGTTGGCATTGACGGCCACTTCGCGCGTGAGATCGCGGCGGTTGATTTGATTGGGCCCGGTGCTTTCGCGCACGCTGGCCACTTGATTGAGCCTCACCACACGAGAGCTGCCATCGGCATTCTGGCCCAATGCAAAAGGCAGGCGCTCTAAATCTTGCGGCGTATTCCGCGCATCGGGGGCGAGACGCACATTCACATCATAGGTTTGGTCATCCGGCGCACGCCAGTTGCCCACCGTTTGGCCGGCCACCAGCGTGCGCAAGCTAGAGCCGATCTGCGCGGTGCTGAGCCCTAAATCCGAGGCCACTTCGCGGCGTACATCCACCTCAATCGTCGGCTTGGCGGGTTTGACGCTTGAATCTAAATCCACCAGGCCAGGAATATCGCGCAGCTTGGCCATCACCTGCACCGACAAGCGCTCTAGCTCTTTCAAATCAGAGCCCTTGAGCGCGAATTCAATTTGCTTGCCGCCACCCACGGCATCGACCGTGCCGGCCTGCGTGACGGTGATGCCTGCCACTTGCGCCAGCCGATCACGTAACTGCGCGGAGATTTGATCGACGCTCAAAAGGCGCTCTTTGCGATTGGTCAGGCGCACATACACGTTTGCATAAATCTTGCCTTGCGAATTGCCTGTGTTGATGGTGGAGAGCGTGTAGCGCACCTCTGGCCGTGCGCGGATGATGGCTTCAACTTGTTTGACTTTGGCTTCCGTGGCTTCGAGCGATGAGCCCACGGGCGTGTAAAAACTGATATTGCTCTCGCCAAAGTCTGCTTTCGGTACGAATTCCGTGCCGAGAAAGCGCACCATACCAATGCTCAGTGCAAACACGCCAAACGCGAGGAGCAGGGTGGTTTTCTTCCAAGTCAAGCTCCAGCGCAGAATGCTTTGGTAGCCGTCGCCCAGCTTGTCTGTGCCGCGCTCAAAGGCATGCGTGACGCGGCCAATCGTTTTGTCATACCAAGTGACCGGTTTGAAAGGCTTGCCGTGTTGGTCAATCGCCGGATCGTGCCAAATGGAAGACATCATAGGATCGAGCGTGAAGCTCACAAACATCGAGATCAACACCGCCGCCACGATGGTGATGCCAAACTCATGGAAGAATTTGCCAATGATGCCGCCCATGAAGCCAATCGGCAGAAAAACTGCCACGATGGAGAAGGTGGTGGCCAATACGGCCAGGCCAATTTCCTGCGTGCCATCCAGCGAGGCTTGGTAGGGCGTTTTGCCCATTTGAATATGCCGCACGATGTTTTCTCGTACCACAATCGCATCGTCTATCAAGAGGCCGACGCAGAGCGAGAGCGCCATCAGCGTGATCATGTTGATCGTGAAACCAAACATGTTCATGAAGAGAAAGGTGCCAATCAAAGCAATCGGCAGTGTGAGGCCGGTGATGATGGTGGAGCGCCAAGAATTGAGGAAGAGGAAGACGATGAGAATCGTGAGCAGCGCGCCTTCAATCAGTGTGCGCCGCACGTTGTCGACCGAGACGCGAATCGAGCGCGAATTGTCTTGGATCTCTTGCAGTTTCACGCCGGGCGGCAGCAGCTTTTCCATCTCAGCAATGGTCTTCTTCAGCCCATCGACCACATCAATCGTGTTCTCATCTTGCGACTTTTGCACCGAGAGCAGCAGCGTGCGATTGCCGTTGTAAAGCGCGAGATTTTCAGCTTCTTGCGCGCCATCTGAAATGCGGGCGAGTTGGCCCACTGTGATGGCCGCACCCGCTTTGCGCGCCACGATGATCTTGGCAAAATCCTCAGGCCGAAGCACGCGCGATTGCACCTGCACCACGCGCTCTTGCGCGAGCGAACGCACCGCGCCCACCGGCAGATCTTGATTTTCATTGCGGATCGCGCTGGCCACTTGATCGCCGGTGATGCCATAGGCTTCCAGCGCTTGCGGATTCAAATAAACATTGATCTCGCGCTTGGTCGCACCCACCAGCGAAACAGAGCCTACGCCGCGCACATTTTCCAAGCGTTTTTTCAGATTCTGATCGGCCCAATTGGTCAGCTCGACGCCCGTCATGGCTTTACTTTGCGCGGTGTCTTGCGGTAACACCGCAACTGACCATACCGCACGCGCAGAAGGATCAAAGCGCAGAATACGCGGCTCTTTGACTTCGGTGCGCAAATTGGGACGCACCGCCGCCACTTTCTCACGCACATCGTCTGCTGCTTTGCGGCCATTGATGTTGAGCTGAAATTCAATGATGACGACGGACGAGCCTTCGTAGCTGCGTGAGGTCAGGGCGTTGATGCCGGCAATGGAATTGACGGCTTCTTCGATCTTTTTGGAGACTTCGGATTCAACAATCTCAGGCGCTGCGCCCGGGTAGTCTGTGGAGACCACCACCACCGGGAAATCAATGCTCGGAAACTGATCGACTTTCAAGCGCTGATAACTGAAAATGCCCAGCACCATCAGCGCCAGCATCATCATGGTCGCGAAGACCGGGTTTTGCAGGCTAACGCGGGTGAACCACATGGCCTAGTTCCCCGCGGGCTTGCTGGCTGCAGAGGCAGTAGGGGATGCTGTGGGCTTGGCCTCGCCCGGCAAAGCCACTTTCGTGTTTTCACGAAGATTTCCGGCACTCGCCCTTGTTAATACTGCGTTGCTAGCTATATTTTTAATAGCAACCATGGTCTGCCCTTGCGCTTCACCTCGCCCGCCCAGCTCCACAGTTTGATGCGAAATACGCCCGTCTTTCACGATCTGCACATAAGGCTGCGGCTTGTCGGTACGCACGGCAGACAGCGGCACGGCTAAAACAGTTTCTTTCACGGTATCCAGCGAGCCTTGCGCAAACAAACCTTGGCGCAGGCCGGGCATATTGGCCACGCTCAGATATACCAAGACGCTGCGGCTGCTGGCCGTGGCGCTCGGGTTGATACGGCTTACGGTGGCCGCAATTTCTTCTGAGCGCCCCTCCATTTTCAGGCGTGCCGTTTGCCCCACGCGCACTTGCACGGAATCGCTTGCTGCCAGCTGCGCTTCCAGCTCCAAGCGGCTCAAATCCACAATCTCCACCACCCGCGTATCGATACCCACGCGCTCGCCCGGTTGCGCCAGGCGCTGCGAAACGATGCCACTGATCGGCGCGGTGAGCACGGTGTCTTGCACAGATTTTTTCGCTACATCCAAGCCGGCCAAGGCGGCTTTGTGATTGGCTTGCGCTGATTGCAGGGAAGCCAGCGACGTATCCAGCGCAGTGCGCGAGATGAAGCCTTGGTCAACCAAGGCTTTGTTGTTGTCAAAACTGCGCTGGGCAATATCGATTTGCGCCTTGGCGGCATCGGCGGTCTCTTGCGATTGGCGCACCCGGGCGGCGTATTCGCTGCTGTCAACCCTGGCGATGATTTGCCCCGCTTTCACAGTATCGCCTTCGCGCACCGTGAGGCCTTGCAGTTCGCCTGCGACGCGCGCTTTGATCACGGCAGAACTGACCGCTTTGAGCGAGCCAGAGATCGGTACGCCTTGCGATAACTCCATGTTTTGCAAGGTGAACAGGTCGCTTGCAGCCAGTTCAATCACCGGCTCGGGCTTGACAACCGCAGCGGGCGGGGGCGCAGCCTCGCGTTTGGCCAACACACGCACCGCGCCGCCAGCAATCAGCAGCAGCGCCACTGCGCCTAGGATCCATTTCGTAGAACTCTTCATGGCTTGTTTGTAAGGGATGGAGATGTCTGCCCTGTAAAGGCAGGGTTGCGCAGACCGTGGGCAACGATATCGGCCTGCGTTTGCAGATAGCGCAGGGGATCAATTTTCTCACCCGAAGGGCAGCAGCCGCTCATGGAATGCTTCCACATGATCAAAAACATGATGGGCGCGAGGACGCTAAAGACGGCGTATTCCACATCCACTTGGCGAAACTCACCCGAAGCGATGCCGCGCTGAATCACTTTTTCAATCAGCTGATGCCCTGGAATAATCACTTCTTGCTGGTAAAACTCGGCCAATTCCGGAAAATTATTCGATTCGCTCATCATCAGCTTGCTGATGCCCGAGGCCTTGGTGTTGCCATAGCGCTCCCACCATTGCAGCATGAGGTAATGCACCAGCTGCGCACTTGTGCCGGGGAAGCTTTCCAGCTCACTAAAAGCTTCGCGGATCGTGCCGCCAATGTGCTCGCGCACCACAGCTTTAAACAACTCTTCTTTGCTCGGAAAATACAAAAACAGCGTGCCTTTAGACACCCCCGCATGCTGCGCCACCTCTTCGGCGCGGGTGGCGGCAAAGCCTTTTTCCACGAACAAATCCAAGGCAGCGGCCAGCAATTCCCCCGGACGCGCCTCTTTGCGCCGCTCGCGCTTTTCTGGGCGCTCGGCGGCTTCAGCTGCTGGTGTGGATGGGGTGGGAGACATGGTTAATGACCGATTGGTTAGTAATGTAATGGATTTATCGAGTGGGGTCAAGTTGGTGTTTGAAGTCATTGATAGCAAAAGCCGAACAGCCGGACGCAGAAGACGCGCAGGTTACGCGGAAGACGCGAAAAATACCAAATACAAAAAAGATTGGAAACGAGGTTGCTAAATTCTCAAAGGTTTATGCCAGCGCGTGGAATTGACTTTCTTTTTTGCGACTTTTGCGTCACTTTTGCGTCTTCTGCCTCTGGTATTGACATTTGTATTTGCACTGACTCAGCGTGCAACAGGGACAGATACACAGATGAAAATTAAGAGGTAAATCAGTCTATGGCCGGCATATAAACTGCGCGGAATGCTATCAAAATAATAGTTCTACTCTGATGCTGCGGCTCGCCGCTGAATGAACAATCCGAGGATTTCATGCAGCACCTGCCGCGTGTTGCGTAGGCCTGCGCCGGAGGGGAACCAGTCTAGGCCCATACCTCCTTCTGGCTCGAGAAAACGGGTGGGCGCGGGCAGGGTTTTGAGTTCGGTGAGCCCGAATTCCTTCAAGGCGCGGGGCATGTGGCTAGCGTGGGTGACCAAGGCAATGCGCGTGATGCCTTCTTTTTTGAGTAAAGCGGCGATAGCTAGAGCGTTGCCAGCTGTGTCTTTGGATTGGGCATCTTGCCAGCGCAGGGCGGGCAGGCCGAGTTGCTGGAGCCATCTTTGTGCGGCTGCGGCCTCTGAATCGCCCCCTGCCGCTGCCGACCAGCCCACACCGCCGCTGAACGCTAAGGGCACACCCGTTTGCTTGGAAAGCGCGGCGGCATAGTGCAGTCGTTGGGCGGAGGCCTCTGTCAAAGCTGGTTTGCCGTATTCGCGGCTGGCGCTTTGCTGGCCACCGCCGAGCACCACAATGGCTTGGATTTGCTCGATTTTGAAGGTCTGCGTGACGGCCTGTGGGTCAATCGCCGCAGGCGGCCGCAGCGCCACGCGCTCCAGAAAGATCGCTGTGCCCTGCGAGCAAAACAGCCAAAGCGCTGCGAAAGCCACCACAAACATCATCTTGCCCAGTGCCATCCAAACGATGCGCTCGCTGCGTATCGCCAACAAATAGCCCAGCAAGATCAACAGCAGCGGCGAGCCTGGCGGCAAGATCAGTGCGGTGAGCCAAGGTTTGAGGAATGCGTATTCAGTGCCCATACCCAAATTCTAACGATAAATTGGCAGGTCGCCCTTATAGAGTCTGCGTAGGGTGCTCACAAATTCATAGTGCCATAGCCTATGCGTCAAAACGAATGGACAGGGGTGGCATAGGTGCTGCAAACGCGGCATGCCAAGTTTGCCCAGCAGTAACGGGAAAGGCATCTGTCCAAGTGCCGGTGGTGATCAGATCGCCTGCTTGCAGAGTGGGCGCATCGGGGCAGCCTTGAATTTCGTGGACGAAATACAGCAATGCACTGAGTGGATCGCCCAAAACATTCGCGCCTTGGCCTCTGTCTTTCTCCTGTCCATCGCAACTGAGTTCAACTTTGGCCTGAGCCAAGAGCTGACAAAACTCCTGCGCGTTGCTGGCCATGCCGTGGGCTGATACTTTGCGGCCCACCACCAGCTTGGCATGCAAGCTGCCATCGGCCACCGCATCGGGCAGCGCAAATTTCCAGTCTTTCAGATGCGATTGCACGATTTCAAAGCCCGGTGCAAACCATTCGATACAGTCAAAAAGCTGCTCTAAGGTGCAATTCGCAGGCGGCGCAGCACGCAGGCTGAGCACAGCTTCGGGCTCAATGCGCGGCTGGCTGATGCCTTGCAGAGAGAGGGTAGCCTCGCCCTCGCAATGCGTGAGCGTGCTGTCGTAGACCGTGCCCCAGATGGGGGCAGTGGCGTTGTAGCGCGGCCAAATGTTGCGGTTGGTAAAGCCGATCTTGTAGCCGCGCGGCTGCTCGCCACGCGCAACTCTCAGCTTACGCACGGCGATGGCAGCTTGATAGGCGGAGTCGATATTCAGATCAGATGCGCCTTGCCAAAGTTGAGCGCTGTCGTAATGCGAGAGGATGTTTTGAGGTGTCATGCAAGGATTGTCATTGCGTTGGCGATTGAAACGCCGAGTCTTGGCCGTGAAATAAATTCAAACCGCAATCGTGCTGTTTGGGTTGAGCAGACCTTGTGGGTCAAGTGCTTTTTTCAAGGCTCGCATCATCTCGAGTGCAACCGCAGATTTGTAATGCGGCAATTCGTCGCGTTTCAAACCGCCCACACCATGTTCAGCGCTGATGCTGCCGCCATGCGCCTTGACGCTTTGATAAACGATGTGGTTGATCTGCGCTTCGCGCTCTTGCAGAAAGTTTTGGATATCTGCGCCTTCGGGGCATTGCACGTTGTAATGCAAATTGCCATCGCCCAAATGCCCAAAATTGACCAAACGCACGCCTTTGATCGCTGTGCGCAGCAGGGCATCGGTGGTGTCGCAAAACTCAGGAATGCGCGAGACAGGCAGGGAGATATCGTGTTTGATATTGAGCCCTTCCTGCGCCTGCGCGAGCGGAATGCTTTCTCTAATATGCCAAAGCGCTTTGGCCTGCGCGATGTTTTCTGCAATCACCGCATCGCTGATGATCTCGGCTTCCAAAGCTTGCTCCATCAAGCTTTCGAGCTGCGCTCGGGCATGGGTTTCATTCTCAGCATCAGACAGCTCAAGTACTACGCTGTATGGCAATTCGCTGGACGCACCCGGCCACAGCGGCATCTTTTGCTGAGGAAAATGGCGCACCACCAAAGACAGGGCAAACTGCCCCATCACTTCAAAGCCCGTCAAGCTGCTGGCCAATCTTTGTTGCGCTAGCGCCAGAAAGCGAGCCGCTGCTTGCATCGAGGGCAGGGCAGCCCAAGCCGTGAGGCTGGCGGCGGGTTGGGGCACGAGCTTCATCGTGGCTGCGGTGATGATGCCTAGCGTGCCTTCGCTGCCAATCAGCAAATGCCGCAGGTCGTAGCCGGTGTTGTCTTTGCGCAGGCCAGTCAACCCATCCCAGATCTCGCCTTGGGCAGTGACCACTTCTAGGCCCAAACAAAGATCGCGTGCATTGCCGTAGCGCAATACTTGCGTGCCGCCAGCATTGGTGCCTAGATTGCCACCGATGGTGCAGCTGCCCTCAGCAGCCAGGCTCAGCGGAAAGAGAAAACCTGCGTCACGCGCTGCGGTTTGCGCATTCTGCAAAATACAACCCGCTTCTAAAGTGAATGTCAGGTTCGCAGCATCCAGATGGCGCACGCGATTCATGCGTTGCAAACTCAACACGATTTGCGTGCCTGAATCATCGGGCGTGGAGCCCATGACTAGGCCCGTGTTCCCTCCTTGCGGCACGATGCTGATCGCTTGGCCATGTGCACGCGCTGCCGCGCAAACTTTCACCACAAGAGCGACTTCTTGCGTATTCGCGGGACGCACCACGCAAAGCGCCTTGCCACGCGAGCGGCCACGCCAATCGGCTTCAAAAGCCTGCAAATCTTGCGTCAGCACATGGGCCGCGCCAACGGCTTGCGCCAGTTCAGTCAGAAGGTGTGTCATTCAGGGATGGTAGCGCCAAAATTCGCCCCGCCCTGAGCAGAAGAATCACATCGCAAAGCCTGCTGGGTGGGTGCTGAGCTTGTCCCACCATTGGTGAAAGCGGCTTGACATCACACTGTCCACAGAAAAATCCTCATGTGCCACGCTGCCCAGTAACACCATGCCCAAACCGAGGGTGGACCAGCAATCGTTCTCGAAATCTGCAATCTCAACAAAGATCAGCTTCGGTTGCGCTGCATGGATCGTGAGCCAATGCGCTACGGAGGCGCGAACATGCGCCAAGCCAGTGAGGTATTTGACCAATTCCTTGGCATTCTCGATACGCCCGCCAATGGCCACTGCATACCCACGATGCACACGCAGGCAAGTCAGCAGATGCGCCAAGCGCGAGCCCAGCGCAGAGGGCGTGACGTGGGCGGGCGGCAGGTTGAGCAATTGCACAATGCTGACAACAGCTTGGCTCAATTCGCCCAGACTGGTTTTGAATTGCTGCTCTTGAAGCGTGGGCCCAGAATTTCTGGTGCGTTGGATGGATGAAAGCATGATGTGTCCCTGACTTTTAAGCTGAACGTTCGCAGTTATTGTCGCAACTTTATACATTTGCTTGCAATTGTCAACGTAAGCAATAAGTATTCAATGGGAGCTGAGGGGAATGCCCGAATGCGCAGCGGCGACAGCTTCAGGGTTGGTCAGGGCATCTTCATACCGGTGTCTGGGATAATCAACGCATGAGTGGCAATACATTTGGGCATTTGTTCGCAATCACGAACTTTGGAGAATCGCATGGCCCGGCGATTGGTTGTGTGATTGATGGCTGCCCGCCGGGCATGGCTTTAAGCGAGGCCGATATTCAGCCTGATCTGGATCGTCGCCGCCCCGGCACGAGCAAATTCGTGACGCAGCGCAATGAGCCAGATGCGGTGCAAATCCTCTCGGGCGTGTATGAAGGCAAGACCACTGGCACGCCGATTTGCCTGCTGATTCAAAACACCGATCAGCGCAGCAAAGACTATTCTGAGGTGGCGGCAAAATTCCGCCCCGGCCATGCAGATTACACCTACATTCAGAAATACGGCTTCCGAGATCCGCGCGGCGGTGGGCGCGCATCAGCGCGGCTCACAGCGCCGATGGTTGCAGCGGGTGCAGTGGCTAAGAAATGGCTCAAAGAAAAATTCGGAACGGAGTTTCACGGGTGCATCACCCAAATTGGCGAATTGCCAGTGGGCTTTGAGAGCTGGGCGCATGTGAACGAGAACCCATTTTTCGCAGCCCTCGCCGATGTTTCAAAATTAGAAGATTACATGAACACGCTTCGCAAGAGTGGCGATTCTTGCGGCGCTAGATTGCGCGTAATGGCCACCAAGATGCCTGTGGGCTTGGGCCAACCGTTGTTTGACAAGCTCGATGCGGATATTGCCTACGCGATGATGGGTGTGAATGCCGTCAAGGGCGTGGAAATCGGCGCGGGATTTGCGAGCGTGGCAGACAAAGGCAGCACGCATGGCGATTCACTTTCGCCAGCGGGATTTATCGGCAACAAATCGGGCGGCGTGCTGGGCGGCATCAGCACCGGGCAAGATTTGGAAGTGAGTGTGGCGATCAAGCCGACCAGCTCGATCCTTGTGCCTCGCGAGACGATGACGGTCGATGGCGTGGCCACCGAAGTGATCACCAAAGGTCGGCATGACCCCTGCGTGGGCATTCGCGCCACGCCTATTTTGGAAGCCATGCTCGCGCTGGTCGTGATGGAGCATGCTTTGGCGCATCGGGCGCAATGTGGCGATGTGGTTAGCAGCACGCCGGTGATTGCAGGGGCGGCCTAAAGGCATGCCAACGCCACAAGAAGATGCCCAAGCAACCACGCGGCAACTGATCCCTTTCGCGGCGCTTTCAGCTGCGTATTTTTCTCATATCGGCACCGTCAATACTTTCCTGAGCCTGTGGCTCAAGGAGATTGGTTATGGCGTGGCGCTGATTGGCCTGATCGCCTCGATTCAATCGTTTTCGCGCTTGGTCGCGCCCTATGCGTGGGCGTGGCTCGGAGATCGCACAGGCGAGCGCGCCAAGCTGCTTCGCATAGCCACCGTGCTGGCGTTGCTGGGCTCTCTGGGCTTTTTCTGGCAAGGTGGTGGCTTCTGGTGGCTCATAGCCTGCTTGCTGTTCATGTATCTCAATTCAAGTGCGCTGATGCCGATGAGTGAATCAGCGTTGGCGCAGATCGTCACGCGCGGTGGTGTGTTTGATGTGCGGCGGCATGGGCGGGTGCGCCTGTGGGGTTCGCTGGGTTTTATGGTGACCGTGTTGGCCGCAGGGGCTTGGTTTGAAGCCTTTGGCATGAAGCATTTCCCGCTGATCGTCACGCTGGGCTTGGTGCTGCTCATGCTCAGCGCCTACCAGATTCCCGATGTGCGCGAAACCAGTGCGCAAGACCTAGCGGCTCCCCCGATATGGCATACCTTGCGCCAGCCGCCGGTGGCTTGGTTTTTTACAGCGCTCGCCTTGCATGTGCTCTCGCATATGGGTTTGTATGTGTTTTTCTCGCTGTATTGCGATGAGCTGGGCTATAGCAAAACCCTGATTGGCATGCTTTGGGCGGCGGGCGTGGTGGTAGAAATCCTTTGGTTTTATACCCAAGGTCGCTGGCTGCCGCGCTTCTCGCTCACATTTTGGTTGATCATTTGCTCGGGCATGGCTGTGCTGCGCTTTGTGCTAACTGCGGGTTGGGGTGGCACGCTGTGGGTGTTGCTGGCTGCGCAAGCGCTCCATGCGGTCAGCTTTGCTGCGCATCACACGGTTTGTACCGCCCTGATTTCTCATCATTTCCCCGGCAGCATGCGCGGGCGAGGCCAAGCGCTCTACACCGTGATCGGTTATGGCGTGCCAGGCGTTCTGGGCAGTTGGGCGGGTGGCTTGGTGAGCGAGGCTTATGGCCTGCGCAGTGTGTTTTGGATTTGCACGGGAATAGCCGTTTTGGCCATGCTCTGCGCCTTCAAGGTTTGGCGTTTGCAGCATCCTCGTCAGCAGCCAAGCTAGATTTTTTTCTCAGCTTCAAATCGCTGATCAACGCAATCGCCACCAAGGCCAGCGCTGCACCTGAGAGCATGCCACCACTCAACGGTTCGCCCAAAAACAGATGCCCCCAGAGCACGCCAAAAATCGGGATCATGAAGGCCGGCGTCATCGCGGCGGTGCTGGAAATATGCCGCATCACGCGCAGATGCAGCCAAAAGGCAATGCCTGAAGTGACAATGCCCATCACAGCCGTGGCGAGCAGGGCGCTGGCACTCCATTTTGCTTGCGGCAGACCATAAACAGACAGCGGCGCAAGCAAAGCGACAGACCACAAATGCGTCATCGCGGCCACCGGCAATGGCTCCATGCGGGAGAGGGCGCGCTTGGTGAGCGGCACAGCGATGCCATAGCAAGCCGATGCCAGGAGCGCAGCAAGACAAGCCAACAGCACAGTGGGCGTGAGATCAATCGGCCCAAGTTGCACGATCATGCCAATGCCTGCGAGGCCTATGATGCACCCCGTCATTTTGCGCAAAGTGATCGTATCCACCTTCATCCAAGCGGCAAACACGCAGCCAAACATCACAAAACTGGTGTTGATCAACGCGCTGTAACTCGATGGCAAATGCAGCCCGGCCCATGCGAAGAGCAAGAAAGGCAAAGCCACGGCGCTGAGAGCGATCCAAAGCAGCTCACGCGCATCTTGCCAAGGCCAGCGATGCTTTAAAGCGCGCATGATCAGCGCCAAGGTGAGCGTGGCCAAGCCAATGCGCAAGCCAGCCAGAACCAGTGGCCCGAGCTGCGGGCTGGCAATACGGATGAATAAAAAGGAGGCACCCCACAGCGCTGACAGCGCCACGAGCTGCGCGAAGGCGGAGAGACTCATATGACCATTTTACAAGCGAAATAGGCCTCTAGCCTTTATAAAACCTGCGCAGAGTGCTATCATTTGTGTAGCGTCGCTGTCGTGGGATCGTAAGTCAGTTCAGTGATGGAGCCAGCTTTGATGTGCTCCACCGCTTCATTGATCACATGCAATGGCACCAAAAACCATTCTTGCGGCTTCACCGGATTGCCAAAGCGATCTTGAATTGTTAAATCAAGCCGTGCTGAGCTAAACAATCGGTGAAACAGTTTTTCCAGCTTGACGCGGTTGATGTTGTGCAGCTTATAAGTAGCCACAATTTCAACTTCAGCCAGCAAATAGGTGGCTTCCTTTTCCGCGCCATCAATTCGCGTCTCTACCTTGCCACCCGTCACGCCGATTTTGTGAATCAGCTCACGGTGCTGCGCCACATACGGAAGTGTCGATTTGCTGCGCAACACATAAATCGTCCCAGTTGCTACATCTTCAGGCTCGGCGCTATCGCCAAACAATGGGCCGTCATCCAGCTTGATCAAGCGCCTGCCCATGGGTGCATCGCCATCTGGATATAACGAGCGGTTAAGGGAACGAAGCAAAAGATCTGCCTCTGTGCCATTGTCGAATATGACCCTCAGGCGGGGATTGGGGCGTCCGTCACTCTCTTTGCCGTCTGCCAGCTTTTCCGCGACGTAAGCGATCTGTCCGCCGACGATGAAGAGATCGCCCACATCAATCCCTGCATTCTTTATATAGGGTTTCTCTATCCAAAGGCCAACTTTTAGCCCGTTGACAGCCTCGTCAAACAGTGGCTTGAATTTCTCGAAATCAGTGCATCGGGCACGGCTTGCAATCTCTTCAGCAGCTTTGATGGCCGCCTTAATGCTTGCATAGGGGCGCACGTTGCGCAGCACAGTAATGTCATTGCCAGCCGCGCCGTCTGCGTTCACCCCTAGTTCAGCCAGCAAAGCATCCTCGTCCATGGGATGAGCTTGCGTATTCTCTCGGAAGGCTGAATTTAATAGGCCTGCGCTATCCAAGTGAGCAAGTAGGCTTTGCGCCTCCGGCAATTTGCGCAATTGATCCAACCGCACGGCATACAGGCGCTCAAAAATATCTGTGCCTTCCCCATGTTGCGGGGCGTGGCCATGCGATTGATAGAAGCGCAAAATATCCTCAAAGCCCGCAATGATGCGCTCTTCGCGCGGCGTGTGACTTGAGTTTTTGAGCGGCGCAACTTCTACGCCTAGCGCATCCAACAGCGCATCGTCATCCATTTCAGACATTTACCGCTCCAGCTTGTGCAGCCTTAGCCTGCGCACGGTAGCGTGCCAGCGCAGCAACCCCTTCTGCCATGCGCTTTTCCCACGGATCGGCGGAGTTGATGTCTGGCAAGCGCCCGCGCTCGGTTTTGAATTGCAAAGCTCTTAAAGCCAAATCGCGCGCCTCGTCTTCAGGAATGCTCACCTTCTTCGCCGCAATACTCGCCTGCACCTGCCGCAGCGATTTCTCGTCCATCGCTTTGGCCAGCACCGCATAAGCCGCATCAAACGGGTTGATGCGATCAATCAAATCAATATCCAAATCCCGCACATTCACAAACTTGCGCACACCATCAATCAGCGCCGTGCTGCCTGCGCTGCTGCTGCCATCTTCGCTTGCACTCGCATCTGCGGCGGCGAGCATCAGCTTGGCTTGCTGGGTGAAATTCATCGCTGCCACAGCATGCTGACGAATCGCCTCAATATCTTCGCCGCTCAAATCTGGGTAGCGCTCGCGCACGATCTTGCCCATCCGCAACTGCGTGATTTCTTCGGGCAAGGTGTTGTCTTTGTCAAACAAGCCGCGCTCCAGCGTAGTTTTATCTTGAAGGAAACTTGTGATTACCTCATTCAAATCTTCTTTGCAAATACGTGCAGCCTCCGGGCTGCTAGGCGTGGCCAAGCCTTTGATCTCCACATGCACCTCGCCTGTGGCTTGATTCACGCCCAGATTCAAGCCGCCTTGTATGTAGCCTGCCTCGCCATAGTCAAAGCCTTCTTTCTTGCCTTGATCTTTCGGCGTGAATTCATATCGCGGGCTCAGCACCTGCTCCATCAGCAAGCTCGCTGAAATCGCTTTGAGCATGTCGTTAATGGCTTCTGCCACCAAAGATTGCTCGGCCGCAGGTTCAGCCAACAAATTCGTAAAGCGCGAACGCTCTTTGCCCGGCGCATCGCGCGTGGCGCGGCCAATGATCTGCACGATTTCCGTCAAGCTGCTGCGGTAGCCCACCGTGAGCGCATGCTCGCACCAAATCCAATCAAAGCCCTCTTTGGCCATGCCTAGGGCAATGATCACATCCACGTTGTCGCGATTGTTCTTCTGCGCGGGGTCTTTCAAAGCACCGAGTATTTTTGAGCGCTTGGCCGGATCACTGTCGTCCACCAAATCCGCCACTTTCAGCATGCGGCCATCTTTGGCCTCAATCAAATGAAAGCCCGTGGCCGGATCCACGCTTTTCCATTCACCCAAGCCATTCATGATCTCGTCGACCTCACGCTGCTTGTCTTTCAAGCTCTCTCTAGCATTCACATTCGGAATATGCACGATGGTTTTCAGAGCTGGATCTAGCACATCAGCAATCGCATTCACATACGCGCCTGAGTAAAAATAGTAGCCAATGTCCAGCGATTTGAGCCATTGATAGCCATTGAGCTGCTCATAGTAGGTGTAAGTCACCGTTTGAAATTTCGCCTCATCAGCTGGGGAGAGCACCGCCTCGCTGTCGCCCCGAAAATACGAGCCCGTCATCGCCACCACATGCACCTTGCCCCGCTCAATCAATGCGCCCAGCTGGCTACCCAGCTTATTTTCTGGGTTGCTCGATACATGGTGAAACTCATCCACCGCAATCAGCCGATCATCAAAGGCCTCAATTCCCAGCTCATCGACTGCGAAGCGAAAGGTCGCATGCGTGCAGACCAATACTTGATCGCCCAGTGTGTCAATCTGGGCCAAAAACTCCCCCACCGCCTTCACTTTGGATTTAGCGACTTTTACATCATCCGCCCCCGGCGCATTGCACAAATTCCATTGCGGTGCCACTTTCCAATCTGCAAAAAAGCCGTGAGAGGCCAAAGGCTCATCGGCAAAGCTGGAGCCAATTGAGCGCTCCGGCACCACCACGATGGCTTGCTTTAAACCTTGGTTGTGCAGCTTATCCAGCGCAATAAACATCAGCGCCCGCGATTTGCCCGAAGCCGGTGGCGATTTGATCAGCAAATATTGCTCGCCCCGCTTCGCATAGGCCCGCGCCTGCATCGCACGCATACCGTTGGTGTCCGCCTTGCTCGATGCGCCCGTGCGGGCGGTGGCAATCGATACCGAAGGCACGGTGTAGGTTTTATGAGGCAAGTTGTTTATCGTCATATCAAGGGATGCGCTTAAAAAGTTCTAAATACTCTTTGAACAAGAATAGTCGGTTTCTGCGCTGCCCGGTCACCTCAACCAGCACGCCAAAATTTACCAGATCAGCAATCAATGCTGCAGCTGTATTGACCGATGCGCCCGTGGTGCGAGTCGCCCATTTCACATCAACCACGGGTTGCGCATAGAGCTGGCGCATTAGTTTTTGCACATTGTCTTGGCGCGTTTTGCTCAGGCGCGGCAAGACTTCGCTCTCAATGCGTGCCTTTAGCTGCAGCACAGCGCGAAACACAGCGGCGGACTCGCGCGCCGTTTGCTCCACGCCATACAGAAAAAACACCAACCATTCCCGCAAATGGTTGCCCTCGCGCACCGCCATCAAATGGTCAATATAAGCCGTTTTATTGCGCTCAAAATAGTCTGACAAATACAGCGCAGGCTTGTGCAGCAGCCCTTGCGCCGCAAGATAGAGCGAAATCATCAAGCGCCCCAGCCGCCCATTGCCATCGAGAAAAGGATGAATCGTCTCAAATTGGTAATGAGCCACGGCAATGCGCACCAGCGGATGCACAAAAATGCTTGTCTCATGCAGCAAGCGCTCCAAATCGCTCATCAGATCGGGCACGTGTTCATGATGGGGCGGCACAAAAATGGCGTTCTTCAGGCTCACGCCAATCCAATTTTGGCTGATGCGAAACTCGCCCGGCTGCTTTTGCGCCCCGCGCACGCCTGCCATCAACACAGCATGCGTTTGCCGTAGCAGTCGGGATGAAAGCGGCAGCGTTTGCAGCGCCTCTATCGCTGTATTGATCGCCCGGATGTAGCATTGCACCTCGGCCCAATCGTCGTGCTGCTCTGGGTTGACGTCGCTCTCGTCTTTAAACACATCCTCAATATTCGTCTGCGTGCCTTCAATGCGGCTTGATTGCGTGGCCTCTTTGGCCACGTGCATGCGGATGAAAAAATCAATATCCGGCACCAGCTGGCTAAATGCATTGAGCTCGCCCAAGGCGCGATCCGCCCGCCCCAGCAAATCGCTCAGCTCAGGATCCGCAATCACCCACTCATGGCAAACAAGAGAAGGCAAAAAAGCCTCATATTCGTAGCGCTTCTCATAAGCGCCCGCTTGAAAGTCCGCGATATTCATATGTCAAAAATACGGGTTTATTTGAATTAACGCTAAGCATATGTCAAAAAAGGAGCTCTGAGCCAGCGCCAAGTCAATAAATGGCATTTATTTGACATAAATCGACGCATTATGTCAAAGCGATCATCGTCGGCATCAGTACTCTGGCAAAGGCACGTTCCTGCGCCGTTTATGGGCTTTTCCCTTTGTTTGGTTTACGGGGCGCAGAGGGCAATTTTTTAAGCAAGAGAGTCACGCGTTCAAAATCTACGTCCACATGCGCTGGCAAATTGCGCTGCTGTGCGCGGTATTGGGTGTATTCCAACTCTGCTTTTGCCTTGGCTGATTCTGCGGATACCTTCCCTGCATGATCGAGCAATTCGCGCCCCGAAATTTTCAAAAATTCATCGAGTTTTGTGATCCATGCCCGCATCGTCATGGGTTTTCGCCCAAGCGCTTGCAGCTCAGCAAACTCAATATAAAAGTTCACGATACGGTTTAAAACTTCCAGCTCTTCCTTCGTGAGGTAGTTTTTAGCAACCGCCACATCATCTTTGCGCACCAAGCCTCCGGGCCGAGTCGTTTGCAGCCCCATAAAGGGCTTGGCAGCATCTGCACGCTGGGCAATCACTTCGGCTGCAGTGTGCCCGTGTGCCGCCCAATGCATTTTGTTTTGCACAGTGGCGAAGAAAAGCGTAGATGCCTGCGCATCAGGCGTGTAATCCACACTGGTGGCATAAATATCCAACACCTTTTGATAAAAGCGCCGCTCCGAGGAGCGAATATCTCGGATGCGCTCCAGCAGCTCTTCAAAATAATCGGGCTGTCCTTTGCTCGCAGTGGGCGGGTTCTTCAAGCGCTCATCATCCATGGTGAAGCCCTTCACCAAGTATTCCGCCAAGCGCTGCGTGGCCCATTGCCTGAATTGCGTACCCCTCTGGCTGCGCACGCGATAAGCCACCGCCAAAACAGCCTCTAAGCGGTAATGCCGCAGCCGTCGGTTCACCTCACGCCCGCCCTCTACGCGAACCTGTAAGTAATCCTTACAAGTTGCCTGCTCAGACAATTCATGCTCAGCATAAATCGCTTTCAGATGCAGTGTCACGTTCTGAGGCGTTGTCTCAAACAGCTCAGCAATCTGCGCCTGCGTGAGCCACAGCGTCTCCTCAGCTAGGCGGCATTGCACTCGCGTTTGGCCATCTTCAGTTTGGTAGAAGATGATCTCATTTGGGGGCTGCTTGGCAATGCTCATGCTTTTTCCCTTTTTGCGGCCTTTTTGGCGGGCTTGGCCTTTTGTGTTGCCGTCATCTTCGTGTACAGCTCAAACAGCTTTTCTAGGCGTTCGGTGTCGTTTTTGAAGCGGCGGCCGATGTAGATGCGCTCTAGGGTTTCGTCGTTGTGCTCATGGGCGGCGCGCAGGTTGGCGGGCATGGCTTCTGGGTCATAGAGATCGGCAATCGTGGCGGGGAAGTGGGCTTCGCGGGCGAGCAAGATGTTTTCGGCGCACTGGGTGAGCTCGGCTTTGTTGGCTTCAGTCAGCGGGGGGACGGGGAAGGTGTTCCAGCCGAGAGTGTTGGAGTAGGAGAAATCCGTTCTCATGCGCACGCAGACTGTGCCAATCCAGACCCAGTGCAAGCGGGAGGCGATGAGCGCCATGTTCCAAAGGGGGGCATCGTAGAGGGCGAAATTGCGGTCGCCGATGATGGTTTCGCCTTCGATCAAGCCAACAGGTAGAAACGGACGGTTTTCAGAGGAAACGCGGGGCACAACAATAGTCGTTTTGCTGGCTTGATGGCGATTTTCTGAAAACCGATGCGGCGTATCGGCTTCTTGCTGAGTTTGCTTTTTTGGACTGCTCAGACGCATGGCACTAACCCGCTCGATCCGTTGCGCAATCTCTGGGGTCTTGAAAGCTTGTTCTGAATCGATGTTATTGATCCAAAGACAAAATCTTTGCTTACCGTTGATGAACTCTTCCGAGTTTGTAAAAGGCCTAACAAACTGAGCGGACTGTGGAGAGTTGTGAAGCAGTAAATTTTTTTCATCCAAAGACAAAAAGAAGTTTCCGCCATCAACGGGCTTTGAGCCGAAATCCATCTCGGCTAAATCGCCTATCGGGCGTGATGCCTTCTCCACGATAACATCCGCACCCGCCACCAAATAAGCATTGATGAACTCGGTTTGCTTCTCCAGCACTGCGCCGTCTTCCGTTAAAGAAAACAAGCGGCGCAGGCCATTGGCTTGCTGAGAAATCGCCACGATGGCGACCGTCACGCCCGCATTGTGGCTCGCTAGATTTGCCCATTTGAAAGAGGTGTGGGCGAAGGTGATTTTGTTACCTGTACCAAAAATCATCGGCCAAAGGATGGGCACTTGCTGGCCTTGGCAGATGGAATTGGTCGATACGAAAGCGGCGGCGCTGGGCGTGTGTGTGCCATAGTCAGCCGCTTTCATGAACCAGCCGGCCACGTAATCAAGCGATTTCCAAGTTTTGCAGCGGTGGTCAAAAATGGCTCGCAAATCGTCTTTTTGCTCTGCGGATTGCCAAGTGCTACCAAGATACGGCGGGTTGCCGCAAATATAGGTTTCGCCACCTTCGTTTTTGAAGTCAATCTCGGTTTGATCGAGCGGCGTGCGGAATAAATCATCGGCCAGCATCTTCACGCCTGTGCCTGTCGGTGGGCAGACGCTGAGCCAATCTAGCCGCAGGGCGTTGCCCGAGACGATCCAGTTTTGATTGGAGAGCGGCAAAAACTCCAGCAGCGCATCTTTCTGCCCCCGGTATTTCACATCGCATTGAAACTCGGCAATGATGAGGGCGAGGCGCGCAATCTCGGCGGGAAAATCGCGCAGCTCGATGCCGCGAAAATTGGTGAGCGGGATTTCGCTGCCCAGATGGGCTTCGCCTCGGCGGATATTGATCTCTGCCTCAATTTCGCGCATTTGCTTGTAGGCAATCACCAAAAAATTGCCGCTGCCACAGGCGGGGTCAAACACGCGGATGCGGGCCATGCGCTTGCGCAGATTTAAGAGCTTGGCTTTGTTATCAGCCGCTGCATTCAATTGCTCGCGCAGATCGTCTAAGAAGAGCGGGTTGAGCACTTTGAGGATATTGGGCACGCTGGTGTAATGCATGCCCAATGCGCCGCGCTCTTCATCATCGGCCACGGCTTGGATCATGCTGCCGAAAATATCGGGGTTGATCTCGCGCCATTTCAGGCGGCCTGCGGCTAGAAGATAGGTGCGGGCGATTGGCGTGAAGCGGGGCACTTCAGTGGAGCCAGAAAACAGGCCGCCATTCACATACGGGAAGCCATTGGCCCAATTGGGGAGCTTAGGCAGATCGGCTGGCGTGAGATGCCGCGTGCCTACTTTGGTGTTCATCGCGCGGAACACGGCTTCTAGCACCTCATGCGTGTTGCTGCCATCGCGCTGGCTCATTTGCTCCACGGTTTGGGTGAAGAGGCCCTCGCCGTTGAAAATATCGGTGTCTTCCGCGAAAAAGCAAAAGATGAGCCGCGCCATGAAATGGTTCATATCGTGGCGGCGGTCGGCTGCGGCCCAAGCAGGGTTTTCTTTGAGTAATTCGACGTAGAGCTTGTTCAGCCGCCCGGTGGCGCGGATGTCAATCGGGTTGTCTTTGATCTCCTTGATGGTGGAGATGCCTGCCAGCGGCAGGAAGAAGCCGAAATGGTTGGGGAAATCTTCATATGCGCTGGCGATAGTTTCTCCGCCCAAACCGTCAAGCTTGCCGCCACTGATCAGCTCTTCGGCCTCTAGCGTGTGCCCATCGGTGGCGAGGATGAATTTGGCTTTGGCTTTTGCCGTGGCGGGGCTGGAGCGCAGGGCGGCTAAGGTCTCGCTGACTAGGCCACTCTCGCAGGTGGCCATGTGGATGTTGTTACGCAGCAGCACGCCATGGATCCCGTGGCCTTGTACATCGGAGGCATTGTTGTTGCCAGCGCGCAGACGCTTGAGCGTGGTTTCTTTGTTGCCGAAGGCGGCTAGAAAGGCGTAGGGGAACTCTTGCGCATCAAAAGGCTGGTCTGCCAGCTCAGATATCGCGGCTTCTATTTCTACGGCATTCATGGGGAAGATGTGCGGAAGGCGCGAACGTTTGGGTCAGGAGAAAGAGGTATTTTTAGGCTGTTTTGATTCTAATGGGTGCGCAAGCCACAAAGGCCGAAGAAGCTCAGTGATCCACGCATTTTTAGAGATAAATCGGCATGTGGCCGTTATGGAATATGCGCAAGGTGCTATTTAATTAATAGCAATTCGTTTTCACGCGCCGGCAGGCCGTGAGCGCAAAAAGGCGGCAAAGCGGGGCTTGCCGCTGGGGGTGGTGTCTCGGTAGGTGTAGGTGATGGTGCTGCCAATGGCGGGCGGATTTTTGCGTTGTTCATCAGAAAAACCTGTGCCGATTTTCACGCTGTGACCGTCTTCGGTTTTGATTTGCAGTGCGCCCAGCATGCCCGCAAACTTGCCTTTGCCGGGGATATGTGCGGTGACGATGCCTTCTGCGTCGGACACGGGTTTGAGTTTGAGCAATACGGGGCTTCTGCCTTGCATCACTGGCGCGGAGGCCAAATGCAGCATCAAGCCTTCTCCGCCTTGGGCGGTGATTTGCTTGAGCTTTGCTTGCAGGGCTTTTTCATCCGCCAGCTTGAATTGCTCCACCCATTGCAACTGCGGCCAATTCGTTTGCTTGACCAATGCTTGCAGCTTTTGGCTGCGCTGCGCAAACGTACCATCTCCCGAAGGCAGCTCAAACGCCATGAACTGCACGCGCTGCCACTCGGCATCCACCGCTTGCAGTTTGCGCACGATGCCTGAGAGCTCATCAAATTTCCCTCTGGCTAACCACAGCTCACCATCGAGCGGTGTGGCAGGCAGCTTTTCAGTGAACCAAGCGGGAGCGGAGATGCTTTGCCCGCTACGAAAGCGGAATGCTTTGCCATCCCACAGCGCCCGCACACCATCGAGCTTTTCGCTGATCAGGTAGAGGCTAGGGTCAATACCGGGTTTGTAATCTTGCGCTAGGAGCACGCCTTTGCTTTTGGCAAATGACGTGAACGGAGCTAGCAGGCTAAGGAGGATGAGGCTGCGGCGATGGATTTGCATGGTTGAATTTGAATTCGTTTTAAATTAACGTGACTTGATATACGGCGAACCCAAAGCACGCGGTGCAACGGCTTTGCCAATGAAGCCAGCCAACAAAATCACTGTCATCAAATAAGGCAGCGCCTGAATAAACTGCACCGGAATTTCGCCAATGCCCGGCAATTTCGTGCCCTGTAAGCGAATCGCTAAAGCATCCAAGAAACCAAACAGCAAGCAAGCCCAGAGCGCACCCACGGGATGCCATTTTCCGAAGATCATGGCGGCCAGCGCCATGAAACCGCGCCCAGCGGTCATGTGCGGGGCAAAGGCAGCGTTTTGGGCGAGGACGAGATAGCAACCTGCTAGGCCGCACAATGCGCCGTTGCCCATCAAAGCCAAATAGCGCGTGCCAGCCACAGATACGCCCGCTGCATCCACCATTGCAGGGTTTTCGCCAACAGCACGCAAGCGCAGACCAAAACGCGTGCGAAACAACACCCACCACACCACAAAGACGAGCGCCAAAGCCACATACACCAGCGCGTTTTGCCCGAGCAGCGGAATATTAAACATTTCCTTAAAGCGCACCGCATCGGGCACCTGCGGCGTTTGCCCGCCTTGCTTAAACCATGCAATGCCCAGTACCACCGTGAGGCCAGCGGCAATGATATTGATCGCCAAACCCGTGATCACCTGATTGCCCTGATACGTGACGCAGGCAAAGCCATGCAAGGCTGAGAGGGCGCAGGCCACAGCAATCGCCGCCAGCATCGCCAGCGGCCAAGAGCCACTTACCACGCCCACAGTGGCCGCTGCGAATGCTGCAAACAGCATCTTGCCTTCTAGGCCGATATCAATCACGCCAGCACGCTCGGACAGCACGCCCGCCAGCGCACAAAAAATCAGTGGTGTGGCCAAGCGCAGGCTGGAAGCCAGCAAATCCACCGTGAAGAGCAGGCTTTCCATCACACCGTCTCCTTCTTCGCCAATGCGAAATAGAGCTTCGCGATCCCAGGTGCGAACACATACGCGAGCGCCCCCGAGAACAGCACGATCAAGCCTTGCAGCATCACGATCATGTCTTTGGTAAACCCCGGCACTTCAAATGCTACTTCCGCACCGCCTTGCGAAATCATGCCAAAGAGCAGGCCAGACAGCACAATGCCAAAAGGATGATTGCGCCCCATCAGTGCCACGGCAATGCCTGTAAAACCTGCGCCTGCCACAAAATCGGTAAGCAGCTTGTGATGCACGCCAGCCACCTCGTTGATGGCAATCATGCCCGCCATTGCGCCTGAGATACCCATCGCCACCATCACCTGCTTTTGTGGCGAAATACCCGCATATTCCGCTGCGCCGGGGCTCGAACCACTGGCGCGAATTTGATAGCCGATCCGTGTCTTCCACAGCAGCAAATAAACGAAGATACAAGCGAGCACGGCCAACACAATGCTCAGATTGAGCGGAGATGATGGCCAGTCCACACCGATGCCTTTCAGAAACTCATGCACACGCGGCATCTTTGCCGAAGCCGCAAACTCTGCGCTCTCGGGAGCCATCTCGCCCGCAGGCTTCAAGACGTTCACCAGCAAATACACCATGAGCGAGCTGGCCAGAAAGTTAAACATGATGGTGGTGATCACCACATGGCTGCCGCGATAGGCTTGCAAATAGCCCGGAATCGCGCCCCAGACACCTGCAAACACAGCAGCAAACACAATCATCAACGGCAGCATCAGCCAAGCAGGCAACGATGGCGCAAGCCAAAGCGCCACCAAGCCCGCGCCCAGCCCGCCGATCATCGCTTGGCCTTCGCCGCCGATGTTGAACAAACCCGCATGAAAAGCCACGGCGACCGCAAGACCAGCAAACACAAAGGTGGTCGCGTAATACAGCGTGTAGCTCAGGCCGCGCTGGTTACCCAAAGCGCCTTTGACCAGCGCCGTCATCACTTGCGTGGGGCTTTGCCCTACCAGCGCCACCACGATGCCCGCTACAAAAAGCGCAATCAATAAATTGATCAGTGGGATCACGCCCACATCCAGCCAGAGCGGCAGGTCTTTTTGCGCAGCGCTCATGCCTGATCTCTCGCGAGGGCTTTTGGGTCGTTCTGCGAAACCATCAGCAGCCCTAAATTCTTCTCGTCACATTGCGCAACGGGCAACTCGCCTGTGATCTGCCCTTGGTTCATCACAATCACGCGATCCGACAATGCCAAAATTTCTTCTAGCTCTGTAGAGACCAACAAAATCGCGCAGCCCGCATCGCGCAAGCTGCGCAGTTGCTCATGAATGAACTCAATTGCGCCAATGTCCACTCCCCGTGTAGGTTGGCCCACCAGGAGCACTTTAGGCGATTGGTTAAATTCCCGCGCAAGAATCAGCTTTTGCTGATTGCCACCCGAGAATTTAGAAGAGCGTAGATTCGGGCTCAAAGGGCGCACATCAAAGCGTTGCATCAAATCATTCGTGTCTTTCATCATCGCGCCTGAGCGAAGGAATAATCCTTTACTCCATTGGTAAGCGTATGCCGCCAGCCGTTCATAGCCGAGCACCGCAGATTCCCAAGCACCAAATTGCAACACCATGCCGCGCTCATGCCGATCTTCAGGCACATGCGCAAGCCCCATGTCACGTGCGGCAATCGGGTCAAGCCAACGCGTACCGTCTTTGGTGGCGCTGTAACTCTTGCCTAGCACCGTCATCTGCCCCGTAGATGGCCGCTTCATGCCTGAGAGAATTTCTAGCAGCTCGGTTTGCCCATTGCCCGCGACACCCGCCACGCCGACAATCTCGCCCGAGCGCAGCTCAACATGAATATCCGACAAGCGCTGCACGCCATGCATGTCCCGGTAAGCCAGGCCTTGCACCTGCATGCGCAATGGTGCGCCAGCTTGGCGCGTGACGTGGCCAGCAGGCGCACGAAGCTTGCGGCCCACCATGGCTTCAGCCAGTTGCGTCACAGTGGCATCTTGTGTGGCGCATTCGTGCACCACGCGCCCCGCACGCATCACCGTGACCTGATCACACAGCGCCAACACTTCCTTGAGTTTGTGCGTGATGATGATGATCGTCTTGCCACCCTCGCGCAGGCGGCGCAGCACAGCAAAAAGCTGCTCCGTCTCTTGTGCGGTTAGTACGGCGGTAGGTTCGTCCAAAATCAAAATCCGCGCACCGCGATGCAGCGCTTTCAAAATCTCCAAGCGCTGGCGATCACCCACAGCCAGATCTTCCACCAGCGTGTCCAGATTCACCATCAACCCGGTGTCTTGCATGAGCTTTTGCAGCTTGCTGCGTGCGTCTTGCTGAGCCACACTCAGCAGCAGCGAGGTTTCTACGCCTAGGACGATATTGTCGAGTGCGCTTAAGTTATCCACCAGCATGAAATGCTGATGCACCATGCCAATGCCAAGCGCAATGGCTTCATGTGAATTCTTAATCTTGACCGCTTTGCCTTCGATCTCAATCTCGCCAGAGTCTGCGGTGTAAAAACCATACAAAATCGACATCAGCGTGGATTTACCCGCGCCGTTTTCGCCGACGATGCCGTGGATCGTGCCCTGCGCGATGGTTAAATCAACATCGGCATTTGCCTGCACCGCGCCAAAGCGCTTGCAGATGCGAGAAAGCCGCACAGCTGTGCGGCTTTCGGGGGAAGTGTGTAAATCGCTCACACAAAAATGCTAGAGAACTTCGTGTCTAACAACGCGAATCACTCGCACTTGTTTGCAGTCATGTAGTCCACAACCTTGATCTTGCCGGAGATGATGTCGGCCTTGGCGGCATCGACCTTCTTCTTCATGTCGGCAGACACGAGCTTCTCGTTGTTTTTATCCATCGCATAATCCACGCCGCCTTCTTTCAGGCCAAGTGCGCTGATGCCGGGTGTGTGCTTCTTCATCACGTTGTACACAGCGGTGTCCACGCGCTTGACCATGGAGGTCAGCATGGTGCCAGGCTGGATATGGTTTTGGTTGCTGTCCACACCGATAGCGAGTTTGCCAGCGTCTTTCGCGGCTTGGTACACGCCCATGCCAGTGCCGCCAGCGGCTGCGAAGATCACGTCTGCGCCTTTAGCCATTTGCGCTTTGGCCAGCTCGCCGCCGCGTGCGGGGTCGTTCCAAGCCGCGCCTGTGGTGCCGGTCATGTTGGCAAAGGTCTCAACCTTGCCGTTGGCAAATTTAGCGCCTTGCTCGTAGCCGCACTGAAATTTGCGGATCAGGGGAATGTCCATGCCGCCCACGAAGCCGACTTTGCCGGTCTTGGAGGCAGAGGCGGCCATCATGCCTACCAAGAAGCTGCCTTCATGCTCGTTGAACACGACGGATTGCACATTGGGCTCTTTCACCACAAAATCAATGATGGCAAAGTTGAGCTTGGGAAATTCTTTGGCAATTTTCTCGATAGCACCGCCTTGGCTGAAGCCAATGCCAATGATCGGGTTGGCACCGCGCTCAGCCATGCGGCGGATCGCTTGCTCGCGCTGGGTCGGGTTGGTCACTTCAAATTCTAGGTATTGCGTACCGGTTTCTTTCTTGAAGCGCTCAGCGCCGTTGTAGGCGGCTTCGTTGAAGGATTTATCAAATTTGCCGCCCATGTCAAAAATAACGGCGGGCTGAGCGAAGGCAGCGGTGGCGGCCAAAGCGGCAGCGGCAACGATGGATGAGCGCAGGGAAAATTTCATGGAAGGGTTCCTAGAAGTAAATAAAAAGTTCGTGCTATGTGCACACGCAAGCAATGATAATGCCTGAAATTCCCTTGGGTTGACAAAGGGGTAAATCTCTATTTCCCTATGCTTCATCCGTCTATTCATTGGCCCAGCATCCCCAAGGTGGTGCTACATGAGCACCTCGATGGTAATTTACGCCCACAAACGCTGCTCTCGCTCTGCAAAAAGCGTGGCGTGGATTTACCCGCTGATACACCCGAAGCCCTGCAACACTGGATTCACACGCAGGCCAATTCTGGCTCGCTAGAGCGTTATGTGGCGGCCTTCGGGCTCACCGTGGCAGCCATGGCCACGCCAGAGGCTTGCGAGCGCGTGGCTTTTGAAGCGGTGGAAGATGGTGCGGCAGACGGCGCGGTGCTCATCGAGCTGCGCATGGCACCTTTGCTGCTGGAAGCGCATGGCCTCTCAGGCGATGAAGCGCTCGCGGCCATGCTGGCAGGTGTGGCAAGGGCCAGCTTGGAAACTGGCGTGCCCGCAGGCTTCATCGTTTGCGGGATGCGGACGGACTCGCCAACGGACGTGATCCGCAGTGCCGAGCTGGCCACGCGGTTTGTAGGCAAGGGCGTAGTGGGTTACGACTTGGCGGGCGCAGAGCGAGGTTTTCCGGCCAGTTTGCATGCGAAAGCCGTTGCGCTCGCGCGCGAAGCTGGCCTAGGCATCACGCTGCATGCAGGCGAAGCAGACATCGGCGAGCGCGTGATAGAAGCAATGGATTTAGGCGCAACGCGCATTGGCCACGGCGTGCAGATCACGCAAGGCGAGGGCGCTGCCCGACGCATGGCGCGTGCCCGGGATGCAGGTGTGCATTTCGAGGTTTGCCCCACCAGCAATGTGCATACCGGCGCGTGGACGGATTTGCCAGCGCATCCTTTGATTGCCATGGAAGCTGCGGGCCTGAACTGGTCTGTACAAGCGGACAACCGCCTGATTTCCGTGCTCACGCAGGGCAGCGAAATTCGAGTCGCGCATGACATTTGCGGCCTGAGTTTGGCGCAGATCATGCGGGGGCAGACACGCGCAGCGAGCGCTTCTTTTTTGCCTTCTGCGCAGAGATTGCGGGCGATTGCCCAGTTGACTGCTTGGTGCGAAAGTCAATCTTTTGCTATTTATTTGTGAGCATGCTACGCACGATTTATAACGGCTACAGACCATTTTTCCTATAAAAAGACACAAAAAAGCCCGCTCGAAGCGGGCTTTTTTGTGCAAGCCGAAGCTTGCATAAGAGGGGTTTACTTCTTCGGGGCAGAAGCTGGTGCAGCAGCAGCGGTGGCTTTTGCATCTTTCTTCGGCTCGGCTTTGGCTTTCTTGTCTGCTTCGGCTTTGGCTTTCTTGTCAGCATCTGCTTTGGCTTTTGCATCTGCTTTGGCCTTTTTGTCGGCTTCGGCTTTGGCTTTCTTCTCGTCAGCAGCTTTGGCCTTGGCCGCTTTGTCTGCATCAGCCTTCATTTTTGCATCAGCTTTTGGATCGGCTTTGGCAGCGGCTGGGGCGGCAGCAGGAGCAGCAGCGGCAGGCTTAGCATCAGCAGCTTTTGCATCCTTGGCAGGCATTGCAGCGGCAGCGGCGGCAGGTTTGGCTGCGTCGGCTTTAGCCATTGGCTTGTCGTCTTTCTTGGCAGGCGTTGCGGCGACACCTTTGAAGCCAGCGCCACCGACGGTGAGGCCTTCAGCAGAGAACTTAGCAGCGTTGGTTTCGCCAATGCCGTTGACGCGGGTGACCAGATCGTTCCAGTCTTTGAAATTGCCTTTTTTGCGCTCGTCCAGAATTTTGCTGGAGATGGCAGGGCCGATGCCTTTGATGGTATCGAGTTCGGCGGCGGTGGCTTTGTTCACGTCAACTGCGGCAAAAGCTGCGGCTGCGAACAGCATGGTCAAAATGACCAATAATTTTTTCAACATGGGAACGACTCCTCGAAGGGTGGTGTGGATGGTTTTGTGTCCGGCAAATCCGGGCTACGGAACTATAACGGGGCAGGGGGCGCTTCGTTGACTTGCGAAGAGCGTGAAAACTAGCAATAACCCTGATTTTTCTGTCTTGGCGGATCGCATCAATCGTTCACACGCCAGTCAATCACCAAGGGCGACCAGATTTTGCCGCCGTCTCGGGGCAGGGCTTCGGTTTTTTCAAATGCGCGAACGACTGCGTCATCCCATTCTTTGTTGCCGCTACTTTTGAGCACACGCGGGCGACCCAGCACCGTGCCATCCAGCGCGAGGCGCACCTCGATACTGACCAGCGGATTGCCGCTGACATTGCCGGGAAAGACGAGATTGGGGCGCACGCGGCCTTTGATGAGGCCCGCGTAACCGCTGCTGGGGCCGCTGGATTGCTGCTGCGAGCCTTGCGCATTGGGCGCACCACTGGCACCTGCCAGACCTGCCATGCGTTGGATGTTGTCTAGGCGCTCTTTCTCGCGCAGCTCCGCGAGTTTGCGAGCTTGTGCAGCTTGATCGATCTTCGGTTCGGGCTTGGGTGCGGGTTTGGGCTCTGTTTTGGGCTCGGGTTTGACTTGTGCTTTCGGTGTTGGCTTGGGTTTTTCTTTTTCTACCGTGATATCTGGCGCTCTTGGGGCAGGCGGCTCAGGCGGTGTCTCTACTTTGGGCTGCTGCACAGGCACTTCGATAAGTTTGGGCGCAGCGGGCATGGGCAGGCTGCTCCACAGCTCAGCCTCCACCGTTGTCACTGCGGCTTCGCGCTTCCAGTTCACGCCCCAGGTGAGCGCACCCACCAGCAGCAGATGCGCGAGCATGGCCAGCGAGAACGCGCGGCCTGTGCCTTGCGGGCGCGGGGGATGAAAATCCAAGCGGCTGGCGATGCTGGCCATGGCAATGGAGCTATTTGGCCAACTGCACAGAAAGCCCCACACGCTGGATACCTGCGCGTTGCAGCTTGTCCATCACGGCCACCACGGTCTCATATTTCACGCCTTTATCAGCGCTGATCACCACAGCCACGTTCTGCTGACCCGCTTGCAGCTTCTTGACCTGATCCGCTACTGTATTGATAGCGCTCCGCGCTGATTCTGTAACGGCGGGAAGCGCTTTTAGCTCTAAAGATTCGTCTTTGTTGATGATGATCTGAATCACCGCATCGGGCTGTTTGGCCGCCTTGCCCACGCTGGGCAGATCGATCATGCTGGGCGCAATCAAAGGCGCGGTCACCATGAAAATAATCAATAACACCAGCATCACATCAATGAAAGGCACCATGTTGATCTCACTGATGGTGCGCCGGCCTCGGCCTCTTGAAATCATGGTGGGCATGCTGTGCTCCCTCAATGCCCAAATGTGGAGCTGGGCGCGGCCCCTGTCATACCGCCCAAATTGCGCTGCAAGATGTTGGAAAACTCTTCAATGAAGGTTTCCAGCCGAATCGCCACACGGTCAATATCCCGTGCAAAGCGGTTGTACGCGACGACGGCGGGAATCGCAGCAAACAGGCCAATGGCTGTGGCGACCAGCGCTTCTGCAATGCCGGGCGCTACCGTGGCGAGCGTGACTTGCTGCAAGCTGGCCAGCCCCGTGAACGCATGCATGATGCCCCAGACTGTGCCAAACAAACCCACATAGGGCGAAACGGAGCCGACTGAGGCGAGGAAGGAGAGATTGCTCTCCACCGTGTCCATCTCCCTTTGATAACTGGCTCGCATGGCGCGGCGAGCGCCGTCCATCAAGGTGCCGGTATCGGAAATGCGTCTTTCGCGCAGTTTTTGGAATTCACGCATGCCGCTGGCGAAAATCCGCTCCATCGGGCCGGAGAGCTTGGCGTTTTTTGCGGCGCTGGCATACAGCTCGTTGATCGATGAGCCCGACCAAAACTCTTTTTCAAAATTCTCGTTGAGCGCATTGACCTTCTTGAGGGCGGCGAGCTTGCGAAAAATCGCTGCCCAACTGGAGACAGAGACAATGACCAGAAGCAGCATCACCGCCTGCACCACAAAGCTGGCGTTAAGTATCAGGTGCAGAATAGACAGATCGGGGTTGGCAGCGTTCAAACGATGGCCTCCAAAAGCGTTGAGGGGATTCTGCCCGGTTTCAGGCTCGCAGAATCGACCCAAGCGATACAAATTGTGCCTTGGCAGACAAGAGCGTCTGCACGGAGTGGCTCAGATGCTTGCAGCAAGGAGGAGTTCACATGCTCTTTATTTGATAGCATGCTGCGCATATTTTGTAAGGGGGAAAGCCGTATTTCTTGTGAAATCTTCAGGCTAGCACGGCCTTTTTCTACGACTTGAGCGCTGACTTGCAGCATGTCATCCAGCCGCGCGGGAGCCAAGTATTTGAGCTGCGTGTCGGTCACGACAAACATGCCGCCCGTCTCTTGTTTCAAAACTTGCTGAGAAATGCCTAAGGAACGCAGCCATTCGGTGCGGGCGCGCTCCATGAATTTCAAATAATTTGCGTAAAACACAATACCGCCAGCATCGGTGTCTTCCCAATAAACGCGGATCGGGTGCGTGAACATCAGTCGAGCACCTGTTTCATCCGCGCAATCGCAGTTTGCAGATCGCGCATTGAGCTGGCCGTGGAAAAGCGCACGAATTGCTCAGTGGAATCTTGGCCAAAATCGCGGCCGGGCGCGATGGCGATATGCGTGCGCTTCATGAGTTCAAAGACGAAATCCCAGCTGCTGCGCACACCCAGTTTGGCAAACAAAGGCGAGGCATCGGCATAGACGTAAAACGCGCCATCGGGTGGGACGGGAATGTCAAAACCCAACTCGCGCAGCGCGGGCAGGAAATAGTCCCGCCGGGCTTTGAACTCTGCGCGGCGCTCTTCGTAAATCGCAATGCTCTCGGGCTCAAAGCAGGCCAGAGCAGCGACTTGCGAAATGCTGCTGGCGCAGATGTAGAGATTTTGCGCAAGGCGCTCAATCGGCGACACCAAGCTTTCTGGCACGACCAACCAGCCGAGTCGCCAGCCGGTCATGTTGAAATATTTGGAAAAACTGTTGATGCTGATGATGTCGTCGCCCAATTCGAGTGCGGATTTGCCAAAGGTTGCATCATGCGAAAGGCCGAGGTAAATTTCGTCAATCATCGTGATGCCGCCTTTCGAGCGGACGAATTCGTGGATTTTCTTCAACTCATCCGGGCGAATCGACGTGCCGGTCGGGTTGGATGGTGAGGCGAGCAGCACGCCTTTTGTCTTTGCTCCCCAGTTGGCCTGCACTTTGGCGGCTGAGAGCTGAAAGCGCTCCTCAGGTGTGGTTGCCACCAGCTTGGCCACGCCATCCGCCGCATGCACAAACTGTCGATTGCAGGGGTAGCTCGGATCGGGCATGAGGATTTCATCGCCTGCATCAATCAGCGCAAGGCAGGCCAATTGCAGTGCGGCGGACGCGCCAGCGGTGATGATGATGCGGCTTGGGGCCACGCTGACATTGAAGCGCGACGCATACCAAGCGCTGATCCTCTCGCGCAACGCGTCAACGCCATTGGCATTCGTGTATTGCGTTTTGCCTTGAGAAATAGCGCGCTGGGCGGCTTCTTGCACCAGAGGCGGCGCAGTGAAATCAGGCTCCCCCACACTCAAAAAAATCATCGGCTTGTCGGTATGCGTGACCTGCTTTGCCAACTCCGATGCTTGCTTGAACACCTCCAACACATAGAAGGGTTCGACTTTCTTGGCTCGGCTGGAGATTTTCATAGTTTTGATTGGCTTTAAACCTTCACCGATTCAAATGCAAATTTGAGGGCGCGTTATCTGAAGCCACTTCTAAAGAACGCAGCTGAGGGGCGAGTTGGTTCAAGATGCCGTTGATGTATTTGAAGCCATCGGTGCCGCCGAAGGCCTTGGCTTGCTCGATATATTCGTTGATGACGACGCGCCAGGGCACATCTGGGCAGTGCTGAAATTCATAGGTGCCCATCCACAGAAGAGCGTGTTCGATGGGGGAGATTTCAAGCCAAGGACGATCCAGATGCGGCTCGATCAGCGCGTCGAGCGTTTTGGAAGTTTCCACACAGCCGCGAAACAGCGCATCGAAGTGCACAGAGTCAGCTTTGGAGAAGCCTTGCAGATCGCGTGTGAATTCGTCAATTTCATCGGTGGCTTGCTGGCCGACGATATGCTGATACAGCGCTTGCACAGCAAACTCGCGGGCGCGTGTGCGGGCGGCGCGAGCGGCTGATTTGGAATGGAATTCTTTGCGTTTTGCTATTAATTTGCTAGCACTCTGCGCTGATTCCATAACGGGTGAAGGCTGATTTTGCATATATTTTCTGCTTTGAGGCAACTTAAGCCAGTTCGTTGAGTAAATTGGCCATTTCCACCGCCACGCGCGCTGCATCACGGCCTTTGTCGGTCTGGCGGGCTACGGCCTGTTCCATGTTTTCTACGGTCAGGATGGCGTTGGCAATGGGGAGTTTGTAGTCTAGGCCGACGCGCGTGACCGCCGCACCTGATTCGTTGGCCACGAGTTCAAAGTGATAGGTTTCGCCGCGAATGATGCAGCCCAAGGCAATCAGGGCATCGTATTGATCCCGTTCCGCCAAAGCCTGAAGCGCCACGGGGACTTCGAGCGCACCAGGTACGGTGATGTGGTCAATATGCTTTTCTGCTACACCCAGTTTGGCCAGCTCTTCAAGGCATGCGGCGGCGAGGGCATTCGTGACGCTGCCGTTGAAGCGAGCTTGCACAATACCAATGTAGAGCTTGCGGCCATCTAAGAGATTGTCTTTGGCTTTGCCTTTGTCGATGTCAACGCCGAACATTTTTGTCTTTCTGATGGACTGGTTAATTAAAGGGAAGAAACTTCCGGTGCGCGAAAGACGCGAAAAAGAAAGTCAAAGTTAAGTCTTGGAAATCAGCCGCAGTGGCAATGGTTTTAGATTCAATGAATTCCACATTTTGCATTTTCTTTTTTGCATTTTGTTTCGCATAACTTTCGCGCCTTTCGCGTCCGGATGTTTGAATTCAGTGCTTATTGATTAGCAATATACCCAGCAATTTCCAGCCCATAGCCCGCCATGCTGGGCATGCGGCGGGGTTTGCCCATGAGCATCATGCGGCGCACGCCGGCTTCGCGCAGGATTTGCACACCGATGCCGTAGGTGCGCAGATCCATGCGGCCGCGCTCGGGGCCGTTGGATGGGCGTGCTTGGCCTTCGAATTGGGCGACGAGCTGAGATGCAGATTCCCCGCAGTTGAGCAACACCGCCACGCCTCTGCCTTGCTGCTGCAAGTAGGCCAAGCTTTGGTTCAGGCTCCAGCTGTGAATGCTGCTTTGCTGCTGGAGCATATCCAAGGCTGAAAGCGGCTCATGTACGCGGGCGGGCACCGTGTCTTGCGGCTGCCATTGGCCTTTGATGAGCGCCATATGAATGCCGCCAGTGGGTTTGTCGCGAAAGAGCAGGGCGCGGAAATCGCCTTGGGGCGTGGTGAACTGCTTCTCGCCGATGCGCTCAATCAGGGTTTCTGTGCGGCTGCGGTATTCGATCAAATCGGCAATCGTGCCGATCTTGAGGCCATGCTCTGCGGCGAAAGTTTGCAGATCGGGCATGCGCGCCATCGTGCCGTCGTCTTTCATGATCTCGCAGATGACGGCGCTGGGCACGCAGCCGGCCAAGGCGGCCAAGTCGCAGCCCGCTTCGGTGTGGCCTGCGCGGATCAACACGCCGCCGTCAACCGCAGCCAAGGGGAAGATATGCCCAGGCTGCACCAGATCTCTGGCCTTGGCGGTTTTGCTTGCAGCGGCTTGCACAGTGCGTGCGCGGTCAGCGGCTGAAATGCCGGTGGTCACGCCTTCAGCAGCTTCGATGGACACCGTAAAAGCCGTGCTCATCTTGGTGCCGTTTTTCACGGCCATCGGTGGCAGGCCAAGGAATTCGCAGCGCTCGCGCGTCATCGGCATGCAGATCAGGCCGCGCCCATACTTGGCCATGAAGTTGATGGCTTCGGGGGTGACGTGTTCGGCAGCCATCACCAAATCGCCTTCGTTTTCACGGTCTTCGTCGTCGGAGATGATCACCATGCGGCCCGCTTTGAGCTGCGCCACGATGTCTTCAATGGGGGAGATGCCCACAGTTTGTGTGGAAGAGGGCTTGGCTTGAGAGGCGAGGGCAGTTGTCATGGTGAATTACTACTAAATTGATAGCAAACTTGATAGATTTTATAACGGGGAATGGTCGATTTGGCTTGATTTTTCAAAACTGAGCATGCGCTCCACATAGCGCGCCATTGTGTCGATTTCTAGGTTGACTGAGCTGCCTTTTTTCAGGCTGCCGAGAGCGGTGTTTTCTACCGTATGTGGGATCAGATTGATGCTGATCTCGCAGCCTTCGGCCCCGTCTTTCACGGAATTCACGGTCAGGCTCACGCCGTTCACGGTGATCGAGCCTTTGTAAGCGAGGTATTTAGCCAGTTGCGCAGGCGCTGTAACGCGCAGCTCCCAGCTTTCGCCGATTTGCGCAAAATAGCTGATTTGGCCTACGCCATCCACATGGCCGCTGACAATATGGCCACCCAACCGATCATGGGCGCGCAAGGCTTTTTCCAGGTTAACGCTGCCTTCAGCGTCGAGCCCAGCCGTCTTGGAGAGCGACTCTTGGGAGATGTCGATGGTGAATTGGTTGGCGGCTTTGTCCAGGGTGGTGACGGTCATGCAAGCGCCATTGAGCGCGATGCTGTCGCCCAAACCCACGTCGTGCAGATACCCTTCAGGCGGCGCGATACTGAGTCGCTTGCCGTGATCTAAAGAGCTGCCGAGGGCTTGGATGGCGACGATGCGCCCCACGCCGGTGATGATTCCGGTGAACATGGGCGTATTTTCGCAGGGTTTGCCTAGCTTGGCCGGGCTGGGGTTGCTTAAAGCGACGATTGCCGCTGTTTCAGGCTAAAACTTGTCGCGCCCGCGAACTCGGGCGACGATGCGCAGGTCTTTTTGACCTTCTTCGCCCACCATGTCTGCGGATTGGAAGACCAAATCCTGGGCAGCGGGCAGGTCGGCAAGCGCCGCCAGCTCAGGCAAATTTGCCAAACCCATGCCCGAGCCCAGCAGTTTGGGAGCAAGATAAAGCACCATTTCATCCACCAAGCCTGCCTTGATGAGCGAGCCATTGAGCTTGAAGCCCGCCTCCACATGCAGCTCATTGATTTCTTGATTCACCGCCAGATCGCGCATCATGGCGGCGAGATCGACTTTTCTGGGAGCCGTTTTTGCCGCTTCTTCAGGCGCTGGCGCTGCGGGCGCAACATGCGCTTGATACGCCTCAGGCATATAAATCAGCTTCACGCCCAAAGCTTCCAAAGCCTTGATTTTTTGATCATTTTGGCTGGAATGGTAGATGTAGATTGCGCGAGGTGCTATCAAATTAATAGTTTCTTGAGGATATACATGGCTCGCTTGGCCGCGTTGGCCAAGGGTTTGGAGCAATTTTGCGCTCAATGGCATGTCCAAATGGCTGTCCACGATCACCAGATGTGGCTGGCGTGGGGCAGGGATGTAGGTTGGGCCGGTTTGCTCCGCGATGCGCTTATGCTTTGGCAAAGGCAGCAATTCGCTTAAAACTGCATCTGGCGGCACCGCAGGCAGCAGCGAGCGCACATTCAGCAGCGGATCGTCCGCGAGCACCGTGCCAATCCCCGTGAGCACCGCGCAAGAGCGCGCTCGCCAAGCCTGCCCGTCATTGCGCGCAGCTACTCCAGTGATCCACTGGCTCTGCCCATTGGCCAAAGCCGTCACCCCATCCAATGAGGCCGCCACCTTCATCCGCACCCAAGGCTGCTGCCGGATCATCCGGCTGAAAAATCCAATGTTTAGTTCCCTCGAAGCAATCGCGTCTGGGTGATCCACAGGCAACACCTCCACCTCAATCCCCGCATCCCGCAGCTGCTGCACCCCCTTACCCGCGACCAGCGGATTCGGATCGAGAATAGACACCACCACCTTTCCCACGCCCGCAGCAATCAAAGCAGAGGTGCAAGGCGGCGTGCGCCCATGATGCGCGCAAGGCTCAAGGCTGACGTAAACCGTCGCCCCCTTAACGCTCATGCCCTGATCAGCCGCAGCGCGAAGCGCAACAATTTCAGCGTGTGAGCCACCACGGGGTTGGGTGTGGCCGGGTAAACAAAATTGACGATCTATGTCATGTATCAGACAATACACGCTAGGATTGGGTTGACATGAAATATTGACCAAAACAGAGCAGCAAGGATAAGTATACGGAAAGATCGATGGCATAAATGGATTGATTGATTTGTGTCACTGAACCGTTGGGGGTGAAGTTTAAGCCTTTAATCGGTGTGGCATCTCCGTCCTCTTGAGAGCGTTTATGATCAATCTTGTGAAAAAAAGATCGCTGTATACATCTAAACTCCGTCTAGGTTTTTCCTTGATTGAGTTGCTCGTTGTCATAGCAATTGTTGCGATATTAGCCACTTTAGCGGTTCCGTCATTCAGCGAGATGCTGAGAATTAATCGTCTAACTAGCGCTTCTTCGGCCTTACAGATATCCCTGTCTCTTGCAAGATCCGAAGCCATCAAGCGTGGCGGAGATTCGCGGGTCAGTGTAACTTCCAACACAACAAGTGATGTATGGACTGATGGCTGGACTGTCTATTGGCACAGCTCAGCATCGCCTTCTGATCCTGCTCCAACGGCCGATACTGCTGGATCTGTGACCCGCATTGAGGTTGTTGGAGCGTTATCTACGCCCATCAGCATCAGTCACACCAATTCATTAACAAGCTTCACATACGATGGTAGCGGGCGACTCGTTGACACAAGCGGAGGCGCTGTGGCCAATCGGGCATTTTGGTTTTACGATGGAAGCAGTGAAAAATATTGCGTGATCGTTAATAACACAGGACGTGTTCGTACCCAGCGCGTCAGCTCATCGACGAGCTGTTCTACAAGCTAATTTAAAAACCATGGAGATGTTTTTCAATGGCGAAATTTAGTATGAAAATCAGGCTTCATCCAGCATGTCGCGCGAAGAATCAAGGCTTTAGCTTGATTGAAGTCTTGGTGACGATTTTAATTTTGACCTTTGGCTTGATTGGTGTGGCTGGTCTCTTGGTTGGAGGCGTTGCGAATGCTTCCGCGTCAGAATACCTGACCAAGGCCAATGCACTGGCTGCCGATATGGCCGATCGAATTCGTGCTAACCCCGGCCCTGCTGGTGCCATGTCGGCGACAACCGAGTATTCGTTTGATTATTCTGCGACTGCTCCGTCATCCCCTGTGGGAATTGCACAAGAGGATAAGAAAGCCTGGCTCGAAGCCTTGGCCAGGCAATTGCCGGGTGGCGATGGAAAAATCACCACCACCAACACGGGTGGCAACAGAAAGTTTGAAATCGAAGTGCAATGGTCTAACTGCATCGGCACACTAAATCAAACCGTAACAGAGCTTTGTGCGGCAGGTAGCAGCCAGAAGCGGACTGTCACTTTCGAGATAAGGCTGTGATCCCATGAAAGCGAAAGTCTTGAATTTCTCAATGCAGCAACGAAAAAGATCAAAAGGCCTAACGCTCATTGAACTTTTGATCGCGCTAACGCTTGGTATGGGCATACTCATTGCACTGTCTTCAGTTTATATTGCTGCAAAACAGTCTTTTCGTTTTCAAGATTCTACGGGTCGAATGCAAGAGGATGCTTCCTATGCATTGGAATTAATGTCAAGAGAGATTCGAATGACCGGTTTTTCTGGTTGTGTTGGGGTTGAAACGATTGTTCAAACCACTCCCACGACCTCTACGATTACATATCCCGCTTTGATTTGGAATGAGTCCTCTCCCGCAGGAGTCGCTGGACTCAATCCACTCGCAACACTTTTCCCCACGGACACCAACATCACATCGCGCCCTTACGCGCCCCACAATATTTTCCGTGGCTTTGATTCCGGGCAAAGCTCTATGTTTAGCGGAACGGCAAGCACCCCGGATTTTGTTTCAGCGAGCAGTCTATTTTTTGCGGGAGGGTTTGCCGAGAGCGCAGCACTTTCGTCTGCTATGTTGACAACAACCTCTGCCATAAACGCTAGCACCAACACATTTGGTTGGAGTGGAAAAAACCTGCTCTTCATCATTTCAGACTGCATTGACGCGAATCTTTTTAAAGGTGCGGTAACAACAGTTGGAGGCAGTCTCACTATTGCACATGGCAGCAGCGATGGCAACACAATGAATGGTTTTAGAAATGACAAAATTTATGGAACAGATGCCACCTTGGTGAAAGCGCAATGGGTCTATTACTACCTTGCCACCCGATCTGGTGCTACCACGCCCAGTTTGTATCGGCTTAATTTTGACGGTGAATCGCGGGGTAACTCAGAGGAAATTGTAGCCAACGTCGAAGGCATGGCCATCCACTATGGTGAAGCATCCAGCGCGAGCCCATTGGTTGTTGCGAATTGGCGAACCACAGCCGCTTCTGTGACGGATTGGAGTCGTGTTGTTGCTGTCAGAGTTGGCCTGATGATGGTCAGTGGGCAAACCGATAGCAATGCGGATGTCGTCCCAACAAGCACAACGTTATTGGGTTCTTCCTACACCATTCCTACTTCAAATTCCGCGCGAGTAAGAAATGAGTTTTCTACAACGATCGTCCTGCGTAATCGCGTTGCACCGAGGTAAGAGCGATGAAGCTAAAGCACAAACAGTCGGGCATGACACTCATCATCGGGCTCATACTCTTGATTATGCTGAGCATGATTGGGGTGATAGGCTTTAGAGGCACGACATTGACGGAGCGAATGGCTGGCAATGTCCAAGATAAAAACATTTCATTTCAATCTGCAGAGAGTGCAGCCAAAGAGGCCTTAACTCTTATCAGTGCAGGTTCTTTTACTGGCTCTTCAACGGGTCAATATTCTCCAAGCCTGAGTTTAGGCGGCAACAGCAGTTATTGGACACAAGGTGCTGGCAGTAGCATCGCTGCAGCCAACTGCACTACAGCCAGCACATTTGGTTGGACGAATTGCTCTACACCTGTAGATAGTCTTTACTCTAACAATGCCAATACTGCCACATATGTCATTGAGCGCTTATCTAGTTTGCCAGCAAGTGCGACTCAGACGATTACCTATTTTCGTGTGACTGCTAGAAGCATGGGTGCCTCAGGCAACTCTGAGTCTATTGTCCAAGTGCATCAATCAAGAGTAACGAGCCCTTAATTTAGATGGCAATAATTGTCAAAGGATTTATCGTCATGAAGACTACATATGCACTTCAGCCTAATTTCGAAGCTGATTTTCTTAAATTGTTTTGGGGCGCAGCTTTATCGGACTCTATTGCGAAATTTATGCGTTACAGCGTCGCAATATTGTTAGCTTATATATTGGTTTTTTGCCAAGTTGTTCGTGCGCAAACCACGATTGATATCGCCAGTGTGCCACTTTTAGCTTTGAAGAGTGCTCCAGGCTTGGTGATGTTAACAATGAGCCGTGATCACCGTCTCTACTATGCCGCATATAACGAAGTAAGCGACATCGACGGTGATGGCGTGATTGACGTTGGATTTAAGCCCGGCATCCAATACTATGGATATTTTGTTAGCGATCGCTGTTATCAATACAGCACTGCAGTCACTCCAGCTCGATTTATACCGGTTTCAATAGCTAGCGCGGCTAACGGTTGTGCATCATCCGCAGGGCGTTGGCATGGCAACTGGATGAACTGGATGGCTACTTCCCGAATGGATGCTCTGCGAAAAGTGCTGTATGGCGGGCAACGAGTTACGGATACTGCCAGCACCACGGTTATTCAAGCAGCACACATTCCGCCAGATAGCCACATTTGGGGCAAAGAGTATCGTCCATCGCCGAAAGGCCCAGATACTTATTTGATACAAAACTACACACCCATGTCCGCGCCTGCTAGCGGGAAGATGCATATTTTTCTGATGAAAAGTGAGGGTTCTGCTTCCTCTGTGTATACCAATTTAAGTCCACCTACACTCCGCGCTATTGCTGATGTCGATATCGACATTGATCGAGTATGGCTCTGGGCCTCGAGCGAGCGTCCAGTTGGCGGTACGGCAGGTTCTACTGGGTACAACCGGCCTGCACCGGGTTCTTCAGATTCTTTGTTGAATACCGCACCTACAGAGATATCTTATCCTTTGCCCGGATTCCCAACTGGATCATCTACCTATTCTGCCGTCTCCTTTCCAGCATTTGTTACCCCGCCCACGATTAGAGTCGAGGCATGTGTAGCTATCAGTGGTGTCAGAGAATCTACATGCACGGGATATCCTGCAAATTCTCCTACTATTTGGAAACCAACGGGTGTTTTGCACGATTATTCAACCAATGATTCTTTAAAATTTGGCTTACTCACTGGATCGTATTACAACAACTACTCTGGAGGCGTGCTACGCAAAGATATTGGTAGTTTCAAGGATGAGTTTGATGCTTCTACTGGCATTTTCAACGCGACTGTGGGTATAACAAGAACGATTGATCGCTTAACTAATTACGGCTTCAATATTGGCGATCAACTTTATTCCTGCGGATTCAAATGGACAAGTCTCAGAACAGAGAGGGAATGCGTCATGTGGGGCGCTCCAGTTGCAGAAATGATGTACGAGGGCCTGCGGTATTTCACCGACAAGCAACCCATGCCTGCTTTTGTATCTGGAGTGGATGGCGCCAGCAGCCCTGATACCAGAATTACATTGCCTACTAAAACGACTTGGTTAAATCCATTTCGCCCTAAAGCCTCCGGCGGAAGCCCTATTTGTTCAAAGCCTGTTCAAATGGTGATTGCCGATCCAATCACAAGTTTTGATTCCGATCAGTTGCCAGGTGCTGCATACTCGCCAGCTACTGGTTATGGTGCTGCAATTACCAATGATTTATTGGGCCTACAAGTATCAACATTGGCCGATCAAATTTGGACAGATGAATTTGGTGCGAGTACAAAGAACTTTTTTATTGGCCAAACTACTGCAAGTAATTATGATGGCAACCCTACGGCCAAAACAGCAAATTCGTTTAAATTCATAAGGGGTCATGCGCCCGACGAGACGACATCTCAAGGCAGTTACTATGCTGCAAGCATTTCAAGATTTGGTCGTGAGACGGGTGTACCTATTCGATCTAGTTCAACAGGTAGCACGACAATAGCGAAAGTTGACACGATCTCGATTGCTTTAGGCAGTGTAGTTCCTAGAATTGAGTTAGTATCTTCTGGACGGCTAGTGTCATTGGTGCCGTTTTCAAAAATGGTAGGGGGTTGCAGCAACCCAGCCTCACCGGCATCTACTCCGTCAGGCTTTCAGCCCACAGGCCTCATCACGGGGGTTTTTATCGACAAAATCGCTAATTCCCCGGTGCCGAATACAGATCCTTCGATCAATTCAGGGAGACCCTTCGCGCGTTTCATGGTGAGCTTTTCTGATGGTGATCAGGGTGGCGACAATGAAGCCGATGCCAACGTTTACTACACAATGTCTATAAATAGCAGTGGTCAGCTCGTGGTACGGTTGGACAGCTATTATCAGGCTACATGTGCTCAACAGAATATGGGGTACGTGATTTCTGGCACAACCAATGATGGTGTTTATTTGGAGGTTCGTGGTGTTTCCGCTGGCAGTGAGAGATACTACTTAGACACCTTGCCTGGTCAATCGCCAGCATCTGCTACCGGACGTAGCCCAGCAAATGCAACTGCAATTTCAAATTCATCGGCTTCGCGTACCTTCACATTGACTTCGGCTACGGCAGCAGCAGGCTATGTGCCAAGGGATCCATTGTGGTATGCAGCAAAATATGGTGGTGCAGGTGTTATTGATGCCAGCGGCGATCCAACTAATTATTTCAGAATTGCTAACCCCGCTCAATTACCTCAGCAAATGGGCCAAGCTTTTCGCAGTGCTGCTGCATTAGCTGCTGTGGCCAGTACGAGCGTGGTGGGTGCAGGCAACAGGAGCGCAGGCTCTGCTGCAATCTATCAGGCCAATTATGATTCGCTCACCTGGTCTTCTCGTGTGTACGCTTTCGCTATCAATGCGTCTGGTGTGGCGAGCAACACGGCGACTTGGGAGGCTTCTGCGAAGATTCCAGCTCTAGGCTCGCGCAATCTATTTCTTGGCCGAGGCACTTCTACATATGCACTCACAAGTGCTGGCTACAGCGGTATGACATCTGCGGAGCAATCGGATTTTGGCAATACACAAACCTATGCTTATTTGATCGGCGATACAAGCAAAGAGGAGCGCAAAGGAGGAACACTGCGAAACCGTGGAACGACAGCGGGCGCAGGTGCAGGCTCTGTCATCGGGGATATTGTCAATTCAGATCCTCAAGTGATCGGAAAAAAAGACTATGGCTACACTCCTAGCGATTCAAGCTATGCGAGTTTTCTAACAACCATTGATTTTGAAATGCTTGCCGTGGGATCTAATGGTGGATACTTTCACATATTCGATGCTGAGCCTGATGCGACAGGTGGCGGAGAGCTTTTGGGATTCATGCCGCAGGCTGCACGGCCAGATATCAAAGGTTTGGCAAGCACAGGCTATACGCACCGTAACATGATTGACGGCCCGATAGGTCAAGGGCATGCAAAAATTCGTACTCCAGATGATTCCACCGTTAAATGGCGTGCAGTTGCTGTAGGAACGGGTGGTATTGGCGTGCCCACAGTCTTTGCTATTGACACCAGTACAAAAACCTTTACTGCCAGCAGTATTCTGTGGGAGCTCAACCCTGCATCAGGTCTCGGCACAAATACCAGCACATTCGGTCAAATCATAGGAAGACCCGTGATTGGAAAAATTCCTTTGGCAGGTGGCACATGGGTTGCCATTTTTGGCAACGGATACAACAGCGCTGACGGCTTAGCCAAACTCTATGTAGTCAGACTCAGAGACGGGAATATTTTGAAAGTGCTGGATGCCGGCGTAACGACAGGCAACGGAATGGGTTTTGTCGAGGCGACTCGTAAAACGACAGGTGATATGGATACGATTGATTACGTATATGGGGCGGATTACAAAGGTGGTATTTGGCGCTTTGATTTGTCAGACACGAATTCAAATAACTGGCAAGGCCAAACCAGCTTGCTTTATAGAACGCCATCTACCCAGCCCGTGACTGCAGAGCTGCGCGTCGGTCCTGCGCCGACACATGCCAATACAACAGGCGGGAAAATGGTGTATTTTGGAACAGGACAGTTTTTAGCCAGCAATGACGCTGCCGTTACTACAACGCAAGCTTTGTACGGTATCTACGACGACTTGACTTCGATTTCATATCTCACACCAGTATTAGCAGGTACTACACTGATTTCAACAACAATCTCGGCCGTTGCTGGAGGTGATGTGCGTACTGTCACGACAGTAGCTACTCCCTACTGGTATCAAGACAGTACCAAGAAAGGTTGGACCATCCCCTTGGCTGGCAACAACATCACCCTAGGTGAGCGAGTTATCGCACCACCCGTGTTTTATCCGTTAGGAAACGGAACAAGTGCCATTATCTTTACATCCATCGTACCTTCTGCTGACGATTGCACGGCTGGTTTGGATACTTGGGTGACGGCAGTTGACCCTCTCACCGGTGGGTACAAGAAAACCTTCAGAAATGGTACTTTCAGCGGTATCAAAATCAATGGTGGCTCTCCTCGTGGCGTGTTTGTTCTGACAGGCGGTAGCGGTAGCGGTAGCGGTAGCGGTAGCGGTAGCGGTAGCGGTAGCGGTAGCGGTAGCGGTTCTAATGCGGGCGTACCTATTTTGTACACTAGTCAAACGATATTTGATCAAACCGCTCCAGCTACAAGTTACTCTACTATTGCTGGGGGTGAACAAAGCGTTAGCATCAATGGCGTTATCGGGAAAACACGTGTTCTAGGCATTGAATTGGAATCAGAAACACCACCAGGCACACCAGTCACACCACTGCCAGGTGTGAATGCACCCAACCGGCAAGTATGGAGACAACTTAAATGATGTTTGATAATTTAAAGAGGATTCAAGTTGACATGCATACAAACAGAAATTCCACAGGATTTACTCTGATTGAATTGATGATTGTCGTAGCAATCATCGGTATCTTGGCTGCAATCGCAATCCCGCGTTATACGCAGTACATAGAGCGCGGATATCGCGCAAGTGCGCGGACTGCATTATTGGAAGTGGCACAATTCATGGAGCGGTATCGCTCTGTCAATTTCCGGTTCAGCACGGCTGCTGGTAACGCGACAGCTCCCACATTGCCTACTCGGCTACAGACCGCCCCTCCTGAGGGAACGGCCAGATATGCAATTACAGTGAGTTCTGTATCTGATATCGATTTTGTTTTGACAGCGACACCATCTGGGTGGACGGACGCCAGTTGCGGCACGTTGACGCTCACAAATTTAGGGGTCAAGGCCAGTGGCACGGGAACGACAGCCAGTTGCTGGGTGCGTTGAAAACTACTTCCTCACCTCATCCACCATCGCCCGAAAATCGTCAATATCTTCAAAGCTGCGATACACGCTGGCGAAGCGGATGTAGGCGACTTTGTCTAGGCGTTTGAGCTCACGCATGACGAGCTCGCCGATTCGGCTGCTTTGGACTTCTCGGGTGGGGCTACTCAAGAGTTTTTCTTCGATGCGCTCGATGGCACTGTCTATTTGCTCGGTGCTGACGGGGCGTTTGCGCAGGGCGAGGTTGAGGCTGGCGCGCAGCTTGGCGGCTTCGTACTCGATGCGGCGGCCGTCTTTTTTGACGACTGTGGGGAAATTGACCTCGGGGCGCTCATAGGTGGTGAAACGCTTTTCGCAGCTGGCGCATTGGCGGCGGCGACGGATGGAGTCTGCGTCTTCTGAAATACGCGTTTCGACGACTTGGGTGTCGGTATGGGAGCAGAAGGGGCAGCGCATGGCCGATTCTAGGGCTTTTTTGCTTCTTTATACAAAGAAAATGGCTGTTTGCCGTTATAGAACCTGCGTAGTGTGCTATTTATTTGATAGTAATTGACATGGGCAGGCTACAGGCCAGAAGGCCTCAAGCCTGCGCTAAGCAAGGCTTGAGAAGGACTTCGGCATCAGCCGTAAACCGGGAAACGGCTGGTCAGCGCCACGACTTTGGCTCTCACGGCTTCGATATTGGCGGGATCGCGCGGGTTGTCGAGCACATCGGCGATCAAATTCGCTGTGGCGCGGGCTTCTTCGTCTTTGAAGCCGCGTGTCGTCATGGCGGGTGTGCCGATGCGCACGCCGCTGGTGACCATTGGTTTTTCTGGGTCGTTGGGGATGCCGTTTTTGTTGATGGTCATATAAGCTTCGCCCAAGATGGCTTCAGCCTCTTTGCCGGTGATGTTTTTGTTACGCAAATCGACCAGCATGACGTGGCTTTCTGTGCGGCCACTGACGATGCGCAGGCCACGCTGTACCAAGGTTTCAGCCACGATTTGGGCGTTTTTGATGACCTGTGCCTGATAAACCTTGAAGCTGGGCTCCAGCGCTTCTTTGAAAGCAATCGCTTTAGCCGCGATGACGTGCATGAGCGGGCCGCCTTGCAGACCGGGGAAAACAGCGCTGTTAATCGCCTTTTCGTGTTCCGCCTTCATCAAAATGATGCCGCCGCGCGGGCCGCGCAGGCTTTTGTGGGTGGTGGAGGTGACCACATCGGCATGAGGGATCGGGCTGGGGTAGACGCCGCCGGCAATCAGGCCAGCGTAATGCGCCATATCCACCATGAAAATCGCGCCAATGGCTTTGGCGACTTTGGCGAAACGCTCGAAATCAATTTTCAAGGAATAGGCGGATGCGCCTGCAATGATGAGCTTAGGTTTTTTCTCGTGAGCCAAGCGCTCCATCGCGTCGTAATCAATCTCTTCTTTGGCATCGAGCCCGTAGGAGACGACGTTGAACCATTTGCCGCTCATATTAAGAGGCATGCCGTGGGTCAAGTGGCCACCTTCGGCCAAGCTCATGCCCATGATGGTGTCGCCCGGCTTCAAAAAGGCGAGGAAAACAGCTTGGTTGGCTGACGCGCCGCAATGCGGTTGCACGTTGGCGGCATCGGCGCCGAAGAGTTGCTTGACGCGGTTGATGGCCAAGGTTTCGGCCACGTCAACGTTGACACAGCCGCCGTAATAGCGCTTGCCTGGGTAGCCCTCTGCATACTTATTGGTGAACTGTGTGCCTTGCGCGGCCATGACGGCGGGGGAGGCATAGTTTTCGCTGGCGATCAGCTCGATGTGATGCTCTTGGCGAATGTTTTCCGCTTGAATGGCGGCATAAAGCTCAGGATCGGTTTGTTCGATGAGGATATTGCGGTTGTACATGATGGCAGTCCTAAATTAGGAGGTGACCTGGCCGATGAATAACCGGCAGGGCTGCCCAGGCGAACGGCTGAACGCAGAGGCTTTAAGCCTAAGCGGTGCGCTTCCCAGTGGTGTCCCACGTCAGCAGAAGAGTCTGCCTATCGCCAGTTGCGCACCACATAAGTTTAGCCTACAAATACATCGCGCCAAAGCCGCGCGGCCACAAAAAAGGCCAGGAGAACCTGGCCTGATTGGGCGAGTGCAGCCCTCAAAGCGCGGCAACTTTGTCAGGGTCAGGCTCTGCTACAGGCGCGGGCGTGACAGCTGGCACAGACGCTGGCTGGCTTGGCAGGAGCAGAGGCACGCTCTGCCCAGAGGCCACTTGACGCAACCTAGCCTGCTCAGCCAGCACTTTGGCTGTGTAACCGCCTTCGGTGGCATCGCTGGTTGCGCCCACATACTGACGGAGGCCACCTTCGACTGAGCCGGCCCGCTTAATGCATTCCTGCAAGACCTTCACACCGACGCGTAGATTGGTCACTGGGTCAAACGCAGCCAAATTTCCGCCAAAGCCTTGATACTTGTCAGTGTGAATCTTGGTCATCACCTGCATCAGACCTTGTGCGCCCACCGGGCTTTGCGCGAATGGGTTGAAGCTCGACTCCACCGCCATGATGGCCAAAATCAGGGTTGGCTCCAGTTTGGTTTTTAGGCCCAACTCATAGGCTTCTGCTACCAAAGCACCCAGTGGCTCGGGAGCTACTTTGTATTTTTTGGACAGCCAGAAAGCCACTGCGGCTTGCTGTTTGGGTAAATCCTTCAGATGGGTGGCCGTGGCGCGGTCAATCGCGTCAGCATCTACTTGAATGTCAGATGAGACGGTTTGGCGCGCTTGCAGCCAGCCGAGCAGGGCGGTTTCGCCTTCGTTTCTGAGCTCGGGCTTGAAGAACAAGGCGGCCAGCCCCAAGGCGGCCACCATACCCACCATGGCAAAGCCATTGTGGGCAATTTCAAAACAGCCTTGAGCCACGTCTTTCAAAAAGACTTTGAGCCCATTGGCAAAAGTGTTGATCGCTGTCATCAGCAATGCCTTTCTATACGCGAGCCTGAGGTCTGAAAAAAGTGCGTTTTCTGGAACGCTCTCTTGCAAACCCATCTCGTTTTGATTGGACCTGTGTTGCTAGGATGGGCCAGCAGCCTAAAATGAGGCTTGCTTGCCGACCGTGTTACCCCAACAACGCCTTGCTGCCGGCCTGCCCCGAATACTTAGGCTGATACCGACGCCTCACATCTTGCGATGGAGGTGGAGAAGAACCTGCCCAACATGGAACTCCTGGGGCGCGGTGTGTCGCTATGACACCTCGATTATAAATCGCCCACATACACAGTCAATTATGAAAAATGGGTTTCATATTCTAATTTCGTGAGTTTATTGGCGTAAATGTGGCAAATAAGCTGTCTTTTTGCCCAGATTTCACGGTTTGGCCGAAGAAACAGTGCCTGAGCAACGACAATCGGGGCTAGAGTGAGCGCGTCTGGCGTTGTCACAAGCTATCGGTAAACTTCTGAGTATGGCCAAGAAAAAGCGTGTCAATCCTTCTAAGCAGGCAGTGGTGTCTGCGCCACCAGTAGCGCCGCAAGTTCAAGGCTTAGTGGATCTCAAAGTGAAGGTGCAAACCCAGCAAGCGGCGACCAGGCCGCTTTTGGCCTTGCCGGTTGAGATTGGCCGGGGCGACTGGACCGCCATTATCTTGGCCTTGATGCTGTTTTTCACCCCTGCATTGGGTGTGCCGCACGAGATGATGCTGCAGGACACGCTCAAATCCATCATTGTGGCCTTTATGAGCTTGGGTGCTGCGCTGCTGCTCTTTTGGCGCCAACGCAACAGGCGCGACGCGCTACGCTGGCATTTTGTGATGTGGCTGCCCATCTTGCTTTGCGTGTATGCGCTGGGCAGTATGGTTTGGGCCCATACCTATCTGGCTGGGGTGGAGGCGATTCGCTGGTTTTTGTTTGCGGTGATTGTTTGGTTGGTGCTCAATTGCGTGACGCGAGAGCGCCTGCCGATGCTGGCTTGGGCGATTCATCTGGGCGCTTTGGCAGTTGCGTTGCTCGGGGCTGGGCAGTATTGGCAAGATGTACGTTTCATTCCTCAGGGCCCCAATCCAGCGGCCACATTTGTGAACCGCAACTTTGCCGCAGAATTCATGTGTATGACGCTGGTATTTTCTGCTTGGCTGATGTTGCGGGAGCGACGCAGTGCAGTTTTGGTGTTTCTCGCAGGGACGATCGGCTTTCATCTGGTTTATTTGATGATGTGCGGTACACGTTCGGCGCTGGTGGGCACCTACGCCAGTTTTTTCTTCATTGCTGTGATGGCCTGGAAGTTTCGCGGCTTGTTGGCTTTTCCGCGTTGGACGAGCACGCAGCGTATTCTGATTCCTGGTGTCATGCTCGTTGTGTTGTTTGGCCTGGGCTCTTTGCCTTCGGCCAGTTCGTTTGCGGAATACAAAGGTCAAACGCCTTTAGAGCGCGTCTTCAAGCGGACTGCGGCAATTCAAGCGACGGACGGCACACTGGGCATTCGTATGGTGATGTGGAAAGCCTCTTGGACCATGATCAAGGCGCGGCCCTTTTCAGGTGTGGGGGCGGGCACATGGGAGTCAGATATTCCGCTGTATCAAGCCGCTGGCTCGCAGCTGGAAACTGATTATTACGTCCACAACGAGATCATTCAAGTGGTTGCAGAATATGGCATCGCTGGCTGGTTGTTCCTGCTCGGTTTGATTGCCTACAGTTTGCGCAGCGCTTGGCTGACTTTTCGGGCCAAGACGGAGCCTGAAATGCAGGAGGGGCTGATACGGGCTGTGGCACTGACCAGTCTGCTGGCTCTGATGATTGTCTCCAACATCGGCTTTCCTTGGCGACTGGCGACCACAGGGGTGATGTTTGCCCTGTGCTTAGGTATATTGGCCGCATGTGATGCGCGCCAAGGGCTACGCAAGTTGCTCGGAGCGCAGCGATTGGAGTGGTCTCCCGCAGCATCTCAGATTTCAGCAGTTGCTACCGTGGGTTGCTTGGCATTGGCTGGCTACATTTCCTACAAAGCAGCCGAGTGCGAGCAAAAAATCGTGAACGCCGTGAAAATGGCTTTGTCGATCTCGGCTTCAGGCACCCCCAACAGCCCGCGCTTTGACAAATTGAAGCGTGAGATGTTGGATTCAGCCCGCGCAGGCATTGCGATTAATCCGCATTACCGCAAGATCACACCGATGCTGGGCGATGAACTGGCCAAGTGGGGCGATTGGAAGAATGCCACTTGGGTGTGGGAAAGTGTTTTGGGCTCGCGGCCTTATGTTGCGGCGATTGCCAGCAACATCGCTCGCGGGCATTTGGCATTGGGGAATATCGATAAGTCTTTTGAATTCTTAGAAAAAGCCAAACGCGTGCAACCCAAAGCAGTGAGCGTACGTTCGTTGGAAGTCATTTTGCTTTCTCGCTCCGGCAAAGAGGCTCAGGCGTTGGCAATTACACGCGAAGCGTTTGCCGACAAAGCCATGGACTTGGACATGATGAATTCCGCTTATGTCTTGGGTATCCGCTCGAGTGATTTTAAATTCGCTATTGATGCAATGACTCTTCGCAACCAAGCCGTGCCGCAGCAAGCGGTGGACGGTTGGATGAAGATTGGGGGCATTTACGACAACTATCTCAAGGACGAGACCAAAGCAGTGGATGCGTTCCGAAAGGCCTATGTGGCAAGTAAAAATGCGCCGACTGTGTTGGCGCAGATTCCAGCGGCTTATCACGGTCGCATTGCACTGCCTTCAAACCCCCAGTGAGGCGGCGTGTGTCTTAAGCTGGCGGCTTTAGCGCCAGCCCAACACAGCCTGTGCGGTCTGTGAAGGCTGCGCACCTTGCGCATGCGTCACCTCCGTCACGTGCAAACCCTGCTCGAAGCTGAACACCGCCACCAAGCTCGTGCGCGTGGCGTAACGCGGTGCATCCCATGGATGGCATACAAAGGCGCTCGACAGTGCGCGCTCCAACTCCAGCGGCACCCCGGTGCGCGGTAACTGGTCTTCGGCTGCGCGCTCGCGGCTGGCTAAGGCTTGCAAAGCCTGCGCCGTCAAACTGGCCTCGTTCTGTGAATGCAGCGCTGAGCTCAATGCTGCTTGCAGCGCTTGACTCTTAGGCCATGGGGAGTTCAAAGCAGCGTTTGATAAACCCACGACTTGCCTCCCAGGAATCTCATGCGCTATAAATTCAGGAGCACGCTGCGCATATTCTATAAGGGCGATTGGCTCGGAAGGCTTAAACAAATGCTGATTCGTTAAATAATGGCAATGCTTTCGCTGCCAATCGCCCACGATCAAGTTAAAGCCTTGGTAGCGCGTTGCTTGCACCGTCTCGCTCCAGTTTTGCGCAGGCAGTGTGCTTTCCAGCCAAGACAATGCCAAGCCTCCTCGGCTGATGGGCTGCTCTGGCATCTGGGCTTGCGGGTTGCGCACATTGGTGAGCATGGCAAAGCGGCCATTCGGTGAGAAACCCATCCAAGTGCCGCCATCGCGTAAATCACGTCCACCCAGAACGGTCGCGCCGCCGGGCGATTGCCATAGCGAGAGCGGCGCGGTTGGGCGATCCAAAAATTCATCTCGATTGGCCGCAATCACGAACGGAAAGCGCTCACTTGCCCCATACGCCAACGCAATCAAGCACATCAGATATCTGCCAGCAGTTCGTAGGGCAGGGCTTGCAAACTCAGCAGCGGGCCATCTGCAGCGCCAGCATGCAAAGCAGGGCTGCTTAGAGCTGCAATTTGCATCGAGACCACAGCGATAAAGCCGCCAGCCGGATGTGGCGCGGCTTGCGCCACCATGCCGCAAGGCTGCTCGCTTTCGCGACTGTCAAACACCTCCTGCCCGGCTTGCAGTGGCGCGTCAGAAGTCGCGATATAGCCGCGCCGCTTGAGCGTGCCGCGAAATTGGCTACGCGCCACCACCTCTTGGCCGGGATAGCAGCCTTTTTTGAAATTCACGCCGCCCACCGATTCGTAATTGAGCATTTGCGGCACAAAAGCCTCGCTCACAGCCGCACTGAGGCGCGCGATGCCACTGGAGATTTCCAGCGCATTCCAAGCGGCTATCTGTGCTGCATCATATGAAGCGGGAGCAGCCTGTGCGCGAATGCGTAACGCGCGTGGCAGCGCTTGGCCGTTGATCCATCCGGCAGGCAGTGTGATCAATGTTTCATGCTGATTTGAGGTGTTTGCCGTTATAAAATATGCATTGTTTGCTACTAAATTAATAGCATATGTGGCCTTGCTTGCCACCGAGCCCAGCAATCCTTCCACGCAAAATTCTGCCGAAACATCACTCAGTTCGCACTTGGAGCGCAGCACAAACATCTTCAGTCGCTTGAGTGTGGGCGCGAGCAAATCCCGGCTCAGCAGCAGCAGAAATTCATCAGGGGCAGTTTTGCAGACGATGAACGAAGCCAGCATCCGCCCTTTGGCAGAGCACCAAGCCGCCAGTCGCGCCTCAGTCGGTTTCATCAGCAGCACGTCTTGTGTCAACTGCCCTTGCAGGAAGGAGCCTGCGTCTGCGCCGCGTGCGCGGATCACGGCCAGCTCGCCATCCGGCGCATTCAAAGCTACAGAAAAATTCAATTCGATCATGTTTGCATTATCTCGCGCCCTTATGATCATTGCTCAATGCATTCAACACATCCTGTCCGCAGACGCGGCATCTCCTTCGTATCCCTTCTGATCAGCTTGGTTTTGCTGGCAGGTTTAGCCGTTGGTGGCCTGTTTTGGTGGGCCAGCCAACCCCTGGGCCTGCCGCCGCTGGCGCAGGGCGAAGATTCTGTGGACTTGAGCATCGCGCCAGGCAGCTCGGCTGGCAGCATTTCTAGGGGAATAGTCAAAGCCACCGGCGGCGGCGCTACGCATGAGCTGCTGATGAATCTGTGGCTGCGCGCCAGCGGTAAAGCGGGCGATCTGAAGGCGGGCAGTTACGAAATCATGGCTGGTGAATCGCCACGCGCTTTGATCGAAAAAATCGCCGCAGGCCGCCAAAGCCTGCGCAGCGTCACCTTCATCGAGGGCTGGAATTGGCGACAAGTGCGCGCAGCGCTGGCCAAAGCCAAGCATCTGAAAAACGACAGCGCTCAGCTGACCGACGCGCAGCTCATGGAACGCCTCGGCCGAGCAGGCGTTCATCCCGAAGGTCGCTTCTTCCCAGACACCTATCGCTACGCCAAAGGCGCAAGTGACATCACCGTGCTGCGCGCCGCGATGCAAACGCTAGACAAGCAGCTCGCCGCCGCTTGGGAAGTGCGCCGCGCCGATCTGCCCCTGAAAACGCCTAACGAGCTGCTTATCATGGGCAGCATCGTGGAGAAAGAAACCGGCGCGGCGCAAGATCGCGCCACGATCAGCGGCGTGTTTGCCAATCGTCTGAAAATCAACATGCGACTGCAAACCGACCCCACCGTGATTTACGGCATGGGCGAAGCTTTCGACGGCAACATCCGCAAGCGCGATCTGCAAACCGACACGCCCTACAACACCTACACCCGTGCTGGCCTGCCGCCCACGCCGATTGCCATGCCTGGGCAAGCCGCTTTGGCCGCAGCGGCGCAGCCTGGCAGCACCCGCGCTTTGTATTTTGTCGCTCGCGGGGATGGAAGCAGTGAATTTTCTGAGACGCTGGAGGCGCATAACCGGGCGGTAAATAAATACATTTTGGGGCGATAGTCGTCGTAGATATTGAGCAGATTGCTATTTAATTCATAGTGATCCTGTTGATGGCACAGCGTGCTTTTGGCGCTCTTCGCGTAGCCTGCCGCGAGAGGCTCACATCTAGGCAAGGTATATTTGACTCTTAAGCTCAAAGCAAGCAAATATGTACCTCCCACCCCACTTCAACAAAAGCCAAGACCGCGCACTAGCAGCAAGGATCGTTCGTGAGCATCCTTTTGCCTCCCTGATCTCCAATGACGACGAAGGCTTTCCTTATGTAACGCATTTGCCGCTTCATTTGGTGGAAGAGGGCGACGCATGGAAAATTCTCGGCCACGTCGCCAAACCCAACCCGCATTGGAAATATCTGCAAGCTCGCCCAGAAGCTTTGGTGACTTTCATGGGCCCGCAGGCCTATATGTCGCCCAAGGTCTATCCCGATTTAGCGCGCGTGCCCACTTGGAATTACCTTGCCGTGCATTGCAAAGTATCAGCCACGTTGATCGAAGAACCAGAAGCCAAAGACCGCTTGCTCAAAACGCTGATCGGCGATCACGAGCCGCCTTATGCAAAGCAATGGATTGATTTAGGCCATGAGTATCAACACAAAATGCTCGCTGGCATCGTGGCATTCGAGCTCAAAGTCACTCAGCTCGAATGCAAAGTCAAAATCAACCAGCATCGCCCTGAAGCTCAGGTCAAGATGCTGGAGATATATACCCAAGGCAATCCGCAAGAGCAGGCGTTGGCCAAGTGGATGCGCGAGCTCAGCAAGTAGTTTTATAAGCCTAATCGGCCTCTTCCCGTTATAGAATTTGCATAGTTTGCTATTATTTTGATAGTTTTTTGAATAGCAATGAATACGAAGGATGCATGATGCGAGCTGTCTTTGGAATCGTCTCTTTGCTGCTAGTGCTACTGATCGTGGGCAGTTTGGTGAAAAAGCAAATGTTTGCACAAACTGCGCCGATGCCTGCATTGCAATTGCCCGGTGCGGCTGCGGCTTCCAGCGCACCGGGCGGCAATCAAAAAGAACAAGTGCAGCAAATTCAGCAGCAATTCAAGCAAGCCATTGATGCGCAAATGCAAGCGCCGCGCCCAATGCCTGAAGATTCAAAGTAGGCCCCTAGCCTGCCAAACCCACATAATTCTCAGCCAACGCTGTTTGCGCGGCTTCAGAGTTCATCAAATAATCCAGCTCCGCTTCCTGCATGCGCTGGCCGAAGCCTTCGGTGTCGGGGAAGCGATGCAGCAGGCTGGTGAGCCACCAAGAAAAGCGTTCGACGCGCCATACTTTGCGCAAGGCGCGCGCTGAGTAGCCATCAATGCCCGCGTTGCTTTTCTCTGCATAGTGCTGTTGAAATGCTTCGCTGAGCATGCCCACATCGCTGGCAGCCAGGTTCAGGCCCTTCGCGCCTGTGGGCGGCACGATGTGCGCCGCGTCGCCGGCCAGGAAAAGCTGCCCCCAGCGCATGGGCTCGCTCACATAGCTGCGCAAAGGGGCGATGCTTTTTTCAATCGATGGGCCGGTGATGATGGCGTTGGCTGTCTCATGAGGCAAGCGAGCGCGAAGCTCGTCCCAAAACCGTGCATCGCTCCAGTCTTCCACTTTGTCTGAGCTGGGGCATTGCACGTAATAGCGGCTGCGCGTCAAGCTGCGCATCGAGCACAGTGAAAAGCCTTCGGGGCTGTTGCCATAAATGATGGCGTGCGGCGAGACGGGCGGCACTTCTGCCAACACGCCTATCCAGCCAAACGGATACTCGCGCGAGAACTCTTGCAACTTGTCTTTGGGGATGCATTGGCGGCTCACGCCATGAAAGCCATCGCAGCCCGCGATGAAGTCGCATTCAATCTCGCGAGCCACGCCGTTTTCTGTGAACAAAATGCGCGGGCGCTGCGTCGTTAAATCTCGAAGGCGCACATCTTTGGCCTCATAGATCGTCTGGCGGCCGACGGCTGCGCGGTGATCCATCAAGTCCTTGGTCACCTCGGTTTGCCCATAAGCGGTCACAGTTTTGCCGCCGGTGAGCTTGGGCAAATCAATCGTGTGGAGCTGGTTTGCAAAAGACAAGCTCAGATGCTCATGCGCAATGCCTTCCTTTAGCAGCCGCGTCCCCACGCCCGCCGAGATGAGCGCATCTACCGTGGGTTGTTCCAAAATGCCGGCTCGTATGCGCGAGAGCACATACTTGCCGCTTTGCCGCTCCACGATGATGTTGTCAATGCCTGCCTTGTGCAGCAAAGCGCCCAGCAACAAACCCGCCGGGCCCGCGCCGATGATGCCAACTTGGGTGCGCATGTATATCTCCTAGGTCTAACTTAGCAAAGAGCTTAAGAGCGGTAGCATCAATAGCGCCTTGCGACAGAAGATCATTGCGCGGTGGTAGAAGTATTTGCGCGATAATCGCACAATGCCAGCAATGCCATTGTTTCTGCGCCACCACGAGAGCGTCGCCGCCGCCGACTGGATCGAAGGCGCAGCCAAATCATTCGCCGTATTGGAGAGCTTTTCCGCAGAGCGCCAGCGCCTGAGCATCACGCAGATCGCCGAGCGCGCTGGCCTCACACGCGCCGCCGCCCGCCGCCATGTGCTCACGCTGCAAGCGCTGGGCTACCTAGAAGCAGAAGAAGGCATGCGCACCCCAAGCTATTGGCTCACACACCGCGTCCTGCGCCTTGCGGGCAACTATCTTGCATCCGCAAGATTGCCGCGAGTCGTGCAGCCCACACTCAGCCGCCTCGCTTCGCAAACCGGCCAAGCCTTCTCAGTCGCCGTGCTTGACGGTGAGCATGCCGTTATCGTCGCTAGATCCGGCGAGCACCGCATGGCCAGCGCGGCCATGCCCTACGGCGTCAACCTCGGCGCGCGCCTGGCCGCATTTGCCACCAGCACAGGCCGCGTCCTCCTCGCCCAGCACAGCCCCGCCCAGCTCAAAACCTACCTCGCCACCCACGCACGAGCCAAGCTCACCCCCCACACCACCACAAGCGGCGCGCAGCTGCGCCGCCTCATCGCAGCCGCCGCATCCCAAGGCTACAGCGAAGCCCACCAAGAACACGAACTCGGCGTCTACGCCCTTGCCGTGCCTTTGTACGACACGCAAAACCGCGTCGTCGCCGCCATGAATTTGGTGCTCACGAATGCCAAACAACAGCCGCCGAGATCCAACGATGCGCTGCAGAAGGTGTATCTCGATCAGATGCAGGCTGCTGCAGGGGAGTTGAGGTTGTTGCTTTGAATTGAGTATTTTCAGATATTTACGGCTATAAATAGATATTTATGAATATAAATGAATATAAATGAATATAAATGGATGAAATCGGGTAGATTAATGGGTATCTTGAATCCAAAAGACAACCGTGTTCAAAACCGACACCCTTCAAATCACGCCAGAAATCCTCGCGCTCATCGCCCAAATCGATGAGTTCAAAGGCTCATGGCGCGTGCTCGGCTCTTTTGCGCCAGAGCGCCTGCTAGCCTTGCGCCGCGTCGCCACCATTGAAAGCGTGGCTTCATCCACGCGCATCGAAGGCAGCAAGCTCACCAATGCGCAGGTAGATGCTTTGCTCTCCGATATCAAAATCAAAAAATTCACCACCCGAGATGAGCAAGAAGTGGCCGGCTATGCCGATGTGATGGAGCTGCTCTTCGCCTCTTGGGAGCACATCCCCTTCAACGAAAACCACATCCAGCAACTGCACCGCGATTTGCTCACCCACAGCGAGAAAGACACGCACCACCGTGGCCGCTACAAAACCATCTCCAACAGCGTCGGCGCGTTCAACGAAAAAGGCCAGCAAGTGGCCATCGTGTTTGAGACGGCTACACCCTTCGACACCCCGCGCCTGATGCAAGAGCTCGTCGATTGGCTGCGCTACACGCGAGACAACAAAACCCTGCACCCCTTGCTCATCGTCGCCATCTTCACCGTCGTCTTCCTAGAAATCCACCCCTTCGAAGACGGCAACGGCCGCCTCTCCCGCATCTTGACCACGCTGCTCATGCTCCAGCTCGGCTACAGCTACGTGCCCTACAGCTCCTTAGAAAGCATCATCGAGCAAAACAAAGCCGGCTACTACATCGCCCTGCGCCAAACGCAAAGCACCATCCGCATGGAAAGCCCCAATTGGCAACCTTGGCTCGTTTACTTCCTCTCATCGCTTTGCTCCCAAGTGAAGCGATTGAGCGAGAAAGTCGAAAGCGAAAAGTTGTTTACTCAGCATTTGCCGAAACTGTCTGCTGAATTGATGGCGATAGCGAGAGAGCAAGGCAGGATAACGACGCAGTTGGCTCAGCAGAGAACGGGCGCGAACCGCGCAACGATCAGATCGCATCTGATCAGACTTGTGAAAGATGGGTGCTTGATTAAATATGGTGCTGGACGCGGGACTTGGTATGTTGCGACGGTTAATAAGCAGTAAGTTTGAAGTAAATAAAAAACCATACCACAAGGATTCGTGATTTGTGAAATAGTCTTTTAGTCGTTCAACAGTTGATCGCCATTTTTCTGACCAATCGCCACAAGATGCCTGTCAAAGCGGTGCTGGACCGCGGAACGAGATTTTATTGTTTTCATCCGCAAACAGAAATGATGCCAGGAGTCCGCGAGGTGAACCCCTGTCACTGGGGTTAAATATGGACGTGTCGCCAAAAACTAAAAAACTATTCTTGGCGCGAGATACTGCAACATTTAGCATGCTGGGACTACGATCCATAAAGCCACCGTCAGCGTCTCGTGAATAGGTCGGAGAAAAAATCACCAGAAGACGTTCAGCGCCTTGCAAAGAATGCACAGTGCCGACCGTCATCTCGCCGTCCTCTTTGCCTATGCGGATTCCACGCTTGGTGCACTGATCAGTAATCTCGGCGACCTGACCACCAAATGGCGTTACCACGCCAATGATTTCATGAATCGGCTTTCTGTATTTTTCCTCTAATTCAAGGCGATTACGGACAATCCACTCAGCGATGGTCACTGCTTCAATTTGGTTAGCTCGACTTCCACCACGGCGCTCACATTTTCCGTCAACATGAAGGTAGCCCATTGCAGGTAGTCCTGATACTGAAGGACGAGGACCGCGCTTGGGAATTAGTTTATTGTTATAACAAAGAGCATTGCAATACCCCACAATTTCGTCATAACATCGGCGGTGCTCATAAAGGTACATGCCCCGTGCTAGGTCCTTGTCGTAGTGGTAGCGCGTAGCTCGTTGAGCGATTTCCATCACACTACCAGAGGCTGCGGATTTTCCAAGTTCTGCAATTCGGTTGTAGTTCTCCCGAACATTCGTCAACCCCATGACATCAGCCTTGATCAAATTTCCGATATCTACTTGTGCTGTCATGCTCCATATGGGTTCAATTTGCAAAGTATCTCCTATGACGAGCGCCCGCTTCGCCAAAGAAAACGATGCACCCGCGACCTCAGGCAGTACTTGCCCCGCTTCATCAACAATCAAGAGGTCTACAAAGTCGTAGAGATAATCTGGTACGAAATTTCCACGGTCATATCGACTTACTGAGAATTCTTTTGGAAGCATGAAAAATGTTGATACGGCGCAGGGAGTCAACATCATTCTTCGGTGCCAACGTTTTTTAAGTGTAGAAGCACCTTTCTTGGTTTTTTCCTCAGCCAACGTATTAAGCATGCCATCCATTTCAAGAAGCCAGCGCGCTTCCCAGTAATGCGTTGCATAAAGAAACGCCGGAAACCTGAGAGCTGTATCTGCCGCTTTGTCACATTCTGCTAATGTCCTTAACTCAGGTGGAGCAGTCATTCCGAGACACTCGGTTGCTTCACCCCATCGACTAACCGCTTCACGGTGGGCTTTCATCACCTTCATGCCCCGCTGGAGCGTAGCTTGAAGGCTTGTCAGTTCCCCATTTACTCTGTCAACAATAGTTTGTATTTCATCCGTAAGTTGTTCTACATCTTTCCAATGCTTATCGGGGAACGTTAGTGGCCAAAGTCCTCGTAAGAAAGTCTTTGAAAGCAAAAGACGTTTTCTGTTGACGGGCGGAAGCCATGACAACAACGTGTATATCCATGATTCATTTCCAAGGAACTCTTCCCACTTTTCCTTCACTGCCTTGCAAGTGTTTAAGTCGCTTAATTTTTCCGATACCGCGCTTTGCCGTGATGCAAGGCCTTCTACCGGCGATGAACCAAGCTCCCTATGCATTTCATTGTTCGCCAAGAGCAAGGGATACCACGCTGCTTCAATAGCTCTCAAATTACTTTCGCCCCGCTGAATCAGCATATTCAGCTGAATAGAGATATCCTTTACTGAAGGCGCGATGAGGTCAGGAAAAGCCACTTTTGCGGCTTGCAAAAAATTCGCTTTCGCTCGGTTGTAATAGCCTTGCTCCTCCACGGTGCTGAAAAATGATCGGGTTTGGTACTTTCCGTTGGACTGTTTTTCTTTACTAGCAGATGGGAAATATGCGCCAAAACTCTTGATGTCGGGTAACCACCGACCTGCAAACGATCCAGTTCCAATCGAAAAGTCTTTGGCAAAGGCGTCGATCACATTGGTTACTGCTTGATTATTGGTTGAAGCTGCGACGATCACAGGAGGGTCGCCACCATTTAGCGCCGCACGAACCCAATGCGAAGCAACAACCGAAAGGAGCATGGTTGTCTTTCCTGTACCTGGAGGGCCATTCACGCCCAATATTTCACCGTGTTTGGATGCAAGCTGATGGGTCAAAGAATCACGTTGTGCGTCTGCAAGCGGGTGAGTGTCCGAAGCATGTCCAAGCCGTAGGGAAAATCCAGAGTTACTAGATTGACAAGGCTCTGGCAGTTCAATATTTTCAGAAGCATATCGCTCAAAAAGCAAAGAAGTAGGTGCCTGTAGTCTGATGTTGTCGTAGAGCGCCAAAATATGCGTGCTAGCGCCTACTACGTCACTATCTTTGACTATGACCCACCGATCATCCATCTGAAATGGAGCGTCTTCCTCCGGCCAGTTTGACGCAACCGTATTGAGCATGTCTTTGGAGTATTTCAAATACGCCTGCCAATGCTCATGGTGCCACTCGTCGGTATCGCGTTCGCCGATAGTCTGCTTATCAAACGTTGGTACAACGTGGTCAGCCAACCACGTATCCAGTTCTGCTACGGCCCCAATGGCAAAACTGCCTTTATCTAGTGGCTCCAAAATATCACGTGGAATGACCGTGTTTTCGTTGGGATAAATTCTGCCTTGGCGATCTAGCACGGCTTGACTATAGATCCGGCATGATAAAGTATGAACTTTCTGGTGATTCGTGACTCAGAGACACATGGAAAAAGAAAACGCGAGAAAGCAAACACTAGAGCAACTGCACGAGAGGCGCAAGCAAGTCGTGAGGTTGCACAAGAAAGG
>JANMHJ010000021.1:0-135884 GCA_031375105.1 Variovorax sp.
AGCCATCGCAGCGAAAGCCCCAGCAGCAGGCAGCGGCGACGGTGCTGCACTCGGATTGATCCCTTGGCCGAAGATTGATTTCACCAAATTCGGGCCGATCGAGCGCAAGGAGATGAGCCGTATCAAAAAGATCAGCGGCCAAAATCTCACACGCAACGCCATCATGATTCCCGCTGTCACCAACCATGACGACGCCGACATCACCGATCTGGAAGCCTTCCGCGTCTCTACCAATAAGGAAAACGAAAAAGCTGGCGTGAAAGTCACGATGCTCGCCTTCCTCATCAAAGCTTGCGTTTCGGCCTTGAAGAAATTTCCAGATTTCAACGCCTCTCTCGATGGCGATGCCATCATCTACAAACAGTATTTCCACATCGGCTTCGCCGCAGACACGCCCAACGGTTTGATGGTCCCGGTGATCAAAGATGCCGACAAAAAAGGCATCATGCAAATCAGCTTAGAGATGGGCGAGCTGGCCAAGAAAGCGCGCGATGGCAAGCTTTCGCCAGCGGAGATGAGCGGCGCATGCTTCACGATTTCTAGCTTAGGCGGCATCGGTGGGCGCTATTTCACGCCCATTATCAATGCCCCCGAAGTGGCAATCCTGGGCGTTTGCAAAAGCCAGATGGAGCCAGTATGGGACGGCGAAAAGTTTGTGCCGCGCTTGATGCTGCCTTTGTCACTCACCTGGGATCACCGCGTGATCGACGGTGCGGCGGCGGCGAGGTTCAACGTCTACCTCAGCCAAATTTTGGGTGATTTCCGCCGAGTCTTGCTTTAAATTCAAAGTATTTTTTAGCGACTTTCGCGTACCTCTTCTCTCCATCCTTCCCCAAAGCGTAATATGACTACCGTAGTCGTCGTTAAAAAAGCAGGCCAAGTCGCCATCGCCTCCGATTCACTCGTGACTTTCGGCGACACGCGGCTTGCGCCGCGCTTTGAAGCCAACGAGAAAATCTTCAAGCTCAAAGCGATGGGCGGTGAGAGCTACATCACCACAGCTGGCACGGTGGCGCACTTCCCTGCGCTGCGCAAATCGCTGCTCTCCTTGCCCAAAGAAGAATTGAAGCTGCACACGAAAGACGAGGTGTATGACACCTTCTTGAAGCTGCATCCGCTGCTCAAAGAAAAATTCTTCATGCAGACCAAGGAAGAAGATGCTGACCCGTATGAAAGCATGCAGTTCAGCGTCTTGATCGCCAACAGCGCAGGCATCTTCGGGCTCTATAGCTACCGCGAGGTCTTTGAATTCAAAGAGTTTTGGGGCGTCGGCTCAGGCCGCGCCTTTGCGCTGGGCGCGATGAGCGTCACGTATGCGAAGCGCGATGCGTCAGCCCGCGACGTAGCCATCGCAGGCGTCACAGCAGGCTGCGAATTCGACAAAAACTCCGGTGGCCCGATCAAGGTGTTCACCATGAAGCTGAAAAATTAATTGGGGTCAGATCCCAATTAATTTGACCCCATTTAATTTTTGCGACGCGAAGCGGCGCTGAAGGAGAAGCAAATGTCCATCATTGAAATCCAAGTCCCAGATATCGGCGATTTCGACGAAGTTGCCGTCATTGAACTGCTCGTCAAACCTGGCGATACCGTCAAAGAAGAGCAATCGCTCATCACGGTTGAATCCGACAAAGCATCGATGGAAATTCCTTCCAGCCATGCGGGCGTGGTGAAAGAACTCAAGATCAAAATCGGCGACAAAGTCAAGCAAGGCTCGGTCGTGCTCACGCTGGAAGCAGCTGGCGCTGCGCCTGCATCCCCACCTGCTTCCTCACCCGCTCCAGCCCCGATTTCAGAGCAAAAACAGCCTCTACCCGTTATAGAATCTGCGCAAAGTGCTATTAATTCAATAGCATCTAGCGCATCGAGCTACGCAGGAGCAGCAGACATGGATTGCGATCTGCTCGTCTTAGGCGCAGGCCCCGGCGGCTACAGCGCGGCCTTCCGCGCCGCTGATCTCGGCTTGAAGGTCATCATCATCGAGCGTTATGCCACGCTAGGCGGCGTGTGCCTGAACGTCGGTTGCATCCCCTCCAAAGCCTTGCTACACGTCGCCGCCGTGATGGATGAAGTCAGCCACATGGCCGATCTGGGCGTGGATTACGGCGCACCCAAGCTCAACATCGACAAGCTGCGCGGCCACAAAGAAAAAGTCATCGGCAAGCTCACCGGCGGCCTCGCTGCCATGGCCAAGATGCGCAAGGTCACCACCGTGCGCGGCTACGGTGCATTCGTCTCTGCCAATCATGTCGAAGTCGAAGAAACCAGCGGCACAGCCCAAGAAAAAACTGGCACTAAAAAAGTCATCCAGTTCAAAAACTGCATCATCGCCGCAGGCAGCCAAGCCGTGCGCCTGCCCTTCATGCCCGAAGATCCGCGAGTCGTTGATTCAACAGGCGCGCTAGAACTCAAAGAAGTGCCCAAGCGCATGCTCATCTTGGGCGGCGGCATCATCGGCCTAGAAATGGGCACGGTGTATTCCACCCTCGGCGCGCGCCTCGATGTGGTCGAGATGATGGACGGCCTCATGCAAGGCGCAGACCGCGATTTGGTCAAAATCTGGCAAAAAATGAACGCCAAGCGATTTGACAACATCATGCTCAACACCAAAACCGTGGGCGCACGCGCCACGCCCGCAGGCATAGAAGTGACGTTTGCGCCCGTACAAGAAGGCGGCACAGCACCCGCCCCGCAAACCTACGACCTCGTCCTCCAAGCCGTGGGCCGCATCCCCAACGGCAAGAAGATCGCTGCTGACAAAGCTGGCGTCGCCGTCACAGACCGTGGCTTCATCAACGTCGATATTCAAATGCGCACCAACGTGCCCCACATCTTCGCCATCGGCGACATCGTAGGCCAGCCCATGCTGGCCCACAAAGCCGTGCACGAAGCGCACGTGGCCGCAGAAGTGATCGCAGGCGAGCAGCAAGGCAACAAGGAACTCGCCGCAGCCGCCTTCAACGCAAGAGTCATCCCCAGCGTGGCCTACACCGACCCCGAAGTCGCGTGGGTCGGCCTCACAGAAGACCAAGCCAAAGCACAAGGCATCAAAGTCAAAAAAGGCCTGTTCCCTTGGACGGCATCAGGCCGAGCCATCGCCAACGGCCGCGACGAAGGCGTCACCAAGCTACTCTTCGATGACTCCCCAGAAGCACACGGCCACGGCAAAATCCTAGGCGGCGGCATGGTCGGCACCCACGCCGGCGACATGATCGGCGAAATCGCCCTGGCCATTGAGATGGGCGCAGACGCAGTAGACATCGGCAAAACCATCCACCCGCATCCAACGCTCGGCGAAAGCATCGGCATGGCAGCAGAGGTGGCGCATGGGAGTTGCACGGATTTGCCGCCAAGCAAGAAATAATCAAAACTTCAGCACAACACGCAAAAGCCCGAACTGGCAACAGTTCGGGCTTTTCTCCGTCATTGAATAGTTAGCCAGGCACGGGCGTTTCTACTGAAGAGCGCGCTGGACGACCGCGGTGTCTGTGTGCTGATTGAAAGAAGTGATAAAACCGTCACCAAACTTCCAGACATGCACGAATGGAGCGCGGAAGCTCTTGCCCGTGGCCTTGTAGGTTCCGCTGTATTCGCCCAGCGCCACAACCGTATCAGCGCTGGAAACATACTCGTGCGGTGCAACTGTGTAGCCGTCCCACTCAGTGCCCAGCTTCATGAAGACGTTGTTGACGATGGCGTCTGCGCCCACATAGGTGCCGCCGTAAGGAAATCCTTCCGCTTCGGTCCAGCGTATGTTCGGCGCAAAGGCACCAAGCACTGTGGGCACGTCGCCGCTTGCAAATGCGGTGTAGAGTTGGCGGATGGTGTCTGAATGGCTGATCGTGGTTGTCATGTCGTGGTCCTTGTAGAGTTAAGGCAATTGATAGGTGAGCCGTGATAGTCCCATAGCCAAGCGATCTCGTGTCTTAAAGAAATCTGAATTAACCTGAATCCGATAGACTCGCCGGGAGGAGAACCAATATGGCCGACCAGACACTTGCCTTGGGCGAATGGACGCTGAACCCGAGGCGTCGCACGCTGGCGCAGGGTGAGAACGTTGCCGATTTGGGCGACCGCGCTTTCGATCTTTTGTGGACGCTGGCGCAGGCACCTGGACAGGTGCATGGCGCAGCGAGCCTGTTCGCGCGTGTGTGGCCAGGGCGTGTGGTGGAGGAAAACAATCTGCACGTGCACATTTCCGCCTTGCGCAGGGTGCTTGGGTCGCACGCCATTCGCACAGTGCGCGGGCGCGGCTACCAAATCATGCTGGACGTGGGGGCCATGGATGCAGACAACTCACGGGAAACACGCAAGGAATCCGATGTGAACGGGCCGAGTGTTGCGTTCCCGGATGCCGTCCAGCGCCAACACCAACTTTTAGGCCGCGACAAAGAAATTTTAGAGGTGGTGCGCAGCGTGCGCACCGCTGCGGTCACCACGCTGATTGGCCCCGGCGGCGTAGGCAAAACAGCATTGGCAAATGCGGTTGTGTCTGTAGTCGTCACCCAAGCCAACTCGGGGTCTTGTGCAAGCTTCGCTGATGGCGTTGTTACCGTTTGGCTAGCCCCTTTGCGCGCTGCCGAACTCGTTGCCGCAGAAGTGGCGGTGGCTCTGGGCCTCACGCGTTCGGGCGGACTCGATCATTTGGAAGCGCTCACGCGTTGGCTGGTTGATAAAGACCTGCTGCTGGTGCTGGACAACTGTGAGCATGTCACGCATGCCGTCGCTGATTTGGTGGACGCTTTGACCGCGCGGCTACCTCAGCTACACATTCTGGCCACGAGCCGCGAGCCGCTGTGGGTGAATGGCGAAGTCAGCCAGCGCCTGGAACCTTTATCGCTGCCCTTGGCAGGGGCGGACGTGAGTCTGGATGAGATTGACGCAAGCCCTGCCGTGCAACTGTTTCGTGAGCGCGTGGGTGTGCGTCACGCTGAATCGCTTAAAACGGAACATGCTGGCCGATTAGTCTCAGAAATTTGTCGCCGAGTCGATGGGCTGCCGCTGGCCATCGAGCTGGCGGCCGCGCGTGCCGCCGGGCTGAATCTGGAAGATATTCGCCTGCATCTTGACGATTTGTTTGGGTTGCTGCCGCGCCCGGTGCGCCGGGCGGGCGGCGGCCAGCGCTCGCTGCGCGACACGGTTCAGTGGAGCGATGCGCTGCTCAGCGCTCAGGAGCGCGGCCTGCTGTACCGCATGGCCATATTTGCCGGCGGATTCAACTTGGCGGCCATCAACGGCATCTGTGCCGCGCCGCAGCAAAGTCCAGCTCAACTGGCAGACCTGACCGCCCGCTTGGTGGAGAAATCGCTGCTCATGAAGCTGGGCGACAGCGGCCGTTATCAGTTGCTTGAGACGATCCGCCAATACGCGCTGGAGCAGCTTGCCGACTCGGGTGACCAAGATGCGCTGCGTGATCGCCACGCGCACTTCTATCGCAATGTCGCGTTGCCTGCCTGCGCTGGATTCACGAGTGGCGCTGAGCGGCCCCATATTGAGACCATTGGGCTAATTGAAGACAACCTTCGCGTGGCGCTGGCAAGGCTGATGCACATTGCGCCCGAAGCCGCACTGGAACTGATCGCAGGATTGAATGTTTATTGGTGGACGCAGGGCAAGCTGCACGAAGGCATTGGGTGGCTGGAGCATGCGCTTGCCGCAGCGTCAAACGCGCCGAGCGAGCTGCGCGCGGCGGGATTGTTCTGCTTGGGGTTTTTGGTAGGGCACGACAGCGATGATTGGCAGGCCGCCGCCCGCTCGCTTGATGAAGGAATTGATCTCTTGTCGGGCCACGCGGAGCCACCTCTCATCTTGGGCATGCTGTACTGCCTGCGCGGCGAGTGCGATGTGTTCAACGGCGATGCCCCGTCTGCTGTGGCTCGTACGCAAACTGGGCTGGCCATTGCAGCTCGCAGCCCAGGCAGTTGGGGGCTCGGCTTTTGCATGTGGAATGCAGGTTTTGCCAAGCAGTCCGTGGGCGAAGTGGACGCAGCCATCACACTTTTTACGCAGATGATTACGCTTTGCGCGCAGGGTCGCTACGCCATCCCTGAGATGATTGGCTGCAATTCCATGGCGGAAATCCTGGAAACGCAAGGCGAGCTGGAAAAATCGCGTGTACTTTGGGAGCGTGCCTACCAGCTGCGGCAAGACGTGGGCGCATCGCGCATGGGCCACGTGCATGGCAGCCTGCCCAGCTCAATGCTTGCGATTGCGCGCGTTGCAGTCAAGCAAGGCGATATCGCGACGGCATCCCCGCTTTTGGCCGACGCCCTGCCTCTAGCGCAGGCGATGCGCGACAGCGCCATCACCAGCCAGATTGAGGAGCTGACGCGCGGCCTTGCGGCGGTAAAAAAACCTGTTTGATTGGAAGCAAGCGGTTCGTCAGTACATTGATGCAGGGCAAGCCTTCTTAGCCTTGCGCGATGCCGCGCAGGCAAAGGCCGTGCAGGCTTTGTGAGATGCAGAGCGGCTGATGTGAAACCATCATCGCCGCAGGCAGCCAAATGCGCACCAGCGTGCCCCACATCTTCGCCATCGGCGACATCGTCGGCCAACCCATGCTGGCGCACAAGGCCGTGCACGAGGCGCACGTGGCTGCTGAAGTGATTGCAGGCGAGTAGCAAGGCAACAAAGAGCTGGCCGCTGCCGCGTTCAACGCCAGAGTGATCCCCAGCGTGGCCTACACCGACCCCGAAGTCGCGTGGGTCGGCCTCACAGAAGACCAAGCCAAGGCACAAGGCATCAAGGTCAAAAAAGGCCTGTTCCCTTGGACTGCAAGCGGCCGCGCCATCGCCAACGGCCGCGACGAAGGCGTGACCAAGCTGCTCTTCGATGACTCCCCAGAAGCCCACGGCCACGGCAAAATCCTAGGCGGCGGAATGGTCGGCACCCACGCCGGCGACATGATCGGCGAAATCGCCCTAGCCATTGAGATGGGCGCAGACGCAGTAGACATCGGCAAAACCATCCACCCGCATCCCACGCTAGGCGAGAGCATCGGCATGGCAGCAGAAGTGGCGCATGGGAGTTGTACGGATTTGCCGCCAGCGAAGAAATAAAACACTCCGTATCATCATTTCCGTTTTCGCTACGGCAAGGAGATTGAGCTCACGTTTGCAAAGCCTTCAAGGCGGAGGCATACCCTTTTTCATGAGGCATGGCCAGTGCAAGTCGCTGATACAACAGCCTCGCCTTGCTGTGATGCTCATTGGCCGGCGTCCCTTGATTTGTTTGCTTCAAGACATCGCCCAAAGCTTCGTGTCCGTAGGCCAACACTTCCAAGGCAGTGGCCGTTTCACCATAGCTCGCGCAAAGCTCCTGAGCGATTTGGATTTCCATTTCAAAAGCATGCTGCGCTTCTTCCAGCCGCCCCAAGGCCTGCGCTACTTGGCCTAGCTTGTTCATGGAAACCGACAGATCGCGCAGGCGCTCGGGGTTGCGGCTCTTTTCCAGTTGCACGCGAGCCTGCTCGGCAGCTTTCTGACTCATGTCGTGAGCCAAAGCTGCTTGGCCGTGCTCCAAGGCTGCATCAATCGCGAGCGAGGCATCCCATATTGAGGCAGCGGCCTGCTCTTGCTCGCTGCGAGCCAACCAGCGCTGTAGTACAGCGGGCAATTCCGCTATCTGTTTGGAATCGATCTCAACAGAGTGACGAACTGAGACAGGTGCGAAGTCACGGATGTCCGGCCCTGAATCACCAGCATCAGAAGGTCGCCCATCCAAATACACCGTGGGCTGCCGGATGGTCCATAAATCAGGAGCAGCCTCGGCGGCCCGTTTCGTCCAGTTCAAAGGCAAAGCAAGCACCACGGGCCGCGGGTGCTCGCGCATGATGGCAGCACGCCGCTCATTGAGACGATAAAGGAATTCCTGGCGCGCTTGATCCCATGCAGGATCACCAGGTGAGCTATCGATATCCAGCCAAAGCGGTAATCCCATGGCAACATGCGCCTGAGATGGGTTCACTGCCAGAGGCAACAATCTCTTGAGCACAGCATCTGCGCTTTTGCATTGCGGCTGCTGAAAAGGGCGCACCTGAGCCTGCATCAGATCGCTGGCGCGGCCAAACAGAGCTTTTTTGGAAGCAGCATCGCTGCAAAACACGAAGATCAGGCTAAAGCCTTGGCTCCACTCAAGACTACTGCGCAGCGTTTGCCAAGCGCTTTCAAGCGGTGCTTGCTTGCTGCTCATTGATTTGATCGATCAAGGGCCAGAGCAAAGGATGAATATCAAACCACTCGGCACCGTTGCGGTAATTGAGGATCACGCGAGTATCGAATAAACGAGCTAAGGTGCGCAAAGAATCTCCTCGATCAGCTGCAATGGCGTTATGGCTGCGCGCGATATCTGCTAACAAAGACCATTCGCTTTTGACCGTGAGGCGCTCGGTCTCCCCCCTGTTTTCGTCGATCACCCGCGCAATGATGTCATCGCTTTCCTTCAATGGCAATCGATCCAATGCAAATTGCGCTTGGCCCACCACACCCGAGACCAATCTTTGCATGAAGTGACGCAGATCTCCACCGGAGCAGATGATGAGCTTGTCAAGCGCGGCCTCACCGAGTACCTCGGACCATCGGGCGTAACGACGCTCAATCAGATCGCGCATTTTCGCCAAGCCTTCCGGGCGCGCTTTGCGGCGCTGCTCGCTAGGGTTGCCATGAAGCATTGGTTTGGCAAACACACGCACCGAGGCTAAAGCGTGGCAGGTGACAAAGTTGCGGACATCTGCCATGAGCGCTAAATAAGGGGGCACGGAATAGACAACGCTTGCACTTGGAATGCGCAAGCGATCAAAATCACCTGCAAATGTTGAGATCACATGCTGAAACATTGCATCTTGATCAGTCCCTGAGACTCCGCGTAAGCGCTCTAAAGAGTCAACCACCACGACAACACGCTCGCGACCTGTACGCTCACGTATGAATTGCACGATATCGCCAGCGAAATCCTGCACCTTCTTTGTCCACTCTCGCGGTGCAGAAAGTTGATGAATTTTTTGAGCAACGCTGGCTTGCTGCTCTTTGAGTTTGAGCTTGAGCCCCTGAGCGCTGACTTCAGTAAGCTCAATATCGGTTTCTAACCAGTTCGAAAATCTTGTCCAGGCATTCGCCTTCAGAAAATCCTCTCTGTAATGGTCATCTGCCCAAGCCGCTAAACCAGCAGTCACCAACAGCAACAGGGTTTCAACAGTCACTTTTTCAGTTTCTGTGATGAAGTCTAGGCAGTCAAAGCGAATGACCTGAGCGCGCTCGCCCAAAAGAATCGTCTCAAGCCTACGCAACTCCGTGCTCTTGCCGGTACCCCGCTGGCCCGTGAAATAAAACAAATGGCTGTCCTGCGGTGTGCGTGTCAAGATTTCTTCAGAAAGCGCACTGATCACATCTTCTTCAAGACTGCCATGCAAACCCGGCACGTAACGCGGATCTGTAGGCGCAAGTGCCGTTTCCATCTCTACCAAAGCTGCACGAAACTCACGAAGTTGTTGCTTATCCATAATGTCGATTATCGTTGATCAGCTTGCTCATTTGTGGGTTGACACTTGTGTAGATTTGGTAGTTTCATCGCCATAAGCTACAGAATCTGCTGAGTGATTGCAAGTGCCTCAAACTCCGGGTCTTTGTGCAGCAAAGTCGCCCCCTGCTCCGCAGCGCAAGCTGCAATCCAAGCATCAGCCAAAGACAAGCTGTGTATCGCCTTGAATTCCGCAGCTTTGGCCAGCAGACTATCGCTGCTGTGCAGCCATTCGATGGGCAAGGCGAGGCATTGCTGGTGCGCGAGTTGGCCGGCCTGTTTGCTTTCGTCGCGCCATACGCGGTAGAGCACTTCCATGAGGCTCATGAAGCAGCCGTAGCATTTGGCTTTGTCTTGGCTTGCGAGTTGGAGCACTTCGGCCACGCGCTGCGCGCCGGGTTCGTCGTCTCGCAGGGTGAGCAAGGCGGATGTGTCGAGGAGGAAGCGTTTCATTAAGGCTCTTTACTCGCGCGCCATGTCTTTTCTGCGCTCAGCCAAGAGCCGCGCCGTTGTACCACCCTTACCCTGCCCCCGAAAAGCCTCGATCGGGTTGGCACGCACAGGCACGACGCGAATCGCGCCGTCATCCAACACCCATTCCAGCCGATCCGCCGGGCTCAGATGGAACTGGTGGCGAATGGAGGCAGGAATCACGGTTTGGCCTCGGGAGGTAATGGTGCTTTGCATAGAGCCTCGCTGATTGAATTACTAAATATTATTTATTGTAATTCAACTCTGCTTTGCTCGCTGCATATTTGCGATCACAACTTCCACTCCGTACTGACTGTTGGCTCAAATCGCACAGGCGAATCGCGGCAGAGCATTTGCACGGCCTCCATCAAGTTCATCCATTCGACGAAGGGATAATCAAGCCATGACTATCCCCACTCCACACTCTTCGGCAACTGACGAAGCACTTGTCCTCCAGCAAACCCGTCTTTGGTTAGAAAAAGCGGTGATCGGGCTGAATCTTTGCCCTTTTGCTAAAGCCGCTTACGTTAAAAACCAGATTCGCTTGGTCGTGAGCAAGGCGCGTCATGCGGATGATTTTCTCGAAGAGCTGGATCGTGAGCTTGACTTGTTAGTCGCAACGCCGGCATCCGAGATTGACACCACGCTTCTGATTCATCCGACGCTGTTTGAAGATTTTTTAGATTTCAATGATTTTCTAGAAATCGCTGAAGATGTGGTCGATGAACATGAGCTGGAAGGCATCGTGCAGTTAGCCAGCTTTCATCCAAAGTTTCAGTTTGAAGGCACCCAGCCTGATGACATCAGCAACTACACCAATCGCGCGCCTTTTGCTATCTTGCACTTGCTGCGAGAAGACAGTGTGGAACGAGCCGTGGAAGCCTTCCCGCAGGCCGAAAAGATTTTTGAGACGAATATCTCAACGCTTGAAAAGCTCGGTTTGGCAGGTTGGAAAAGTTTGGGGCTTTAGGCTATAGGTTGTCCGGCGCTGGGTCTGGCATGAGGTCTTCTTTGACCTGCCGATGATTAAACTTACACGATGACTTTGGCTCTCGCGCAGTACGTGCTTGAACTCACCATTATTCATCCCTCCGCGTTTCGCATTCAGGCAGCTGGCCAAGGCCGGATGAGCGAACCGTCTTTTTCTGCGTTAACTCAACCTGAAACCACAGGCAATCGTTGTTTTCATAGCGGTAGTTCCAGACCACGCCGCGCGCTCGTCCAAGCTCGTAGGTCTCACCAGGCTGTCCTAGCAAGCTACGCACTTCCTCTTGCGTCATGTCCGGGGCTACGCGCAAAAAGTTTTGCTGCGTCAACACTTGTTCGGCGCGAACGGCGCGCCCGCCTGCGTCTAAATAAACAAACCAAGTGTGGTGGCCGAAGGGGCCCCTTGGAAATTCCATTACGCTGCCCGATGCAAGTTGCCGCACTGTCGATGGCGAACCCATGCGCGCCTCAATGCTCTCGCGCCCCAAGCCAACAATCGGCGTTGGTGGCGCGTAACTGCTACAAGCAGACAAGAGCAAAAGGCTGAAGCTTGCAAGATGAGATGAGAGGCGACGATACATTGAGAGCACTTAGAGGTTATTGATAGAGGTTTTTGAAATGAGATCGTTCCGATCCATTCGCGAAACGGGAGCCGGGATGAGATGGCTTAGCGTTCAGACATCAATCAGTGATCGAACGGGTATGCCCTTTTCGACCAGCATACACTCAATTTAGTCGGCCAGCAAATACTGGCGTGCAGGGCGGTGCACGAAGCGCATTTGGCGGCCCAGCTGATTGCCGACGAAAAGCAAGGATGTTGATTTCCATCGATTTTTGACCGGTCAAACCCAAGATTTTTTATTCTGCGTTGACCCAGTGAATTGAACACTTCTGCGGACACTTACGCGGTGGTAAAGGCAGATTCACAGGCCATTTGCGCGGCTCAATTAGCGGCGCAGGCTATGCAACTGTCACCTGCGCCATGCCGCCGGAACATCGGGCGGCATGCAATATTGCCCACAAAGCTTGTAGAGGGGAAAGCGGTGTGGGTGAGTGTGGGCGTTTTTTGTGTGCAGGCCTGCCCGATAATCCTGACATGACCGAATCCCGCGCCCTTGAACCGATTGAGATCCTAGAGAGCGACGTCGAGCTGAGCGCGATTCGTGCGCAGGGCTCGGGTGGGCAAAACGTCAACAAAGTATCTAGCGCGATCCATCTGCGTTTTGATATTCCCGCATCATCGTTAGCAGAAGATGTGAAAGACCGCCTAATGGCTCTGCGTGACAGCCGCATCACCCAAGAAGGTGTGCTGATCATCAAAGCGCAGAGCCACAGCACGCAAGAGATGAACCGCTTAGATGCCTTTGCGCGGCTGCATGAGGTCGTCAACAGCGTGGCACGTGCCCCGCGTGTGCGCCGTGCGACCAAACCAAGCTATGGCTCAAAACAGCGCAGGCTTGAAGGCAAAAGCCAACGCTCACAGACCAAGGCGCTTCGAGGGCGAGTCAAGGAGGCTTGAAACCAAAAGCTCTTGCGCTGATGGCGGCGCTAGTGGACGGTCAGCGTGAACTCCCCCACCCATGACTTGGCTAAATCTGAGAGCTACCGATTTGGCGTCCGAAGCGTTGCATCATGCTCACACAACAAGGCAATGGGCAGGAATACGAAGGTAGCTCAAGGCGTTGTTTCAGGTGCGCAGCGCAGGATCACGCAAGTCAATCACTCCCACTCAATTGTCGCAGGCGGCTTGGAGCTCACATCATAGGTCACGCGGTTAATGCCGCGCACTTCATTAATAATTCTTCCGCTGACTTTCTTAAGCAGCGCGTAGGGCAACTCTGCCCAGTCGGCGGTCATGAAATCGGAGGTTTGAACGGCGCGCAGGGCAACAACGTAGTCATATGTGCGGCCATCGCCCATGACGCCGACGCTCTTGACGGGGAGGAAGACGGTGAAGGCTTGGGAGGTGAGCTCGTACCAGTTTTTACCTGTGGCTTCGTCTTTGAAATTGCGCAGTTCTTCGATGAAGATGGCATCCGCCCGTCGCAGCAGATCGGCGTATTCTTTTTTCACTTCACCCAAAATACGCACACCGAGGCCAGGGCCTGGGAAGGGGTGGCGATAGACCATGTCATGCGGCAAGCCGAGCGCTACGCCTAGCTCGCGCACTTCGTCTTTGAATAAGTCACGTAGGGGCTCTAAGAGTTTGAGGCCAAGCTGCTCGGGCAGGCCGCCGACGTTGTGGTGGCTTTTGATAACAACGGCTTTTTTGCTTTTCGCGCCGCCCGATTCAATGACATCGGGGTAAATCGTGCCTTGGGCGAGAAAGGTCACGCCTTGATTCGCAACTGCTTTTACTCCTGAATTCATAGCACTCTGCGCAGATTCTATGCCGGCTAACTGCCTATTTTGCTTTAATTTTTCAGCCTCAGACTTGAACACATCGACAAACAAGCCACCGATGATCTTGCGTTTGGCTTCTGGCTCGCTCACGCCGGCGAGCTTGCCTAAGAACAAATCGCTCGCATCAGAGCGGATCACTTTCAGACCAAATTTGCCTTCAAACATCGCCATCACCAAATCGCCTTCATTTAGGCGCAGCAAACCGTGATCCACAAACACGCAGGTGAGCTGGTCGCCAATTGCGCGGTGAATCAGCGCGGCGGCCACGGAAGAATCCACGCCGCCCGACAGGCCAAGCAGCACATGCTCATCGCCCACTTGCGCCTTGATTTTTGCCACAGCCTCTTGGATGTAATCACCCATGATCCAATCTTGCTTGGCACCGCAGATGTTCAGAACGAAGCGCTCCAGCAGCGCCTTGCCTTGCGTGGTGTGCGTGACCTCGGGGTGGAATTGCACGGCATAGAAGCGCCGCGCTTCATCGGCCATGCCGGCAATCGGGCAGCTCGGCGTGCTCGCCATGAGCTTGAAGCCTGGGGGCATTTCAACCACGTTATCACCGTGGCTCATCCACACATTCAGCATGCCGTGGCCTTCTGGTGTCGTGAAATCAGCTATGCCATCGAGCAAGCGTGTGTGGCCCTGTGCACGTACTTCGGCATGGCCGAATTCACGGCCATGTCCGCCTTCTACTTTGCCGCCCAAGGCATCGGCCATGGCATACATACCAAAGCAAATGCCCAGCACAGGAATGCCGAGCTCGAAAACGACCTGCGGCGCGCGCAGCGTGTCGTCTTCCCACAGGCTGGCATGACTGCCCGAGAGAATGATGCCCTTGAGCGAGCCGTCTTTCGCATACTCGCGCACCCAATCTTCTGTGACATCACACGGATGCACCTCCGAGAGCACATGCGCTTCGCGCACACGGCGAGCAATCAGCTGGGTGACTTGGGAGCCGAAATCGAGAATGAGAATTTTGTCGTGTTGCATGGTTTGATGAGAATAGAATTTAGAACTGGTTAACTGATTTGTTCGAGCAGCGCTTGAGGTGTGATGATCCGAAAAGGAAGATGTTTGCCGGTGGGATCGTCGAACGTCAGCAAGTCTAAGCCGCCCGAAACGAGAACACCTGCTCCCGAGGCCTGCGCCAATTCTAAAAAGAACTGATCTTTGGGATCGCGGCAGATGGGTAAACGAGCGAAACTTGTACCGACGACAGGCTCAAAAACTTGGACATAAGGGAGATAGTCAGTCAGCAGATCGCGCTGACGCTGCTCTGTTAAACCGAATTTGGAATAGTTCAATACACGCATCAACTCTTCAACACTTGCTTTGCTTCCAACGGGCAAGAATTTCTTCGCTTGCCAAAGATGACGCAGCGCCGCGAGTCTGCCTTTTGTGAAAACCAGCGTTGACAGCAGCACATTGGTGTCGAGCACTGCTCGCAATAAATGAGGTGATGTCAAAATGAACGCGCCCATTTGACAGCGTCGGCAATGTCTTGCTCCGTGATGCCAAGCTCCTCCAGCTTGAGACGAACCTTGTCTGCCTCGGAATGCTGCGCCTGCGTTGGAAGCATGCGAACTGGCGTGAGCATAATGCGATCATTCACCGCTTCAACTTCAAAATATTGACTTGGCGAGATTTGTGCCATCACTGCTTTGGGCAAGGTGATTTGGTTTTTGGAGGTGACTTTGGCGAGCATGGGATTTCCTTAAAGTAAGAATTCCTTACTTTCTTGATTGTAAGGAAAATCTCAATCATTTGCTGGCGTAAAAATGAAAAAAGCGGCCTCGCAGCCGCTTTTTTCGAACGCAAGAAAAATCAAGCCAGCGCTGGAATGATCAGATTCTGGCCAGGATAAATCTTATCCGGATGGCTGAGCATCGGTTTGTTGGCTTCAAAGATCACGGGATATTTGTTCGCATCGCCATAAAAATGCTTGGCGATTTTTGAGAGGTTGTCGCCGCTGACCACCATATGGTATTGGCAGGCAGGCGCATCGGGCTCGTCGCACGTCATTTCGTCAGACACACCGGCCACGCCATGGACGTTGCCGCAACAGACGATGATCTTTTCTCGAACCTCTTGCGTGGCCACCAACCCGCTTACGGTGATGATCTGGTCCGCCCCATTGAAGGCGATCACAAGATCATCGGCGGGCAGGTCTTGCGTGCGGATGTAATCTTTGATGGCTGTCGATGCAGCATCATTGGCAGCAGCCGCTTTTTCTTCGTTGCTTGGTTCGGCCACAGCAGCGGCCACTTCAGGCTTGCTGCCAAACAGCTTTTGACCCGCTTCTTTAAAAAATGAAATGATGCCCATGATGCGCTCCTCAGATAGGTTGATAAGAAGCTCTGTTGTACATCAAAAGCATGACGAAACAGAGAAAAAATCACTCTGCTCGGTAATTCGGCGCTTCTTTCGTGATTTGCACATCATGAACGTGGCTTTCTCGTATGCCCGCTGAGGTAATTTCCACAAATTCGGCACGCTGCTGCATGTCTTGCACCGTGGCGCAGCCGCAATAACCCATGCTGGCGCGAATGCCGCCAGCCAATTGGAAGATGATGGCCACCACTGAGCCTTTGTAAGGCACACGGCCCTCAATGCCTTCTGGCACGAGCTTGTCAGCATTGGGGTTGCCAGTGGAGCTTTCTTGAAAATAGCGGTCTGCGCTACCTTGCTGCATCGCGCCAATGCTGCCCATGCCGCGATAGCTTTTATACGAGCGTCCTTGGAAGAGCACCACCTCGCCGGGCGCTTCTTCGGTGCCCGCAAACATGCCGCCCATCATCACGCTGCCCGCGCCTGCGGCCAGTGCTTTAGCAATGTCTCCGCTGTAGCGAATGCCGCCGTCAGCAATCAACGGAATGCCCGATCCCTTCAAAGCAGTGGCCACGCCATCCACCGCCATGATCTGCGGCACGCCCACGCCGGCCACGATGCGCGTGGTGCAAATGCTACCTGGGCCGATGCCCACCTTCACGGCATCTGCACCTGCTTCAGCCAGAGCTAGCGCCGCTGCACCAGTCGCAATATTGCCGCCGATCACATCAATCTGCGGATAATTTTTCTTCACCCAGCGCACGCGCTCGATCACGCCTTTGCTGTGGCCATGCGCCGTGTCCACCACAATCGCGTCCACTCCGGCTTCCACCAAAGCAGCCACGCGCTCTTCTGTGCCATCGCCCACGCCCACTGCCGCGCCCACGCGAAGTTTGCCTTGGCTATCCCGTGCTGCATTGGGAAAGTTGGTCTGCTTGGTGATGTCTTTGACGGTGATCAAGCCCTTGAGATGAAACTCGTCATCCACCAAAAGCAAGCGCTCTAAGCGGTGTTTATTCAGCAGCGCCTTCGCATCCTTGAGCGTCGTGCCCACAGGTGTCGTGATGAGCCGTTCGCGCGGTGTCATGATTTGACTCACAGGCAAATCCATGCGCGTTTCAAAGCGCAAGTCGCGCCCCGTGACGATGCCTACCACTTTGCCGCCATCTACGACCGGAAAACCGCTCACGCCCAGCTGCTCTGAAAGCTCAATGACTTGATGCACCTTGAAATCCGGCGGAATCACCACCGGATCGCGCAGCACCCCGCTTTCATGGCGTTTGACCTTGCGCACCTGAGCAGCTTGCTCCTTGGCGGTTAAATTCTTGTGAATGATGCCCATCCCGCCTTCTTGCGCCATCGCAATCGCAAGCCGAGCTTCGGTCACGGTGTCCATCGCCGCAGACACGAGCGGCAGATTCAGCTCGATATTGCGCGAGAAACGGGTTGTGAGGGAAGTATCCTTGGGCAGGACTTCGGAGAAGGCGGGGACGAGTAGAACGTCGTCAAAAGTGAGTGCTTTGCCGAGCAGGCGCATGTGTGAAGCTCCAAAACAGAGATTTTACGCAAGGACGAGTGTTGCTTTGTATACCAAACGGTACTTTTGTCAGCCCAAACGGTGCTTGGCGCGTTGGCAGAGTATGCCCTTCTGGCTACACTATCATTATGACAATCAACGTTTCTGCTCTCCGCCTGCTGGCAATTGCTTTGCTCTCAGCCTTTGTGATTCCTCTGGCGCATGCCCAATGGTCTTGGAAAGACAAAGATGGCCGCCGGATCTTCAGTGATCAGCCGCCGCCCATTGAAGTGCCAGAAAAAGACATCATGCGCCGCCCAGCCGGCGTGCGTGCGCCTGCCGCGCCCCCCGCCACCGGCGAAACGATTGCCTCTACACCCTCCTCCAGCACAGCCACCACCGCAAGCACCGCGGCAACACCCAAGATCAGCGGCAAAGACAGCGAATTAGAGAAAAAGAAAAAAGAAGCCGAAGCCAAAGAAGCGGCGCAAAAGAAAGCCGAGGCCGACAAAACAGCCGCTGCCCGCAAAGACAATTGCGAGCGCGCCAAACTCGCCAAAGCCAGCTTCGATTCAGGCCAACGCATCGCCACGACAAATGCGCGAGGCGAGCGGGAGGTCATGAGCGATGCCGTGCGCGCGCAAGAGACCAAGCGCCTACAAGACATCATCAACAGCGATTGCAACTAAAGCCGAGGGCTTTAATCTCCAAAAATCGCCAGCCAAGACAGTGTTTGCAGCATGATCTGCGCACTGGCCAGATTGGTGGCGCAGGGCACGTTGTGTACATCGCAAGAGCGCACCAAAGCATTGATATCTGGCTCATGGGGCTGCGCCGTCATCGGATCACGCAGAAATATCACCGCGTCAATGCGGCCACTGGCCAGCTTTGCACCAATTTGAAGATCGCCGCCCATCGGGCCAGAAAGCATGCGCTCGACTTTCAGACCCGTGCTGCGCGTGATGCGCGCAGCCGTGGTGCCGGTGCCGCAGAGTTTGCAGGTCTCTAAAAAGCCAAAAAAATCTTCGCAAAGTGCCTCAATATCGGCTTTTTTGGCATCATGGGCAATGAGGGCAATTCGGTAAACAAGGGGTTTGGGCATATCGAATCATAGGTGAGTTTCATGGATGAGTTTCATGGATGAATTTCATGGATAAGTAGGGCGTGCAGGGCTGCAAGCAGGCAAATCACTCGCTTGCATGCTGTTGGTTTTCTCGTTAATCGCTGTATTTGAGTCCTTACTCTTCACATATCTGCACGGCTCAGCCTAGAATGTTGCAATGCAGCAAATTCGCCGCAAGAAGAACCCACACCATGCTCTACCAACTCTACGAATCTCAGCGCTCGCTCATGGAGCCTTTTGCAGAATTTGCGCAAGCCACGGCCAAGCTCTATGGCAATCCCAACAACAGCTTTGGCCAGCTGCCCTTCGCGCAGCGTACTGCGGCGGGTTTTGATTTGCTGTATCGCCTAGGAAAAGACTACGAGCGCCCTAGTTTTGACATCAAGACCGTGGGCATTGAACACGATGGCATCACCACCGACATCGCTATCCATGAGCGTGTGGAAATTGACAAGCCCTTCTGCGAATTACGCCGCTTCAAGCGCTTTTCCGACGATGCTGCCACGCTCATGCGCCTCAAAGGCCAGCCGCCGGTTTTGATCGTTGCGCCACTGTCGGGCCATTACGCCACGCTCTTGCGCGACACTGTGCGCAGCATGCTGCAAGGCCACAAAGTGTTCATCACCGATTGGAAGAATGCCCGCACTGTGCCTTTGTCTGAAGGCACATTTTCACTGGACGATTATGTGAACTATGTGCAGGAATTTATCCGTCATTTGCAAAAGCAATACGGTTATTGCCATGTGGTGAGCGTTTGCCAGCCCACCGTGCCTGTGCTCGCAGCTGTCTCGCTGATGGCATCGCGCGGCGAGCCCTTGCCGCTGTCCATGACCATGATGGGCGGGCCGATTGATGCCCGCAAATCACCCACGGCGGTGAACAATCTGGCCATGCAGCGCAGCTACCAATGGTTTGAAAACAATGTGATTTACCGCGTGCCCTCCAATTTTGCTGGCGCAGGCCGCAAAGTCTATCCCGGCTTTTTGCAGCACACCGGCTTTGTGGCGATGAATCCGAGCAACCATGCCAAAAGCCACTGGGATTATTTCAAAGACTTGGTCAAAGGCGATGGCCGCAGCGTGGATGCACACCGCAAGTTTTACGACGAATACAACGCCGTGTTGGACATGGATGCCACCTATTACCTAGATACGATCAAAACTGTGTTCCAAGATTTCAAGCTGGTCAAGGGCACTTGGGATGTGGTCTCGCCAGATGGCAAAACCGAGCGCGTGCGCCCGCAAGATATTTCTGGCTGCGCCCTGCTCACGGTAGAAGGCGAGCTGGACGATATCTCCGGCAGCGGCCAAACCCGCGCTGCGCATGATTTGTGCAGCGGCATTGCGGCATCTGCCCAGCAGCATTACGAAGTGGCAGGTGCGGGGCATTACGGCATCTTCTCTGGCCGCCGCTGGCGCGACATGGTGTATCCGGTGGTGCAAGACTTCATTTTGAAGGCTCACCTTAAAGCAGTGCCAAAGGCCGCCCTCAAAGCTGTCCCTCAAACTGCGCCAAAAGTGTCTCGCAAACCAGCAGCGGCTGTCAAAACCACAAAAAATACATCAAAACGGCCAGTAGCCGTTACAAAACCTGCGCAGAATGCTACTAAAAAGGTAGCAGCTAGGAAACGCGCCTAGCCGAACATCGCTGGCTGTTTTGCAACATTTGGCCATGCCTGCGTGCCTGCCATGAGCCTTCTTGCTCAAGACTTGAGCCTAGAGGCGCGTGCGCTGCATGCGTTGCTGCCGCAAACCCAGTGCCAGCGCTGCGGCTACCCCGATTGCGCCAGCTACGCGCAGGCAATCTGCGAAGAAGGCACGCCGATCAACCAATGCCCGCCCGGCGGCGATGAAGGCATCGCCAGGCTCTCCGCGCTCACCGGCCAAGCCGTGATACCGATCAACCCCGCCCATGGCCGCGTACAAGAGCGCACCCTGGCCTTTATCGACGAAGACTGGTGCATTGGCTGCACGTTGTGCATCAAGGCCTGCCCGGTGGATGCGATTGTGGGCAGCTCCAAAATGATGCACACGGTGATTGAAGCGGCCTGCACCGGCTGCGAGCTGTGCATCCCCGCCTGCCCGGTGGATTGTATTGAGATTGAAATCACCAGGCCGGGCCTCAGTGGCTGGCAAGCATGGAGTGCTCAGCAGGCGGAAAGCGCATTAAATCGCTATGAATTTGTGAGCACTCGGCGCATATTCTATAACGGGGAACGGCCTAAAACGCTTGAAAAAACCTTGGCGGACAAGCTCCAAGCTTTAACAGATCACCCAGAGACTGTGAGCCGCGTCACCGATCCCGCTGAGCTGGAGAAGAAACGCCGCTATGTTGCTGCGGCGTTGGAGAAGGCGAAGGCCTCGAAGCGCTGATCCGCGTTTTGCGACGCGCTATTGAAGCGCCGCCACCCAAGACAAGCGTTAGGGTATCCCGGTGGCAGTGACGTTGCAATTGATCGTGAAACGCACCGAGCTGCTGGGTAAAGCAGGCAAGCTAGGAACCTGAATGCCTGGCCCGATCATGTTGGCAATCGTCAGATTTGCAGGTAGGGGGCACAATGCCGCTCCAAAAGTCGTACAACTGATGCTCGTACACACCAAGCCAGCCGAGGGGATGTCTTTGAACAGCGCATTGGTCACGTTCGATGGCCCGGTGTTGGTCACGGTCACACTGTAGCTGGTGGTGCCACCTGCTGTTAGGGTGGTGACGTTGTTGGTCTTGGTAATACTCATATTGGCCGAGCCGCGAACTGGGTCAGAATCTTGAGCACTGTCATTCGCGGGGTTGGTATCGATGTAGCCAATCGGCACAATGCCAGCAATGTTGGTGACTGTCGTCCCGGCGGCACCTGTCACTGTTCCCGTTATAAGGAAAGTGACGGTACTGTTGACCCCCACCACGGGTACCGTCACGCCCGTGGTTTCCACACTCAAAACCGTTGTGGCAGTCGCTGGTGTGGGGCATTGGCTACCCGCGCTGGCGACACAAGTGACGGTGTATTTGATGAAATTACTCGCAGGCAGATCCGAGAAGGTGAGCGTGGTGGCGGCCACAGTGCTGGTGTTGCTCAGCGTGATGGTGTAAGCAATGGTCTGGCCGCTGTCGAGACTGATGACGTTGTTGGTCTTGCTGACGCGGACATCTGCAGCGGGAATGCATTCGCGCACAGTCACACCCGCCAGCGCCCAGACACCCCCTGTCTCGCCTGCCGTTAGTGCAGTCACATCGGCAATCGATACTGTGCCCGTGCCGCCCGCTGGCAGGGTGAATGTGCCTTGAACGAGTGTCCAGCGGTCGTCGGTCAGAATAGTTTCATTGGTTAGGGTGAGCGCAGGTGTCAGGAAGACGCTGGTGCTGGTAGTAAATTGCGGCCTCACTGAGGGCAACAGCGCAGGTGTTTGGCCTGGTTGTGCTGCATTAGACACATAAAACATCGCTTGGTAAGTCCGCCCGGCCACTAAGCTGCCAATTGCTTGGCTCCACATGTCAACGGTTGCGGTTGCAGGCAAAGCGTTGAACTTGCCATTGGCGATCAGCCATTCGTTACCGCCAATCACGCTTCGCGAGAAATCGCCGGGGAAGGGGCGTTGCGAGACCACAAACGAACTAAACGGATTATAAATTTGCTGGCCGCTCTGCCTCGCTACGAACGTTGTCGTCGTGGCCGAGTTGCTTTGCAAGGTATTGAGCGGGCCTGTGACCTGCGCGCCTGTGGAAAAAGGCGCAGCAGCCGAGAAATTGCCGTTCGTGACCCGATTGATTGAGCTTTCCACCGTACCCGCTGGACAGATGGAGGCTGAAGAAATCACTGTAGGTGCTGCCCCCGAAATAGCATTCGTATCTGTGGCTCGGTTGTTACTCGGAAACGGATCTGTCGTGTCGATCGCTGGCGTGACTGTCGCCACATTCGTCACTGGCCCGACAGTCGGTGTGATAGAAGCATTCAGGGTAAACAAAAGCGCCGTCCCAGGCGGGAAGGTGTTGATGGTCACGCCAGTTTGGAAAGTACTGGTCGTCAATCCGGAGGGGCAAACCGCAGACGGCGGCCCGCCAATGGCACTACAGGTCACGCTGAGCTTTTGTATGCCGGGCTGGGCTGGATCGGCCACCACAGAATAGTTGGCAGGATACGGGCCTGCATTGGTGACCGTGATGCTGTAGGCCACCACCTGATTGGTCGTGACCGTGGTGTTGCCATCTGATTTTTGAATCGACAAATCCGCCACCCTGGTGCCCGAAATCGGGCAAGAAGAGCCATCCGTGTTGTTTTGGTTAACAATACTTGGTGGGCCAACGTAGAGCGGTGCCGGCGTCTGAAATGAGCTAGGCGTTCCCGATTCCGGATTCGTGATCTCATAAAATCCACCCGCTGCACCAGTTGAATTATTGAAAACATAAAATCTGCTTGCAAATGCGTCATAGAACGCGGAGCCGATACCGCCCACATCTGGAATCCCGAATTCGGTGTGTGTGGCCGTACCAATGCCGGGCGTGGTTGCGTTTGCGGCGAGTTGAATGCGAAAGAAACGCATACCCGTGGCAGCCAGTACCAAGGCATTCGGCCCACCTGCTCCATTGAAGTCAAAATCCCCATAATTCGGAATCGCAGGAGAACCAGTGAAGAAGTTGTTGTATTGATGCACCACGTTGACATTGCCGCTGACTGGAATTGAATCTACACGGAAGATGGCAGGAGGGTTGATGCCGGTTCCACCTTGTCCGGCGAAATAAAAACGCCCCGCCGCGTCAAAGACCCCTCCGGTTGGGGTGAAGGTGGCAAGAGGAGAACCAAGAGGCACTGTATTGGTCAAAGGGCCCACCAGTTGAGCACCGCTTTGACCTATCCGGTAAAGATTAGGGCCAGGATTTTGAATGGCATAAAGGTAGTTGTCTACAGGGTTGTAGCCAAGCGCATTGAGTGTGGGTGCGACTGCCGTCGGTAAAGCAGCCGTAGGCGTGATAGCGCTGCTGACAGCGGCAAACTTAACAAATATCGTATTGTTGTTTCCGTTGTCGCTACGCAGTTGATAAAACACCACATCGCAAGTAAAAGGTGCTCCTTGCGCAGTAGCCGGCGTAGGCATCATCGCCAGCATCGCCAAAATCACGCCCACGCATGCCGTTACCGCTTGATACCAGCGGTTTTGCTTGCAGATTCGGGCGATTTGAAGCATTTTGTATTGTGTGACTTTCGGCGAGATTGTAGACTTTATCCCAGCTGACTTAAAGCTTGATCAAGGTCGGTTTGCAAATCTGCCACATCTTCAAATCCTATGGAAAAGCGCACCAGCCCTCCCCTATACGGCCAATGGGAGACGTTTGGATTTCGCATGCTCGAAATATCGTAAGGCACGACCAAGCTCAGATGGCCGCCCCATGAATAGCCGATTTTGAAAAGCTGGAGCGCGTCCACAAAGGCATCCACCTGCTCGGGGCTGTAGCGCTCATGCAGCACGATGCTGAACAGACCCGCAGCCAAGCCATCTTTAGAAGACTTGCTAACTATCATATCTGTAGCGCGCTTCGCAGATTCCATAAGGGCAGAAGGCTGTTTTTGGCATAAATTTTGCCAATGCTGATGGCCCGGACCACCTTCTATGGCAGGATGCAAAACAGCCTCCACTTCAGGGCGCGTTTTGAGCCAACGCGCCAAAGCTCGGGCCGCATTGTCGGCTGCGCGGTAACGCATGTCTATGCTGGGCAAGCTGCGCAGCACCAGTTCGGCATCGTTGGCCGATACGCCATACCCAAGGCGCATGTGGCTGAGCTTGATTTTGTGATGCAGCTCCTCGTTGCGAGTGACGATGCAGCCCATGAGCACATCGCCGCCGCCGCTGGGGTATTTGGTGAGCGCTTGGCTGCTGATGTCTACAGCCAAGCCTGCGCCATCTAGATCAAAGGCATTGAAGGCCAGCCCCGCGCCCCAAGTGTTATCTAACGCGCAAATGATGCCTTTTTCACGGCAAATGCGCACCAAAGCCGGCAGATCCGGGAATTCCATCGTCACCGAGCCGGGCACCTCCAGCCAGACGAGCTTGGTTTTTGACGTGATTTTGGCCGCCAAATCAGCTGCATCCATCGCATCGTAATAGCGGGTTTGAATGCCAAAACGCGGCAATTCTTCCTGCGTCAGGCCCAGCCGCGCACCATACACGTTGTGCGGCAGCAGCATTTCATCGCCTTGCTGCAAAAGCGCCAAATCCACAGAAATGATCGCGGCCAGCCCGCTGGGCACGAGCACGCAATGCAAACCGCCTTCCAGCGATGCGATGCGCTCTTCCAGCACAAAGGTGGTGGGCGTGCCGTGCAGGCCGTAGGTGTAGCCGTCTTTCTTCTTCCAATCCCGGCTGCGCATCGCCGCCACATCTTTGAAGATCACCGTGGAGGCTTTGAAAATGCCAATTTGCGGCGCATCAAAGCCCTCGGGGGGCTGATAGGGATGGTGGATGAGGTGAGTGGTTTTGCCTTGCGTCATAGGCGTATCGTAGCGAGAAACCAGCGCACAGGCCAGCTTATCCAGCGCATTCAAGCGCTTGATACACGCCATAGCATGGAGAGCGGCAAAGACATCAACTGCGGATCCCACGCCAGAGCCTGCTGGCCCGTGTGCAGCACGAAGCCTGCTAAGAACTGCTCGCCCAGCAGCTCGCGCAGATGCTTAAGGCCTTTGAAATCTTGTGCATTGGCACTTGCAGCAGATTTCACCTCCACACCGATCACGCGTCCTGCGCGATCTTGCAAAATGAAATCCACTTCAATACCGGTCGATGTGCGGTAGCTCAGCAGCTCGATGCCATGCAGCTCGGAGCAATCCAGCGCCTTACGCAACTCTTGCAGAGCGAAGCTCTCCAGCAACGCCCCTGTAGAAGCCTCTTGCGCATAGCTTGCGCTGCTGCCTAATTGCACTGTACTCACACCCAGCACATGCGCGAGCAAACCGCAATCGCCAAGATAGTATTTCGGAGTTTTCTGAGCGCGTTGGCTCAAGCGGTGCGTCCATGCGGGCAAGGGCTCGATCAGCAAAACCGTCTCTAGCAGCGTCATGTAGCGGCGCAGGGTAGTTTGCGGCAATCCCATACTGCGCGAGACATCGGCCAGATTGAGCATGCCCGTCGTACGCAAAGCCACTGCGTGCAAGAGCTGGGGCAACTGGCTCGCAGAATCAATATTTGCAATATCTCGAATGTCGCGCAGAAGCACGGTTTGCAAATAGTTGTCAAACCAACTGCCTGCACGCTTGGCGCTGCGCTGTAGCGCCTCCGGATAGCCACCGCGCAATATGCGCTGCGCCAAATCATCTCTCTCGGTAAAAGCACTCACTGGCATGCTTTGCACTCGCGCCATCCAAGCTAAGCGATCTGCTGCCGTGCCAAACCATTGCGCCACTGCATCTGCGCCGTTGCGCAATTTCTCCGGCGCATTCCCCTCCAGCTCCAACTGCGATAAAGGACGCAAGATTTGAATCTCCATGCGCCCTGCCAAAGATTCAGAGACGCGGGGCAAGAGCATCACATTGGCCGAACCTGTGAGCAAAAACCGCCCGGGTATGCGCTGCTGATCGACGGCATGCTTGATCGCTAAAAACAGCTCTGGCACACGCTGCACTTCATCAATCAAAACGCGCCGATACTGGTTCTGCGCTGTCACAAATCCATGCGGATCTGCCTGCGCAGCTGCCAGCACCTGCGGGTCATCCAGCGTGAAATAAACCGATGGGTGAGCACTTTGCTGGCTCAAAGCCTGCATGAGCGTGCTTTTGCCCGTTTGCCGCGCACCAGCGAGTAAGACCACAGGCGTGTCGGCTAAGGCTTCTTCAATATTGGCGGTCAGGCTGCGCGTTTGCATGCCTAGATTTTACCTAATTAATGGTGTAAATTCCACCACCTCGCAGAGGAATTTACACCATCCTCACTGACTCAGAGCTTCCATTTCTCCAGCAACTTCTCTGGCGACATGCTGTCATAGCCTTCGAAGGGTTGGTGAATCCAGGGGTTGGTGGGGAGGTGTTCGACGGAATAGTCGCAGTCGAAGACGGAGACGGCTTTGGTCCAGATGACGGCGGTGCGCAGCTCGGTGATGGGTTGGTAGTTGCCTTTGAGCAGATCGACCACGGCTTTGAGCGTGTGGCCGGAATCTGCGAGGTCGTCAACCAGCAAGACTTTGCCTGCGATTTCGCCTTTGGGCGTGGTGATGAAGCGAGCAATATCCAGATGGCCTTGCACTGTACCTTCGCTGGCGCGATAAGAGCTGGTGCTCATGATGGCCAAGGGTTTGTTGAAGATGCGGCTCAAAATATCGCCGGGGCGCATGCCGCCGCGCGCGAGGCACAGGATGGTGTCAAACTGCCAGCCACTTTGATGGATTTTGAGCGCGAGCTTCTCAATCAGGTTGTGGTATTCGTCGTAGCTGACGTAGAGGTGTTTGCCGTCTTCTGTGAGCATGCTTGTCTCCGGGAGGTTAGGTTAGGTTAGGTTAGGTTAAGCCAAATAAGGATGCTTGATCAAGATCGTGTGATCCCGGTCAGGGCTGGTGGACACGATGTGGATCGGCACGCCGGTGACTTGCTCGATGCGTTGCAAATACAGGCGGGCTTGCACGGGGAGCTTGGCAAGCTCAGTGACGCCAACTGTACTGACGCTCCAGCCTTCTAAGATTTCATAAATCGGTTTGCAGCGGGCAATATCTTCTGCGCCCATGGGCAGGATATCGGTTTGCTCGCCATCGAGCTCGTAGCCGACGCAGATGTTGAGCTCTTTCAAGCCATCGAGCACATCGAGCTTGGTGATGCACAGGCCAGACAAACCGTTGACCTGCGCACTGCGCTTGAGCAAGGCCGCATCAAACCAACCGCAGCGGCGGCTGCGACCCGTGGTCACACCTTTCTCAGCTCCAACCGTAGAGAGATGATAGCCGGGGGTGCCTTCTTTTTCCCAATCGAGCTCTGTGGGGAAAGGGCCACCGCCCACGCGGGTGCAGTAAGCCTTGGTGATGCCCAAGATGTAGTGCAGCATGCCCGGGCCCACGCCTGCGCCTGCTGAGGCATTGCCTGCGACGCAGTTGCTGCTGGTGACGAACGGGTATGTGCCGTGATCGACATCGAGCAACGTGCCTTGCGCACCTTCAAACAGCAAATTCACACCTTGCAGATGCGCTTCATTGAGCTCACGGGACACATCGGCCATCATCGGCTTCAAGAGCTCTGCGTGGCGCATGGCTTCGTCAAACACCGGCTGGAATTCAATCGCCGGAGCGCTCAAAAAAGTGGTAAGCACATGGTTATGCAAAGCCAGCAAATCTTTCAGCTTGGCAGCAAAGCGCTCCGGGTATTTCAAATCTTGCACGCGCAGCGCGCGGCGAGCGATTTTGTCTTCATAAGCGGGGCCAATGCCGCGCCCGGTGGTGCCGATCTTCTCCATGCCGCCTTGGCTACGAAACGCTTCACGCGCTTGATCGAGCGCCGCATGAAACGGCAAGATCAGCGGGCAAGCTTCCGATATGCGAAGGCGCGAGCGCACTTCCACACCGGCTTTTTCTAGCCCTTCAATCTCTTCAAACAATTTCGCAGCCGAAAGCACCACGCCATTGCCGATATAGCACTTCACCCCCGCGCGCATGATGCCGCTGGGGATCAAATGCAGCGCGGTCTTCACGCCATTGATCACCAGTGTGTGCCCCGCGTTGTGGCCGCCTTGGAAGCGCACCACGCCTTGGGCGGTCTCAGTGAGCCAATCCACGAGTTTGCCTTTGCCCTCATCGCCCCACTGGGAACCGACGACGACGACGTTTTTGCCTTTGACTGGATTCATGTGCACTCTTTAGAAAATTCAAACATTTCAAACACCCTTCACAACCCACTGCCCCGCCACCTCAACCAGCTCGCGGTCGCAATCGAATTCTTGTACTTCGGCCTCATGCCCAGGCAGCACGCAAACCACCGTCTCGCCGGCAGCTCTGAGTCTTGCAACCGCCTCGCGCAGCGCCGCAGATTCACCCCAAGGTGCGCGGATCGCGGTATGCAAGCTTCGCGCAGGCGCAGCGGCCACCAAATCTTTGATGTCGAGGCTAAAACCAGCCGCTGGCCGGTTGCGGCCAAACACCGAGCCCACTTCGTCATAACGCCCGCCGCGTGCCACGGCATCGCCTGCACTGGGTGAATAAATCGCAAAGCGAGCGCCGGTGTAATAGGCATAGCCGCGTGCATCCGACAGATCAAAACTCACCTTCACGTTCGGTTGCGCGGCTTGAATTTGCTGCGCTAGTCGCTTCAAATTTGATAGCACACTACGCACATTCTGTAACGGGGAAAGGCATATTTCTGCCTCTAAAAGCACCGCGTCATCGCCATACAAGCTCGTCAGCTGCACCAGCGCATCGCGCTGCGCTGCCGGGAAGCTCGTCGTGAGCTCGCGCAGCGTGGTCACGTCTTTCGCGGCCAGCGCCGCATGAATGAGCGCGAGCTGCTCGCCAAATACCGGTGCGCCCGCCAGCAAGCTGCGCACGATCTGCGCGTCGGCCAAATCTAGCGTCAAATCTTTCAGGCCAGCGCGTTGCAGACAGTCTATCGCCAGCAGCATGATTTCCAGATCCGCTTCCAGCCCGGCGTGGCCATACATTTCTGCGCCAAATTGCAAAGGCTCGCGCGTGGCATGCGGCTTGGCAGGCGCGGTGTGCAGTGCCGGGCCGCAGTAGCAAAGCCGCGCTACGCCTTGGCGATTGAGCAAATGCGCATCAATCCGCGCCACTTGCGGCGTGCTGTCCGCTCTGATGCCCATCGTGCGGCCTGAGAGTTGATCGACCAGTTTGAAGGTTTGTAAATCCAGCGCTTGGCCAGTGCCGGTGAGCAAAGATTCTAGGTATTCCAGTAGCGGCGGCATCACCAGCTCATAGCCATAGCCTCTGGCCGCATCCAGCAGGCTGCGGCGCAGTTCTTCGATGTGGCGCGCCTCAGAGGGCAAGACATCGGCAATGTGATCGGGGAGCACCCAGGCGGACATTTTTTTTAGAGTCGGGTTAAAAACGAATTTTACCCGCCTGCGCCGCTTGATTTGCGCCCTGATGAATCGCTTTTTCGTTCCTTTGAAGCCACTTTGAGGTCGTTACACCGCAAATATCTGAGGCCTTCTCGCATTTACACCGCCCCAAATCAACGCGTCTGCCGATAATCAAGTGATGAATCCCACCCCGCTCGACGCGCTGGCTCAACTGATGGGGCCTTTGCGCACCCACGCTTGGGCCTACCCGACGCTGGAAGTGCTGCATATCTTTGGCATCGCCCTGCTCGTGGGCAATCTGGTGGCGCTGGAGTGGCGTGTGTGGAGCTCTTCCAAAGCCATGCAAGCCATTCCCCTGCGCGAACTGGCCAAGCTCTCGCTGGGTTTGGCAGTGGCAGGGTTTTGCTTGGTGGCGCTAAGTGGCCTCGTCATGTTTGCCACCCAAGCTGCCGAGCTGCTCGCCAACCGCGCCTTCCTCATCAAAATGCTGCTCATCACTCTCGCCGCCTGCAACGCCGCTTGGTTTCATGGCCGCGATTCGCTCGGGAAACTTGATGCGATCGCCAAGCTCCAAACGCTTGCATCCACCCTGATCTGGCTTACCGCGATATTTTGCGGGCGCTGGATTGCTTATTTGTAAATCTTCACAAGGAGTTTCACCATGCTCACCACTCGCCGCTCAACCCTGCAATTGCTCGCCGCCGCCGCACTGCCCGCCAGCCTCAAAGCCCGAGCGCATCACGGCTGGAGCAGCTTCGATCTGGATCGCCCGATTTATCTGGAAGGCAAAGCCAGCAAGGTGAAATGGCAAAACGCCCACACCGAGCTCACCCTCGAACTCACATCTGGTCTCAAGCTACCCACCGATCTGGCCGCGCGAAGTATCCCCGCGCAAACCGCCCCAGTCGATGCGCCCGCCCTGCTCAAAAAAGCTACTCTACCGAAGCGCACCGACAAAGCCTGGGACATCGAGCTCGCCCCGATCTTCCGCATGGAAGCTTGGAAAATCCCCGAAATCAAAAACGGCCAAAGCCTCGCTGTTCTTGGCTTCACGTTCAAAGACGAAAAAGGCAGCGCCATCTTGCGCGCTGAATTCTTGTGGCTCGATGGAAAGACCTACGCTCTGCGCTCTTCTCCAGCTTGATTTTTGAAGCGTTTTAGGCAGATAGCCGTCGTATTTATTGCGCGGATTGCTATTGAATTTGCAGCTACATAAACCGCTCCCCCTGAGCTTGTCGAAGGGTTTTGGTGTGCTGCGATTTCACGCTACCCGCTCACCTGCGTCGTACCATCGTGCAGTCGCCTCATAAAGTTTTTTGAAAACACACGCGATTGCGGCCTAGGTGATTTGAAGATTGTCTCCACGCGCAGTTGCCAAAAAATTTCTGATTTAACAGCCCAACGGTTTCCGCTTCTTGTATGGCTGGCATGCTGGAAAACAACTTTGCTTGGTTTGAAAACTGCGCTATAAATCGGGCTCCACGTTGCGGACATTCGCTAAGCGAACGCCGCACATCTCGAACGTTAGCGCGCAAAAAATGATCGAAACATCCACTTTTTTTCTCCAATTGTTCTTGGCCGTGCTTGTTGGATCGACTTTGATCTATTACTTGCGTAAGAAGTGCGTGAGAAATGCGGAAGCAGAACGGCTGGAAGAGCAGACGGCATTCGGTAACGACTTGGTTACCCAAATCGCCACTTACTTGGAACGTGGTCTTGTCATTGCCTTTCGTCACCGAGACTATTGCGGCGTGGGGCTGGAACTCAAATGAATCACAAGAGTTTTCAAGTCGTGAAGCTTTTGTCTTTTGGCTCGCGACGCAGTCCACACTTTCTCTCGCAGGGGATCACAACCAACGGCTAACTAGAAAACGCCTCCTTGATGCGGCAGCGTTTTGTCGGCAGCAGCCCGCGGAGAGGTGGTCAGCCTATGCGGGCTAGTGTGGCAGTAGACACCGCGCCCTTTGGTCGCTCGGGCCTCTTGCATCAAGCCGCGCGAGGCCGGTCACCTTTACGTTAGCCAGTCAACTTGACAACGGAAACCATTGGGCGGTTGAATCAGAAATTTCTTGGAAGGCGCGCGGTGACTATGGTGAGCTGACCGAGGCCGCAATCGCGTGTGTTTTCAAAAAATTTATGAGGCGACTGCACGATGGTACGACGCAGGTGAGCGGGTGGAGCGTAGCGCACAGCACGCAAGAACCCTTCGACAAGCTCAGGATGAACGGTCTCACAGACTACTAATTCAATAGCACTCCACGCACGAAATATAGCGGCTAGAGCCCGATTTCGTTATAAAAATGTCAGTGCAACCCACGCTCTTCCGGCTCATCCTTCGATGTAGCGATCACGCTGGTTCGCTGGCCTTTGGCTTTGCGGTAAGCATAGACCACGTAGCCGCTGAAACCGTAAGCCACGAAGATGCCGAACAGGACGGTGGGGGGGTCGATGTTGATCACGGCGATGCCCAAAGCGATGAGCACGATCACGGCGAAGGGCACACTGCGCTTCATGTTCAGGTCTTTGAAGCTGTAAAACGGCACATTGGTCACCATCGTGAGGCCCGTGTAGAGCGCGAGTGCAAACATCACCCAGCGCACCTTGATCTCTAGCAGTCCGAGCACCACCAGCGTGTCCTGACCCTTGATATTCAAATCGGTCATGAGCCAAACGAAGCCCATCACCAGTGCGGCAGCAGCGGGGCTGGGCAGGCCTTGGAAATAGCGTTTGTCCACCACGGCGGTGTTGACGTTGAAACGCGCCAAACGCAGCATCGCGCAGGCGATATAGACGAAGGCGGCAATCCAGCCCCAGCGGCCCAAATCTTTCAGCGCCCAGACATAGGCAATCAGCGCGGGCGCTGCGCCAAAGCTGACCATATCGGATAGCGAATCCATCTGCTCGCCAAAGGCGGATTGGGTGTTGGTCATCCGAGCAACGCGGCCATCGAGGCTGTCGAGCACCATGGCGCAGAATATGCCAATGGCGGCTTCATTAAACCGCCCGCTCATCGCCATCACGATGCCATAAAAGCCCGCGAACAGTGCCGCCAAGGTAAACAGATTGGGCAAAATATAAATGCCCTTGCGGCGCGGCTTCGCGGGAGCCAATTCAGCGGGGTGGGTGTCGTTTCCGTCGTGCATGGGTGCAGTGTAATGTGAATCGCTGTAAAAACAAAAAACCGCTTGGTTGCCCAAGCGGTTTACTACTGATTTGATAGCACTCTACGCAGATTCTATAACGGCTAAGTGCTGATTTCTCTTAAAAATCAGTTGCGCGTCTGGTCAACCAGCTTGTTTTTCGCAATCCAAGGCATCATCGCGCGCAGCTGAGCGCCGACTTTCTCAATTTGGTGATCAGCAGTGTTGCGGCGGCGAGCCGTCATGCTTGGATAGTTCAAGCGGCCTTCTTGGATGAACATCTTGGCGTATTCGCCATTTTGAATGCGCTTGAGTGCATTACGCATCGCGACGCGGCTTTGCTCGTTGATCACTTCTGGGCCCGTCACATACTCGCCATACTCCGCGTTGTTGGAGATGGAGTAGTTCATGTTGGCAATGCCGCCTTCGTAGATCAAGTCAACGATGAGCTTCAATTCGTGCAAGCACTCAAAGTAAGCCATCTCAGGCGCGTAGCCTGCTTCGGTCAGCGTCTCGTAGCCCATTTTGATGAGCTCCACAGCACCGCCGCAGAGCACGGCTTGCTCGCCAAACAGATCGGTCTCGGTCTCTTCTTTGAAGTTGGTTTCAATGATGCCGGCCTTGCCGCCGCCATTGGCCATCGCGTAGCTCAAAGCCAGATCGCGCGCTTTGCCCGATTTGTCTTGATGGATCGCAATCAGGTGAGGCACGCCGCCACCTTGCGTGTAGGTGTTGCGCACGGTGTGGCCGGGCGCTTTAGGAGCGACCATCCAGACATCCAAATCAGCGCGGGGGATGACTTGGTTGTAATGCACGTTGAAGCCGTGAGCAAACACGAGGGACGCGCCTTGTTTGATGCTCGGCTCAATCTCACGGTACACGCCAGCGATGTTCTCGTCGGGCAACAAAATCATGACGACATCAGCAGAAGCCACGGCTTCGTTGACTTCAGCGACTTTCAGGCCAGCTTTTGCGACCTTGTCCCAGCTCGCGCCGCCTTTACGCAGACCAACCACGACTTTCACGCCGCTGTCGTTCAAATTCTGCGCATGCGCGTGGCCTTGGCTGCCGTAGCCAATGATCGCGACGGTTTTGCCTTTGATCAGGCTGAGATCACAATCTTTATCGTAGAAAACTTTCATTTCATTTCTCCAGGTTATTGGGTTGGGTTAAGGATTCAAATTTCAAATTCAAAATACCGGACGCGAAGGGCGCGAAGGTTACGCGAAAGACGTGAAAAAATACAAAAAAAAGCTTGTTTTTAGACTTCAACTTTGGTTGTTCTTTTTGGCGTCTTTTGCGTAACTTTCGCGGATTTCGCGTCTGGCTTTTGGTGATTGGATATTGGCTGTTAAAAATCAAACACGCAGTATTCTCTCACCTCGGCCGATGCCGCTGGCACCGGTACGGACGGTTTCGAGGATCGCGGTGCGGTCGATGGCCTCTAAAAAAGCATCAAGCTTGCTGTGATCGCCGGTCAGCTCCACCGTATAGCTTTTCTCAGTCACATCAATGATGCGGCCACGGAAGATTTCGGCCATGCGCTTCATCTCTTCACGCTCTTTGCCTACCGCGCGCACCTTGACCATCATCAGCTCGCGCTCGATGTAGCTGCCTTCGGTCAAATCGACGACTTTGACGACTTCGATCAAGCGGTTCAGATGCTTGGTGATTTGCTCTATGACTTCATCCGAGCCACTGGTGACGATCGTCATGCGCGAGAGCGATGCGTCTTCCGTGGGTGCCACGGTGAGCGACTCAATGTTGTAGCCACGGGCTGAAAACAAGCCAACCACGCGAGAAAGCGCGCCGGGTTCGTTTTCGATCAAAACTGCAATGATGTGTTTCATGATGACTCCTCTTTTCTGAGCCCTCCCCTGTTGACGGTAATCAACTGGCTTGGCTGCAAATAGATTTATCTTTAAAGGGTTGGAGAATAATTCAAGTACCGTGCGCGAAGAGCGCGAAAGTTACGCGAAAGACGCGTCCGGAAGTTGGTTGTTGGGTTTAAAGCTCTTCCGAGCCCAGAAGCATCTCGGTGATGCCTTTACCGGCTTTCACCATCGGCCAGACGTTTTCGGTCGGGTCGGTGCGGAAATCCATGAAGACGGTGCGATCTTTGAGTTTACGGGCCTCGCGCAGTGCAGGCTCCACGTCTTCAGGGCGTTCGATCAGCATGCCGACGTGGCCGTAAGCCTCTGCCAGCTTCACAAAATCAGGCAAGGCATCCATGTAACTGCTGGAGTAGCGGCCTTCGTAATCAATCTCTTGCCACTGGCGCACCATACCAAGATAGCGATTGTTCAGGCTCACAATTTTGATGGGCGTCTTGTATTGCAAGCAAGTAGACAGCTCTTGAATGCACATCTGTACCGAGCCTTCGCCGGTGATGCAAAACACTTCTGCTTCCGGTTTGGCCATTTTGATGCCCATGGCATAGGGAATGCCCACACCCATTGTGCCCAGGCCGCCGGAGTTGATCCAGCGATTGGGATGGTCAAAACGGTAAAACTGCGCAGCCCACATTTGATGCTGGCCGACATCGGATGTGATGTAGGTTTCAACATCTTTGGTCATGTTCCACAGCGTCTCGACCACCATTTGCGGCTTGATCACGTCTGTGGCGGTGCGGTCAAACTTCAGGCAATCTTTGCTGCGCCATGCATCAATCGTGCTCCACCAACTGGCCAGATCGCTGGGCGCCACACGCTGGGGCATTTCCTTGATCTGGTTAATCATCTCGGTGAGCACGTCTTTCACGTCGCCCACGATAGGAATATCCACTTTCACGCGCTTGGAAATGCTGGATGGATCAATATCGATATGGATGATCTTGCGCTCGTTTTGCGCGAAGTGTTTCGGGTTGCCAATCACGCGGTCATCAAAACGTGCGCCCACAGCCAGAAGCACATCGCAATTTTGCATTGCGTTGTTGGCTTCGACCGTGCCATGCATGCCGAGCATGCCGAGGAATTTTCTGTCTGAGGAAGGGTATGCGCCCAAGCCCATCAGCGTGTTCGTCACGGGGTAGCCGAGCATATCGACCAAGGTGCGCAGCTCGTTGCTGGCCCTGCCCAAAATCACACCGCCACCCGTGTAAATATACGGGCGCTTGGCCGTCAGCAGCAATTGCAGTGCCTTGCGGATCTGCCCGCCATGGCCTTTGACTTTGGGTTGATAACTGCGCATCTCCACGGGCTTTTTGTATTCAGCCAGATCAAACTTCACTTTGTTGAAGCTCACATCCTTCGGAATATCCACCACCACCGGGCCGGGGCGGCCGCTGCGGGCAATATGGAAGGCTTTTTTCAAAGTCTCGGCCATGTCGCGCACATCTTTGACCAAGAAGTTGTGCTTCACTATCGGGCGCGTGATGCCGATGGTGTCGCACTCTTGAAACGCATCCAAGCCAATGGCAGGCACGGGCACTTGGCCGGTGATGATCACCATGGGAATACTATCCATGTACGCGGTAGCAATGCCGGTCACGGCGTTCGTCGCACCAGGACCGCTGGTGACGAGTGCCACGCCTACATCGCCGGTGGCGCGGGCGTAGCCGTCTGCCGCATGTACCGCAGCCTGCTCGTGACGCACCAAAATATGCTGCATGCTTTGCTGCTTGTACAGCGCGTCATAGATGTGCAATACCGCACCGCCGGGATAGCCCCAGACGTATTTCACGCCCTCGAGTGCCAGCGCAGCGCAAAGCACTTCAGCGCCGCGCATTTCGGGCAAATGAGAGGAAGAGGGAGAGACTTGGGCCGCAGCAGCAGCCGAGGCCAGTTCGGCCTTGGAGATTTCCATGATGATCCACCTTTAAGAGTTTAAAAACTTTGCAGGTACCCCTCACGCACGCTTGCGACGTCGTTGCGGGGCTTCGGGCTTTTGAACATGAGCTTGCCTAAAGACAGCCGGATCAAAACCTTTTTGCAAGTAAGATTATGCCATGCGTGGCCTGTTATATTGCTGCGCTGCAAAATACTAAAACCAGAGACTCACCTTTTGGCCACCGAGCAAGAACTTTCCGATTTCCTCAAGTCTGTGGAAAAGCGCGCTTTCAAACGCTCGGTCTACCATGTGCGAGATGAAGATGCTGCCTTGGATATAGTCCAAGACAGCATGATCAAGTTGTCGGTGCATTACGCGGAAAAGCCCGCAGCCGAGCTGCCGATGCTCTTCCAGCGAATTTTGCAGAACACCACACTCGATTGGTTTCGCCGCAGGAAAACGCACAAAGCGCTGTTCTCTAACATGAGTGACTTTGAAAAAGTCGGTGAAGACGGTGAATTTGATTTACTTGAAACTTTAGAGGCTCTGGACACCTCCGATGGCACAGAAAGTGCTGAGAAACTAGTCTCGCGCAGCCAAACGCTTCAAGAAATCGACAACGCGGTGCAGTTGCTGCCCGCACGTCAACGAGAAGCCTTCTTGATGCGTTACTGGGAGGAGATGGATGTGGCAGAAACTGCTGCAGCTATGGGTTGCTCGGAGGGCAGCGTGAAAACGCACTGTTCTCGTGCAGTTCAGGCATTGAGTAAAACGCTCAGTGCCAAGGGAATAAAACTTTAGATTTAATTTTTAAATCTCAGTCAAAAATAGTTACACGACGACAGATACTTAGTAGCAGGTGAAGATCATGATCAACGCAACATACCTCCAACGCGAAGCCCAAATGGATCGTTTTGGCCTGAAGGTCGCGGCCATGTTGGATGATCAACCTCTCGCGCACGACATTTCCGAGCGCCTGCGGGTGGCTCGCCAGCAAGCCTTGGCTCAGCGCAAAACTGCCTCCGCCTTGCAAATTCAAACCGCTCCAAGCGTATTCGCCTCTGGCTCAGCCGCTGTGCTGGGCGGTGGCGATGGATTCAATTGGTTGAACCGGATGTTGGGTGCCTTGCCTCTCATCGCTTTGGCAGTGGGTTTGGTAGCCATCAACATCAGTGTGAGCGATGAGCGCGCCAATGAGTTGGCCGATGTCGATACCCAATTGCTCACCGACGATCTGCCCCCTTCTGCCCACACCGATCCCGGCTTCGCACAGTTCCTGAAGTTTGGCCCACCCACTTCTGGCGCTGCTTCAGGCCAATAAGTTTGTATTCATCATGCGCCGTTTGTTGCTGCTGATCTGCTTGACCAGCCTTGGGGCGGGTTCTTTCGCGCTCGCGCAAACACAGCCTCACATCGCCAAAGCGCCTGCGGCAACTGCCGCTCCTGCAAGCCCCGCCAAGCCTACAGTAACGAGCCAGCCCGAGTGGAAAGATTTGAGCGCCACAGAGCAAGCAGCGTTACGCCCTCTCACTGCCAATTGGGACAGCATGGGACTGGGCCAAAAACGTAAATGGCTCAGCGTCGCCAAAGATTTTGACAAACTCCCCGCGCCCCAGCAAGCCAAGATGCACACCCGCATGACGGAATGGACGGCTTTGAGCCCTCAGCAGCGTGCTGCTGCTCGCGTCAATTTCGCAGAAAACCGCGAGCTCACCGATGGCCTCACCCCCGAGCAGCGCAAGGTGCAATGGCAGGCCTACCAACAGCTCAGCCCTGAAGCAAAGCGCAAGCTCGCCGAAAGCTCTTCTAAAGCATCGGTTGCTGGTGCAGCGCCCGCCGCCAAACCGCAACCCGTGCTCAAGAAAGAGCCTACGCCTGAATTTGGCACAGCCAAGGTGTTAGCCAAAGCGAAAACCACACCGAACTCGCCTGCTCCAGGCAAGAAAATCTCTGTGGCATCGCATGTTTCTGAGCAAGGCCAGATCCTGCCCGGCCATTCACTTGGCAATACCGCTGAAAAGCCCTGATTTTTAAGCCTTTTGGGCTACTTCCCCTTATACAATCTGCGCTGAATGCTCATAAATTGATAGCATTTACAATCAGTGTACTTTACGTGCATTGACATGAACCTGCCTGATTCTTCCTCCCCCGAAAACGCGTCCGCCCTGGCTGCTCTTGCAGCATCTGATTTCGCCCCTAGCCTGCGCCGCCGTATGGCCTGTTGGTTATATGAGGGCGTGTTGATGTTTGGCGTGGTGTGGATTGCGGGCTATTTGTTTGGCACGCTCTCGCAAACGCGCAATGCGCTCGACAATCGGCTTGGGTTGCAAATTTTTCTCTTCATCATCTTCGGTATTTACTTCGTCTTCTTTTGGCACAAAGGTCAGACGCTGGCGATGAAAACTTGGCATTTGCGCATCGTTGGGCTGGACGGCCAAGCCATTTCCCAGAAACGCGCTTTGGGGCGCTACGTGCTCTCTTGGCTTTGGTTTTTACCACCTTTGGCGGTGATCGCGCCATTCAAACTCTCTGGGGGTGAAATCAGCGTGATCGTGATCGGCTGGATCGCGGTGTATGCCCTGCTTTCGCGCTTTCATCCGCAGCGCCAGTTTCTGCATGATGCAATCGCTGGTACGCGCCTGATCTCTCACAAACCGATGAGCAAAACCATTCCTGCCTAGTTCAATATGTCTGCATCTCAAGAATCTCCCACCGCTCAAAAATCTCGCTCCGGGCTCGCACGCATCTTGCATGCCACTGGCTATTCCGTGGCTGGTTTGCGCGTTGGGCTACAAGAACCCGCGTTTCGCCAAGAAGTGCTGCTGGCTTGTTTGCTGATCCCTGCTGCGTTCTGGATCGGGCGCAATTGGCTGGAAACCTCTTTTCTCATCGCCACAATTGTCATCGTGATGATCACCGAGTTGCTCAACACCGGCATCGAGCGATCCATTGACCGCATAGGTCCCGAGTGGCATGAGTTGTCAAAAACAGCCAAAGACTTGGGCTCTGCCGCCGTCTTGCTCTCCCTCATGCTGTGCAGCGGCGTGTGGCTTGGCGCTTTGTATTCACGTTTTTTCTGACTCCTATGAGCAAACCCAATTTCTCCATCTGCGTCTATTGCGGCTCGCGCGAAGGCAACCAACCTGCGTTTGCCTACGCTGCAGGCGAGGTGGGCCGCTGGATCGGCCAGCATGGCGGCCAGCTTGTTTATGGCGGCGGCAATAACGGCCTGATGGGCATTGTGGCGCAAGCCACGCTAGACGCTGGCGGCACCGTCAAAGGCATCATCCCCAAAGCATTGGTAGAAAAAGAATGGGCCAAACGCGATTGCACCGAGCTGCACATTGTCGAGACCATGCATGAACGCAAAGCCATGATGGCCGAACATGCCGATGTGTTTCTCGCCCTGCCTGGCGGTATTGGCACCTTTGAAGAACTCTTCGAAGCATGGACATGGAAGCAACTTGGCTATCACGACAAACCCATCGGTATTGTCAACGTCAACGGTTGCTACGATGCCTTCATGGAAATGATGCGCGGCACGGTGAATGATGGCTTTGTCGGCGAATTCCAAATGGAAATGATCCGAATCGCTGAGGAACCTGCGGGCTTACTGCGTGAGCTGGTGACTGCTGCTGGGCTATCGGAGCAGCTCAAGCGGTTAGATTGATGGCAGCAGTTCTTTTCAAACCGCTGCCTCATCCTGCTCACCCGTACGGATACGCACCACGCGCTCTACGGGAGTGACAAAAATCTTACCGTCGCCGATTTTCCCAGTGCGGGCGGCTTTGACGATGGCATCGACGCAGCGATCCACATCCACGGTTTTCACTGTGACCTCCACTTTCACCTTCGGCAAAAAATCCACCACATATTCCGCACCGCGATACAGCTCGGTATGACCTTTTTGGCGACCAAAGCCTTTGACTTCCGTCACCGTGAGCCCCGTCACGCCGCATTCGGCCAGCGCCTCGCGCACTTCTTCGAGCTTGAATGGTTTAACGATGGCTGTGATTTGCTTCATGGGGGACACCTCTATTGGAATGATTAGACTAAACTTTAACGCAGATTGCCACAGATTCCCCTCGCCCTAGCCCCAAGGAAACCCCATGCCCACAGCAGCCACCCTCGAAAGCTTCATTGCCTGCGTGGAATCCAATGCGCATGTGAAGGCGATAGAAGATTTCTACACCGATGATTCCAGCATGCAAGAGAACCAGCAAGCGCCGCGCGTGGGCAGACAAGCGAATATGGCGCGTGAACAAGCCGTGTTGGACAGGATGCAATCAGTGCAATCCCAATGCGTGCGTCCGGTGCTGACGCATGGCGATCATGTGGCGATTCGTTGGGTGTTTGATTTTGTGACCCTGCAAGGTCAGTCGATGCGCATCGAGGAAATTGCTTGGCAGCGCTGGCAAGGCGAGAAGATTGCGCAAGAGACGTTTTTTTATGATCCTGCACAGATGCAAACTGCTTGAGTTGAGATGACATGCCTCTCACCGCCTAGAACGTAGTTTTTAAGAAAAAACGCCCTCTTGCCGTTATATTTTCTGCATAGTTTGCTATCATTTTAATACTACTTCAGTGCTGGATATGTCACGCTCAGCACCTCTAGCAGCTGTACGCCCGCAGGCGTTTGTAGGCGCACTTCATCGCCTTCACGGCTCTTCAGGAATGCGCGCGCAATGGGTGAAATCCAGCTGACCTGAGCCTGCGTGCTCTGAGCCTCGTCAATACCTAAAATCGTGATCGTGCGCTCCTGCCCAGTTTTATTGGAGTAAACGACTGTCGCGCCAAAGAAAATTTGATCACTTCCATGGTGTTTTGAAGTATCCACCACTTCGGCAATCTCTAGCCGTTTGGTCAGAAAGCGAATGCGCCGATCAATCTCGCGCAGACGTTTTTTGCCGTAGAGATAATCGCCGTTTTCGCTGCGGTCGCCATTCTTTGCGGCCCAATGCACTGCCTCCACGACCTTCGGGCGCTCGTCATCCACCAACACTTTCAGCTCAAGCTGCAAACGGTCGTAGCCCGCGCGGGTGATGTAGTTTTTGCTGCCAGCGGGAATCGGCGGCGCGCCGGCTTCAGCTTCGTCTTCATCAGCATCGGTTTCTTTCGTAAACGCTTTGCTCATCACATCACCGTGATTTAGCTTCTATCGCCGCTTTGAGCTGCGGAATCAAACGCTGCATGGCGAGCTTGCCAGCTTCAATCGAACGCCGCTTTGAAGTGAAATCTCCACCCTTGACTCCCCCCAGCTCAGGCCGCACCACGATATCTGCCCCTTGCAACGCATATTCGTTGATGCTCTTGCCCATGATGGCGAAGGTTTGCAGCAACACAGCCACCGTACCGTCTGACCCATTGCCCTCGGGCGCGCTAGAGATATCCACCGCGATGATCAGCTCCGCGCCCATTTGCTTGGCATAGCGCACAGGCACCGGCGCGACCAGCCCGCCATCGACAAATTCGCGATCCCCAATCTTCACCGGGTTAAACACCGAAGGCACAGAGCTACTCGCGCGCACCGCCTGCCCGGTGTCGCCCTGTCTAAAGAGCACACCCTGCCCGCTCTTCAAATCTGTAGCCACAATGCCCAACGGAATCGGCAAGCTTTCAATCAACTTGTTATTCACCTGCCGGTTCACGTAATTGGAGAGCGCCTCGCCGCGCAAAATACCGCGGCTGAAGAAAGGCAAAGTCCAATCTGTGATCTCGGCCTCTTCCATTTTTAAGGCCACTTCTTGCAGCTGCGCCGCTGATTTGCCCGAAGCGTAAATCGCCCCCACCATCGAGCCCGCTGATGTGCCCACGACCAAATCCACCTTGATCCCCGCTTCCTCCAGCGCAGCAATCACCCCCACATGCGCAAACCCCCGCGCGGCACCGCCACCCAGTGCCAGGCCAATCTTAGGTGGCCGCTTGATCGTCACCCCTGGATCGTGCGCGACCACAGGCGGATCAGCAGGTTTCACGGGCGCAGTGGTACACGCGGCCAACAAGCTCGCAGCAAGAAGCACGAGCCAAATTTTTAGTTTCATCCAAAGCATTGCGCGATTATCAGGCTTGCAAAATCGCTGATAATTAGAAATTGACGTTTACGTCAACGTAAATCACCCCCCCCCCAATATAAATACCGGGCGCAGAAGACGCAAAGATTACGCAGAAGAAATACCAAAAAGACAGAAGAGAAGATACGGTTTAAAGCTCAAATTTGATTTTGATTTTTTCCTGTCTTTTTCTTTTTTGCGTCTTTTGCGTAAGCTTTGCGTCTTCTGCGTTCGGTATTTGAATTTTTCTCTCTTGGAGCACCCATGCAAATCAAAAACAACGTTTTCATCGTCACCGGCGGCGCATCAGGCCTGGGCGAAGGCACAGCCCGCATGCTCGCAGCGCAAGGCGGCAAAGTCGTGATTGCTGACATGCAAGCCGAAAAAGGCGAGCAAGTCGCCGCCGAGATCGGCGGCGCGTTCGTGAAATGCGATGTAACGCGCGAGGCTGATGGTCAAGCCGTTGTTGCCAAGGCAGTCAGCATGGGCAAACTCATGGGCTTGGTCAACTGCGCCGGTATCGCCAGCGCCGAGCGCACCGTGGGAAAAAATGGCCCGCATAATTTTGATGCCTTCAAAAAGACCGTCACGATCAATCTCTTTGGCAGCTTCAACATGCTGCGCTTGGCCGCCGATGCCATGAGCAAAAACGAACCAGAGTCCACCAAAGAGCGCGGCTGCATCATCAACACCGCCTCTGTGGCAGCGTACGACGGTCAGATCGGCCAAGCGGCGTATTCCGCGTCCAAAGGCGGCATCGTCGGCATGACACTCCCCATCGCCCGAGACCTGTCAAAAATCGGCATCCGCGTGTGCACCATCGCCCCTGGCATCATGGGCACGCCGATGATGTTTGGCATGCCCCAAGACGTGCAAGACGCGCTGGCCGCCGCTGTGCCCTTCCCTTCGCGCTTGGGCACACCGCAAGACTACGCAAAACTCGCCCTGCACATTTTCGACAATGATTTGCTCAACGGCGAGACGATTCGCTTAGATGGCGCGATTCGTTTGGCTCCGAAGTAAGGGCTTTCCCGCCTGCGGCACAAGCAGGCAACTATGCTACAGACGCTTGTGCAATACTGGTGACGACCATGCCAACGACTCATCTGAACTCCCTCTGCGTTGAGCACCTTGCGGCTCAATCTCAACAGCTTGCGTTTGCGCAGTTGTCTAGCTTGGATGCTCAGCTCATTGCAGACATTGCGCAGTATCAAACTTGGCCAGATGGCGGCATCCTCTCTGAATTTGGCGCACCGCTGGCCACCGCGCCTTTTTACCTGTTGCTCGAAGGCAATGTTGCTGTGCAGATCGCCTTGCCGGACGGGCGCGCGCCGCTGGTGGCCAATGTCGAAGTGCCCGGCTGCATCTTTGGCACCGATGTCCTGTTTCTGCCCACGCGGCGATATGCTCAGTATGTGGCCGATGGTGATGTGACCTGCGCCCTCTTCACCGCAAGCAGCATCGAGACCTTGGCGCAACATCGGCCTGAATTGGCATATAAGCTGATGACACTGATTGGCGCAACCATTTACAGAAACTTCCGCGTTAACGTCAAACGATTGGCCATAGACGCCGCCATGCAGCTCAACGAGAAAGAGCAATTCGAAGGCGAACTCAAAGCCGCCCAGCATCGCGCCAAAGTGGCCTTGGCCGTTGATCCCGATGCGACGGGTGGATCTTCAGAACTATTAAAACAATAGCACCCCACGCAATAAACACGACGGCTAACTGCCAAAATCGCTCTAAATCACACCGGCAGCGCCACTAGATCGTGGCCCTGCGTGCCCACAATCCGCGCAGCAGTGAATTCGCCCACCCGCAGCTGCTTGCTGATCTTCTCGGGCGGCAGCAAATGCACGATGCCGTCAATCTCCGGCGCGTCCGCATACGAGCGGCCTTTGCCGCCTTTTTTGCCCAATGCTGGCGCGTGATCGACGAGCACTTGCATCGTCATGCCCACGCGGCTTTTCAGCTTCTCTGCTGACACTTCTTCCGCCACAGCCATAAAGCGCGCCAAGCGCTCATCGCGTACCTCTTGCGGCAGCATGCCTTCCAGCTCATTGGCCGCAGCGCCCTTCACCGGGCTGTAGGCAAAGCAGCCTGCGCGGTCAATCTTGGCTTCGCGCAAAAAGTCGAGCAAATGTTGAAATTCCTCTTCAGTCTCGCCCGGAAAGCCCGCGATGAATGTGGAGCGAATCACGATCTCCGGGCAAATCTCTCTCCAGCGCTCAATGCGCGCCAAATTCTTCTCGCCACTCGCGGGGCGCTTCATGCGCTTGAGCACATCAGGATGGCTGTGCTGAAACGGCACGTCCAGATAGGGCAGGATGCGGCCGGTGGCCATCAGCGGCACGATCTCGTCCACATGCGGATACGGGTACACATAATGCAGGCGAATCCAAGCGCCATGCGGCTCGGCCAGCTTTGAAAGCTCTTCGCACAGCTCAAACATTCGCGTCTTCACTGGCTTACCGTCAAAGAAACCTGTGCGGTATTTCACATCCACGCCGTAGGCGCTCGTGTCTTGAGAAATTACCAACAACTCTTTCACACCGCCTTCAAACAGCGCCTTCGCTTCTTTCAGCACATCGCCCACCGGCCGGCTGACCAAATCGCCGCGCATGCTTGGGATGATGCAAAACGTGCAGCGATGGTTGCAGCCCTCGCTGATTTTCAGGTAAGCGTAATGCTTCGGAGTCAACTTGATACCAAAGGCGGGAACGAGATCAGTAAACGGATCATGAGGCTTAGGCAAATGCTTGTGCACCGCATCCATCACCTCTTGCGTGGCGTGCGGGCCCGTGACGGCGAGCACGCTTGGGTGGATGCTTTTAACTAAGTTTTGAGCATCAAATTGGCCGCTAGCCGGCATAGAACCTGTGCGAGCAGCTATCATTTCAGGAGCGTCATCGGGTTTCATATCCACCGTCTTAGCGCCTAAGCAGCCCGTCACAATCACGCGGCCATTGGCGGCGAGTGCCTCGCCAATCGTGTCTAAGCTCTCTTTAACCGCGTCGTCAATGAAACCGCAGGTGTTCACAATCACCAAATCAGCGCCCTCAAAGGTTTTGGAAGTTTCATAGCCCTCGGCGGAGAGCTGCGTGAGGATCAACTCAGAATCCGTCAAAGCCTTTGGGCAGCCCAAGCTTACAAAGCCGACTTTGGGGATTTTGGTGGGGGTGATTTCAGGGGTAGCAACAATCATGCGCCTATTGTCTCAGATGGCAGGTGATCGGAGCCTTATTTACGGGCTTTACTAGAAGGCCTCTTTCCGGCTCTTGCGGCATCTTTGAGGGAGCAGTCGATGAAGCCAACTCATCAAGGTCCAAGTTCTGGGTGCGACAGCGTACAGACGGGTCAGGGCACCAGAGTGGAGACTGCACCACGGATGCTGAGTCATGTTTGGCGTAGCAGCCAGCCTGCCTTGTTTGCAACTTATGTCAGATGGTCCGGATCACCACAGGAAACTTTTATGACCCATTTCACTTCACGTCGGCGCTTCATCGAAATCACTCCTTTTGCAGGCTTGGCGCTGGTGGGCGCGTGCTCGCCGAAGCCCGAGCCCGCAGCCCCTTCAACAAACAGCGCGCCTCCAGCGCCAAGCAGACCCGAGCCAACACCAACGCCTGCTATGAATACCGCCGCTCTTCCCATGCTGGATGAAAAGGACGTCCAAGCAGCCGCCTTGGGCTACGTTGAAGACGCTACGAAGGCTGACACGTCACGGTTCAAAAACTACGTTTCAGGCAATCAATGCAGCAATTGCGCGCTGTATCTGGGGAAAGCCGGTGAGGCAGCTGGCCCTTGCCCTCTGTTTGCGGGCAAGAAGGTGACGGCCAAAGGATGGTGCACGTCGTGGGTGAAAAAGGCTTGAGCGTCGTTATCCGCGGAAAGCTGTTGGACTCGCCGAGAACACTTTTAGCAGATTCGACATAGGCTATTGACGCGAATTCTCGATTTCATCGCTTCATTCCAAACGCATTTAGCATTTGCTCTTGCATCTGTGCAGCCATCGTTTGGGATTGCTCCATGAAGCTGCCCATGAATTGGTTGGCCTGAGCCGCGCTTGGCACAGCGCCTAGCGTGGGCAACGCGCCTGCGCCGAATTTGCTTTGCAGATCGGTGAAGGCTTGCATGTTTTTCTCGAGCATGCTGCCCATGAAGCCTTGCATGGTGTGGCCGTAGAAGCGAATCATGTTGGCCAGCGCGGCCTCGCTGAACATCGGCACGCCGCCGCTTTCTTCTTCCAAAATGATCTGAAGCAGGATGGAACGGGTCAAGTCTTCGCTGGTTTTCGCATCGCGCACGGCAAAGGGCTTGGCATCGATGACGAGTTGTTTGACTTCGGCTAGCGTGATGTAAGCGGAGCTGACAGTGTCATACAAGCGGCGATTGGGGTATTTTTTAATGATGCGCAACTGAGATGCTGAGCCTGAGGAGGATGCGGAATCGATGGAGGCTGTCGCGCCGGGGCGGGCTGCTTTTTTTGTGGTGGCCAAAGAATGCTCCTAAACTGATCTCAGATCGAGATGCAGCAAAAAATCTGCTGCATTGCAACAAGATTCTAGGCAATTCACACAGAAAGCCAACAAAAAAGCCGCTAGGTTTACCCTTAGCGGCTTGTTGTTTTGAAATTGATTGGTGTTCAATTTCGAGAAGATTGGTAGGCGCAATTGGACTCGAACCAACGACCCCCACCATGTCAAGGTGGTGCTCTAACCAGCTGAGCTATGCGCCTATTGAAGCCCTCAATTATAGCATTGTGCGGCAGCGTATTTACGCGCCAGCCTGCTCTAAAAAGCGCTGCGCATCGAGCGCGGCCATGCAGCCAGTGCCCGCGCTGGTGATGGCTTGGCGGTAGATGTGATCTTGCACATCGCCTGCGGCAAACACGCCGGGCACGCTGGTTTGCGTGGCAAAGCCGTCCAGCCCGGTTTTGGTGACGATGTAGCCGCCTTTCATCTCCAATTGGCCTTCAAAGATTTGTGTGTTGGGAGAATGGCCAATGGCGATGAAGCAGCCTTTGAGCGTGATGTCTTCTTTCGCTCCAGTTTGCGCGTTTTTCAGGCGCACGCCGGTCACGCCGGTGCTGTCGCCCAGCACTTCATCGAGCGTGTTCCATAGCTTGAGTTCGATCTTGCCTTCTTTGACCTTTTCCATCACTTTGTCGATCAGGATGGCTTCGGATTTGAACTTGTCGCGGCGGTGGATCAAATAGACCTTGCTGGCGATATTGCTCAAATACAGCGCCTCTTCCACCGCTGTGTTGCCGCCGCCCACCACGCAGCAAATTTCGTTTTTGTAGAAAAAACCATCGCAGGTAGCGCAGCCCGAAACGCCCTTGCCCATAAAGGCTTCTTCGCTGGGCAGGCCCAGGTATTTGGCCGATGCGCCGGTGGAGATGATCAGACTGTCGCAGGTGTAGCTCACGCTGTCGCCAGTTAAAGTGAACGGGCGCTTGGAGAAATCAACCTTGGTAATGTGGTCAAAAATAATTTCAGTGTTAAAGCGCTCGGCATGCTCCAAAAAGCGCTGCATCAGCTCAGGGCCTTGTACGCCATGCACATCGGCGGGCCAGTTATCGACCTCAGTCGTCGTCATGAGTTGGCCGCCTTGGGCCATGCCAGTGATGAGAACGGGCTTCAAATTTGCGCGGGCGGCGTAGACTGCGGCGGTGTAGCCAGCTGGGCCGGAGCCGAGGATGAGGACTTTGGCGTGTTTCATAGATGGATAAACCTAAGGGAAATTCTGTGGCTATATTGCGACGTTTGATGTACAGTCGCGGCGAAGAAGACAAAAGTTAGAGCGATTATCAGGGGATTGAAGCGTATCTCGATCCGGTTTCGCGAAATTCAAGTTTTCTCCAATCAGAGGCTGGTCATAAAATAATCAAATGTCTGTCGAGGGACACAAATATGTCGATGTTGTCAAATCTGGAGCTGATTCGCAGAGTGCCGCTGTTTGCCATGCTGACGCCTTCACAAGCCGAGTCAGTTTCAGAGGCTGTGATCAAGCGCCGCTTCAAGCGCGGCGAGTATGTGGTGGAGCAGGGCAAAAAATCCAATGCCTTGTTCATCATTTTGACGGGGCGCTGCCGCGTGTTTACCTCTGACAACCGAGGCCGCGAAGTGATCTTGGCCAATTTGCAGCCCGGCGACTACATTGGTGAGATGAGCCTGATTGACAATGAACCGCATTCGGCCTCTGTACGTGCCGAAGTGCAGACCGATGTATTGATGCTGGGCCGCTTGGAGTTTGCCCGATGCCTGCCTGAGAACACCTCCATGGCCTATGCCGTGATGAAGGGTTTGGTGCAGCGCTTGCGCAGCGCGGATCGCAAGATTGAATCGCTTGCGCTGATGGATGTGTATGGCCGCGTGGCACGGGCGTTGATGGAAGCCTCTGAATTGGATGCCCAAGGCAACCACTTCATTCGCGACAAAGTCTCACGCCAAGATTTAGCCAAAATGGTGGGCGCTTCGCGCGAGATGGTCAGCCGCGTGATGAAAGATTTGGAGGAGCGCGGTTTCATCGAGACGCAGCCCTCTGGCGCTGTGCTGATTCGCGAACGCCTCAATACGCTGGGCTGACGCGATCTGCGTTTTTCTCCTACTGCCTCGGCTGCGCCCCTGCGCTAGCGGCTAGGTTGGTTTTGCCATCATGTGCAGCCATTTTTCCTCTGGCACAGAAGTGCGCTATCATTTTGATAGATGGCCTATTCCCTTGACACCTTAAACGCTACTGCTGGCGCTCGCAACTCTGCGGCTGCCAACAGCGCCACACCACGCCGCTTTTCGCCGGAGGTGTTGCTCACCTTGGGCGCTTTGGCCTTGCTGTTTTGGATGCTGGCCTTGGCCACGCACACCCGCATTGACGCCGCGTGGTCCACCTCGGGCAGCGGGGCCCTGGGCGCAGCCGCGCGCAACTGGGGCGGGCGCTTGGGCGCTTGGGTTTCAGATGCCTCGTTTTATCTTTTTGGCTATTCCGTTGTGTGGCTGGTGTTGGCGGGTGTGCGCACTTGGCTCTCTAGCATGGCGCGTTGGCTGCGTGGCGACACCCGACCCGCGCCACCCCGCGCCCTCTTTTGGCTCGGCCTTGCTTTGCTGCTGGCTGCCAGCTGCACGCTGGAATGGACTCGACTGTATCGCTTTGAAGCGCGCTTGCCGGGGCATGCTGGCGGCGTGCTCGGCTTTTGGCTGGGCGGCTTGGCCAACAAATGGCTGGGCTTCAATGGGTCGGCGCTGGTATCCATAGCGCTCGGCCTGCTGGGAGCGGCTTGGGCGCTACGCTTTTCTTGGGTCACTTGGGCAGAAGGTTTGGGCGGTTTCATCTTGAGTTGGATTGAAAAGCGCCGCGAGAAGAAAGAGCTGGCACAAGATTTGGCCTTTGGCACGCAGGCCGCACGCGAGCGTGAAGAGACGGTGAATGTGGAGCGGGCAGAAAGCGAAGAATTGCATATCTTGCCAACCATCTTCCCCAAAGCTGCACGTGCGCGGGTAGAACCGGTGCTCACGGATATGTTTGTCGATGTGCCCACGAGCACGCGCGTGGCCAAAGAGCGGCAAAAGGGCTTGTTTCTGGAACTGCCCGACAGCAAGCTGCCCCAAGTCGATCTGCTCGATGGCCCGCCCGCAGTGCGGCAAGAGACTGTCTCGCCCGAAACGCTGGAGATGACTTCGCGCATGATCGAGAAGAAGCTCAAGGATTTTGGCGTGGCGGTGCAGGTCGTGGCTGCGATGCCAGGGCCGGTGATCACGCGCTATGAAATTGAGCCTGCCACGGGCGTGAAGGGCTCGCAAATTGTGGGCTTGGCGAAGGATTTGGCGCGGTCCCTCTCGCTCGTCTCGATTCGCGTTGTGGAGACGATTCCAGGCAAAAACTTCATGGCCCTGGAATTGCCCAATGCCAAGCGGCAAACCATTCGCCTGTCAGAAATTCTTGGCTCACAGGTGTATAACGATGCGAAATCCATGCTCACCATGGGCTTGGGCAAAGACATTGTGGGCAACCCCGTGGTGGCTGATTTGGCCAAAATGCCGCACTGTTTGGTGGCAGGAACGACGGGTTCGGGTAAATCGGTGGGTATCAATGCAACGATTCTTTCACTCTTGTACAAAGCTGAGGCGCGTGATGTACGCCTGCTGTTGATCGATCCGAAGATGCTGGAGATGAGTGTGTATGAAGGCATTCCGCATCTGCTCTGCCCTGTCGTTACGGACATGCGGCAAGCAGCGCATGGCTTGAATTGGTGCGTCATGGAGATGGAGCGGCGCTACAAGCTGATGAGCAAGCTGGGTGTGCGCAATCTCGCGGGCTACAACGTGAAGATTGACGATGCCAAAGCGCGCGAAGAGTTTATTTACAACCCGTTTTCACTCACGCCAGATTCGCCTGAGCCACTGGATAGATTGCCGCACATCGTGGTGGTGATTGACGAGCTGGCTGATTTGATGATGGTGGTGGGCAAGAAGATTGAAGAGCTGATTGCGCGGCTGGCGCAAAAAGCCCGCGCAGCCGGCATTCATCTGATTTTGGCCACGCAGCGCCCGAGTGTGGACGTGATCACGGGCCTGATCAAAGCGAATATTCCGACGCGTATTGCTTTCCAGGTGAGCAGCAAAATCGACAGCCGCACGATATTGGATCAAATGGGCGCAGAAGCCCTGCTGGGCATGGGCGATATGCTCTACATGCCTTCGGGCACAGGTTTTCCGGTGCGCGTCCATGGCGCGTTTGTGAGTGATGAGGAAGTGCACCGCGTGGTGGCGTATCTCAAATCGCAGGGTGAGCCCAATTACATCGACGGCGTGTTGGAGGGCGGAACTGTGGACGATGAAGACGCTCTGAGCCTAGATGGCTTGAGCGGCAGCTCAGGCGAGAAAGACCCGCTGTACGACAAAGCCGTGGAGATTGTTTTGAAAAACCAAAAAGCCAGCATTTCCCTCGTCCAGCGCCACTTGGCCATTGGCTACAACAAAGCCGCCAATTTGCTGGAAGCGATGGAAAAAGCGGGTTTGGTCACGGCGATGAATGGGCGCGGACAGCGCGAGATTTTGGTGCCGCAGCGCGGCGAATGAGCCGTAAATTAACTGTGTTTGCACAATGGGAGCGATTTCATGAAACGACTTTTACGGCCACTAGCGACTACGCTTTTGATAGCACTCTATGCAGGTTCTATAACGGCTAACGGCCTAGAAAGCTTAGAAAATTTCGTGAAAACAGTGAAATCCGGTAAATCCGAGTTCACGCAAACCGTCACCTCTCCCGCTCGTGCAGGCGACGCGGCTGGCCAAGCCCCACGCATCAAAACCTCCAGCGGCAGCTTTGAATTTCAGCGCCCCGGTAAATTCAAATTTCAATACAAAAAGCCGTTTGAGCAACTCATCTTGGCCGATGGGCAGAGCCTGTGGATTTACGACGCAGACTTGAATCAAGCCACGCAGCGCAAACAATCCACCGCGTTTGCCAACACCCCCGCCGCCTTGATCGCCTCGGCCACCGATCTGATCGTGTTGCGCAATGAATTCAGCTTGGAGAATGCACCCGATAAAGACGGATTAACTTGGGTCAGCGCCAAACCCAAAGCCGCTGACAGCACCCTACAAATCGTACGCATCGGATTCAAAGGCGATGCCCTACAACAACTCGACATCACCGACAGCTTCGGCCAACGCAGCCTGATCAATTTCAGCGCTATGCAGCTCAATCCTTCACTGCCGGATGCCAGTTTTAAATTCACTTTGCCGGCAAAGGCTGAACTGCTGAAGCAGTAGCTTTTGCTATATTTCTCCTAGCACTTCGCGCAGTAAATACGCCGGTTACCAAGCTAAAACATCTCAAAAGGCACTGCGGCACACACCGCAGCGCGCTTGAAGTATTTAACGCACCACGCGCAGCACTGCCAGCGCATTACCGCGCAACTCAGCAGCATCGCCCTGCGACAAGCCGCGAGCTTGGTCTGCGCGCTCTAGCAGTTGGCGGGCAGCGGGGGCGTTGTTGCGGCGATTCAAAAGGGCGGCAAAAAATGCCTTCAAAACGTTCATGGTGCTCTCTCTTGCAACCTGTTGCCGCAGTCGAAATGAAGCGGATCAGCAGGTGAATAACTCAATGAACGAAGAATAAGGGTTAACCCGAGTTTTACAAACCCTTTTCTATGCAATTCATGCATAAGGTAGGCATCCTGGCACATAGTCGAGAGCATGCTCTACATTGCATTGCTATGATTTAGTGAGCAATCTGCGTATATTCCATAAGGGCAATGCGTCGATTTTCTTTAAAAAAACCTCGAAAAACCTCTCTCAAACAAAAGCGCCGTTGACTTGCATCAACGGCGCTTGGGAAGCACAGCAAGCCTTGCGGCTGCAAGCTTATTGCGTGTCTACAAAGCTACGCAGCTTATCGGAGCGCGAAGGATGCTTGAGCTTGCGCAATGCCTTGGCTTCAATTTGCCGAATACGCTCGCGCGTCACGTCAAATTGCTTGCCCACTTCTTCCAGCGTGTGGTCGGTGGACATCTCAATGCCGAAGCGCATGCGCAGCACTTTGGCTTCGCGTGGCGTGAGGGAATCGAGAATGTCTTTCACCACATCGCGCAGACCCGCCTGCATGGCCGCTTCCAGAGGTGCGGTGTTAGCGCTGTCTTCGATGAAATCGCCCAAATGGCTGTCGTCATCGTCGCCAATCGGCGTTTCCATCGAGATCGGCTCTTTGGCGATCTTCATGATCTTACGGATCTTGTCTTCAGGAATTTCCATCTTCTCAGCCAGCAGCGCGGCATCCGGCTCAAAGCCAAACTCTTGCAAATGTTGACGCGAGATCCGGTTCATCTTGTTGATGGTTTCGATCATGTGCACCGGAATGCGGATCGTGCGCGCCTGATCGGCAATGGAGCGCGTGATGGCCTGGCGAATCCACCAAGTGGCATAGGTGGAGAACTTGTAGCCACGACGGTATTCAAACTTGTCCACGGCCTTCATCAAGCCGATGTTGCCTTCTTGGATCAGATCTAAGAATTGCAGGCCACGGTTGGTGTATTTCTTGGCAATCGAGATCACCAGGCGCAAGTTAGCCTCGATCATCTCTTTCTTGGCATCGCGTGAGTTGCGCTCACCATCGTTCATGCGCTTATTGATGTCTTTCAAATCTTCCAGCGGCACCACGACGCGCGATTGCAGGTTGATCAGCTTGGTTTGCAGCTCTTGCACCGGCGGTACATAGCGGCCCATGGTGACAGACCAGCTCTTGCCCGCTTTGGCCTGCGTCTCGATCCATTTCAGATCCAGCAGATGGCTCACGGTTTTCTTGCCCATTTTGTCGCGACCAGAAAACTCTTCGGCAAACTTGTCTTGCGGGTAGCCACATTTCTCCACAATGATTTTGCGCAGCTCGCGCTCGACCTTGCGCACATCAGACACCTGACCGCGCACCATCTCGCACAGGCGCTCAATCGTCTTGGCGGTAAAGCGAATCAACATCAGCTCATCGGTGACGGATTTTTGCGCCTTGTGATAGGCCACTGTGCCGTAGCCTTCTTTGTCGTAGCTTTTGTGCAGTTTCTCAAAATGCCCACGGATCACATCGAAGCGGGTGTAGGCTTCGTTTTGCAACTCCTCTAGGCGCTTGGTCATGGCCTTGTTGGCCTTGGCTTCTTCGTCACCCTCGCTGTCGTCATATTCGTCAAAATCCTCTTCGGCAACAAAGTCGTCTGCTGCATTGGGATTGGCGAAACCATCGACCACCGCAGAGATCAAGACTTTCTTGCTCTGCACCTCGGTCATCATGTTGAAGATTTCTTGGATCGTGGCGGGGCTGTGCGAGATGGCTTCCATCATCGCGTTCAGCCCGCCTTCGATGCGCTTGGCGATCTCAATCTCGCCTTCGCGCGTGAGCAGCTCCACCGTGCCCATCTCGCGCATATACATGCGCACAGGGTCGGTGGTGCGGCCAAATTCAGAATCCACTGTGGAGAGAGCTGCTTCGGCTTCTTCTTCGGCTTCTTCTTCGCTGGCGGCAGTTGGCGCATTGTTGTTGAGCAGCAATGTTTCTGCGTCTGGCGTTTGCTCGTAGACGGCGATGCCCATGTCGTTCAAGAGCGAATACACCACTTCCAGTGTTTCGGCATCGACGAGCTTGTCGGGCAAGTGGTCGTTGATTTCAGAATGCGTCAAGAAGCCGCGCGTTTTACCCAGTTTGATCAGGGCTTTGAGGCGCACGCGGCGCTTGGCCAAATCTTCCTCGGAGAGCACCGTCTCATCCAAGCCAAATTCTTTCATCAAGGCGCGCTCTTTGGCCTTAGACAACTTCATGCGAAGCGGCTTGACCTTCTCGCCATCTTCACCGACCACCACCGCCACCGGCTCGGGCACGTCTTCAATCAGGTCTTCAATCTCATGATCGTCTTCTGTGTTGATACTGCCTTTTGGCTTAGGGCCACGCTTGGCCCCCATGCGCTGAGGGGGTGCTGCTTTTTCAGCAGCTAGGGCTTTGGGCGCTGTTTTGGCAGCGGGCTTGGTAGATGCAGCTTTAGCAGGCGCTTTGTCAGCTGCTTGAACCACTTTGGCCTTCGGATCAGGCTTGGCGGGAGTTTTTGCGGCAGGTTTGGCGGGAGTTTTGTTGGGCATGCAGACACCTAAAGAGAAAGATCAATGGCACAGACGCAAGGGCCAAGGCAAAGCCTAAAGCGGGCGCGAAACTGTGGAGGCAGCACAAGCGGGATGGGCGAACATTTGGTGTGCAGTCCTTGCGTGTGAGGCGTTGACCTTGGCGGTCAAGTGGGAATGATCCCGGATGCCTACGGAGGTGCTGCTGTCGCACTTGTATTGCTGTTACATGGATTATACCAAGCCGCGCTTCAAGCAGGCTGAAAACCCGAGGCTTTAAGCCTCAAACTGCGATGCGTTCTTGCCTTTGAAGGGCGCATAAAACGCTTTGATGGCCACCATGTCTTTCTCAATATCGCCGCTAGGATGAAACAAAGGCCCTAGGCCACTGCGCTTTTGCGAATAATCCATATAGGCCATCATGATCGGCACTTTGGCAGTTTGAGCGATGTAGTAAAAGCCCGTTTTCCAATAACGCGTTTTGCTGCGCGTGCCCTCCGGAGGCACGATCAGCTGCACCGAACCATCGGCATCTTGCAGAGCCTGCGCAGAACTGGCCACGAGGTTGGAGGATTGCTCCCGGTTCACTGGAATACCGCCCAGCCACATCATGAGGCCGCGAAACGGCGGCTTGAAAATACTGCTTTTGCCCATCCAATAAATATTCAACCGCAAGGCAAAGCAAACCATCAGCGTGTAAGGCAGATCCCAATTGCTGGTGTGCGGCGCTGCGATCAAAACACACTTACTGGCCTCAGGAGGAAGGCTTCCCTCAATCTTCCAGCCTGTCATTTTTAAAAAGGCAATGGAGCCTAGACGCAAGAGGGTGTTGACCACGGGCGTGGTGAAGATGGTGCGGTGCATGGGCGTGAGTATCGCCTGTTTTGATGACCCTTTTGTGCATACGGTAAGCCAAGCAGTATGGAGCAAAAATCTCAAGAGAAAGCGCCCTCGACCCGTTATAGAACCTGCGTAGCATGCTATCAATTACGTAGCGTTTGGTGATTGTCCAGACACCTAGTTCCCCGCCCACATGTCCGCCGTCGCAGGCATCGTCTCACCTCAATGGACAAAACAACGAGCTAGGCTGTGAGAAAGAAGTCAAAGCCGACGGATTGATCACACACTAGCATCGCCTCAGGCAAGAAATTACTTCTTGTCAGCCAAGTAAGCAGCCATGCCATCGGTGATTTCTTTGTGCGCCGCATCCACGCCTTCCCAGCCGAGCACTTTGACCCATTTGCCTTCTTCCAGATCTTTGTAGTGCTCAAAGAAGTGAGAGATGGTTCGCAGACGCAAGGGGTTCAGGTCTTCAGGTTTGCGCCACTGAGTGTAGAGGCTGCATTTTTTGTCGATGGGCACGGCCAGAAGCTTGCCATCTTCGCCGGCTTCGTCTTCCATTTTCAAAATACCAATCGCGCGGCAGGTGATGACCACGCCGGGGATCAACGGCACAGGTGTGATCACCAAAACGTCAACCGGATCACCATCGCCTGAGAGGGTCTTGGGGATATAGCCGTAGTTGGTGGGATAGTGCATCGCGGTGCTCATGAAGCGGTCCACGAAGATCGCGCCGGATTCTTTGTCAACCTCATATTTGATCGGGTCGGCGTTCATCGGGATTTCGATGATGACGTTGAATTCTTCAGGGGCGTTTTTGCCTGGTGGCACGTGGTCGAGGGACATGATGGTCTCTTTATGAAAAAATAACAATTCGAAGCCAGTATTAACCCTGATTTTACTGACGCAAAGCCTTCAAAACTCGAATCTGCCACGTTTTCAGGCTAAATTCCGCGAGTTGGCCAATTGTCTGCTCTTCATAACAGCGAAGCGGATGAGGAAGCAACGCGGCGGGTGCGATACCTCACGTGTTGCACCCTCTACGTAAAACTAACAGGAGAATAGAAATATGACAGGCAATACAGCACTGATCCTCGTGCTTCTTTGCGGTCTGGCCGCCGTGGTTTACGGCGTTTGGGCACGCAGTTGGATCCTTTCCCAAGACGCAGGTAATGCCCGTATGCAAGAAATTGCAGCGGCGATTCAAACCGGCGCAGCCGCTTATCTGGCGCGCCAATACAAAACCATCACTGTCGTTGGCGTGGTGCTGGCGATTTTGATTGGCTTGTTCCTTGACGGCATGTCTGCTCTCGGCTTTGTGGTGGGTGCGGTGCTCTCGGGCGCTTGCGGCTTCATCGGCATGAATGTGTCGGTGCGCGCCAACGTGCGTACAGCACAAGCAGCCACCAAAGGTATTGGCCCCGCGCTTGACGTTGCCTTCCGTGGCGGCGCGATCACCGGCATGCTGGTGGTGGGCTTGGGCTTGCTCGGCGTGACCATCTTTTATTGGTTCCTCGTCGGCAATGGCGCGATGACACCTGATAAAAACCTCGCCAAACTGCTCAACCCGTTGATCGGTTTCGCTTTCGGCTCTTCGCTGATCTCGATCTTCGCCCGTTTGGGCGGCGGTATTTTCACCAAAGGCGCTGACGTCGGCGCGGATTTGGTGGGCAAAGTGGAAGCTGGCATCCCAGAAGATGATCCACGCAACCCAGCCGTGATTGCAGACAACGTGGGTGACAACGTGGGCGACTGCGCTGGCATGGCCGCTGATTTGTTTGAAACCTACGCCGTGACACTGATTGCCACCATGGTGCTTGGCGCTTTGTTGCTAGCCAACGCGGGCACAGCCGCTGTGATTTACCCGCTGATGCTCGGTGGAGTGTCCATCATTGCTTCGATCATTGGCTGCTTCTTCGTCAAGGCCTCGCCTGGCATGAAGAACGTGATGCCAGCGCTCTACAAAGGCTTGGCAGTGGCTGGCGGTTTGTCGCTGATTGCCTTCTACTTCGTGACCGTGGCCATCATGCCCGACAACGCTATCAAGGCCAGCGGCACACAAATGGCGCTGTTTGGTGCCTGCGCTGTGGGCTTGGTGTTGACGGGCGTACTCGTTTGGATCACGGAGTACTACACGGGAACGCAATACGCGCCCGTGAAGCACATCGCTCAAGCCTCCACCACCGGCCACGGCACGAACATCATTGCTGGCTTGGGCGTGTCGATGCGCTCCACCGCCTGGCCTGTGATTTTTGTGTGCGTGGCGATTTGGGTGTCTTATGCACTGGCTGGCCTCTACGGTATTGCGATTGCAGCGACTTCCATGCTCAGCATGGCCGGTATCGTTGTGGCGCTTGACGCTTACGGCCCGATCACTGACAACGCTGGCGGCATTGCTGAAATGGCTGAGCTGCCCGCTTCTGTGCGCGAAGTGACTGACCCGCTCGATGCCGTGGGCAACACCACCAAAGCAGTGACCAAGGGCTACGCGATTGGCTCAGCTGGCTTGGCTGCGCTCGTGCTGTTTGCTGACTACACCCACAAGCTGGAAGCTTATGGCAAGGTGATCAGCTTTGATCTGTCCAACCCAATGGTGATCATTGGCCTCTTCATTGGCGGCTTGATTCCTTACCTCTTTGGCGCGATGGCAATGGAGGCCGTGGGCCGCGCTGCGGGCTCGGTAGTGGTTGAAGTTCGTCGTCAGTTTGCTGACGGCCAAATCATGGCTGGCAAACGCAAGCCTGATTACAGCGCTGCGGTGGACATGCTCACCACGGCCGCCATCAAAGAAATGATGATCCCATCGCTGTTGCCAGTCGTTGTGCCCATCGTTGTTGGTCTGGCGCTTGGCCCTGCAGCTCTAGGCGGCTTGCTCATGGGCACCATCGTGACCGGCTTGTTCGTAGCGATCTCGATGTGTACCGGTGGCGGCGCTTGGGACAACGCCAAGAAGCTCATCGAAGACAACTTTGTTGACCGCGATGGCGTAACCCACAAAAAAGGCGGCGACACACACAAAGCTGCCGTGACAGGTGACACCGTGGGTGACCCGTACAAAGACACGGCTGGCCCCGCTGTGAACCCGCTGATCAAGATCATCAACATCGTGGCGCTGCTTATCGTGCCTTTGATGATGTCGATTCATGGTAAGCCTGCTGCGCCCGTAGCTGCTGTGGCTGCTCCTGCTGCTGTCGTTGCAGCCGCTGCTACTCCGGCTGCTGTTGCCACGCCTGTGGCTGCTGTTACAACACCCGCTCCCGCAGCCGCACCTGCTGCGCCCGCCGCAGATGCTGCTAGCGTGAAGGTCGACGGCGGTGTCGTGAAGTTTTACTTCGCACCCGGCAAGCTGGAGCTTGCGCAAGACGGCGCCAAAGCGTTGACGCAGATTCTCGACGCTGCGAAAACAGGCAAAAAGGTCGGCCTCAGCGGCTACGTTGATCCCAGCGGCGACGCTGCGAAAAACGCTGAACTGGCCAAGCAACGCGCCTTCGCTGTGCGTGATTTGCTCAAAGCATCTGGCGTGCCAGAAGCTCAGATCATCTTGGTTCGCCCGAACGACATCAAAGAAGGCTCTACCAGCGCAGCCGAAGGCCGTCGTGTGGAAGTGTTTATGATCTAGCGCTCATCGCTTTAGATGCAAGCCGCAGATTGATTTCTGCGGCTTTTTTGTTGTCTTTTTTCTGTTTACTGCGTTAAGCCTAGATCATCATTCCCTACGGAGACTCTTATGCGTCGTTTTGCCCTCATCGCCTCTCTTGTCATGTTCACCGCGAGCTTACTCGGCTGCGCCAGCATGAAGCCGCAGCCCAAAACCTTGATGGTGTCTGAATCGAAGCTGATACAACTGATTAGCGGGCAATTTCCTTTCAACAGCAAAATGCTGGAAGTGCTCGATGTGGGCGTCGGTTCACCGAAAATCAGCTTTGATGCAGCAAACAATCGCATCAACACCTCGCTTGATTTGAATGTGTTGGGCAGCGGCATCGTGGGCTTGCTCACCAAGCGCGAATACAAAGGCGGGATTGACCTGAGTTATGGCCTGCGCTTTGAGCCGAGTGACAACTCGGTGCGCATGACGGATGTGAAGTTAGGCAAACTCAGCGTGGATGGTGTGCCTGAATTGATGGAGCGCCCGATGTCTCGCTTGGGCGTGGCGCTCGCGCAAAAACTGCTTGCCGAACAAGTGCTCTACAAAGTCAGTGCGCAAGATTTAGAAGCGGCCAAGGGTTGGGGTTACAAGCCCGGTGCCTTCAGAATTGCCCCCGGCGGGTTGGCGATTACGCTGGATCCGATTGAGAAGAAGTAACGCCGCTTCGCTTAAAAACCAACCGCTCTGCTGCCAAGCAAAGCGGTTTTTTTACATCACCTCGTGCAACGCCTGCATATACGCAGGTGAGACCATGAGCTCATCCCAAGCCAATGGCACGGTTTGTGGCAATAAATTCAAGCGGCGTTGCTCGCTCATTTCACTTGGTGAGAATTTTTTGCTGGCTTGCGCTGCGGCCAAACCTTCAAGCAGTTCGTCCACGGCCCTGCCCTCATCGCCCACGCTTTGGTTGCACAGCAGCACCATGTCGCAGCCGGCACTGAGCGCTTCCACAGCCGCTTGCGTATAGCTCACGCGCTTGCCGTCAATCAGGCGAGCGCCTTCCATACTCAAATCGTCGCTGAAAATCGCACCGGTAAAGCCAAAATCTCCGCGCAAAATTTCTTGCAACCAACGCTTAGAAAACCCTGCTGGGCGGCTGTCCACCTTCGGGTAAATCACATGCGCTGGCATCACTGATTGCAAACCGTGGCTGAGCCATTGATAAGGGGCCGCATCGTCGGCAAGAATGGCTTTCAAGCTGCGTTTGTCTACTGGGATTTCAGTATGAGAATCCGCTTTCACGAAACCGTGGCCGGGGAAATGCTTGCCGCAACTGCTCATGCCAGCGAGCAGCAGACCATGCATCAAGCTCTTGGCCAAGAGCGAAGCCACGCGCGCATCACTGTGAAATGCGCGATCTCCAATCACCGAGCTGCCGCCGTGATCCAAATCGAGAACAGGCGTAAAGCTCATGTCCACGCCGCAAGCACGCAGCTCAGCCGCGAGAACATAGCCACAGGCCGTGGCGGCGTTTGTCGCTTTCATCGCACCGCTACCGGACGGGAGATTTCCGTCCTGCATCCATAGCTCGCCCAGCTTGCGCATCGGCGGCAAATGCGTGAAGCCATCTGTTTTGAAGCGCTGCACGCGCCCGCCTTCATGATCAACAAGGATGAGCAAATCTGAGCGCACCGCTTTGATCTCAGCGCAGAGCATCGTCAGCTGCATGCGGTCTTGCCAATTTCGCGCAAACAAAATCACGCCTCCTGTGAGTGGATGCGCAAGGCGGCGGCGATCATGCGCATTCAGCGTGAGGCCAGCCACGTCAAGGATGATGGGGGCGTGATGGCTCATGGTTTTCTTTCTATGAATTTGATAGCATCTTGCGCATATCTTATAACGGCCAGAGGCCGATTTGGCACTTAATTTGAAGCGGTTTCCACCACACAAAACGAAGCCGCGTAATCTGTCTCATCCGTCACTGTGATGTGCGCCTTCAATTGTTTGGCTTCAAACCACTCTTTCAAACCGCCATGCAATACGATGCGCGGCTCGCCTGAAGGCAGCTTGGCGATTTCGCAGAGCCGCCAAGTCATGGGCATGCGCATGCCCAATCCAATCGCTTTGGAAAACGCTTCCTTCGCAGAAAACCGCGTGGCCAGATAACGCACCCCCCGCTCAGGCCAACGCGCAGTGCGCTGCTTCCAAGTGATCAGTTCAGCATCGCTCAAAATCTTGCTGGCAAAGCGCTCGCCATGCTTGTCTAAGCTGGCTTTGATGCGGCGAATGTCGCAGATGTCGGTGCCGATGCCATAGATCATGAGAGCGGTCAATACAAAGAAATAAAAAACATGGGTGATTGAATTAAAAATACTGCTCAAATTCTGAGCCGTATTTCCCTCAAATACGACTCAAAGCCGCCAAATACGCCTTCACAGCCTCGGAATACCCGATCTCCAGCGCATCCGAGACAAAGGCATGCCCGATCGACACTTCGGCAACGAAGGGCATGGCTGCGATGAAGGGCTTCAAATTAGCCTGCGTCAAATCATGCCCAGCATTGATACCCAAGCCAGCGTCTCTCGCCGCCTCTGCTGTGGCTTTAAATTGCGCGAGCACTTTGGCCTCTGAAGCCGTGCCAAACGCACTCGCCCATGTCTCGGTATATAGCTCCACGCGGTCTGCGCCCACAGCTTTGCAAGCGGCCATCTGCTCGGGCACAGGATCCATGAACAGACTCACACGCACGCCGAGTGCATGGCATTCGTCAATCAGCGGCTTCAAGCGCTCCGCATCTTGCGGAAAACTCCAGCCGTGATCAGAAGTACTCTGCCCTTCGCTATCGGGCACGAAGGTGGCTTGATGTGGTTTGACAGCGCGGATGAAATCCATCAAGTTATGAAACGGATTGCCTTCAATGTTGTATTCCCGCCCTGGCCACAGGCGCATCAGCTCTGCGATTTCATACACATCGTTTTTGCGAATATGCCGCTCATCGGGCCGTGGATGCACCGTGATGCCCGCTGCGCCTGCCTTCAGGCAAATCTCAGCCGCGCGCGTCACGCTTGGGTAGCCCACATGCCGCGTGTTGCGCACGAGCGCCACTTTATTGACATTCACGGAAAGTGCTGTGTGGATTGAGTTCTTCATGAAAAATCGCCTGTTACCCGTTATAAAACGTGCGCAGAATGCTATCAAATTAATAGTAAGTGCAAGTCAACTCAGCGCCTGCGCATCCATCATCAGCTGCCGCGTGCGAAAGCCCCGGCTGCCAGCGTGGTAGTTTAGCAAGCTGCGCAGCAATTGCTTGAGTGCGGCTTTATCTGAAGCAGCCATGCGCTGCACGGCCTCGCGTGCCGGGAAAATCGCCGCACGCTGATCGAGCGCAGTTTGCAAACTGCGCCAAGCTGCCGCACTCATCGCCGCCTCTTCAAAAGACGAACCTGTGGTCTCGCGCAGCCCCACCTCGGGTATCAAGCTGTAAAGCACATCATCCTCCAGCGCACCCATGGAAAAGCTGTCTGTATCTAATGTGGGCAGCAAACCAATCTCGCGCAGCAGCACCAATTCAAACGCCCGCAGTGATGCATCCAATTGCGCCGCATCCCGTAGCCAAGTGCAGGCATGCGCATAAGCATCAAAGAGCAGCTCATGCGGATCATCGCGCGCCAGCAGCTTCATCATCAGCTCATTGAGGTAATAGCCCGAAAGCAGCGCATCACCCGAAGGCATCGTGAGGCCGCCCTGCCATTCAGCGCCCTTCAGCGTATGCACCTCCGCATCCCCCGAAAAGCTGATCGAAAGCAACTGCAGCGGCAACAAAATCGCCCGAAACTGCGAACTCGGCCGCTTCACCCCCTTCGCCACCATCGCCACTCGCCCATGATGCCGCGTCAGCACTTCCAGAATCAGGCTGCTCTCGCTCCAGTCGTAGCGATGCAAGACGAAGGCGGGTTCGTGGGCGATGCGCTTCATGAGAATGTATGCTATTAATTAGTGAGCACTCTGCGCATATTCTATAAGGGGGATAGGGTGATTTCTATTAAAAATTACTCATACCCAAAGCTCTTCACCCGCTCCGCGTTATCGGCCCAGCCGCCTTGCACTTTGACCCAGAGCTGGAGGAAGACTTTGGCGTCCATCAGGCGCTCTAGCTCTTCTCGGGCTTCGGTGCCCATGCGCTTTAAGCCTTCGCCACCCGCGCCGATCACCATGGCTTTGTGGGAATCTCGCTCGACGATGATGGTTGCGGCGATTTTGACGAAGCGCTTGGCTGTTTTGCCGGGCTCTTCTTTGAATTGATCGATCACCACCGTGCTGGTGTAAGGCAGCTCATCGCCGGTGAAGCGGAAGAGCTTTTCGCGCACGATTTCGCCGGCCATGAAGCGTTCGGATTTGTCGGTGACTTCCTCACCAGTGTAAATCCAAGGCTGCTCAGGCAGGTATTTTTCGCAGATCACGAGCAAGCGCTCGATGTCTTTTTTCTGCTTGGCGCTCATGGGGATGATCTCGGCGAACTGGATGGTTTTGACGACCTCTAGGTCTTCTGCGCTGATCTCTGCCGTGTCAATGCTTTCTGCTTCTGCATTGATGTCTGCATTTGCCACCTCATCGCCATCTTCTGCCGGTTTGGCATCGCTCTGTGCTTTGGTCTCACTGCTGTGCTCCATAGCTGGCTCGAATTTAATCGCACCCATGCCTTTGGCATGGACCTCTTGCAACCAAGGCGCAATATCTGCGCGGCGGTTCACGGTATCGAGCTTATTTGCAACCAGCACCACAGGCACGCCCTTGGCCTGCTTGCCCAAGAGTGAGAGCACTTTGGCATCGGCACCGGACAAACGCCCAGCTTCCACCACGAGCAAGATCAAATCCACGCCACTCACAGCGCCGGTAACAGTTTTATTGAGCGAGCGGTTCAGCGCGGTGCCGTGGCGCGTTTGGAAGCCCGGTGTGTCAGCGAAGACGAATTGCGCTGCGCCCTGCGTGCGGATGCCCAAGATGCGGTGGCGCGTGGTTTGCGCTTTGCGCGAGGTGATGCTGACTTTTTGTCCGACCAAGGCATTGAGCAAGGTGGATTTGCCGACGTTGGGTTTACCAACGATGGCGATCATGCCGCAGCGTTTGGGCGCACTATCGGCTACTGCGGCATCAGGCGAAGTTGCCTCTCCTGCCGGTTTTTGGAAGAACGCATCAAGCAATGAATCGCTTTGAGCGTTGTTGGGGATTGGTTTTTTCATAAGAATTCGGCTGTTAGCCGTTATAAAATCGACAATGTTTGCTATTTATTTAATAGCAAACAAGAATTAAGCGACGGTCTTCAGCAACTTGAGCATGGCCATCGCGGCCTCTTGCTCGGCTGCACGACGCGAGCTACCAAAGCCGCGTGCCTCGCGCTGCATTTGCTCAATCGCGCACTGCACCTCAAAGGTTTGCCGATGCGCTGCGCCAGTGATACTCATCACGTTGTAGGCAGGCAGCTTGAGCTTTTTGCCTTGCAGCAACTCTTGCAGCTCGGTCTTGGCATCTTTGCCAGCAGCAGGCATCTCGGGGTTGATTTCCACTTTGTCAAACAAGCGATGAACCAAGGCGGAGGCTTTTTCAAAGCCCGCATCCAGATAAACCGCGCCGATTACCGCCTCTAGCGCATCAGCAAGAATAGAGGGGCGCTTGCTGCCGCCTGAGCGCAGTTCGCCTTCACCCAAGCGGATGAGATTGCCTAGATGCAATTCAACGGCAATTTTGTGCAACGTGTCTTGCTTGACGAGATTGGCGCGAACGCGCGAGAGCTCACCTTCTTGCAGCGTGCCCAAAGCTTGGAAGAGCATGCCAGAAACAGCCAAATTCAACACAGAATCGCCCAAAAATTCTAGGCGCTCGTTGTGGTCAGCACTGTAGCTGCGGTGCGTCAGCGCCTGCGCAAGCAAGGCAGGTTTGTGAAATTCATGCTGCAAGCGTTGCTGCAGCTGCAGGGCAGCATCAAGCAAGGGCGCAGCCTAATAGAAAACCGTCGATCATCACTTGTCGCTACTTCCAGCGTATTTGAGCAGCAAAAAAGCCGGGCCAGCAAGGTGAATCTCCTTGGTATAGGCAAAGCTGACAACCACTTTGTCGCCGTTTTTGGTGACATCGAGGTCTTTACCCATAATGGCTTTGAAATCATCGATGTTTTGCGCTTTGTCGAAACTGGTTCGAATTTCGCCAATCGTGCCACCCGCAGCGGCCACCTTTTTAGTGGCTTTCAGAATTGCAAAGTATTCAAGCACCGTTGGGAACACTTGTGCGCCCACCACGCCAGCAAAAGCCAGCACCACACCGACAAAGATCAGACTAATTAAAGAGATGCCGCGTTGTTGAGATTTCATGTTGCGCCTTGTATGAAAACGGGAAAGATCAGTCAAACGAACCAATTCTGCGGAGATTACCAAAATTCATCCACACATAAAAGGCCTTGCCCACGATATTTTTCTCGGGCACAAAGCCCCAGTAACGGGAATCGAGGGAATTGTCCCGATTGTCGCCCATCATGAAGTAATGACCAACCGGTACTTTGCAGACCACGCCTTCGACGCTGTAACGGCAGTTTTGCTTGAAGGAAAAATCTTCCACGCCAGGGATCATGGCCGGGCGCTGGTCATCGTTGAGCAGTTTGTGCTTTTTGCTGCCGCCTTGCGACAACTCGATCAGCTCTTCAAACTGCTTGCTGTAACGCATCGTGTCTTCTTCCAGAAAATCTGGCATCACGTCTTTCGATAGCAGCTTACCGTTGATGGCCAGCTTTTTGTTCAGATAGCTCACCTCATCACCGGGCAGGCCGATCACACGCTTGATGTAATCCACATTCGGGTTGGGAGGGTAACGAAACACCATCACATCGCCGCGCTCGGGGTTGTTCACATCGATGATTTTTTTGTTGATCACTGGCAGGCGCACGCCGTAAGTGTATTTATTCACCAAAATCAAATCACCGACATGCAGGGTCGGAATCATCGAGCCTGTGGGAATCTTAAACGGCTCAAACAAAAACGAGCGCAGCAAAAACACAATGCAAATCACTGGGAAAAGCCCCGCCGTCCAATCAAGCCACCAAGGCTGTTGCAAGACAGCATCTTTGGAAGCGACCATTTCTTTGGCATGAATCTCGGTTTGGCTGATGCCCATCTTGGCCAATTCGGCTTGGCGAAGAATAGCTTGCTCTTCAATCATCGCCGCCGCGTTCGCGCGCTCAGGCAAGAAGATAAAGCGCTCGAGCAGCCAATACACCCCCGTTACCACGGTGGCAATAAAGAGCAGCAGCGAAAAATTGCCTTCAAACACATTGAAGTACCAAGCCGCCGCGTAGGCCACGAAAAGTCCCAGCACCACCGCTGTGATGCCTGGCATGAATTTACCCATCAGTCTTCCACCTGCAAAATAGCCAAGAACGCTTCCTGCGGCACTTCCACCGTGCCGATTTGCTTCATGCGTTTTTTACCCGCTTTCTGCTTTTCCAAGAGCTTTTTCTTGCGCGTGATGTCGCCGCCGTAGCATTTAGCGAGCACGTTTTTGCGCAAGGCCTTGATTGTCTCACGTGCAATGATGTTGCCGCCAATGGCCGCTTGGATGATCACGTCATACATCTGGCGGCTGATGATCTCGCGCATCTTCGCGGCCACAGCGCGGCCTCGATAGGTGGCTTGACTGCGGTGAACGATGATGGACAGGGCATCCACCTTCTCGGTGTTGAGCAACATATCGACTTTCACCACATCTGAGGCGCGGTATTCCTTGAACTCATAGTCCATCGAGGCATAGCCCCGACTCACACTTTTGAGCTTGTCAAAGAAATCCAACACGATTTCGCCCAAAGGCATGTCGTAGGTCAGCACCACTTGGCGGCCTTTGTAAGCCATATTGAGCTGCATGCCGCGCTTTTGGTTGGCCAGCGTCATCACCGAGCCCACATACTCTTGCGGCACATAGATATGCACTTCCACGATGGGCTCGCGGATTTCTTCGATGCGCGAGACTTCGGGCATCTTGGAAGGGTTTTCCACCAACAGCGTCTCAGGATCTTTGCCGCCCGTGAGCACTTCATACACCACGCTCGGCGCGGTAGTGATCAGATCTTGGTCAAACTCGCGCTCCAAGCGTTCCTGCACGATCTCCATATGCAGCAGGCCCAGAAAGCCGCAACGGAAGCCAAAACCCAGCGCTTGAGAGACTTCTGGCTCAAATCGCAAAGCTGAATCGTTCAACTGAAGCTTCGTCAAAGCATCACGAAGCTGCTCATACTCACTGGATTCGCTCGGATACAACCCAGCAAACACCTGCGGCTGAATTTCCTTGAAGCCGGGCAAAGCTTCGGTGGCGGGCGCAATGTTCATCATACCCAGAGCGCCTCGGGTGATCACGCGCGTGATCGTGTCGCCCACGCGAGCAGCCTTCAACTCCTTGATACCGGCAATGATGTAGCCTACTTCGCCCGCTTCTAGCGCGGGGCGGGGTTCGTTGGTCGGCGTGAACACGCCAATGCTGTCGGCGTTGTATTGGGAGCCGTTGGCCATCATCAAAATTTTGTCGCCTTTGACCAAGCGGCCATCAACCACGCGCACCAGCATCACCACGCCGACATAGCTGTCAAACCAGCTGTCCACAATCATGGCGCGTAGCGGGCCATCGGGGTTACCACGCGGTGGCGGCACCTTAGCCACGACAAGTTCGAGCACCTCATCAATGCCCATGCCCGTCTTGGCGGAAATCGCAATCGCATCGCTCGCGTCTAAGCCAATCACTTCTTCGATTTCTTTTTTTGCACCCTCAGGATCGGCCTGCGGCAAATCCATTTTGTTGAGCACGCAAGAAACCTCCACCCCGAGATCTAAAGCGGTGTAGCAATTGGCCACCGTTTGCGCTTCTACACCTTGCGATGCATCGACCACGAGCAGCGCGCCTTCGCATGCGGAAAGCGAGCGACTCACTTCATAAGAGAAGTCCACATGGCCGGGTGTGTCGATCAAGTTCAGGTTGTAAATCAGGCCGTCGCGTGCTTTGTATTGCAACGCAGCCGTCTGCGCCTTGATAGTTATCCCACGCTCTTTTTCGATGTCCATCGAATCGAGAACTTGCTCGCTCATCTCACGATCAGACAAGCCGCCACAACGTTGAATCAAACGATCAGCGAGTGTGGATTTACCGTGATCGATGTGCGCGATGATGGAAAAATTTCGTATGTGCTTCATCAACAAAAATCTCAAACTAATTCTTTAAGTGCTTGATCCGTATGACACTTGGCAATATGCAAAGCGCAACACCCAAGAAAAAGGGCGCGTCGTTTTAAGACGCGCCCTACAAACCAACAATCTATTGGCAACTGCGATAGTTGGACTTTCATTGTAGGGCAAGCGCATCGTGAGTACACGGGAAAATTCTCTAATCTTTCTTCGTTGCGGGCTTGCAACGGGAAGTTATTAACAGGTTATTCACAATTTATGTGGGCAAGTGGTCGAAGCGCATGGGGATGGGCTGTGGATGGCAGGTGGACAGCTTGTGTGCATCCCATATCGTGAACTTCAACGCCTTTGATATACCCAAATGAGTGTATCAATAGGCTTGATTTTAGCGGTTTTAGATATGAAGCTCCGCTCTTTGTTGGCTTTCACTAACTTTCCCAGGGTTTTGGACTGAAAGGTGTGCAGTTGTATTTCAGTCAAAACTTTTAAGCCTGTAGGGTTATTTCAAAAACCTGCACTGAATGACTTGACAAGCCACATTTCGTGATTTTCTTGACTTTTTCATCACAACCCGACTGCGCCGCAAGCCCATCGGCAGATCAGCTTGCAAGAGCGCAGCTTTAAGCGCAAGATGATCCTCATATTGGAGAAATTTCATGCCAACACCGCGCTCCGCCCTCACCCCACTCAAGCTGCGCAGCACCTTTGCCGTGCTGATCACTGCGCTGTGCACAAGCCTCGCGCATGCAGCCAGCCCTGCTGCACCTGCGTCCAACTCAGGCGCGAGTGCGCAAGACACCATCAACGCCCTTTCTAAAGCGCAGATGGCTGTGGTGGGCGTGCAAGTCACCGCCGCTGAAGGCGCGCGCTCAGCAGAAACGCTTGGCAAGCAGCGTTCTGGCTCAGGCGTGGTGATTGGTGCAGATGGTTTGGTGGTCACCATTGGTTATTTGATTCTTGAAGCCGACAACATCCAAATCACGACCACGGACAAGAAAACTGTACCTGCACGCGTCGTGGCCTACGATTTAGCCACGGGCTTTGGTCTGATTCGCCCTGTGGTGCCCTTGCGCGGCATCGCCCCAGTCTCACTGGGCGGCAGTAGCGACATCAAAACAGGCGAGGCCTTGATGGCCAGCACTGGCGCGTCACCTGATGACGAAGCTGATGTCAACATGACGCAGCTGGTCAGCAAACGCGCCTTTTCTGGCTATTGGGAATACCACATCGAGAGCGCTCTCTTCACCAGCCCACCGATGCAAAACCATTCTGGTGCGCCCTTGTTTAACCAAAAAGGCGAGCTGCTGGGCATTGGCAGCTTGTTTGTGATGGATGCGATGGGGCAAAACGTGCGCTTGCCGGGCAATATGTTTGTGCCGGTTGATCTGCTCAAGCCGATCATGAGCGAGATGTTGCAAACCGGCAGCAGCAAGCTCTCTAAGCGCCCTTGGGTGGGGCTGACCTCGGCTGAGCAAGGCGGTCGCGTGCAGATTCTGCGTGTCAACAAAGACGGTCCGGCTCAGGCCGCAGGTTTGCAGCCGGGCGATGTGGTCTTGGCAGTGGACGATGCCAAGGTGGCCAATCTGGAAAGCTTCTACAAAAAAATATGGGATCGCGCCACCCCAGAGGCCGAGATCAAGCTCACGGTGTTGCAGGGTGCAGATTTAAACACCATCACGCTCAAACCCGTGGATCGCATGAGCACGATGATGAAACCTGCTGGAATTTGAGAAACTGCGGCCCGCTTTTGATATCCTGTGCGGCATGGACATTGAACAACTGCAAGCCGCCCTGCCCGCGTATTTCGCACCTTGGGTGCAGGCGCTGGGACTCAAAGTTATCTCCGCCGAAGGCAGTGAGGTCGCGCTGCGCCTACCCAACACGCCTGATCTGAGCCGCATCGGCGGCATGGTGTGCGGCCAAGCGATGATGGCGGCGGCAGACACAGCGATGGTGCTCGCGTTGATGCAGCATTTTGGACAATTTCGCCCATGCACCACGGTGCAGATGAACACAAGTTTTCTGAAACCCTTGGCGAATGCGGATGGCTTCGTCACCGCCCGCGTGCTGCGTGCCGGGAAGACGCTGGCGTTTGGCGAGATTGATGTTTGTAGCGAGCAAGATGGCAAAAGCGTCTGCCGCGTCAGCACGACCTACGCGCTACTTTAAGTCAAACCGCAGCGCAAAGCGTCTCGTAAACACGTATCGCCGCATAGGCATCATTGGCGGCATAGACCACCTGATGCTCAGAGAGCACAGGCAATGCCCAATTGCTGGTGGATGCTTTTTTGGATTTGATGAAGCGCTTTTCATACAGCGTGGCCACGGCGGCTTTCACGCCCATTTCTTTGCGGTAGCCTAGCTTGCGAAACAAGGTGTTGATTTCGACGATTCCCTCAGGCTCCACACCCAGCTTGGCGCGGATGCGTTTGCGATCATCGCCTAGGCCAAAACCAGCTTTCTCAATGCCAGGCCAAGCCAACAAATCAGCAGCTATCGCTCGGCAAGAAGGATCATGCAATTGGAAGACCCAAGCGCGCTGGCTGGTGGACAGTTGCAACACATGTGGGCCGGTGGAGATTTCGCCAACGCGGAAAGTCGGCTTGGATTCGGTGTCAAAGCCCCAAGCCTTTGCCGCTTGCAATTGCGCCGCAGCCTCCTGAGCCTGCGCAGCCGTGCTGACCAGCGTGATGCGATCCATGCCCAGCCGCTCAAACAGCGGCATCAGCGCAATCGCCTCGCTGCTGGGCGGCTCGCGGTGAGCCGCCTTCGGCCCGCTGCTTGTGTGCTCATCGGTCGGTTGCAAGGTAGGAGGGGTCATAGCGTCGTATCATCGCTCTTAAAGGTTCATTATGAAAAAAACATTTCAACTGGTACAAGAAGGCAAGCATCCGGATCGCTTGCTGGACTCTATCAAGCACGATATTCGCAAATATTTGAAGCGCGAACGTGCCCGTGCTTTACCCAAGGGCGTGGATTTTTGGGATTTTGACTGCCGCTTTGGCCTCTCCGAGCCAGAGTCAGCCACCGCGCATGTGGCTGAGTTGCTTGGCCTGATCGATGGCATCGCCCAAAGCGGTGGGGCATCGTTTTATATTGAAATTTTGGCTAAGGCCGGGCATCGCAGCAAGCGTGAGTCAGGCTCAGCATAATGGTTTGAATGCTATATATTAGATAGCAAACTATTCAATATTTATATCGGAGATCAGCCTATTTCACTTCTATTTTCGGCACGCTCTTGCTGAGCAACGCGGCGCATGTATTGCTGAAAACCGGGGTCTTCGCCACGAAGCAGCAATGGCAGCACATTGTGAAAATCATCGCGGTGGCACCATTCGCGCATGTAGTCGTCCCAACTGTTCCAGCGGCGGCTTTCCTCTTGGTTCATGTCGTTTTTGTAAGCCACAAGGTAGGCACGCTCAAAGAGCGAAATCAGCATGTCAAAGATCACCAGCATGCGCTCGGTTTGCTCCTGCGTTGGGTTGGCAAGCGGCGCGTTGCTGCGTAACTGCAAATCAGGATGCGCCAGCACGATTTTCAAAAAATCATTGTAGGCATCGGAGAGCAGTTGATAGCCCTCCTCTTCCTCATTGGCGCGTTCTTTGCGCTCTTGCAAGAAAAAAATGGCTATGGCAAGCGGTAAACCCAACACGGTGACCACATAGCTGGCCAATTCCCAGAATTCACGCATGATCACTCCTTGCTATAAAAAGATGAGCATTACACGCACATTTCATAACGGGTAAAGCGCTAAATCGCTTAATTTTTGTGTGAAAAGCGCTTCTCGCGCTCATACGGGAAGACATCATGCACATGCCCGGCTTGGATGCGATCTTTGTGGCTTTGCCAGAAAGTGGCCTCGAGCAAATCCGCATGATGCTGCATAAATACCGCGCGCACCGCATCGTTGCCTAGTAAGAAGGGGCCGAAGGTTTCAGGAAACACGTCGTTTTTGGCCACCGAATACCACACCTCCCCGCTCATCTCTTCTTCTTCATTGCGCGGCGTGGGCACGCGGCGGAAATTGCAATCGGTGATGTACTCAATCTCGTCGTAATCGTAGAACACGACTTTGCCATGGCGCGTGACACCAAAATTCTTCCAGAGCATGTCACCGGGGAAGATATTGGCACGCACCAGATCTTTGATCGCATTGCCGTATTCGATCACGACTTTTTCAATCTGCTGCATGGCGCGTGGATCATCTTTCAGATCAAAAGCTTCTTGCAAGTAAATATTGAGCGGGATCATGCGCCGCTCAATATACAGATGCTTGATGATGACTTCTTCCTGCCCATCGCCATCGCGATCCGATATTTCGATCTGGCTGGCGGCGAATTTTTTGATCTCTTCGATCAACTTTTCCTCGAAACGAATGCGCGGAAAGGCCACTTCGCTGTATTCCAGCGTATCGGCCATCCGGCCCACGCGATCATGCTGCTTCACCAGCAGATATTTGCCTTTGATCTGCTCACGCGTGGTGTCCTTAGGCGGCGGGTAGTAATCTTTGATGAGCTTGAATACATAAGGAAAGCTCGGCAGATCAAACACCAGCATCACCATGCCTTTGATGCCTGGCGCGATGCGGAATTGATCCGAACTGTGGCGCAGATGATAAAGAAAATCTCTGTAAAACAGCGTCTTGCCTTGCTTGGCCAAACCGAGCGCGTTATAAATTTCTGCGCGCGGCTTGCGCGGCATGAGGCTGCGCAAAAACTGTACATACGCGCTGGGGATTTCCATGTCCACCAAGAAATAAGCACGCGCGAAGCTAAAGAGCATCAGCAGATCATCTTCGCCAAACAGCGCTGCGTCGATGACAAGTTTGCCACCCAAGCTTGACTGCCTCCCTGAGATACCCTCGTCATCCCCCGCCGAGTTGGGATGCCCCTGCGACGACGCGGTGTGCAAAATCGGCAGTGCAAACGGCACTTCATTGAACCCATTGATGATTTTGCCAATGATGTAAGCGCCCTTGTTGCGAAAAAACAGATTGGAGAGCACCTGAATCTGAAAATTTGCTCGAATCCGCGCTTCCTTGAGTTTAACGTTAAAGGCTTTGAGTACAAAGCCAGCATCGCGCTGTAAATCCTCAAACGGCGTGAGCAGACGAAAATTCTCAATCGCACGAACGATGTTCTCGCCTAAGGTTTGTGGCGTCGGGTAATAGGCCTGATAGGTTGGCTGAGCTGCGGGTTCGTCGTTTTCAATATATTCGGTGCTCACAGCAGGACGCACGAAAATGAAGTCGTTTTGGAAATACGTGCGGTGCAGGATTTTCGTCGTCACAGAGTTGAAAAACGTCTCTGCCAGCTCGGGCTGATGATGGTTGATCAACAAACCGATGTAGTGCAGCTTGATCTGCTGCCAAATCTCCATCGGCTGATCGCCCGCTTTGAACTCTTTCTCCAGCCTTGCGACAGCTTCCTTGACCCTCAGATCGTAAAACTCAATCCGCTCTCGCTGCGCCCGCTGCTGGCCATGCCAATCTTGTGTTTCAAAACGATGCTTGGCGCGCTGGCTTTCTGCTCTGAACAGCTGATAGTGCCGATTAAAGCCATCGAGCATCGCGCGGGCGATATCGAATGCTATTGAAGAGTCTAGGCGCTGGGGGAACATGTCTCCATCCTAACTGCTTTGCGCTCTGGTCTGAGCTCGCCGACTGCGCTTGGGGCATCCCACTGCGCGAATGTCCTCCGGCTGGCGCTGCGCGCGTGCCTCCCCCTCTACTTCGCTCCGCGAGATACCCCAACCGCAGCCGGCGAGCTCAGACCATTGTGCAGAGACGCTACAAAATAAATAGCACTCCGCGCAGTATCATTGCCGGCTACCCGCCTCTTTTGCTTCAAAAACAGCATCTACAGCCGCCTTGTAAGCCGGCAGCACTTCCTCAGCCGCGCTCAAGCTCATCAGCAGATCGTGCAACACGCCATCGTGCACACCATAAATCCAGCCGTGCACCGTCACCACTTGGCCACGCGCCCAAGCATCTTGCAGCACCGTGCTCTGCGCCACATTGAGCACCTGATGAATCACGTTGATCTCGCACAGCACATTCAGCCGCTGCTCTTTCGGTAAAGCAAACAACCGCACTGCATGCACATCGCGCACATCTTGAATATGCCGCAGCCAATTGTCTGCCAAGCCAATGCGCACATTGCCCAAAGCCGCCTGCACACCGCCGCAGCCGTAATGCCCACACACAATCACATGCTCGACTTTGAGCATGTCCACCGCGTATTGCACGGTAGACAGCGCATTCAAATCCGAATGCACCACCACATTGGCCACATTGCGATGCACAAACACCTCGCCGGGCTCCAAGCCCGTGATCTGATTGGCGGGCACGCGGCTGTCAGAGCAACCGACCCACATGTAGCGCGGATTTTGCTGTTGGCTCAAACCCGTAAAAAAGCCCGGCTTGTCCCGCTCCATTGAAGCGGCCCATTGTTTGTTGTGATTTAAGAGATGGCGTAAAGGCATGCAATGATTCTAGTGATTTCGGTAACGCGCCCACAAAACCACGTCAATCGCCTTGCCCCACTTCATCACACCCTGGCGCAGCAAGCCTTCGCGTACGAAGCCATTTTTCTCGCAGATACGTTGCGAGGCAAAATTAGCGGCATGAATCGGCGCGAAGACGCGAGTGATCTCTGGTGTTTCAAATGCCTTGTCTTTCAGAATCGACACCATGGCGCTGCCTACTCCCTTGCCCCAATGTGATTCAGCGAGCCAGTAGCCGATTTCAACATTGCAGCGAGCAAATCCCTGTTGAGGATGAATGCCTGCGCTTCCAATGGCTCGATCTTGGAACGTGATCGCCCAATTGATACCACCAAAAGCTTCAGCACCGCCGTTAACCCAATCCTGCGCCATTGACATGGTGTAGCCATCTCGCGGATACCAATCGGCCATGTGCCGGCCCACATTTGGATTGCCCAAAACTTCATGCAAATCTTGGGCATCACTGGTTCGCCATGCGCGTATGGCGTAGCCTGCAATTGGCAAAGTGATGACAGTCACGCTCATGCCGTCTCCGCAAACAGCTCCCGCCCAATCAGCATCCTGCGAATCTCGCTCGTGCCGGCGCCGATTTCGTAGAGTTTGGCATCGCGCCACAGGCGACCTAGGGGGTATTCGTTGATATAGCCGTTGCCGCCGAAAATTTGGATACCGTCGCCGGCCATTTTGGTGGCGTTTTCTGCGCACCAGAGGATGACGCTGGCGCAATCTTTGCGCACCTGGCGCACGTGTTCGCTGCCCAGCATGTCAAGGTTTTTGCCGATCTGATAGCAGAAGGCACGGCCTGCCTGCAAGATGGTGTACATATCGGCCACCTTGCCTTGGATGAGCTGAAATTCACCGATGCTCTGGCCGAATTGTTTGCGGTCATGGATGTAGGGAATCACGTTGTCCATCACCGCTTGCATGATGCCAATCGGCCCCGCAGCGAGCACGGCGCGCTCGTAATCTAGGCCGCTCATGAGCACCTTCGCGCCGTTGTTCAAGCCGCCAATGATGTTTTGCGCGGGCACTTCCACGTTTTGAAACACCATCTCGCCGGTGTGCGAGCCGCGCATGCCGAGCTTGTCGAGCTTTTGTGCCGTGGAAAAACCTTTCATGCCTTTTTCGACAATGAAGGCTGTCACGCCGCGAGCGCCCATCTCGGGCTCAGTTTTCGCGTACACCACCATCGTGTCAGCGTCTGGCCCATTGGTGATCCACATTTTGTTGCCGTTGAGCAGGTAGTAGCCTCCCTTGTCTTCTGCTTTGAGCTTCATCGAGATCACATCCGAGCCCGCGCCCGGCTCGCTCATGGCGAGCGCGCCAACGTGTTCACCAGAGATCAGCTTAGGCAAGTATTTGCTGCGCTGCTCGGCTGTGCCGTTGCGGCGGATTTGGTTGACGCAGAGGTTGGAATGCGCACCGTAGGAGAGACCAATCGAGGCTGATGCACGCGAGATTTCTTCCATCGCGATCATGTGGGCGAGATAGCCCATGCCTGCGCCGCCGTATTCTTCTTCTACCGTGATGCCGAGCACACCGATCTCACCCATCTTGCGCCACAGGTGCATCGGGAATTGGTCGTTTTTATCGGTATCGTGCGCGAGTGGTGCGATCTCAGTTTGTGCGAAATCGCGTACGGCATCGCGCAATGCATCGATATCTTCGCCGAGTTGGAAGTTGAGGCCGGGTAAGTTCATAACGTGTCCTGTTCGTTTCAATCAATAGTATTTTGCGACGTAAATCATCGTCGCTTGCATGTACCCGCAGCTTTTGCGCACACCATCTTTCACATCAAAAATTTCAGCTTGGCACACAGCCAATGTGCGCCCTGCGCGTTTAACTTCGCCCACGCAATGTACGCGCTCACCGACAGCCGCCGCAGCGAAATTGATTTTGTATTCCACCGAAGTCACTTCCATGCCTTCAGGCGCCACAGTCAAAGCGGCATAGCCGCAAGAAATATCAGCCAGCGCACCCAGTGCGCCGCCATGAAACGCGCCTTGCTGCTGTGTGACCCTGCCGCTCATGGGCAACGCAAATTCCACGCGGCCTTTCTCAACGCTCACCAGTTCGCAGCCCAAGGCTTGCATCATGCCTTGGCGCTTGAAGCTCTCTTCAATGCGTTGGTATAAAGCGATCATTTCGTCTTCTCGCTCTTAGCCAGCAGCGCTTTGGCTTCGCGCTCATGCGCCTTGATTTCTTCGAGCTGCACTTGCAGCTCCGCCAGTTGGCCTTCCATCTCTGTACGATGCGCACCGAGAACAGCGAGAAATTTTTTAAGCTGCGATCCGGTATCGCGTGGGCTTTCATACATGTCGATGATGTCTTTTGCCTCGGTGAGCGAAAAACCCAAGCGCTTGGCGCGCAGTGTGAGCTTGAGCCGTGTTCGATCCTTCGCGCTATACAATCGTGATCGCCCCCCCGCGCCTGTGCGCTCAGGCATGAGCAGCCCCAAGTCTTCGTAGAAGCGGATCGCGCGTGTGGTCAAATCAAATTCGCGCGCCAGATCGCTGATCGAGTAGGTGTGTGTTGCCATTGGGACAGATGCTGATGCGGTTATTCGATTACATTTAAATATCAGTTGACGTTTACGTTAACGTCAATCACAGCATCGAATATACATCGAAATTTATCCGCCATGAATCTTCAGGAACAAGCGCTCACCTACCCGCTAGACACTACAGCTGGCGAGACGCTGCCCGAGTCCGGCAGCACTTTCCCAATAGCGCCCGGCGTGAAATGGATTCGCATGGCGCTACCCTTCGCGCTGAACCACATCAACCTTTGGCTGCTGCGCGACAAGCTCGAAGGCCGCGAAGGTTGGACAGTGGTGGATTGCTGCATTGATCGTCCCGAGAGCCGCGCGCAATGGGAAGGTATTTTTGCCAGCGAACTGGAAGGCCTGCCGATCCTGCGCGTGATCGTCACCCACATGCATCCGGATCACATCGGCCTCGCCCATTTTCTCTGCCAAAAATGGAGCAACGAAAACTGGACATGCCACCTTTGGATCAGCGCCACCGATTTCAACGCCGCCCGCATGGCCTGCCAAGTCACCCCTGCGTTGTCCTCGGGGCATGGCGGCGAGGCAGCCGCAGCCTTCGTGGCTTCGCATGGCATGAGCAACCCCGATTATTTAAAACAAATCCGTGAGCGCACCGGCTACTACGCGCAGATGGTGCCCAGCGTGCCCACGAGCTACGTGCGCCTCATGGATGGCATGCAAGTCAAAATCGGCGGCAACGATTGGCAATGCATCTCCGGCTACGGCCACGCCCCCGAACACATCGCCCTCTCCTGCCCCGCGCTCAAGCTCTTGATCAGCGGCGACATGATCCTGCCGCGCATCTCCACCAATGTGAGTGTGTATGACCTAGAGCCCGAAGCCAACTCGCTCACGCTCTTCCTAGATTCCATCAACCGTTACGCGCCCCTCGCACCAGACACGCTGACCCTCCCCAGCCACGGCAAGCCCTTCATCGGCCTGCATGAGCGCATCAAGCAACTGCATGAGCACCATGCTGATCGCCTGCAAGAGGTGATCGAAGCCTGCAGACTAGCGCCGCAAACCGCGCACGATATCGTCGCGATCATGTTCAAGCGCGCGCTCGATCTGCATCAGCTCACCTTCGCGCAAGGCGAAGCGCTCGCGCATTTGCACAAGCTTTGGTTTGATGGCGTATTGGTGCGGCGCAAGGAGAATGGTGTTTACCGCTTCAGCACGGTGAGCAAGATCAGCACATAGTCTGCTATCATTAGATGAGCACTCCGCGCACAATCTATAACGGCTAACCCCCGATTTCTCTTAATAAATGCGTCCTATAAAGGCAATATTTACCTTCTTAAAAGGCGTCCTGCATCTGCTGCACGGCATGTGGACGATCACCATGCGCTTTCCCAAAGCCAATGGTGAAAAGCAAAGCCAGCTGATCGCCGAATGGGCGCGCGGCATGTTGCGTTTGCTCAATGTCACGGTGCGCGTGCAAGGTCAGCCTGTGCAAAAAGGCCCGATGCTGGTGGTGATCAACCATGTCTCGTGGCTTGATATTTTGGTGATGCTCGCCGCCCAGCCGGTGAGCTTCGTGTCTAAATCAGAAGTAAAGCATTGGCCGATCATCGGCTGGCTCGCCACCAATGTGGGCACGCTCTACATCGAGCGCACCAAAGCCCGCGATGCCCTGCGCGTCGTCCATCAAATCGCCGAGGCCTTGCGTGAAGGCCAACTCATCGCCGTGTTCCCCGAAGGCACGACGAGCGATGGCAAACAAGTGCTTCCCTTCCACGCGAATCTCCTGCAAGCCGCAGTATCAGCAGCCAGCCCCGTGCAACCCGTGGCATTGCGCTTTTTGGAAGCCTCCGGCGAGCTGAGCATTAGCCCGGTCTATATCGGCGACGACACCCTCCTGTCCTCCATCTGGCGCATGCTCCATGCCGCACCCGTCACAGCGCAGCTTGATTTCTTAGACCCCATCCAAAGCAGCGGCGTGCCACGGCGCGAATTGGCTGAGCAGTTGGAGCGGTTGATTTCTTCTCGTTTGAATGGCTGAGTTACTATTTATTTGATAGCAATCTGCGCAGGTTTTATAACGGGTAGTGGCCGATTCGGCTTAACAATCTACTGATTGGCGAGCTGCGTATTTCGCACCACCTGCTATGCATAGTCCTTGCTCTGTTTGTCTGAGCGAGGCCATATGAAGCTGGTGGTTTGCTTTTTCCAGCCTTGCTTTTCATAGAATTCTTCTTTACCTACAGCAGAAGTTAACGTCGTGAACGAGTAGCCTTCCAAAGAATCTTTCAGGTAGAGCAACATATTAGCTCCGATACCTTTGCTTTGAAATTCAGGATGGATCACTAAATCCACAATCAATGCATAAAACTTTCCGTCGTCAACAGTACGCCCGAATCCAACAAGAACATCGTTTGAATATGCAAAACGAACAAAGCTACTTTTTTCAAAGGCAGCCTGTATTTCTTGTGGACTCCGGACACCCCAGCCAACGAGAGAAAACAACTCTGAAGCTCTTTGCCAATTGACCATATCGATGTTGTTACTAAATTCAATATTCATCATGAGTTGTCTCAGTTTCATTCATTTGGTAAAGGTTTGTGCGCTATAAAAATCACTCGCTTTGAGTTTTATTCCGAGGTCGTTTTCATAGCAAGAAATCAGAATTTGCAACGCTCTTATTGTTGCCGATTTGTGATGCATACCCTCAACATCTGCTTGCTAATCCTTGATTGAGAAGGCAATGGGTCGCGAATAATCGCGCAAATCTTCACTCTTATCACGCCACTTTTTTCTTGCTTAGAGAGCAATAGAACCAAATTCTGTCATCAACTACTTCAGGAGTAACTCAATGAAAATCGATTTCTCGGTAAAAACAAATGTCATGAGGCTGTGTGCACGCTGGGGTCAGTTGATGCTGTGGATGGCGATTGGATGGATACCTGGTTGGGCTGCTGCCCAGTCTGTCGCCTCGTTCACTGTGGTCAATGCTGACACGGGTGTCGATATCGCCAGCTTTGCGTCAGCTGGCACGGTATCCATCGCCACAACAGCAAGAATCAATATCCGCGCCAATGCAATCGGTGCAAAGAGTGTGGTGTTTACTGACGGCTTCAGCACGACAACTCGAATTGAAAACAATGCACCCTACGCCTACAAAGGCAACAGCGGCGCAGTCTATGCACCTTGGGCGCCAGCGGTCGGCAGCTACGTGATCAACGCAAAGCCTTATTCTGGATCAAGCGGCTCTGGCACAGCTGGCAACACGGCCAGACTCTCCCTGACGGTCGTCAGTGGCGTAACGCCACCGCCGCCACCCCCTCCTCCGGTAGCGAACGACAAGCCTGCGACTCGAAACGACGCCGCGCGCTTCCTAGCGCAAGCCACCTTCGGACCGACGGATCTAGATATTGATCGCTTGATGAGCGTCGGTTACTCGGCTTGGATCAACGAGCAACTCGCCACGCCAGCCAGTGGCTCGCATTTGGCGTTTTTCAGAACGCTCAAAGATGGAAACGATAAGGAGGTCGCAGCGACTTTCTGGAAGCAGGCACTCACCGGATCAGATCAACTGCGCCTTCGCATGGCGTATGCGCTGTCTCAAATTTTCGTGATCTCGCTGGAAGACGGAGATGTGGACAATTACGATCGTGCAGTCGCTGCTTGGATGGATATGTTGAACGCGCACAGCTTTGGCAACTATCGCGATCTGCTGCAAACCGTATCCACGAATCCGATGATGGGCCTCTACCTGACCCATCTTGCGAATCAGAAGGCCGATCCCGCAAGTGGCCGCGTACCTGATGAAAATTACTCACGCGAGCTGATGCAGCTTTTCAGCATCGGCTTGGTCGAGCTGGATCAAGATGGCCGCCCTCGCGTGGGCAATGGCGGTGTGGCACGCGAGACTTACACCCCGGCTGATGTTTCGGAACTTGCCAAGGTATTCACTGGCTGGAGCTGGGCTTGCCCGGCGAAGGATAGGAATTGCTTCTTGCGCGGCGAATCCAATAATCGCAGCGACTCTGACCGTGATTTGAAGCCCATGGTTGCCTATCCGGATTTTCACAGCGTCGAGGCCAAGGCCTTCTTGGGCATCACCATCCCAGCGGGCACCAGCGCTGCAGACAGCTTACGAATCGCGCTAGATCGCCTCGCAGCGCATCCTAATGTCGGCCCTTTTATTGGTCGGCAATTGATCCAGCGCTTTACCACCAGCAATCCCAGTCCAGCTTACGTGAATGCAGTAGCCAGTGCGTTTAACAACAATGGTGCGGGCCTGCGGGGCGACTTCAAGGCCGTCCTCAAGGCGGTACTGCTCCATCCTGAGGCTCGCTTGGTGAGCGATGTGTCAGGCAAGGTGCGCGAGCCCGTGCTGCGTTTGTCGGCCTTCGTTCGAGCCTTCCCTCATCGAAGCGTGTCAGGCAAATATGAAATTGATCTCACCAACAACCCCGCCAACGCATTGGGCCAAGCGCCCTTGCATGCACCCTCCGTGTTTAACTTTTATAGACCAGGCTATGTTGCGCCAGGCAGCCAAAGTGCCGCGCGCAATTTGGTGGCTCCCGAATTGCAGATCATCAACGAAACCAGCGTTGCGGGCTACGTCAATTACATGCGCGATAGCATCAGCGGCGGTGTCGGTTTTTCCGCTGGCTATGGCTTAAATCGGCGCGACCTGCAAGCTGACTACACGGCGGAGCTGGCTCTGGCAAGCGATGTGCCTGCGCTGGTGGATCGCGTCACGAGCCGCTTGACCTATGGTGCCATCGGTGCTGCACGCCGCGCAGAAATCATCAACGCGGTCAGCAGCATTTCCTTGTCTGGCAATAGCTCACAAACCACGGCAAAACGCCAGCGCGTCAATGCCGCCATCCTCCTCACGGTGGCATCCCCCGAATTCATCGTGATCAAGTAACAGGAAAATAGCCATGCAAAACTCCAAAAACATCACCGGTGCACCTGCGATCCACGCCCATGCATCGCGTCGTCTCTTCATGCGCCAAGCCAGCGCCTTGTCTCTGGCCGCTGGAGCGGGCGCTCCGCTGGCATTGAACCTGCTCGCTGCCGGCTCCGCTGCTGCACAAACAGCGGGGGACTACCGTGCGATCGTGTGCCTGTTCATGTTTGGCGGCAACGATTCATTCAACATGGTGCTGCCCACCGACAGCGCATCGTGGGCAGCCTACGCCGCGATGCGCGCATCCATTGCGCTACCTGCGCCGGGCACGCCGCTCAATCCGAGCGCCAGCACCAGCTCTTTGGCGCGATGGGGCGGTGTGCTGCCCATCCTGCCCACCAACCCGCAAGGGCGCAGCTACGCATTGCACCCCCTCATGGGCAGCCTGCAGACGATGTTCAACACTGATCGACGCTTGGCGGTGATTGCCAATGTGGGCCCCTTGGTCGCCCCAACGACCAAGGAGCAATACAACCAGCCCTCGCATCCCAGGCCCCTGCGGCTTTTCTCGCATAACGATCAACAAAGCATGTGGCAAACCATGATGCCGGAAGGTGCGACAGCGGGCTGGGGCGGTCGCATGGCCGACCAACTTGCAAGCAGCAACAGCGCAGCAGCGTTTACCGCCATCTCCGCTTCAGGCAATGCCGTCTGGTTATCGGGGCAGCAAGTGCGCCAATACCAAGTCAGCGGCATGGGCGCCCAGCGCCTTGGAGCTGACAATAACAACCTCGTCTACGAATCCTCGGCGGTTGCCAATGCACTGAACAACATTGTTCGTAGCGCTCAAGGCAGCCATGTCCTTGAGGCCGATGTGGCTGCCATTGCCGCCCGCTCCATCGCCGCTGAAAGCACCCTGCGCGGCGCACTGCGCCCACCCAACGATCCCGCATTTGGAACACCAGCATCGGGCAGCTACAACCCCAGCAGCGACCCCAAGCTCGCATACATCAGCCCGTCTAACGGTAAGCCTGAGTTCAGCGCCTTAGCGCAGCAATTGCAGGTGGTCGCGCGCCTCGTGCAAGCAGGCATGTCAGGGGCAACGGGTGTGAAGCGGCAGGTGTTTTTTGTGAGTGTGGGCGGGTTTGACACCCACAACAATCAAAACCAGCAACACAACGAATTGATGGCGCGGGTGGCACATGCGATGCAGTATTTCGACACCACGCTGGGAGCCATCAACGCACGTAACAACGTCACCACCTTTACCGCCAGCGACTTTGGTCGCACCTTCACCACCAATGGTGACGGCACCGATCATGGCTGGGGTGCGCATCAGTTTGTGATGGGTGGCGCGGTGCGCGGCGGCGATCTATTCGGTACATTCCCGACCCTGGTTGCCAAGAAGCAGGGTAGTAACGATTTCGACAGCCCCGATCAGGTAAAAAATGGTGCGATGCTGCCCACGACTTCGGTCGATCAGTTAGGCAGCACGCTAGGCCGCTGGTTCGGCCTGTCAGACCGTCAGGCACTGTCGGTGTTTCCGAATTTGGCGAATTTTGATATTGCGGCACGCAATCTGGGGTTTATGCGAGCATGATCAAGTCAACTCTTGATGATCACAAGGAGTGGTTGGTGTCCACACTTCGGGGACAGGTTCAATACAAGGCAGCGGAGAATCGCTATTAATTCAATAGCATACTACGCACAGAATATAACGGGTAGAAGCCGATTTGGCTTAAAAAATCAGAAGGTCACCACATGATCCACTTCAGCGCGAATCCCGATCCACTCGCCGAGTTTGTGGTCATGGTGGCTGGGCACATGCGCCATCACTTGTTCGCCGGTTTTGAGTTCTAGCGTGTAGAGAAACTCATTGCCGCGAAAGGCTTTGCGGATGATCTTGGCTTGTACGGGGGAGGCATCGTCGTGAATGATGTCGTCTGCGCGTAGCAAAACTTCTACTTCGCCTTCGGGCAAAGCTTCCAATATGTCTGGGCTGATATCGTGCAGCTCGCCCACGGGCGTGACGACGTGTTTATGCAGGCCGCCATCTTCCTCATGCAGCTCCACGCGGGCTTTGGCAAACACACCGTGGCCAATGAAATCAGCCACGAAGCGGGTGGCGGGGCGGTGATAGAGCGTGTAGGCATCGGCCCATTGGTGCAGCTTGCCTTCATGCATCACGCCGATCACATCGCCTGTGGCAAAAGCCTCCAGCTGATCATGCGTCACCATCAGCGCCGTGGCACCCGCAGCTTTCAAAATACCGCGCACTTCATGGGCTAAGCGCTCGCGCAAATCCACATCCAGATTGGAGAACGGCTCATCGAGCAGCAGCAATTGCGGCTTAGGTGCCAGCGCCCGGGCAAGCGCCACGCGCTGCTGCTGCCCACCTGACAATTCATGCGGCATGCTGCGCCGCGAGGCTTCCAAGCCCACCAGCGCGAGCACCTCGCGCACCCGCTCGCGCCGCTCGGCATCAGGCAAATGCATGATGCCAAAAGCCACGTTGCGGCCAATGTCCATGTGCGGAAAGAGTGCGTAATCTTGAAACACCATGCCGATGCGCCGCTGTTCGGGCGCTTTGGTGAACGCTGCACTGCTCACAGTTTCCCCGGCCAGCTCGACGCTGCCGCCGCTCAAGGGCTCCAGCCCGGCCACCGCTCTGAGCAGCGTCGTTTTGCCGCAGCCTGAAGGCCCGATCAACACGCCGATCTCGCCTGCTTTCAAGCCAAAGCTCACGCCATCCACCGCGCTGGGCGCTTGAGGCAGCTGGCTTTCGTAGCGCACGCTTAAGTTGTTGAGTTGGAGGAACATCAAGCGTATTCTAAATGAGTACAATTCTCATTTAAATACATAAGCCTATCTTTTGCAACGCCTTTTCAAAATCCCTTTGCTGCTGATTGCCCTGCTGGTGGCGCTGCCTGTGCTGGCGATTTTTGCATCGCTGCTGCAATGGAACAGCGCCAGCTCGGATATTTTGGCGCAGATGGCAAGCACGGTGTTGCCGCGTTACGCTATCACATCCATAGCACTCTGCGCAGCAGTTGCAACGGGTACAGCCCTGATTGGCATGTCAACTGCCTGCGCGGTAACGCTTTTTGAATTCAAAGGCAGGCGCATGTTTGAATGGGCACTGCTCTTGCCGCTGGCGATGCCTGCGTATGTCTCGGCCTACGCTTACACCGATTTTTTGCAGTATTCAGGCCCTGCACAAAATTGGATAAGGGATAGTTTTGGCCTGCAAGGCCGCGTGTTGCCTGAGATTCGCAGCACCTGGGGCGCGGCGCTGCTGTTTATTTTTACGCTTTATCCGTATGTTTATCTGCTGGCGCGCGCTGCCTTGGCAGAGCGGGCGGCGCATTTGATGGAAGCGGCTCGCCTGCTCGGCGCGCCCTTGGGCACCCGCGTGCGACGCATCGCGCTGCCGCTGGCTCGCCCGGCGGTGGCAGCAGGCGTGGCGCTGGCGCTGATGGAAACGCTGGCCGATTACGGCGTATCCAGCTATTTCGGCATTCAAACCTTCACAGCAGGCATTTACAAAGCTTGGCTCGCGATGGACTCCCCAATAGCCGCCGCGCAACTGGCTGTGATGCTGCTGATCGTGGTGGCTGTGCTGTTGAAAATTGAGCGGCATGCGCAGAAGCGGATGCGCTTTTCTGCGAGCAAAGGATCTCGCGGAGGCAGCATGGAAGCCAAGCCTGTGTTGCTCACGGGCACACGGCAATTGAATGCGCAATTGCTCTGCGCGTTGCCGATCTTCCTGGGCTTTACGCTGCCTGTTCTGATGATGCTGCGGCCTTTGCTCAGCGGCTTCTCAGATGCAGACGCCATCCCGCTGCGTTTGGCAGACTTTGCGCAATGGGCACTGAACAGTTTCAAACTCGCAGGGATTGCTGCGCTGCTGGCCACGGCGCTGGCGCTGCTGCTGGCTTTCTCGCAGCGCCGCAGCCCAAATCAAAAGAGCAGCCGCTTCACGCAAGCCATCGCGAAAATCGTGGGCATGGGCTATGCCGTGCCAGGCGCGGTGATCGTGGTGGGCTTGCTGATACCGGTAGGTTTGTTGCAGCAATGGCGGCCTGAATGGAGCATCGGCGCACTCGTCACCACCACCGTGCTCGGCGTCGTTTGGGCGTATTTGGTGCGCTTTACGGCTGTGGCACTGCAAAGCATCCAAAGCGGTTATTCGCGCATCCCGCAAAGCTACGACGATACCGCCCGCATGCTCGGCAGCAATGGTTTTGAGCTGCTTACGCGCGTGCATGCACCGCTCCTGCGCCGCAGCGCCTTGGTTGGCATGCTGCTCGTCTTCGTGGACGTGATGAAAGAGCTTCCCGCCACGCTGGTGCTACGCCCTTTTAACCACGACACGCTAGCTGTGGTGGCTTATCAATTGGCCAAAGACGAACGCCTGGCTGAGGCCGCCCTGCCCTCGCTGGCGCTGGTTTTTGTGGGCTTGATCCCGGTGATCTTGCTCAGCCGATCTTTGCGCACACGCTGAACTGTCAATCCAACCGTCACCAACACGCTTGCAGCATCAGCTTGATGCGCTCACGATCTGAGCTTGTGTGCCATGATGCATCATTCCTCCACTGATCGCATCTCTGCCTTACCTCACCAAACAAGAAACCATTTGCGGCCATGGCGCGGATTTGCAGATTCGCTCTTTGCTTGATCGCAGCCAATTCGACGATGCGCTGGGCGATGCTGAGCAGGCGGGCATTTCCTCAGCGGCTTGGCCATTGTTTGGCCTGCTCTGGCCTTCAGGTCGCGTATTGGCGGGAGCCATGGTGTTGTTTGAAATTCAGGGCAAACGCATTCTGGAGCTGGGCTGCGGGCTCGCATTGGCCAGCTTGGTGCTTCATCGGCGCGGCGCTGACATCACGGCCAGCGACAACCATCCGCTCACACCCGCCTTCCTTCTTGAAAATCTGCGCTTGAATCACATGCCCGCCATGAAATACCAAACAGGCAACTGGGCTCAGGCCCATGCCGATTTGGGCGAGTTTGATCTGATCATTGGCAGCGACGTGCTCTATGACCGCGACCAACCCGAGCAACTTTCGCAATTTGTAAGCGCACATTCGGCGCGGCGCGTACAGGTGTTGATCGTTGATCCAAACCGTGGCAACCAATCCAGCTTCAATCGTAAGATGGGCTTGCTAGGCTATGCCCACAGCCCACAGCGCATCACCCACCTGCCCGATGGCACGGCCTACAAAGGCCAACTGCACAGCTACTGCCGAAGTCACTCTGAATCTGAATTTTTAAAAGAAATAGCCTGATTAGCCATCTGCCTCAGACCGTACTTGCGTCTTCTGGGGAAATCGTGGATACTGTACGAATGTCCAGTTTTCCTATGAGGTGATGACAATGTCTATTAATCATATCCAGTTCCAACGCGGCATGTCCTTTGCGCAATTCATCGAACGCTTTGGCACTGAGGCGCAATGCGAGGAGGCGCTGGCATCGGCTCGTTGGCCATCAGGCTGGCGTTGCGCGCACTGTCATGGCTCTCGCTTCTTTCACACCCACTCCAACACGGGGCGCAAACTGTGGGAGTGCTTTTTATGTGGCTACCAGTCCTCCAGCTTGGTGGGCACGGTCTTTGAGCACACCAAGCTGGCGCTTAGATCATGGTTTGTGGCGATGTTTTTGATGACGCAAAGCAAGAATGCTGTGAGTGCTTTGGAGCTCAAGCGCCAGTTGGGGGTCAATTACAAGACGGCTTGGCTTGTCAAACATAAGCTGCTACGGGTGATGGAGTTGCGTGATGAGCCCTATAAGCTGGGCGGACGGGTGGAGATCGATGATGCCTATCTGGGCGGTGAGCGAGAGGGCAGTTGCAACGGCGGGCGTGGTGCCATGAACAAGTCTGCGTTTGTGGCGGCAGTGCAAACCAGCCCCGATGGCAAGCCTTTGTTTGCGCGGCTCAAACTGATCTCGGGCTTCACGATTGAGGCATTCAAGGATTGGGCATCTGAGAATTTGCAAAGCAGTGCGCATGTGGTCTCTGATGGCACGGCTTGCTTTCGTTATGTCACTGAGATCGGCGCAACGCATGAGCGCTATGTGACGGGCTCTGGCCGACCAGCGGCCAAGCACCCGAGCTTTCGCTGGGTCAACACGATGCTGGGCAACCTGAAGACGGCGATCAGCGGGACGTATCACAGCATTAATCACAGCAAGTATGGCAACCGCTATCTGGCTGAGTTCTCCTATCGCTTTAACCGCAGGTTTGACCTGGCATCCATGCTGCCGCGACTGCTGAATGCCGCTGCGACGACAAAGCCGCATACCCTGCGAACTCTTCGTTTGTTTGAGGCAGATGGCTAATCAGGAGAAATAGGCATATTGCCCTTATAAAATAAGCATAGTTTGCTATTAATTTAATACTGAATGATAGAAAAAAACCTGCTTTCTCAAGCAGGTTTTTTTTGCAGAAGAGGCTTGACGCATCACTCCGTAGCCACTTCTTCTGTCTCAGGCTTGGCCTTGCCTTCTTTCTTGGGCAGCGGTTGAATGTTGAGCGTGATTTTGTCTTCGGCATCCACATCGACGGTGACAATACCGCCATCAACCAGCTTGCCAAACAACAATTCATCGGCCAGTGCTTTGCGAATCGTGTCTTGAATCAAGCGCTGCATCGGGCGAGCGCCCATGAGCGGATCAAAGCCTTTCTTGCCCAGATGCTTGCGTAGCGCATCGGTGAACGTGACATCCACTTTCTTCTGATCAAGTTGGGTTTCCAGTTGCAGCAAGAATTTGTCGACCACGCGCAGGATCACGTCTTCATTGATCGGCTTGAAGCTGACCATCGCATCCAAACGGTTGCGGAACTCGGGCGTGAACAAACGCTTGATGTCGGCCATCTCATCGCCTTGCTGGCGCGAGTTGGTAAAGCCAATCGTGGATTTGTTCATCGTCTCCGCGCCGGCATTGGTCGTCATGATGATGATGGTGTTGCGGAAATCGGCTTTGCGGCCGTTGTTGTCTGTCAGCGTGCCGTGATCCATCACCTGTAGCAGTACGTTGAAGATATCTGGGTGCGCTTTTTCGATTTCATCGAGCAAGAGCACAGAATGCGGCTTCTTGGTGATGGCTTCGGTCAGCAAACCACCTTGATCAAAGCCCACATAGCCAGGAGGTGCGCCAATCAAGCGGCTTACTGCATGGCGCTCCATGTATTCGCTCATGTCAAAGCGAAGCAGATCAATGCCCATGATGTTGGCAAGTTGCTTGGCTGCTTCCGTCTTGCCCACGCCCGTGGGGCCAGAGAAGAGGAATGAACCAATCGGCTTGTCTGCCCGGCCCAAGCCAGAGCGCGCCATCTTCACAGCTGCCGCCAAGGCTTCCAGCGCGGCATCTTGGCCAAACACCACGTTTTTCAGATCGCGCTCAATATTGCGCAGCTTGCTGCGGTCGTCGTTGGACACACTGGCAGGCGGGATACGGGCGATCTTGGCCACAATGTCTTCCACCTCAGATTTAGAGATGATTTTCTTGCGCTTGCTTGCTGGCAAGATGCGCTGAGCCGCACCCGCTTCGTCAATCACGTCAATCGCCTTGTCTGGCAGATGCCGGTCATTGATGTATTTGGCAGACAGTTCAGCCGCTGCCACCAAAGCGCTGACAGCAAACTTGACGTTGTGATGTTCTTCAAAACGGCTTTTGAGGCCCTTCAAAATTTCTACCGTTTGCTCAATCGAGGGCTCGACCACATCAATCTTCTGGAAGCGGCGAGACAGCGCTGCGTCTTTCTCAAAAATGCCTCGGAATTCGGTAAAGGTCGTCGCGCCGATGCATTTCAGTGAGCCATTAGACAGCGATGGCTTGAGCAAATTCGAGGCATCCAGCGTGCCACCTGAAGCAGCACCAGCGCCGATCAAGGTGTGAATCTCGTCGATGAAAAGCACTGCATTGGGTTTGTCTTTGAGATTTTTCAAAACGCCTTTCAAGCGCTGCTCAAAATCGCCACGGTATTTGGTGCCAGCCAAGAGTGCGCCCATATCGAGCGAATACACCACTGCCTCGGCCAGAATCTCGGGCACATCTTTTTGCGTGATACGCCAAGCCAAGCCTTCGGCAATCGCTGTCTTACCCACGCCCGCTTCGCCCACGAGAAGTGGGTTGTTTTTGCGGCGACGGCAAAGAATTTGAATCGCACGCTCAACTTCGTATTCACGGCCAATCAGTGGGTCAATCTTGCCGTCCTTGGCCAATTGGTTCAAGTTCTGCGTGTATTGCTCCAGCGGAGAGGCCTTTTCAGATTTCTCCTCGCGCTCTTCGCCGCCCTCGCTTGCGCTATCGCCCGCTTTGGCAGGCTCGGGTGGATCGGTCTTCTTGATGCCATGGGCAATGAAGTTGACCACGTCAAGACGAGTCACGCCCTGCTGATGCAGATAATAAACCGCATGCGAGTCTTTCTCGCCGAAGATCGCCACCAGCACATTCGCACCGGTCACTTCCTTCTTGCCATTGCCCGTGCTTTGCACATGCATGATGGCGCGCTGAATCACACGCTGGAAACCAAGCGTGGGCTGTGTATCCACCTCCTCGCTACCGGCAACCTGTGGCGTGTTGTCTTTGATGAAATGGGTGAGCGATTTTCGCAGCTCATCAATATTGGCAGCGCAAGCGCGCAACACTTCGGCGGCGCTGGGGTTATCCAGCAAAGCGAGCAACAAATGCTCCACGGTGATGAACTCGTGGCGTTGTTGGCGCGCCTCGACAAAGGCCATGTGTAAACTGACTTCAAGTTCCTGGGCAATCATAGGAATTCCTGTTGGCTTTCGTCGTTAATAAATAGGTTCATTCTGAGGCAAAACGCGATGTTTTGCTCAAGGATATTTTCAAGCTGTGGGCTCACTGACACATTGCAAGGGGTGACCCGCTTTTTGTGCGGCTTCCATCACACGATCCACCTTGGTGGCTGCGACATCTTTGCTGAAGACACCACACACGCCTTTGCCATCGATATGAATTTTCAGCATGATCTGGGTGGCGGTTTCACGGTCTTTGTTAAAAAACTCCTGAATCACGGCCACCACAAACTCCATCGGCGTGTAGTCGTCGTTGAGAAGCACCACCTGATACATATGCGGCGGCTTGGTTTTTTCAGGCTTGCGCTCCAGCACCACCGCGCCGCCATCGTCGTCTTCACGCAAGGGCCGCACGGTTGGGCTGGGGGCTGGAGGGGGAGGTTTTGTGGCCAAAGGGCGATCCTGAACAAATAACAATGTATAGATTTTAAGGCGACTGCTGATTTTGCAAGTCCCCCTGATCTGATAACAGCCAAGATTGCCCATGGACAAACGCAGACAAGGGACGACAAAGCAGTGTAAACAATCCGTTTGTCTATGACGAGCTTTTGTCAAATTTAAAGTGATGGTTTCTTCGGGCAAAAATTTGACAAGCCCCCATGAAACATTGAAACTTAACCGACGATTTCATCACAAATACTGAGTGCCACTCATCAAATTTTGAGGAAAAAGCGCCCATGGCAACAGGTATCGTCAAATGGTTCAATGATGCCAAAGGCTTTGGCTTTATCACACCTGATGAGGGCGGAGTAGATATCTTTATTCACTTTTCCTACATTGAGATGGAGGGCTACAAAACCCTCAAGCAAGACATGCGCGTCAGCTTTGATCAGACTGAAGGCCCCAAGGGCTTGCATGCACAAAACATCAAATCAACCGAGGCAGCGACTTCACTTGATTCGCCAGCCAAGACGAGCCCCAGCAAACGCGAATCACGCGTGCGCACACCACAGTTCAATGCTGGCCATTTGGAAATGGCATGCAATCGCTGAACTACCCAGAGCACCTGCACTTGCACCTGCTGCAAAGAAAAGGCCGCTGTCAAAGCGGCCTTTTGCATACGGGCGCAAGCCAAATGATCACATATTGTCGATCATCACCTGGCCAAAACCGGAGCAACTCACTTGCGTTGCACCTTCCATCAGGCGAGCGAAGTCATAGGTCACTTTCTTGCTGGCGATGGACTTCTCCATCGAAGCGATGATCAGATCTGCAGCAGCAGTCCAGCCCATGTGGCGCAGCATCATTTCGGCAGAAAGAATCTCAGAACCCGGGTTCACATAATCCTTGCCGGCATACTTGGGCGCAGTGCCGTGCGTGGCTTCAAACATCGCAATGTTGTCAGACAGATTCGCACCTGGCGCAATACCAATGCCGCCGACTTGCGCAGCCAATGCATCAGAAACGTAATCGCCGTTCAAATTGAGTGTTGCGATCACGCTGTATTCGGCGGGGCGCAACAAAATCTGCTGCAAGAATGCATCGGCGATGCTGTCTTTGATGATGATGTTCTTGCCGGTTTTCGGGTTTTTAAACTGACACCATGGGCCACCATCGATCAGTTCGGCGCCGAATTCTTTTTGTGCCAAGGCGTAAGCCCAGTCACGGAAGCCTCCTTCGGTGAACTTCATGATGTTGCCCTTGTGAACAATGGTCACGCTGGGCTTGTCGTTGTCAATCGCGTATTGAATCGCCTTACGCATCAAGCGCTCGGTGCCCTCGCTGGAGACGGGCTTGATACCAATGCCAGACGTGTTGGGGAAGCGAATCTTCTTTACGCCCATCTCTTCTTGCAGGAATTTGATGATTTTCTTGGCTTTTTCGCTGCCAGATTCAAATTCGATGCCTGCGTAGATGTCTTCGCTGTTTTCACGGAAAATCACCATATTGGTTTTCTCAGGCTCACGCACGGGCGACGGCACACCTTTGAAATACTGGATGGGGCGCAGGCACACATACAGATCCAACTCTTGGCGTAGCGCCACGTTCAGGCTGCGTATACCGCCGCCGACTGGGGTGGTGAGCGGGCCTTTGATCGAGACCACATAGTCTTTCACAGCGTGCAGCGTCTCTTCGGGCAGCCACACATCGGGGCCATAGACCTTGGTGGATTTCTCGCCAGCAAACACTTCCATCCAGTGAATTTTTTTCTTACCGCTATAGGCCTTCGCTACAGCGGCATCGACCACTTTCAGCATCACGGGGGTAATATCTAAGCCCGTGCCATCTCCTTCAATGTAAGGAATGATTGGCTCATCGGGCACATTGAGGGAATAATCGCTGTTAACCGTGATTTTTTGGCCAGCGGCGGGCACTTTGATGTGCTGATACATGAGTACGGTGTCTCCGTTTTATAAGAAGAAAATCATTTTTTGGGTAAACCCTAGCATTTTAGCTGCAAATTTTTCGCGCAAGCTTGTCAACCTTCCGTAAAGCACACCCGTTGTACGCTTACTCCCGAGGTGGGAGGTATTTTTAGTTAACTCAAGGAAACTGACATGTCTAAATTGATCGCTGCTCTGGTTGCTGGCCTTTTCGCTGCTGGTGCTTTCGCACAAGCTCCTGCTGCTCCTGCCGCCGCTCCTGCTGCTAAGCCAGCTGCAGCTGCTCCTGCCGCCGCTGCTCCTGCTGCAAAAATGGAAGAAAAGAAGCCAATGGCAAAAGCTGACAAAATGGAAAAGAAAACAGCTAAAAAGAAAGCTAAGAAAGCAAAAATGGAAAAGAAAGCCTAATTTAGGTTTCTCGATTCTCGAAAATGCCCGTTGCGCCTTGTGCCAACGGGCATTTTTCATGGGTTTCTTTGTTTTTTATCGCTCTTTTGAATGACAATTTGTTTATGAAACCACATTGCCCTCAAATGATCTCCCCGCTTCGCCGCAGCATCCTGACGTTCGCCTTGACCATGAGTGCCACGATCTCTTGGGCGCAAGAAGAACCGCAAATGAACTTGCAACGGATTGCTTTGGGTATTGGCATGCATCGCATCGACACCCAGGTCGCACAAGCACCCGAGCAGCGCCAAATTGGCCTGATGTGGCGCAAATCCATGCCAACCCATGAAGGTATGCTCTTTGTCTTCGAGCAACCTAGCCAGCAGTGCTTCTGGATGAAAAACACTTTGATCCCACTCACCGCCGCCTTTGTGGCTGACGATGGCACGATTGTGAATTTGGCTGACATGCAGCCCCAAACCACCCACACGCATTGCTCAGCCAAACCCGTGCGCTATGTGCTGGAAATGAATCTGGGATGGTTCGATAAGAAGAAAATCAAGGCTGGAGCCAAAATCACGGGGCTACCTGCGATCCGCTGAGATCGCGGATAAGTTGAAAGCGCCATCAGGCGCTTTTTTTCACACTCCGTTCTGAGAACCACGCGCGTAAAGCGCACTGAGCATGCGCTCCAGTCTGGCAGCAGGCAAGAAAAAAGGGAGCCTTGCGGCTCCCTGGAATCTCGAGTGAGAAACTGTTTTCTTAGAACTGAACGAACAACTTAGCGCACCACAGCGATTTCGCTGCGCTTGCCGCCTTTGAAGGTGTACAGAGTCAAAGCGCCATTCTTGATGTCGCCTTTTTCGTCAAAAGCGATCACGCCGGTGATGCCTTTGTAGCCAGCTGTCGCGGCCAACACGGGCAGGTACTTTGCTGGCTCAGCAGAGTCAGCTTTCACCATAGCGGCAACCATCACGTTAAGAGCGTCATACACATAAGGCTCATACACGGTGACTTCCAACTTGTTCTTGGCTTTGAAGTCGACCTTGAATTTCTCCATGGCCGCCTTGCCTTCGCCTTCTACGCCGCCTGCTTCTGCGCAAACGACTTGGTCGTCAGCCATGGCATCGCCAGCCAGCTTAGCCAGCTCAGTGGAGCAGATGCCGTCGCCGCCGAGGAATTTGACTTTGAGGCCCAGCTGCTTGATTTGCTTCATCATGGGGCCGGCAACAGCGTCCATACCGCCGAAGAAAATCACGTCAGGCTTCTTGGCTTTGATGGAGGTCAAGATGGCCATGAAGTCGGTGGATTTGTCGGTGGTGAATTCGTGAGCCACGGTTTTCGAGCCAGCAGCTTCAACAGCTTTCTTGAACTCTTCTGCCACGCCTTGGCCGTAGGCGGTACGGTCATCAATCACAGCAATGCTCTTGCCCTTGAGGGTGTTGACTGCGTATTTGCCGAGCGTGCCGCCCAGATGCACGTCGTCAGCCACCACGCGGAAGGTGGTCTTGTAACCTTGGCGAGTGAATTTTGGATTCGTAGCAGATGGAGAGATTTGTGGGATGCCGGCGGCGCTGTAAATAGCGGAAGCAGGGATCGAGGTACCAGAGTTCAGGTGACCAATCACGCCGTTGACTTTGCTGTCGACCAATTTCTGGGCGGCTGCGGTGCCTTGCTTAGGATCAGCAGCGTCGTCTTCTGCGATCAGCTCAAACTTGACGGTTTTGCCGCCGATTTTCACGCCTTTAGCGTTCAGATCGTCGATGGCCATACGCGCACCGAGCTCATTGCCTTTACCCAAGTGGGCAATCGCACCACTGACGGGACCTACATGGCCGATTTTCACGACCATGGAATCACCAGCGGCAGGCGCTGGGGCTGCTGCCGGGGCAGCAGCAGCTGGGGCTTTAGGAGCTTCTTCCTTCTTGCCGCAGGCAATCAGGGTCAAAGCGATGGCGGCGGCGGTTGCCGACAGTTTCAGGGTTTGCTTCATCAAGCTATTCTCCAAGTAATGAAATGGGCGAAAACACCGAAGATACCCGAAAACCTTGGTATTTGTCTAGCCATGACCTTGAGTTTGCTCAGTATTTTCACTATGTCAGTATTCATCAGATTCATGGGGCATGCGTAGAAGCATGGGCAACGGCTTGCTGCACAGCCTCTTCTACGACCTGAGAAATGGTCGCTTCTAGCTGAGGTTTCAACGCTTCAAACAGTTTATGCGCATGTTCGAGCGCCAGCTGGGAAACCGCTTCACGGATACGGCGTTGTAGCTCAATATCTAAGTATTGCCGGGTACGCGTGAGAAGTTGTTGGCGAAGTTGCTGAGCCAATTCATGGGTTTGTAATTGACCCGACAGTGTTGGCAAGCTGGCTGCCGGGGCAAGGCTGTGCACGTTCTCGCGGCTGACAAGCGTGTCTGTCACCACCTGCGTGAGAGTGGGAACGTAGCGGGGTGGCGATTTTTGCATGATGTGACGCTGGGTTTGCAAAGCTTAGATTACGCGGCCAAATTCAGATCATGCCGCACGATCTCGTAGCCGCCTTCGCTGTAGTGCTTCCAGCGTTGACGGGCCGTTTGCCGATCTGCCTCATCTTGGCTGACCACCTCGATGACGCGCTCAAAAGTATCAAAACCCTCTTGCACAGCCTGCGTCAGGTTGACCAGCACCTGCCGGCCATGGCCTTGCGGCGCAGTGGTGCAAAGCCAAATCGGCGTGATGTCGCTTTGCTCGGCCGTCATGCTTTCAACGCGCCCATGCGGCACAAAATCCAATGCGCTGAAGCTCCACAACTGCTCATCGAGCTTGGCAAGCAAGGCAGCATCGCCCACCACAGCCACCGTGCTGCCGCTGGCCGACGCTTTACGCAACAGCCGACACGCATAGGCCAGCTTACCGGGTGCGTTAAAGTGAAAGGCGATCGTAGGCATACAGAGATAAGCTATCTATTTAGTAGCAAACTATGCAGATTTCTTAAGGGCAACAGGCCGTTTTTCCTTAAAGTTGAGCAAAAACTTCATAAGCAGGGGCACAGGCCGCCCGGTCGAGCCTTTGGCCGCGCCGCTTTTCCAGGCGGTGCCTGCAATGTCCAAATGTGCCCATGGGTACTTAGTAGCAAAGCGTTGCAAAAACTTCGCTGCGGTGATCGCACCGCCCATGCGGCCTGCCACGTTGGCCACATCGGCGAAATTGGTTTTCAGGCCTTCAGCATACTCGTCATCCAGCGGCATGCGCCAAGCCAAATCTTGCGCGGCCTCACCTGCTGCCAACAGCTGAGCGGCCAAAGAATCATCGCTGCTGAACAAGCCGCTGCGCACCGCACCCAGCGCCACCACACAGGCACCAGTGAGCGTGGCAATATCCACCACGGCAGCGGGTTTGAAGCGCTCGGCATAGGTGAGTGCGTCACACAAAATCAAGCGGCCTTCGGCATCGGTGTTGAGATTTTCAATCGTTTGCCCGCTCATGCTGGTCACCACATCGCCGGGCTTGACGGCATGACCTGAAGGCATGTTTTCACAACTGGGAATCAGGCCAATCACATTGATTTTTGGCTTAGACACCGACAGCGCCTTGAACACGCCCAGCACGCTGGCCGCACCACACATATCGAATTTCATCTCATCCATTTCAGCGGAGGGCTTGATGGAAATGCCGCCCGTATCAAAAGTAATACCTTTACCAACAAGCACGGTGGGCGCAACCGTTTTGGCCGCGCCTTGGTACTTCAACACGATAAAACGCAGTGGCTCGTCTGAACCCTGCGCCACTGACATGAACGAACCCATCTTCAGCCTAGCCACTTCTTTTGGCCCAAGCACCTCGCAGCTGACCGGCGACTTGCCCGCAGCCAAGCTCTGGGCCGCTTTGGCCAGCAAAGTGGGTGTCGCGTGGTTGGCTGGGCGATTGCCCCATTCCTTAGCAAAAGCCACGCCTGCAAGGCAGGCCAACGCCTCATCAAATGCGGCCTGCACGGGCTTGGGATCGCTCACTCCCAGACTCAACACTTCAATTTTTGGCGCAGCGGGTTTGTTTTTGGTCGTGCTGTAGCTGTACAGCGCAGCCTCAGCGGCATGCAGAGCGGTTTGAATCGCCTCTGGCTGAGCGTCCATCGCCCATACCAGCAGCGCTTGTGCAGGAGCCGATTTAGCTTCTGTTTTGGCAGCAGACGGCTTGAAGGCGGCCAAAGCGCTCGATACCGCTTTACTCACGTCTTTGGCCGCCCCTGTGCCCACGCCCGCCAGCATCACACGCACCGGCTTCACGCCAGCCACGCCATAGGCTTGCAGCAATTGCCCCGCAGAGCCATCAAAATCACCAGCCTCTTGCGCCTGCGCGAGCAAGGCCGAGAGGCCATCGGTGGCTGGAGCCGCTTTATCAGCCTTGCCAGCAGCTTGCTTGCCTACCAAAACCACCACACAGGCAGCGGACGTGCGGGCTGCTTGCGCTAGTCCCATTTTTTTCAATTCAAAGTCCATGCGATACTCTCAAAAAGGAGTGCAGGCCACGTTGGCGCAGCATCTCCGGCGTTGAACAACTGCAATGTTATTCCATTCCTCCATCCGCCAAGAACTGGCACGCAGCTTTGTTGCTACTTTGGTCGTTTTGATCACCGTGGTGATGAGCATGATGCTGATCCGCTCGCTCGGCCTGGCCGCGCGCGGCAGCGTGAACCCGCGCGACGTGATCATGTTCATGAGTTATGCGGTGCTCGGGCATTTGGCCACCATCATGACGCTCTCGCTCTTCATCGCCGTGACCAACACGCTCTCGCGCATGTACCGCGACTCAGAAATGGCCGTCTGGTTTGCCTCGGGGCGTGGGCTGTCTGGTTTTGTCAGCCCGGTGCTTCGTTTTGCTTGGCCAATTCTTTTGGCGATTGCCGGGCTGGCGCTGGTGGTGTGGCCTTGGACGGCGCAGCAAACCAACAAACTGCGCAGCCAATATGAGCAGCGCAGCGATTTGGACCGCGTCTCCATCGGGCAGTTTCAAGAAAACGCTTCCGGTTCGCGCGTCTTCTTCGTGGAAGCGACCGATGCCAATCCAAGTAAAGCCACCGCACCATCCACCGCCTCCCCCACCGACACAGTTGCCAACTTAGCCAACCGCCAAGCGCGCAACATCTTCGTCTCAGAGACCGATGGCAACAAGCAAATCATTACATCTGCCAAAAGCGGGCGCGTTGAGACCCTCCAATCGGATCAATTCGTCGTGCTGCAAAACGGCCAACGCATGGAGCAATCCAAAGACAATGCCCTTGTCAAAGTGATTGAATTCGAGCAATATTCTGTCTTGGCCAATGCGTCGCGCTTAGCTGCAGGCGCTGTGGTGCCAGCTAAATCACTCGACACGATGGATTTGCTGCTCACGCCCACGCCGCTGCATTTGGCTGAGTTAAGCTGGCGGCTGGGCCTGGCGCTCGCAGCGTTCAACCTGCTGATGCTTGCCCTGCTGCTGTCTGCCGTCAACCCACGCGCTGGGCGCGGCTTTGGCATCGCATTTGCCTTGCTCGCCTTCGTAGTCTATTACAACCTGCTCAACGTCGGTTTCTCCCGCATCGCCAATGGCCGCACAGAATTCGCCGTTTGGATGCTCGCGCTGCATGGCGGCGTATTTGCGTTGACGCTGCTGTGGATGACAGTTCGGCATAACCAATGGTCTTGGCGGCAACTGCTGCCGCGCCGTCCGGCCCAGCTTCAAACGGCCTGAACCCATGCAAACCATCCGCCGCCTTCTGCACCGCGAAATCTGGATCTCCGTGGCCTTCGTGGCGCTGGCCTTCCTTACGCTGTTTTCGTTTTTCGATCTGGTTGAAGAACTCGGCGACATCGGCAAAGGCCCCGCCAACAAGCCCTACAGCCTGATTCATGCCGCGCTCTACACTCTGCTCTGGGCACCGAGCCGTTTGTATGAGCTGCTGCCAATTGCCGTGTTAATTGGCAGCATTTTCGTGATGGCGCGTTTGGCGCAAAGCTCCGAATTCACCATCTTGCGCACCAGTGGCATGGGCCCTTGGCGTGCCCTCAAAACCCTACTCTGGATGGGCTTGGCCTTCACCGTGCTCACCTTCGCTCTAGGCGACTACATCGCGCCGCAAGCCACCCGCACAGCACAGCTGCTTAAAAGCAAATTCATGGGCCAAATCAGCATCGGGCAAACCGGTGCTTGGCTCAAAGATCGCCAACAATTTTCTAGCTATGCCGTCAACGTGGGTGCGCTCGATCCCGATGGCAGCATGCGCAATGTGAAGATTTACGAATTCAACTCCAAAGGCCAAATTTTGGCGACAGTACAAGCTGCAAGCGGCGAATTTGAAGACGATGCTTGGCTGCTCAAGCAAGCCCAACGCCAAGAGTTTTTCTTACCTGAATCCACTCCCACCGGCAGCGCCACGCTCTCTGCCAACCCCGACAAAACCCGCGTCGAGCGCAGTCAACAAATGACCGAATGGCGCTGGCCAACGGGCATCAGCGCGGAGATGGTCTCGGTCGCTCTACTCAAGCCCGAGCGCATGCGTACGCTGGATCTTTTCCAATACATCCGCCACCTGCAAGCCAACGGCCAAACTTCTCAGCGCTACGAAATTGAATTCTGGCGCAAGGTGTTTTATCCGCTCAGTTGCTTGGTGATGATGGTGTTGGCTCTGCCCTTTGCCTATTTGCATTTCAGAACCGGTGCCATCAGCGGTTATGTGTTTGCTGGCGTGATGATCGGCATCAGCTTCTTTCTGCTCAACAACGTGTTTGGCTACGCCGGCAACCTAAACGACTGGGAGCCTTGGATCACAGCCGCCATCCCCGGCTTGATTTATTCGCTCGCCTCGCTCAGCGCTTTCACTTGGCTGGTTTTACGACAATGACGCTATCTCACGCCATGCACCCTGTTGACGGCATCATCCTCTTCGCCCACGGCTCGCGTGATCCGCTCTGGCGCGGCCCGATTGAAGCGGTGGCCAAGCGCATCCGCGCCGAGCACCACAAACTACCCGTAGCCTGCGCTTATCTCGAACTATGCGAACCCAGCCTGATTGATGCCACATCCAGCATGCTGATACAGATCAAGATTGATCATCAAATTGCTATCAATTCAATAGCTAACTATGCTTATTCTATAACGGCTAGTGGTTCAAAACGCTTAAAAATTCGCATTGTCCCTATGTTCCTCGGCATGGGCAAACATGCGCGGGAAGATTTGCCGGAATTGGCCACCACTCTGCGTTCAGCACATCCTGAAGTTGAGTTTGAAATCACGCCAACAGTTGGCGAGGATGCACGCGTCACAGCGCTGTTGGCGAGCTTGGCTATAGGCTGATCGTTGAGCAGTGGACAGAGAGCGGGGCGAATGCGAAGCTGTCTTACTAAGCTCTCGCCTCCAAAAGCACCATCATCTGCGCCTCATCGATCACCTCCACACCCAGCTCTTTGGCTTTATCGAGTTTGCTGCCTGCATCTGCACCCGCCACCACATAACTCGTCTTTTTGCTCACGCTGCCCGAGACTTTTGCGCCCGCAGCTTCGAGCAAATCTTTGGCTTGATCGCGGCTGAGCGTGGGAAAAGTGCCTGTAAGAACGAAAGTTTTGCCAAGCAGCGGCTGTGGCGCACGCTCAACAGGTTCGCCCTCAGGCCACTCGATACCGACAGCGCGAAGTTGCTCCATCACCTCGCGGTTATGCGGTTGATCGAAAAAAGTGCGCAGACTGTGAGCCACGATCGGGCCGACATCGTTCACTTGAAGCAACTGCTCTTCTGTTGCATCCATGATTGCATCAAGACTCCCGAAATGCTTGGCCAAATCTCGCGCGGTGGATTCGCCGATTTGGCGAATGCCTAAGCCATACAAAAACCGTGGCAGCGTGGTTTGCTTTGATTTTTGTAGCGCGGCGAGCACGTTCTGTGCGGATTTTTCGGCCATCCTGTCTAACGCAGCAAGCGAGGTGAGGCCCAAGCGATACAAGTCTGGCAGAGTTTTGATCACGCCTGCGTCCACCAGTTGATCGACCAGCTTGTCGCCCAAGCCTTCAATATCCAAAGCGCGGCGCTGAGCGAAATGCAAAATCGCTTGTTTGCGCTGCGCGGGGCAAAACAGTCCACCCGTGCAGCGCCAATCGGCCTCATCTTCTGCTTTGGCGATGGCGGATTGGCATTCGGGGCATAGGCCATTCAGTCGCTTGTAAATGTCTAAAGCCTCACCGCGCTCTGATCCCCGCCCTGATGCTGCTCGCACCGACTCTAATTGCGTTCGCGCAGAGTTTATCGAAGCGCTGTCTATACCTTCGACAAGCTCGGCCTGAACGGTGTTGAGCACGACGCTCACCACTTCTGGAATCACGTCCCCCGCCCGCCGCACGATCACCGTGTCGCCCACGCGCACATCCTTGCGATTCGCTTCGCCTTCGTTGTGCAGCGTGGCATTCGTCACCGTCACGCCGCCCACGAACACAGGAGCCAATTTTGCAACCGGCGTGAGCTTGCCTGTGCGCCCAACTTGAATGTCAATCGCCAGCACCGTGGTCATCTGCTCTTGCGCAGGATATTTGTGCGCGACAGCCCAGCGCGGCTCGCGCGTCACAAAGCCCAAGCGCTTTTGCAGCGCGAAGCTGTTGACTTTATAAACCACGCCGTCGATATCAAACGGTAATGCGTCTCGCTCTTGTGCAACACGTTGGTGATATGCTATTAATTCCGTAGCACCCTGCGCACGTTCCATCAGGGAAGACACCGGAAACCCCCAAGATTTCAGGGTTTGCAAGGCTTGCCAATGCGTCTCGAATACAGGTCCGCCGAGATCCGGCGGCGTGACCTCACCAAGGCTATATGCAAAGAAACTCAAAGGCCGTTGCGCGGCAATTTTTGAATCCAACTGACGCACCGCGCCAGCTGCTGCGTTGCGCGGATTCACAAAAGTTTTCTCGCCTTTCACACCTGCCGCAATTTTTCCGCGCTGGCGCTCATTCATCGACTCGAATTCATCGCGGCGCATATACACCTCGCCGCGCACTTCTAGCACGGGCGGTGCATCAGTGGGCAAGCGCAGCGGAATCTGATGCATGGTACGGATGTTGTGCGTCACGTCTTCTCCCGTCTCGCCATCGCCACGCGTGGCAGCTTGCACGAGGATGCAATTTTCATAGCGCAAACTCATGGCCAAGCCGTCAAACTTCAGCTCGGCCACGTAGTCGACGGGTGGCGCGTCAGCCCCAAGCTCCAGCTCTTTGCGAATACGCGCATCAAAATTCTCTGCACCGGTCGCTTCGGTATCCGTCTCTGTGCGGATCGACAGCATCGGGATCGCGTGCCGCACCGACGCTAGGCCGTCCATCACCGTGCCCAGCACGCGCTGCGTCGGCGAATCAGCACTCATCAACTCAGGATGCACCGCCTCCAAAACCTGCAAAAGTTTGAACACACGGTCGTATTCCGCATCTGGAATTTGCGGATCGTCCAGCACGTAATACTGATGCGCATGATGGTGCAAAAAGGCATGCATTGCGTCGCGCCGCTCTGCGGGCAAGGTCTTCGAGTCATCCAAAGACACTATTGATTTCATAGCACTCTGCGCAGGTTTTATATGGGCAATATGCCCATTTGACTCTGAAAATAGATCTGGTGTGCTCATGAGAGCCTGTGAATCAAAAAGGGATCAGCTAAACAAGCGCCGCGCCTGCGCAGAGCCTGCGGCCAGATCGCGGCTTTCGAGCATGTCATACAAATGCTCTAAATCTGAGCCAATGGCATCCATGGCATCGCGGGAAATCATGCGCCCCTGGGCATCTGAAATCATGCCATCCATAGAAGCGGCCATGGCAATGGCCACATCGCGCAAACGCGGATAAGGTTGCTCGCCGCGATCAACCTGCGGCACGTCCAGCGCCAAATCCATGCTGCGCAAGGCAGATTGTTCAGGATCATCCGAGAGCGCGGCTTGCGTATCAAAATTAAGCGCAAGAATCGGGGGCATACCGGGCGTGGACGCTGGCAAAACCATGCGGCCGGGCATGGCGCCAGCCACAAAACCTTGGCGAGAAGCATGCTGCTGCACGTAGCCCGTGCTCCAAGCCACATTCTTAGCGCGTAGCGTGAAGCCCAACTGTGCATCATGTGTACTGGCAAACTGATCGAGCTCACGGCCACGCAACACTTCATCGTGCATCTCAGGAAACTCTGCCACACCGCTCACAGCATCCGCAAACGCCTGCATTTTTTGCACAAACTCAGAAAACTCAATCTCATTCAAAGCACCGGTGCGGCTGGCCAGGTGCACGCCCGCTTGAAAGGCACTGTAGCTCTGACCTGCGCGTGGGCTTTCCCACTCAGCTTGCAAATTCAAACCTTCAATGGCGAAGGCCTTGCTGCCCACGCGCCGCGTGGTGGGCAACACCATCAGTGCCGCTTCGCCAGACAATGGTTCATCCAGTGCGATCTTGGCCATCGCATCAATCAAAGCGTCAAGCGCAGGTTTTTTGTCGAGCAACCATTGACTACCAAAGGGAAGTACGGTGGCATCTAAATCACCGGAGAGCTTGGCATCGAGCTGCCGCTGCAAGGCATCCCCATCAAAGCCAGGTTCTGAACGCGCGTCGGCACCCGTTGACGTCTTTGGCGCAGGCTCAGGTTGCGCCACGCGCGGAGCATTGCGCCTTTGTGTCCACGCACTGTGCGCCACCACACCTGCGAGCACGAGGCCGCCAAGAATAGCCAGGCCAAGGGTTAAATTATTCATACAGCCCCCACGCTGCGCACTGCGTGTCTTCGCTGCCCCCCCGAGGGGGCGCGCGCATCTAGAGGCGGCTCGTCGTTGCGCATCAAGCCATCTCCACCATTTTGGTAGCGGCTTCCATGTCTACAGCCACAATCCTTGACACGCCCTGCTCTTGCATCGTCACGCCGATCAGTTGCTCAGCCATCTCCATGGCAATCTTGTTGTGGCTGATGAAGAGGAACTGCGTGCCCTTCTTGCTCATCGATGTCACGAGTTTGGCATAGCGCTCCGTGTTGGCATCATCCAGCGGCGCGTCCACCTCATCAAGCAAACAAAAAGGCGCTGGGTTGAGCATAAAGATGGCAAACACCAGCGCAATCGCCGTGAGCGCTTTTTCTCCGCCAGACAGCAGATGAATCGTCTGATTTTTCTTGCCTGGCGGCTGCGCCATGACCTGCACGCCAGAATCTAAAATCTCGCCGCCCGTCATCATCAGCTTGGCATTGCCGCCACCGAATAATTCAGGGAACATCTTGCCGAAATGCTCGTTCACGGTGTTGAACGTGCCTTGCAGCAGCTCGCGGGTTTCGCCGTCGATCTTGATGATCGCGTCTTGCAGTGTCGTCATGGCCTCGGTCAAATCTGCCACCTGCGCATCTAGGAAAGTTTTGCGCTCTCGTGATGCTGTTAGCTCTTCCAGTGCAGCCAAGTTCACAGCACCGAGCGCATTCACATCGCGCTGGAATTGATCGATGCTGCTTTGCAAACCGCTGAGCTTGACATTGCCCTCTTCGATGCTTTTACCCACTGCCTCCAGATCCGCTTTGGCATCCAGCAAATGCTGTGTGTATTGCTCCAAGCCAATGCGAGCGGCTTGTTCTTTGAGCTGAGAATCAGTAATGCGCTGGCGCAGCGGATCAAGTGCTCGCTCCAGTTGTAGGCGGCGCTCATCCGATGCACGCAACTTAGAAGTCAAGTCGTCATATTCGCTGCGCTTGGCGCTCAAGGCGGATTCGCGCTGCATCTTCACCGACAAAGCGCTCTGCAAACCTGCTTGCGCCGCCACATCGGAGAGGCGCTGCAATTCCTCACCCGCGCGACTGTTCTCATCATGCAGCGAAGCGGCTTGTTGCGTGGCAGTTTCGATAGCGCGAGACAGCTCTGCTTTGCGCGCTTCCAATGTGCGCAAAGCAAATTGAGATTCGCTCATCTTGCGCTCTAACGCACGCGATTGTTCTCTGGCATCCAGGAGTTTGCGCTCCGATTCAATCACGCGTTCATCCAGTTGGGCATGGCGTTCTTGGGTTTCAGCCAACTGCATATCCAGCTCTTCAAACTTCGCCTCAGCAGCCGCCTTGCGTTCTTGCAAATCTTGCAATTGATCATCCACCTCGCCCAGGTCACCAGTGATTTGCTGAGCACGAGCACGGGTTTGCTCGGCCAATTGATTCAATCGCAGCGTTTCCACTTGCAGCTCATGCGCACGCTGCGTGCTCTCCTGAGCTTCGCGCCGCACAGTCACCAAACGCTGAGACGCATCGTTGTAGGCGCTTTCCGCTTTGAGCAAGCCATTGCGGCTTTCTTCCAAGATAAAGGCCTGCGCACGCAACTGCTTGTCAATGTTTTCTATCTCTTGCGCACGGGCCAGCAAACCGGCTTGCTCAGAATCTTGCGCATAAAAGCTCACGCTGTAGAGGCTGACGCAATGGCCAGTTTTCACGTAAATCACTTCGCCAGGTTGCAGTTTTTCGCGCGCTGCCAGAGCGTCTTCCACGCTGTTCGCCGTGTAGCAGCCATACAGCCAGTTCGAGAGCAAAGCTTTCAAACCCGCATCGTTCACGCGCAGCAAATCCACGAGTTTTGGCAATGCAGCAGCCTTCTCCGGGCCAGAGGCTTGCGGCGCTGAATAAAAGACCAGTTTTGCAGGCGGCGCATCTTGCGCAAACGCACGCACCGTCTCTAACCTGCTCACCTCCAAGCTCAGCATGCGCTCGCGCAGCGCCGCTTCCAAAGCTTGCTCCCAGCCTTGCTCGATATGCAGCTTCGTCCACAGCGCTGCCAAGCTGTCAAGCCCATGCTTTTGCAGCCAAGGCAAAAGCCGCCCATCGGTTTTCACCTTGTCTTGCAAGGCTTTGAGCGCTTCCACGCGAGCAGACAAATCGGCGTTTTTGCCAGACTCTTGGTTGAGTGCCGTTTGCCTTGATCGGCGCTCTTCATCCAGCTGCGGCAGGCTGGCCTGCAGCTCATGCAGGCGGGCTTCGCTCACGTCTTTGGATTCTGTGGCGGTGGCAAGTTGCGCAGTGAGATTGGCCAAGCGCTGTTCATCGGGCGAGGCCAAGGCATTTTTGTCAGCGCTCAAGCGTTCTCGGCGCAGTGTGAGGCCTCTAGATTGCTCTTCGATATTGCGCTGATCGGCAGCAAGCACCTGAATTTGCTGCTGCACATGACCCACCGCATTGCGCTGCTCATTGGCCTTGCCTTGCGCGGCGCGCAAAGCCTCTTCCACCTCAGGCAGACGGTTGCTCTGCTCTTCAAACTGCGCGGCGAGCAACGTGGATTTTTCATCATCCTCGGCAGCTTGTTCTGCCAAAGTTTCAATCTCTGAGGCTGACTCATCCTTGCGCGTGGCCCACAGCAGGGTTTGCTCCTTGATCTGATGCAGCCGCTGCTCAATGCGTTGACGGCCCTCCACCACAAAGCGAATTTCCGCCTCCAGCTTGCCCACTTCGGCACTGGCTTCATAGAGCAAGCCTTGCGCTTGGTTCACGCCATCGCCAGCTGCGTAATGCGCTTGGCGAATGGTTTCCAGCTCGCTTTCAACTTTGCGCAAATCGGCAATGCGCGATTCGAGCGCGTTCACAGCCGCTTGCTTGTCGATTTCGACCTTGTCTAGCTCGGCCTGGGCATCCAGCCGCTTCAAAAACCAAAGCTGCTGCTGCTTCAAGCTGATGCCTTCTTGAAGGCTTTTGTATTTCTGTGCCACCTCGGCTTGTTTTTCAAGCTTTTCTAAATTCGCGTTCAGCTCGCGCAGGATGTCGTCTACGCGGGTCAAATTCTCTCGCGTGTCGGTCAGGCGGTTTTCCGTCTCCCTGCGGCGCTCTTTGTATTTCGAGACACCAGCGGCCTCTTCCAAAAACAAACGCAGCTCTTCCGGGCGCGATTCAATGATGCGGCTGATCGTGCCTTGGCCGATGATGGCGTAAGCGCGTGGCCCCAGGCCTGTGCCCAAAAACACATCCTGCACATCGCGGCGGCGCACCGGTTGGTTGTTGATGTAATAGCTGGAAGTGCCATCGCGCGTGAGCACGCGCTTGACGGCGATTTCTGTGAACTGCCCCCACTGCCCGCCCGCGCGGTGATCGGCATTGTCAAACAACAGCTCCACACTGGAACGGCTCGATGCCTTGCGCGTTGTGGTGCCATTGAAGATCACGTCTTGCATGGATTCGCCGCGCAGCTCAGAAGCCCGGCTCTCGCCCAACACCCAGCGCACCGCATCCATGATGTTGGACTTGCCACAACCATTGGGGCCGACCACGCCGACGAGTTGCCCGGGCAACAGAAAATTGGTGGGTTCAGCGAAAGACTTGAACCCTGAAAGCTTGATGGAGTTGAGACGCACGAAAGACCCGGAAAAGAGCTGTTTTTATTGGCAAAGCGGTATGTTACCTGAGTCAATAATGCTCAAAACCGTCGTTTTTTCGTGACTATCCTTCTGCTATCAATAGATGAGCACTCTACGCAGGTGATATAAAGGGTAGAGACTGATGACAACTCAACCCGCTGACCGCAGCATCGCTGCCCGAAGATCAGACATCACGCGTGCATCGCTCAAAGCCGCCTCCCACATCATGGCATCTTGCGCAGCAGCCAAGCGCTTTGCGCTCCAAATGGCATATCTCACGCGAAAACCGCGTACAAATACGCGAATGGGTTGAGACAGCATGGCTAAAGCCGCAAAGCCAACCAGCCACAGCGCGATCCACGCCATCAGCAAATGGCCGTCAGACACTTCTTTGATCAGCGCATTGGCGGCCAGCAAGATGGCCGACACAATGGCAGCCAGCAACATGGTGGCCATAGCTCGGCTTGGGTCGAAGCGCTTAGACAAGCTTTGCAGCACGGCCACGGTGTTTTCCAGACGATCCACGCCAAGGTGACTTACAGGCATGTCAATGTGTACAAATTTGCTCATGGTGATACCCCTTTTCAAACTTCTCCGTGCAAAAGGCTGGGGAAGTGAGGTGATGTTAGGGTTTTTACCAATTAATGTCTACTTTATAAGCATGATGATTATTATTCATTAAAATGATAGATAGAGCTAAATTCATCTAAAACTACCCATCATGCCCATCCCAGCCCCTAACTTCCGCACGCTTGATCTGAATCTGCTGCGCGTGTTTGACGAGGTGATGACCGAGCGCAGCCTCACGCGCGCCGCCCGCCAACTGGCCATGACGCAGCCTGCCGTGAGCAATGCCATGAAGCGGCTGCGCGATGCGCTACAAGATGATTTAGTGCAGCGCTCAGGCTTTGGCGTGGAGCCCACGCCACGCGCTTTAGCGCTCTGGCCAGCGGTGCGCGGGGCTTTGCAATCTTTGGAGCAATCTTTGAGCCCAGGCCAGTTTGATGCCCAGCAATCAGATGCCACCTTCGTGCTCGCCATGGCCGACGCCACGGCTGCGGAGCTGATGCCCGGCTTGGTGGAGACCATAGAGAAAGATGCGCCAGGCATTTCCATGCGCGTCTTGCCGCTGGCCACACGCGATCCGCGCCGCTTGCTCTCCGATGGCGAAATGGATTTAGCAGTAGGCCATTTCCCCGCCGTGCTCGCCGATTTAACAGCACAACTGCAAGCAGGCATCAACACCGCAGGCCAAGGCGCAGCCTTCGCGCATCACCGGCTCTATGACGGCGAATATGTGGCCGTGATGCGCAAAAATCATCCACTGGCCGAGAAAGCGGGGCTCAGCTTGGATGATTTTTGCGCTGCGCATCATCTGCTGGTCAGCTTCTCAGGCCGCCCTTTTGGCTTTGCGGACGAAGCCCTCGCAAGTCTGTCAAGAAAGCGCCGCATCGTGCTCACCGTAAATCAATTTTTCACCGCAGGCCGCGTCGTGGCGCGCTCCGATTTGCTCACCGTGCTGCCCCGCCATTTCGTGCGCGTGGCCAACAGCGGCGAAGACTTGCTGATGCGCGAGCTGCCCTTTTCCATGCCAGTCGTCCACGTTGACAGCCTCTGGCACCACCGCAATACAGAAAGCGACGCGCATCGCTGGCTGCGCGAGCAGGTGCTCAAGGCGGCGAGCCAGGTGTTTGCTAAGGCAGATTCGCGCCAACGCAATGAATAAGCAGTGGCCGCAGTGACTTTCGAGCCAGTCTGCCGGCTCAATACGTGATCGTTAGCGTATGGGCACTGCTCAGCGGTGCGCCTACTTGACCCGCTTGGCCAGATTGCATCGCCGCATTGATGAAATGCACCTTGGTGCCCAAACTGCCGCCAATATCGCTGAGCGATGTAGGGCCCAAGCTACCTGCATTGCCTTGCGAGACCGTGGATAACCCAAGCTGATAGTTCAGGCCACCCACCACCCCTGAAATGGGGCTCACAGCCATGCTGTAGGGCAGCAGATCGGTGCAATTGGCATTGAAAGACGCAAACTGAAAGGCTGCGAAATTTTGGAATGCGGTATAGCTGAAGTTGATCGTATTCGTGGCGGGTAAGCCACTGATGCCGCAAATCGCCGGCGCGTTGATATTGACGGATAGCGGGGTCGTATGATCAATTGCGGTGCCTCCCGTGTAGCGAATGTTCATGTTCGCTGTGTCGACATAAACACCCGCCGGAAAAGAGGTCAATGCTTGGGCGGCAATGACGCAGGTAAAGAACTGCAAGTTAACCAATTCAGGCATGTTGAGTGGCCCTGTCAAGGTTGTTGTGATGCGACCACCCGTATTGCCATCGTCCAAAGGAGCCGTGCACCCAGCATCTTTGAAGGTGTTGTATGAGACATGGCGATTAGGTGTGCCAGCAAGTCTTGCTCTGTTACCTCCAGCATTAAATAGTCCGTTGGTCACACCAAATGCCACAGTATTGGGCGTGGTTGTGGTTCGCGTGCAGCTAAATGAAACGCTATTGCTCACTACATTGTTAGCACCAGACTGGCCTGGGCTTGCGTTACTGGTATTTGCCACGTAGGCAAAATTCGAGTTGCTTGCAGAGGCTGCCGTACACGTAATCGCTGCAAAGCTGCCGCTTGCAGCAGACGCGAATAGGAAGGCTGCTGCGATAGGCGTCAGCCTCCGATACATCGTCGTCGCGGCTTTCATTTTCATTTGCTCACTCCTCTGCACACCAAGGGGCCAGCTCTGGCAATTTCATCCCGAGAAGCGGCTGGCAACACAATCTCTAGCCGGCAAGACTGCTCTTTCCATGTCAGCGTGGCGAGATTGGTTTGATCAGACAAGCCAGTGACGTAACCCAAGCCTCGGTTGGCCACATAAAATTCTTGATCGTCATTGTCAATTTTCAGCACAGCGCCAGCGGGCACATCTGCGCCGTCTTCTAGCTTGAGGCTCAACACAGCCGCGCGCCCACTGCGTACCGAAAATTTAGCCAACGCACCACTACGCCATGCCGGAGTGACTTGTGCTTCAATGGATTCAAGCTCTGCACTGATGGGCAAAGCATTAGGGTCTAGCTGAATGCTATTGAGCTGATAAGGCGATAAGCGTGGCACCAACAATTGACCATTGGCATCGGTGCTGCCTTTGCGCTGCCCGCCCACAAGAATAGGCACATTCGGATAGCCAGGCACTTCCACCAAAGCAAAGCTGTTATTGATGCGTTGGCTGGCATGCACGCCGCCCCCCACCAAAGCGACAGCGCCCGACCAACCCAGGCGCGCATTGGTTTGATTTTCTCTGACGCTCAAATCTCCATTGAAGCGCCCATATTGGCTAGGGTAATACACATTGGCCTCCGCATAGCCGCCGTCTTCTGCTTCGCGCTTGCCGCCCACCACGCGCCAGCCCCATTTGCCGTCTTCCGCCGGATTAAACTGCGCGTTCGCATACAGCTCGTTATCGCGTTTGCGCAATGACAGACCGGTGCCGAGCTGCACATCATTTTCAAGCGGCAGAGAGAAAGCAATGCCCAAGCTGGTGCTGCTGCCAGCCGTGCCGTTATTTGAGCGGTTCAAAATCCAGCTCATGCGCCCTTTTTCACCCACTTTGTGGCTGTAATTAGCAGACATGGTGGTGACTTTAGGTGCGTCGTAGCGGCTCACAGAAGCCAAAGACATTGAAAAAGACGATGCCCCATCAGGCATGGCGTAATTGAAATTCGCGAAGCTTTGCAATTTTTCTGGCTTTGTGGCTGCATCTAAACCGAGCTGGCGAAACGACTCGCTTGCAACTTGCACTTGCAAGCCCGCAGACCATGCTTTGCCCACGTAATCCAGCCCGATCATGCCTTGTTGCCCATCGGCTTTGCCGCCTGCCAGCCGAGCATGGCTCCCTAACAAGGCAGCCCGACCCAGCAAATCCCCCGGCAGAGCAACTACAGCACCCAAGCCCACCGTTTTAATATCATCGGTGATCTCGACGCGGCCTTCACCCGTCACGCCATTGCTCAGACCGCGCCGCCACAAACCGCTCACAAAAGGTGCACCGTAGTCGTTACTGCGCTGCGCATAATTCTCTCTTAAGCTGCCCAGCTCAACACTCCATTCATTGAGATTTTCTGCCAACAACGATGGGCTTGAAAACAGGGATTGCTGAATCACAGTCTCACGCCCCAGCAAATCCCTGACCACCAAGCGCGCCTGCGCGCCGCCATTGATCTGGGGCAAATTGCCTAAGGTAAAGGGCCCCGCAGGCACTTGGGTGGTTTGCCTTAATACATCATTCACATAAAGATCCACCGTCGAGGGCGCGGAAGATACGCCCGACACCGTGGGCTTGGGCTGCCCCACAAAACCCGGCGTGATGGCGGAATTGCTACCCAGCTGAATCCCCCCAAAATACACGCTGCGCCCAAGCGAGCCAGAGCGTGTCGTGCTGTCGCCGATACGCAAAGTACGGTTGCTTTCCACCAAATCATAGGTGAACGTGCTTTCTAATCGCACCCACTCTCGTGGCGCTGTGGAAGCTCCGCTGGAGGTTAAATTTCGCCCCACTGCCGTGCTGGTGATCACACCTGCGCCCAACGACACACCCAGCTCGGTAAGCGCACCCGTTTGAGAGCTATTTGCTCCGTTTTTCACATCATTGCTGGTGTGGCTGATATCGTAGTTGAGATACACACTGGGCAGCACGGGGCTCAGAGGCGTTCGCTTGGATGCCTCACCCGTTTTGGCGAAGGCCGAAAAGGCGGTCGGCGCAAAATTCAGTTCGAGCAATTGCTTTTGCGTGTTAATTTGGGCTGAAAAGCCTGGCACGGCAGACAGCGGGAGGAAGCGCGTGTCTTGATGTTCAAAGCCCTCCACGCCATCGCGAACACCGACGCGCCACTCTGCAAAGGCTTCTTTCGGCGCATACAACACGCCCGCCCGCTCGATCAACACCCAAACGCCACCCGCGTCACCATTGACCGCCACTTCCAAAGGCAAAAACTTGTCTGAGCCAGCCGCACTGTTTGCCGAAGGTGTTGGGCTCGCCGGGGCTCGCGGCGCGGGCAAAGCAGCCGCAGGCAATGCCGCAACTGCCACGACATTGGCATTGGCATTAACGTTGGCATCGCTTTTCACCTCGGTTTTACTCGCAACGGGCGCAATATTGGGCAGCACAGGGCTCGGCGCAGGGCGCTGCATGGCATCAGCCGAGCGCGCAAAGATCGCAAACGCAGCAGGGGAAAAAGTCAAGTCAAGCAACTGCCGCTGCGTGTTGATCTGCGCAGAAAAGCCCGGCGCGGCAGACAGTGGCAGAAAGCGCGTGTCTTGATGCAAAAAGCCCTCCACCCCGTCGCGAACGCCCACCCGCCACGCAATAAAAGCCTCTTTGGGCGCATACAAAACGCCAAACCGCTCGATCAGCCGCCAGTAGCCGCCCCGGTTGCCATTGACCATCACCTCAAGGGGAAGAAATTTGTCTGCACCCAAAGAGGCAGCGGGCACATTTGCCTTAGCCATGAGAATATCCCCTGGCGCAGCCTGACTCCAAGCCTTGCCACCCAAGCTGGCCAAAACAGCGCAGGCGATCAATCGGCTTCGCATACCCTGCAATTGCAATGGACGAGTGGCCAAAGCGCGCATTCAGAGCCCTTACTGGGGCAGCGTCACGTTGACGCTTTGCTGGGTTCCATCTTCATGGCTGATCGCCAAGCGCAGACTGCCTGTGCCGAAAGCCTGTGCGCCAGCGGGTTTGAACAATTCGAAATTACGCCCGGCGCTGGCCAAGGTGTAGCCTGCCTGCGAAGAGCTCGCCAACACGATGCCCGCAGAATCCAAGAGCTTCACACTCGTGATCAATGCATGTGCCGTACCCGCGTTATCGCAGCGCGCGATCATCCAAGGTGGGGGCGGCACACCGGGTATCGCGGGTGAGCTCACCGCGGGGACGGGAGCAGGCATCATGAGCTTGCAATTCACATCGTATTTGAAGCCTGGTGGAGTAATGAAGATTGGGATGGAGAAAGCCAGTGCCAGATTGACGGTGTAGCCCGACTGAGCTGCCTTTGCTAAAGGCACTTCCCGCACAAGTAAACGATAGGTCATTTGCACGCTGGGCAAGGCTGGCGTCACACGCGCAATGCGAATGACTTGCCGCCCTTTGGGCGCCAAGCGCATCTGAGGTGGCGCGACGATGACATCATCCGTGGGCTGCTGATCAAAGCTGCCATCAGGCTTTTGCTTCCAGCTTGTCAGCTCGGTCTCAAGCACCAATTCAGTATCGCCATGATTCACAATGGTCATTGCGGTGGCGCGCTCCATTGGCTTCATGAAAACTCGCACAGGCGAGACAGAAAAATTCCCCGCATAGACCCAGCTCGGCGTCAGGAGCGCAGCAACGAGCGAAAGCACGAAACTTTTAGAAGATAGAAACTCACAAATCGATGTGCGCATGGTGAGAAATCGTGTGAACAATGAAAGCTCTCAGCTTTTACTTAGAAAAGGGTTGTGTGCAAAGGGCTTTAAGCCCTTTGCACACAACTTGGGGTGATGCAAGTTACGGCCTACAGCACACACTCAGCTAAACTCAGAAAACGAGTACGACTGATCGCGTCACTGACTCTGAAACAGGGGTGCTACTGTACTTACCTGCTTGCTGCGGCAGTGTTCCGCCAACATCGTAGGTATAGACATCTGCTCCACCAATACTGCCAAATGCAGCTGAGGCAGATGCACCACTTGTTACAGTGGGCCCGGTCAAAGATAGTGAATAGTTCAGATTGTTGACTGGAAACAAGCCAAAAGATCCCACTGCATTTGGCGCGGCAATATTCAGACCAGCAGCAACAATAGCCGTATTACGACTGCAGTTAAACGACACGCTGACAGCCGTCGCATTAACAGCCGCACCAAACGCTGTGTAATTGCCAAAAGCAAGCGTAGGGAAGCCCGCAACAGCAATACAGGTTGATGTAAAGCTCACTGTCGCTTGGAAATTTGCGTTCAGCGAGGCAGCTTGCGCGAGCCCCGTCAGCACCCATATTCCAGTCGCTGTAATGATACGTTTCATAGTTTAGCGCTATAACTTTCTGCCGGCCATGACATCGCTAAATGCACAGACTCAGCAGAGAAAATAGCGTCTTAGAACGTGATGATCAAAACGCGGTTGTCAGTATCGACTGCCGCAATAGCGCTGTTAGTGATACCAGCTTGCTGAGGAATAGTTCCGCCGACATTGACAGACACGACGTCTGGGCCGCCTATTGCGTTATTGGCTGCGGTTGCTGCATTGCCAGGGGCGTTGGTTGATGCGCTGATCGTCAAAAAGTAATTCAAGCCGGCGGTTGAGAAATAACCTGTGTTCGCAACTGAGGATGTACTGCCAACACCGCCACCCATGGCGAAAGTTGCCACAGCGCCTGCGCCACGGCTGCACTCAAATGAAAATGTGGCCGGGGTCAGCGAGACTGCAGTACCGAACGCCGTATAGGCAGGAAACGCCAGTGTCGTCGGGTTAGATGTGCTAACTTGACAAGCAGAGGTGAAATTGACTGTTACTGCAAAGTTGGCATTCACAACTGCAGCATTTGCTGCGCCGCACAAAGCCAAAGCTGCGAGGGCTAGGGAAAGTTTTTTCATTGAAAGCTCCAATTGATCAAAAGGGTTGTAATTGCACTTGGAAAACCCCAAGTTACTCAATAGTACTTCAGTATTCATTTACGCACATCACCAGAACTGCGGGTGTTTCGTTTGCTCACATGAATGGATGCATTATTCGTTGTTTTTCTCACGAAATTGAAACATGCAAATATCGAACGGGCTAATTCATCAAGATGTAACAATCACCTTGATTTGTCGCATTTCTCCTCTGAAACCACTCGTATTTTGATGGTTTGAGCTGATGCAACTACGCTTTTGAGGAAATCCTAAAGCCGAGCCAGCTACAGGGATATTCAAGCGCACGGCGATGTCGCTGATGGCGATCTCTCACAAACCCAAAGTCGTGGCCGCAAACGATGGCGCGCTGAGGGCGAGCCATTCGTTGCTCAGCTCCCGCAAATCCACACGGCGTTTGGCTGTGTATCCAGCCACGCCCTTGCACAGCGCAGGCTGCAAGCGGTGCATCGCCCAATGTTCGCTAAGGATCAGGCTGGGGAATTCTTCGTCTGAGGCGCTCGTCACGGCGCGGGCTTCGATGATGTGGCTCCATTGTTTGCGCCATGAGACAAAGCGGTGATGCGTGGCGATCAGCGTGTCAAAGCGCTTGGCAACGATGGTGAGCTTGCGGCCCGTTTCGCTCCACTCTTGCAGAGAAGCCTCCACGCTGCGATCGCCCAATGGCCAATCGGCAAAGTTCAGGTCAAACCAAACCATCTCGCGCCAGCCCTCTTTGGCCGCTTGCGAGATAGCATCACGAATCAGTTGCTGAAACTGTGAGCGGCCAGCGAACGCGCCTTCGAGTAGGGCGGGCTTGAGCAGAGCAGGCTCACTGCCTGAGGCGGCTTCAGTGGATTCATCAGATGGAATGAGCCGCGCTGGCTGAGCCTTGATGGCGAGCTGGGCTGTTTCAGGAGGGTCGAAGGGCAAGGGTTCATTGGGCATAGAGCCATCCTTCTTTGGCAAATTCGGCCAGCGCGCTTGTCAAAGCTGGGCTGGCTGCTTTCAAATCTGTATCAAGCAGGCTACGCTCGTCTGCGAGTTTGCGCAAGATTTTGGCATCTTGGCCTGCACAGCGGAAGCTTTGGCCGTTGATAAACATATGCTTTGCGTCGTAGCTCATTCGGGTCTTGGCACTGAGTTGCAAGCGCTGCCAAGCCTTGGCCAGGCTGCCTTCGTCAAAAAACCCGCCTGCTTTCGGATCAGTCAAGGTTTCGCCGATCAGTTGCTCCAACAATGTCTTATCTGCGAGCGCTTTGCTCACAGCTTCAAGAGCAAACGCCATCAATGCTGGCGGCAATTGGCCGGGCTGGGCAGTGGCCTCTTGCGCTTTATCTTCATAGAGCTTGGCCAGTTTGGGATCGTCTTCCATGCCATCTGCAATTTCTTCGGCCAAGCGATGCAGCAGCTCACGCGCCAGCTCGCCTGCGCGAGGAGCACGAAAGCCAATGGAATAGGTTTGGCAGCCTGCATCGAGCGCTACGCCGTCGTGCGCATAGCGCGGCGGCAAATAGAGCATGTCGCCCGGCTCCAAAATATATTCCTGAGTGGGCTTGAAGTTCTGCAAAATTTTGAGCGGCGCGCCATCGACGAGCGTCAAATCTTTCTGAGCAGAAATCTGCCACCGCCTGCGGCCAGCCGCTTGCAGCAAAAACACATCGTAAGAATCAAAATGCGGCCCCACGCCGCCCAGCTGCCCTGCCAGCGAAATCATCAAATCATCCAACCGCGCATCCGGCACGAAGCGAAATTGCGCCAGCAGCTCATGCACAGCCCGCACATGCAGATCCATGCCTTGCACGAGCAGCGTCCAGTCCTTCTTCTTCTTACCGGGCGGCTTGTTGATCGGCCCTTGGCTGAGCTTCCAGCCTTTGGCGGTGTGCTCGACAAGGCGAGATTCCACTTCGTCGTTAGCGGCAAGAGCCAAAAGCTCTGCCTCGTTCACCAAGGGCTTGAAATTCGGCACAGCAGCGCGAATTAAAAGAGGCTTCTTTTGCCAATATTGGCGCATAAACTGCTCAGGGCTGATGCCGCCGAGCAAAGTCAGGGGATTTTTCACATTCATGGGACAATTCTGCCTGAAAGCCTTCTTTCTTCATCGTTTGACTGGCAAGCTTTTAGTTTCCGAGCGCGAAAGACGCGAAAGTCACGCGAAAGACGCGAAAAAAAATACAAAATCGTTTGAGAACTAGGCAACAAACATTTTGCATCTCAGTTTTTTTGATTTATTTTTCAATGTCTTTCTGTCTTCTTTTGCGTCTTTCGCGTAACTTTCGCGTCTTTCGCGCTCCGTATTTGTATTCCTCATCATGTCCGAAGAAACCCAACTCAACCAAGTCCAACCCCAATGCGTCGTTGCCCTCACTTGGGTGATGACTGACTCTCAAGGCGAGGAGTTGGATGTGCTCGATGAGCCTGCTGAATTTCTCGTGGGCGGCGCTGATTTGCTGGCCAAAATTGACGAAGCCTTGCAAACCAAGTTTGCAGGTGAAATGCTCAATCTGCATTTAGAGCCGCAAGATGCCTTTGGCGACTACATCGAAAAGCTCGTCTACCTCGCCCCGCGCGACAAATTTCCCGAAGCGCTGGAAGATGGCATGCTCTTTGAAGGCCTGCCGCCCGGTTGCGACCCCACTGCCCCGAAAGATGTGTTTTTTCACGTGACTGACATTTACCCCGATCACGTCATCCTTGACGGCAACCACCCGCTGGCAGGGATGGCGCTGAATTTACGTATCAAGATCGAGGCCATCCGTGAAGCCACGATTGAAGAAATTGGCAAAGGCAGCGCGGGGGTGGGCTTTTTCAAGATGCAAGCTTCGCAATCGCAAAGCGTGGCTCCTGAAGAAGAAGATGACGATGAGACCCTAGATGCTGCCCTTGAACTGCGTCGTCAATTGCACTGATTTTTAAGTCAAATCGCCATCTACCCGTTATAGAATATGCGCCGAGTGCTCATTTATTAATAGCAATTATCTATGAGCAACCCTCCTCCTGCCCCCGGCAAGCCGCAATCCTTGAGCGGCCTGATTCCTTTCCTCAAACCCTACCGTAGCCGCATCGCACTTGCAGGGTTGTTCCTCGTATTAGCGGCAGTGGCCACGCTAGCATTTCCTTGGGCGCTGCGGGTGTTGATCGATGGCGGCTTACAGGCGGGCGGGTCAGCGCAAGACAAAGGAGCTCAGTTGCTGGCGCTGCGTGGGCATTTCTTTGATTTGTTTTTAGTGGCCGTGGCGCTGGGGCTGTTTAGTGCAGCGCGGTTTTTTACCGTGAGCTGGCTGGGCGAGCGCATCACGGCGGATTTGCGCAATGCGGTATATGCCAAGGTGCTGCGCCAAAGCCCGGAGTTTTTTGAGACGACGCAAACAGGCGAAGTGCTCTCAAGGCTCACGGCGGATACCACGCTGGTGCAAACCGTGGTGGGCTCCTCGCTCTCAATGGGGCTGCGCAATGCGGTGATGGGCATCGGGGCGCTGGCGATGCTGGTCTGGACGAACCCAAAAGTGATGGCCACCGTGCTGGGCATTTTGATTCTGATCGTGCTGCCTGTGCTGATCGTGGGGCGGCGCGTGCGCAAGCTCTCGCGGGCGAGCCAAGATCGCGTGGCCGATTCGAGCGCGATTGCTGCCGAGGTGCTGAATGCGATTCCCGTGGTGCAAAGCTACACCGCAGAAGGCCGTGAATCGCAGCGCTTTGATGTGTCCACTGACAATGCTTTTCGCGTGGCGATTCGTCGCACCACGATGCGCTCCGCGCTGGTGGCCTTCATCATCATCGCCACATCAGCAGCCCTGCTCTGGGGCTTGTTTCAGGGCACGCAAGCCGTGATCGCCGGCAAGATCAGCGCGGGGCATTTGGGGCAAACCGTGGTGTATGTGATCATCTTGGCCAGCGCGTTTGCAGTGCTCGGCGAGGTGTATGGCGATTTGCTGCGCGCTGCGGGCGCGACCGAGCGGTTGATGGAGCTTTTACATGCGCCTGAGCGCATCTTTTCTAAGCGAAATCTGCCTCTACCCGTTATAGAATCAGCGCAGTATGCTATTGAATTCATAGCGACTACATTTCACTATCCTTCCCGCCCTAACCTGCCTTCGATGCAGGATTTCAGCTTGCAACTGCAGCGCGGTGAGACGCTGGCCTTGGTGGGCGAGAGCGGCGCTGGCAAGACGACTGTGTTTCAGTTACTCCAGCGTTTTTACGAACCACAGCAAGGCAGCATCCAGCTTTTTGGCGCACCCATCGAAGAGCTGTCTTTGCAGGCGCTGCGCGGCGCAATTGCGGTGGTGCCGCAAGATGCTGTGATCTTCTCTAGCAGCGCGTTAGAAAATATCCGCTACGGCAAGCCCGATGCCAGTGACAGCGAAGTCAAGCAAGCCGCCAAGGATGCTTTCGCAGACGAATTCATCAGCCAGCTCCCCGAGGGCTACGACACCTTTCTGGGCGAGCGCGGCGTGCGCCTCTCCGGTGGCCAAAAGCAGCGCATCGCCATTGCCCGCGCCATGCTGAAAAACGCCCCCATCCTCCTGTTAGACGAAGCCACCAGTGCTCTCGACGCGCAGAGCGAACACATGGTGCAAGCCGCCCTAGAACGCGCCATGCAAGGCCGCACCACACTCGTCATCGCCCACCGCCTGGCTACGATTCAAAAAGCTGACCGCATTGTCGTGCTCGACAAAGGACGTATTGTGGAAATTGGTAAGCATGATGAGTTGGTCGCTCGTGCGGGCGTGTATGCGAAGTTGGCGGCTTTGCAGTTTGGGGCTGCTACGTAACCTGCCGAGTGGTCAACGCGTGTTTTGCTCGCGCACTATCGGTTCATGCGGCACTCCAGTAAACAGAAGCGGTGCGCTAAGCACCGTTTTTTGCTGCAACGCACCAAAATCGTGTTCACATCCTCCCCAAATTGCTGAATTCAGCGCTTTAAAGCGTTAAAAAAGCTGGCACAGGCTTTGCATAGCATAACTTGTCATAACAAGTTGATTCTATGAAAGCCCTGCTCCAACCCTCTCGATTGCGCGCTGTTGAAAGTTTGCCTGCGATAGATGCAGTGCCAACATTTCAGCCGAATTCACCTGTGCCTATGTATGCGCAAATCCGGGAGATCTTGCGCGCCCGCATTTTGGATGGCACTCACAGCACCCATGAGCAATTGGCTTCAGAGAGCGAAATGATGGCCACTTTTGGTGTGAGTCGGATCACGGTGCGACAAGCCCTCAATGATTTGCAAAACGAAGGCTTGATTTTCCGCATGCATGGCAAAGGCACTTTTGTCTCCAAGCCCAAAGCCTTCCAAGATCTCGGCAAGCTGCAAGGTTTTGGGGAGGCGATGCGCCAAATGGGTTATGAGACTTATGCCCGCGTCATCAGCATCGATGCCGTCACGCCCTCCCAACAGGTGCGAGATAAGTTGCTATTGCCCAAGCGCGCCAAAGTCACAGAGCTGCAGCGCCTGCGCTTCCTCAACCGCGAGCCGATCTCACTAGATATCACCTATGTGCCCACAGCCATTGGCAATCGCCTAGCCAAAGAAGATTTGGCCACCCGCGATGTGTTTGTGATCCTTGAAAACGACTATGGTATTGCGCTCGGCCATGCCGATCTGCAAATTGGTTCCACTTTGGCAGACGAGTATCTCGCTGAGCAACTGCGCGTGGACGCTGGCTCGCCCGTGCTGCTGATTGAGCGCACCACTTTCACCAGCGATGGCCAACCCATCGACTACGAACACCTCTATTACCGAGGCGATGCCTTGCAGTATCGCGTGCGTGTGGATCGTGTCCCACTTCATCCCGACTGAAAGGAAAGCAGCATGAAAATCATTGAGCAGGAGTACGACATTGTTGTTGTGGGCGGTGGCACGGGCGGCCCGATGGCAGCTGTGAAGGCCAAGGAAAAGAACCCCAAGCTGCGCGTTTTGCTGTTGGACAAGGCCAACGTCAAGCGCAGCGGTGCTATATCCATGGGTATGGATGGGCTGAACAATGCCGTCATCCCAGGCCACGCCACGCCAGAGCAATACACCAAAGAAATCACCGTGGCCAACGATGGCATCGTCGATCAAAAAGGTGTGTATGCCTATGCAAGCAACAGCTTTGCCATGATCGAAGAGCTGGATCGCTGGGGTGTGAAGTTTGAGAAAGACGAGACCGGCGATTTCTCTGTTCGCAAAGTGCATCATTTGGGCAGCTATGTGCTACCGATGCCCGAGGGGCACCATATGAAGCGCGTGCTGTATCGCCAGCTCAAGCGCGCCCGCATCGACATCACCAACCGCGTCGTGGCCACACGCCTCATGACGGGTGCTAACGGCGAAATCGCTGGAGTGATGGGCTTTGACAGCCGCACAGCTGATTTTCATGTGATCAAGGCCAAGGCTGTGATCCTGTGCACTGGCGCGGCGGGACGGCTCGGTCTGCCTGCGTCTGGTTACTTGTATGGCACCTACGAGAATCCCACCAACTGCGGCGAAGGCCATGTGATGGCTTATCACGCTGGCGCAGAACTGACCAATCTTGAGTGTTTCCAGATCAATCCGCTGATCAAAGACTACAACGGTCCAGCATGCGCCTATGTGACAGGCCCGTTTGGCGGCTACACCTCCAACAACAACGGAGAGCGCTTTATTGAGTGCGACTATTGGAGCGGCCAAATGATGATGGAGTTCTTCAACGAACTCGAAGGCGGACGAGGCCCAGTTTTCTTGAAACTAGATCACTTAGCTGAAGAAACGATCAGTGAGATTGAACACATTTTGCATAGCAATGAGCGCCCAAGCCGTGGCCGCTTCCATGAAGGCCGAGGTACGAATTACCGCAAGAGTATGATTGAGATGCATATCTCAGAGATAGGCTTTTGCAGCGGCCACAGCGCTTCTGGCATCTGGACTAATGAAAAGGGCGAGTGCTCTATTCCTGGCCTGTATGCGGCGGGCGATTGTGCCAGCATCCCCCACAACTACATGCTGGGTGCCTTCGTCTACGGTAAATTCTGTGGCGAGAACGCCGCTGACTACATCTCTGGCACAACACAAAGCGCCGTTGATACAGACCGCATCGAGGCCGAGCGCCAGCGCATTGCCAAACCCTTGAAAATCTCTGAAGGTTTGACGCCTTTTCAGGTGGAATACAAAACGCGCCGCGTGGTCAACGATTACCTGCAGCCGCCCAAAGTCACCCGCAAAATGGAGATTGGCTTGCAGCGCTTCGGTGAGATCAAGGAAGACTTGGAAGACATGTCGGCTGCCGATCCGCATGAATTGATGCGAGCCATGGAGACGCACACGATTCGCGATTGTGCAGAGCTGGCTGCACGCGCTTCCCTGTTTCGCACCGAAAGCCGCTGGGGTTTGTATCACCTGCGCGTTGACCATCCTGAAAAGAACGATGCAGATTGGTTTTGCCACACCAATGTCACAAGCGATAGCTCGGGGCAAGCCGTCTTTCGCAAACGCGCTGTTGAGCCCTATGTGGTTGAACTGAACGATCAAGAAAGAGCGGCCTACCAACGCCTGCGTGTCGCACAGCCTGCACAGGCAGCACAGGCGGCCTAACCAAGGAGACATCATGACTATCACGATCACCCGAACCCAAGCCCCCGTTGTTGTCGATGAGGAAAAATGCATCGCCGACAAAGGCTGCACTGTCTGTGTTGATGTGTGCCCGCTGGACGTGCTTGCGATTGATTTCGTCAAGAACAAGGCTTTCATGAAGTATGACGAATGCTGGTATTGCATGCCCTGCGAGCAAGACTGCCCCACGGGCGCAGTTCACGTGAATATCCCCTACCTGCTTCGATAAAGGGGCCGACATGACAACAGCGCAACTCACTGGTTTACATGCCCGATTGGTCGATGTCGACGCAACCGTTCGCCGCATCGCGGTGATGGAGCTTCCCTACACCGATGAAGAAGACGATATCGCGCCCTTGCTCGTTCATGCTTTGAAAGACAGCGATGCACACGTGCGTTTAGAGGCCGTCAAGGCGCTAGAGGGTTTTGAGGAGTTGGCGGTCTTGCAAGCCTTGGTGCCACTGCTGCACGACGACAGCGCCGAAGTGCGCAACGCCGTCGCCGCCACACTCGCCGAGCTCAAGGAGCCCGCGTCGGCGCAGGCATTGATACCTAGCCTGCTTGACACCGATCCGTTTGTGCGCAGCGCCAGCCTGATGGCCGTGCGGGCGCTGCGCGTGGAAGCTGCTTACGCGCCAGCCATGCAAAGCGTGAGTCATGAGGATGCCATTGTGCGCCGCGCAGCTATCGGGGTACTGGGCTATCTGAAGGATCCACGGGCTCTGGCGACGCTCACCCAAGTGGCAGTGAGCGACGACGATGCCGATGTGCGCCGTGTTGCGGTCGGAGCGATGGGTTTTGCCGGTGAGACAGCGGCCGTCAGTGTCCAGCCTGCACTGAGCCGCGCGCTCACCGACACCGTCTGGCAAGTGCGCGAGGAAGCGGCCAATACCTTTGCCAAGCTTCGCAGACTGCCCGCCTCTGATGATCTGGTTGCTGCGCTTGACGATGAGTTTTGGCAAGTGCGCGTCAAGGCTGCACGCAGCCTTGGCAAACTCAAAGTGCGAGATGCCGTCCCGGCCTTATGTATCGCTTTGCAGCACAGCGTGAGCAATCTGCGCAAAGAAGCGGTGATTGCTCTGGGTGAAATTGGCGATTCACGCGCCATCACGCACCTAGAAAAGGCATTGCACGACAACGACCCCGATGTGCGCAAGCTTGCCAAGCTGGGGCTGACAAGCATCCAAATGAATGGGGGCGCAGCATGACGCATGTGGTCACTGAAGCTTGTATTCAATGCAAATACACCGATTGCGTGGCTGTTTGTCCAGTGGAATGTTTTCATCAAGGTCCAAATTTCCTAGTGATCAATCCCGATGTGTGTATCGACTGCGGTGTTTGTATTCCGGAATGCCCTGTAGATGCCATTGTGGAAGCCAAAGATTTACTGCCTGAGCAAGAGCACTACCAAGCGCTGAACATACGGTTCTCAGCGCAGTGGCCTTTGATCACTCAATCTCAGAGCCCAATGCCTGAAGCTGATGCATGGGCCGACCGAACCGATAAGGCTGCTTTGCTACTGGAGGCAGCCACTTGATTCGAGACTAGCTTAAAAGCTGGCCTCGAAATTGCGTAGAAAGACCCGAGGAATTGTGTAACCGTTTAGGAGATCACCATGAGTCACCATGTTCGCTTTCATTCCCCTTCCGCTGCCGCACGTTCGTGGTGCAAAGCAGCTGTTTTGAGTCTTGCATTGGTGCCCAGCCTTTTGCTGGCGCAAGCCAAGCAGACTGTTGTACTCGGCATCGGCACACAAAACACTACGATCAATACCGTGACCGGAGGTATCGTGCTCAAGGAGCTCAAACTCCTCGAGAAGCACTTGCCCAAAACCGGCAAGTACGCCAACATCGAATGGAAACTTGATTGGCAAAATTTCACCTCGGGCCCGCCCGTGACCAACGGCATGATCGCCAACAAATTGCAGATTGGCATGATGGGAGATTACCCTCTGCTCGTCAACGGTGCAACGGGTCAAACCAACAAAGGCAATGAAACGCAGCTTGTGGCTATTCTTGCCTACAACGCGTTTGGCGCTGGCAATGGCGTCGTCGTACACAAAGACAGCCCGTACTTTGAGTTGGCCGATCTCAAAGGCAAAAATGTCTCCGTGCCCTTCGGCTCTGCCGCCCACGGCATGATGCTACAAGCCATGCAAGAGCGCGGCTGGCCTGACAACTACTGGAATTTAGTGAGCCAGACGCCTGAAGTAGGCACCACCAACTTGCAAGAGCGCAAGATCGATGGCCATGGCAATTTCGTACCTTTCGCTGAACTGCTGCCCTATCGTGGCTTTGCCCGCAAGATTTTCGATGGTGTACAAACCAAAGTGCCTACCTTCCATGGCGTGGTGGTGCGCAAAGATTTTGCAGACAAATACCCGGAAGCCGTCGTCGCCTATATCAAGGCAGTGATGGAAGCCAATGAGTGGGTTAAGAAAAATCCCAAGCAGGCAGCTCAGAAAATCGAAGAGTGGACAAAGATTGAAAAAGAAGTCGCTTATATCTTCTTAGGCCCTGGCGGCATCCACACACTGGATCCCTCCATCAAGCCGCGTTGGGTTGACACATTCAAGACCGCTTTTGGCGTACTGAACAAGCTCGGGCGCGTGAAGGAAATCGATCTGAATGCTTGGGTCAACGAAAGCTATGTCCGCCAAGCGTTCAAAGAACGAGCACAAGACTACGAAGCACAGAAGCAAACCCTCGCAAACTACGATGTGTCTGGCCAAGACCCGATTTGCAAAACTGCCGTCTCGCGCCCCAAAGAGGCTGGCGAGATCTGGCTGGCTTCTGGTGACATCATCCCCATGAGTTCTCCGGCCTGCTTGCTGATGGGCGTGCGCCGCTATCAGGCCGAGGGGAAGGCAGTGACGGTGGCGTATCTGTTTGACAAAGAGCTAGGCATCAAAGTGTTTGCAGACAAAGCGTTCTACGCTATTGAGGGCGGCGCCAAAGGCAGCATCGTCCCTTTCTTGCTCAAGAAAGACGCTGAGACACATGCTGCAAAAACGGCAGGCAAATTGGCAACCTACACCGACGCCATGACTGCGGCAACCAGCCTGTTAGCGGCTGCGAGATAAGTATGAGTACCGTGAAAGCCACCATCGCAGGCGCAGCGACTGAGTACGCGCCACGCAGCCCGATGCGCGTTCATATGCCTGTCGATGCGCCCACGCGCATGGACTCGATGGCGGCTTTGATCCAGCGCCCGGTGCGCGCCAAAGCAAGCACCAAAGCTAAACCACGCTCGGCCTTCATGACCAAGCTGCGCGACTGGAGCCAATCTTCGCTTTGTCAATGGCTGCTTGGCATCGTTTCGATTGGTGGCGTGCTGCTGTTTTGGTATTTGGCCACGCGCTACAAACTGGATTTCTACGTTCGTTTCAATAACATTCCCGCGCCGGGTGACGTTCTGCACAAAATCGTCGAGGTCAATCAATCCACCAAGTTTCTCAACAATGTGGGCATCAGCGTGAGGCGGATTCTGCTGGGATTCATGGTGGCTACCCTATTGGCAGTCATCCTCGGTATCGCGATTGGTCGCTACCAAGTGGTTCGCGGCTTGTTCATGCCGGCGTTGGAGATATTTCGCCCCATCCCGGCAATTGCGTGGGTGCCGATGTCGATCATGCTGTGGCCTAGCAATGAAGTCAGCATTGTCTTCATTACTTTCTTGGGTGCATTTTTTCCGATTTTGCTTAATACGATTCACGGGGTGGAAAGCATTGATCCCGTGCTGATTCGCGCGGCACGCTCGCTGGGTGCAAAAGAGCCCAGGTTGTTAATCAGTGTGGTGTTTCCTGCGGTGTTGCCGCATGTGTTCACTGGCTTGGCTGTGGGCATGGGCGTCGCCTGGGTTTCTTTGATTGCTGCTGAGATGATCTCTGGTCAGTTTGGCGTTGGTTACTTCACTTGGGAAGCCTATTCGCTGATTTCTTATTCAGCGATTGCTTTGGGCATGATCACGATCGGCATGCTTGGTCTGCTTTGCAGCAGTGCCATCAGGGCCACGGCGCGCCTGTGCATGCCTTGGCAAGCCTTCGGTAGTGCGGGGAAAAAGTCATGAGTGCTTTGCCTTCGACACCTGACACGGGATTCGCGCCCAGCGGGCACGTACAGGTGCAAAACCTCGGTATTGTGTTTAAGAGCGGCAAGGAAACCGTCCAAGCGGTTGCTGACGCCAGCATTCACGTATTGCCAGGGGAGTTTGTGTCGTTGATTGGCCCGTCGGGCTGCGGCAAATCCACACTGCTCAACGCCGTAGCAGGGTTTTTACAGCCCAGCTCGGGCAACATCCTGCTGGATTCGCAGCCCATCGATGGCCCAGGGCCGGAGCGTGGCGTCGTCTTCCAGCAATACTCGCTCTTTCCTTGGCTGAGCGTACGCAAGAATGTCGAGTTTGGCCTGAAGATGCAGAATGTATCGCCGGGTGAGTGCCAAACTCGCGCTAGAACACTGCTGGGCTTGGCCGGTCTGCTTAACTTTGAGAATCACTATCCTGATCAACTCTCGGGCGGCATGAAGCAGAGAGTCGGCATTGTCCGCGCCTTGGCGACCAGCCCGCAGGTTTTGCTCATGGATGAGCCTTTTGGCGCTTTGGATGCTCAAACGCGTGTGGTTATGCAAGAGATACTGACGAACATGTGGCAGCAGTTACAGCTATCAGTGCTGTTCATCACCCATGACATTGATGAAGCCATTTTTCTATCTGATCGCATCTATGTGATGACGGCGCGACCGGGCCGCATCAAGGCTGAGCTGAAGGTCGATCTGCCGCGCCCTCGTACCGCAGAGATGATGTCGCAACCGGCCTTCATTCAGATGGCGCAAGAAATTCGCGGTTTGATCCGCTCTGAAAGCTTAGCGGCCATGGGGCATGAGCTGGACGAAGGCGGACTGCATGGCTTGTCAACCCATGTCGGCCCGCGCGTGAGCACGGTTTTGTAGGGGTTGGCAATGCAGGCCTGGCCCGAATCCATCGAATGGAACGTCCCTAGCAAAACACTTCGCTTGGCTTGGCCCAGCGAACCTGAAATGCATTTGGGCGCTGCCCTTTTGCGTGCGTCCTGCCGCTGTGCGGGTTGCGAGCAAGCACGCAGGCAGGGGCAGGCACCGCAGATCACGGACGCTTCGTTAGATGTGCTGCGAATTTCGCCGGTGGGCGTCGCTGGGCTGCAATTGCACTTCAGCGATGGCCATGAACGCGGAATTTACCCTTGGTCCTATTTGAGGCAACTGAGCAAGGAAAGCGCATGAGTAATCTGCTGGAAGCCAAAGTCCTGACGATTCACCACTGGACGGATCGTCTGTTCTCTTTCACAACGACGCGCGACGCTGGCCTGCGCTATCAAAGCGGTCAGTTCGCAATGATCGGCTTGATGGTCGATGGCAAACCGTTGCTTCGGGCTTACAGTATGGTGAGCCCCCATTACTCGGAAACGCTGGAATTTCTCAGCATCAAAGTGGCGGATGGCCCGCTTACCTCTCGCCTGCAACACATCGTGCCCGGTGATACGGTGCTCATTGGGCGCAAACCATCAGGTACATTGTTAACGCAGAATTTGTTGCCCGGAAGGCATCTTTATCTGCTGGCAACGGGAACAGGTTTAGCACCCTTTATGGCCTTGATCCAAGATCCTGAAATCTACGAACGCTTTGAACGTATTATTCTTGTACACGGATGCCGCCAAGTTGCCGAATTGGCATACGCCCAATATATTTCGCAAGAACTGCCTCGCAACGAATGGCTAGGTGAACAAGTCAGCAAGCAACTGATCTACTATCCTTGCGTCACGCGCGAGAGCTTCCGACACATGGGGCGGATTCCTGCTCTCTTGGAAAGCCAAAGAATTTCCACAGACTGCAGCATTGAGACTGCCAACGAACACGATCGCTACATGCTTTGCGGCAGCCCAGAAATGCTCAAAGATATGCGCTGTGTTTTCGATAAATGGGGAATCACGGAAGGTAATATGAGCCGTCCAGGTCATTATGTGATTGAGCGCGCATTCGTCGATAAGTAAGACAAGTTACGAATCAGGGGCTTTGCGTGCACAGGGTTTTCCATAGCTTTCGGAACTTATCCACTAACGATTGAATCGTTTCTTGACTTTCAATAAATGGAGACACACATGAAAGCCCGCCGCCACACCCTCTTAGCCTTAGCCGCAGCCACATCCACCCTCTGGCTCGCCTCTTGCGCCACCACCCCACCGCCGCTGGACGCAGCCGCCGTCATCAGCAAAGCCAATGCAGCCATAGGCGCGGATGCCACACAGAGCCTGCGCTTTGCAGCCACCGGCACCGGCACCACCTATGGCCAAGCTTTCGTGCCCAATTTTCAATGGCCGCGCCTGAACTACAGCAGCTTCTCGCGCCACTATGATTTTGCAAGCGGCGGCATGCGCGAAGAATTCGCTCGCAGCCGCGCTGAGCCCAATGGCGGTGGCGGTATTCCCTTGATCGGCGAAGGCGAGCAGCGCGCCATTGCCATGGTGCAAGGCGAATTGGCTTGGAACATGGCCGGCCCTGCTCAAGTGCCCGCGCCCGTCGCGCTAGATACACGCATCCATGATCTGTGGACATCGCCCCACGGCGTGCTTAAGGCCGCCGCTAAAAACAAAGCCAGCGCGACAAGCATTAGCGAGGGTGGCCAAGCCTATTCCGTGCTCAGCTTCTCAGAGCCGGGCCGCTTTACCGCCAAAGCCTTTATCAACGCGCAAGGTTTGGTAGAAAAGGTTGAATCTCGTCTGCCCCACCCCGTGATGGGCGAAAGCGCTGTGGTCACCACTTACAGCGATTACCGTCAACACGGCAGCGCCCAATTCCCGATGCGTATCCGCCAAACGCAAGAAGGCGTAAACACGCTGGATTTGCAAGTGAGCGAAGTGCAAGTCAATGCGCCCGTGGCCATTGCCGCCACCGATCTCCTGCGCAGCTTTGTCGAGCGCGCCACCAGCGAGCAAGCCGCGCCCGGCGTGTGGTTCATTGCTGGCGGCTCGCATAACAGCGTGGCCATAGAGATGCGAGACCATATCGTCTTGGTAGAAAGCCCGCTCTATGATGGCCGCGCCGCCGCCGTCATCGCTGAGACGCGGCGCGTGATTCCGGGCAAGCCGATCCGCTTCATGGTCAATTCTCATCATCATTTTGACCATTCAGGCGGCGTTCGCGCAGCAGCCTCCGAAGGCGCAACGATCATCTCCAGCGCAGCCGGTGTGCCCTTCTTCAACCAAGCCTTGGCTAACGCCAGCACCATTCGCCCCGATATGCTCGCCAAATCCGGCAAGAAAGGCAGCGTCGAAGGCGTGAGCGGCAAGCGCACCTTGACCGACGGCAGCCGCCAAGTCGAACTGCACCTCATCACCGACAGCGTGCATGCCGAAGGCTTCGTCATGGTCTATCTGCCGCAAGAGCGCCTGCTCATCCAAGCCGATGCGTTCACGCCCGGCGCCCCCAACTCTGCCCCGCCTGCCAAACCCAACGGCAATCACCTCAACCTGATCGCCAACATCGAAAAGCTCAGCCTCAAAGTAGACCGCATCCTGCCCCTACATGGCCGCATCGTGCCTTTGGCAGAGCTGTACACGACGGCGGGGAAGAAGCTGTAATTCATCTGCGCAACGCTTAACGCCTACGGTTTTAAAGCATTTTCGGCAGATAGCCGGCGTGTTACTTGCGCGAAGCGCTCTGCTTTTTATAGCAAAGCGCTTTTCCCCGATATCTGTCATTCACTATCGGTACAGCTTCAAACCAAGATTGGTGACGAATTTGATGCATGATTTCATCAATATCTGCATCTTCAAGGCATTTCATGCGTACCACTATCACCATTGACGACGCGCTGTATCAAAAAGCGATTGAATTGATTGATCCCGAGCTAGACAAAGCGGAAGTGTTTCGCGAGGCGATGCGTACTTTTGTGCGGGTGCAGGCGGGCAAGCGGCTGGCGGCTTTAGGTGGGCGAGCCCCAGAGATGGCGGATGTGCCCCGCCGTATGCCCTACAGCGCTGAGGCAGCTCGCGAATGAATGTGCTGGTAGACACTTGCGTTTGGGTGGATCATTTTCGAGGCGCAAACAGCCATTTGACAAGCCTGATGGCGCAAGATCGCGCACTGCTGCACCCCATGGTATTGGCTGAGATTGCATGCGGTACACCCCCCGCACCGCGTGAACAGACATTAGGCGATATGGCTTTGCTACGCCAAGCGCACCAGGCCAGCATGAGCGAACTGATGGCCTTCATTGAGCGAGAAAAGCTCTGCGGCTTAGGCTGCAGTTTGGTTGATTTAGCTCTGCTTGCGAGCGCCTGCATCACACCTGATGCAGCACTTTGGACACTGGATAGACGCTTGGCTGGCTTGGCAAAACGCATCAGCGTTGAATATCAAGTGCTCACGCATTGAGGGCTGAGCTAAGAAGTGCATCGCATGATTCACTACAAAATCAATAGCACTCCGCGCAGTAAATACGCCGGCAAACTGCCCAAAAGCATCATGCGAAAATCGCCATACCGAGCTACGCCTCGCCACAGATAGCGTGCATGTCAAAAGTCATTTTTTGCGCATCCCTTGCTACCAGATCCTACTTTTGGTAGGATAATCGGTATGCAAACCGCACAAAAACTCTCCATCTCTCTCGACCCAGCGGCCATGGCCTTCCTGGACGTGTATCGCCAGCGGTACAAAGCCGCCAGCAGGTCACAGGTTGTGAATGTGGCCTTGCACACGCTGGAGCGCCTAGAGCGCGAGCGCAGCTTGGAAGCCGCCTATCGCTTGAGCAGCGCAGACGATACCCAGCTCAACGCAGAATTCGACAACACCGTGATGGATGGTCTGAGCCATGAAGCGTGGTGATATTTACTTCGCGCAACTTGATCCCAAAGGCGTGAGGGATGGAGTATCAGAAATCCAAAAAACCCGCCCCGTCGTCATCGTCAGCAACGATGTCGCCAACCGAGCCAGCAGCCTCGTCACTGTCGTCCCTCTAAGCTCCAACGTCAGCCGCGTCTTCCCCTTCGAGGTAGCTCTCACAGCCGAGCAATCCGGTCTGCCCAAAGACAGCAAAGCCATGGCACAACACATCCGCACCATCGACAAATCTAGGCTTTCGCATCAACGCAGCGGACATCTGAAGCCTAAGCAACTCACTGCGCTTGATGAGGCATTGCGTTTGCATCTTGGTCTGTGATGGAGCTTAAGGTTTCGCATAGGCCACTCGAATACGACTTCATATCCGTGACAACACACTTTGGACACAATGATTACTTCATATAAGCAGTGCATTGGGTACTTAACCGACACACAAACAGCAAAAGGAATCGGGGTTATCGCCGCAAGAGACTTCGAGCAGGATGAAATAGTAGAGATCGCGCCAGTGATTCAGATGGACGGCAACTTTGATGATCTCCATGCTGAGCTACAGCGCAGAGTGTTTAATTGGGCACGCCTAGCCGGGCTGCATGGCGTACATGCATTAGCTCTCGGCTACGGCAGCATGTACAACCACAGCAATCCAGCGAACCTTCGCTATTCCTCTACTAACGGCGGTACCGCAATTTGTTTTTTAGCTGCAAAAGCCATTCGTTGCGGCGAGGAGTTGACAGTGAACTACAACGACACAGGTGGCGATACGGTATCTTCTAAAGACAATTGGTTCGAGATACAAGGCATAAACCCCATTTGACAGCGGCGAGCGGCAGGGCTTGGTGCAAGCAGTGAGCCCCGAGCTGGAAGCGCGGAGTTTTCAAAGGCAAAGCGCGAAGCGCTTTAGCAAAAACGTGTTTGAGCGAAGCGAGTTGTTTTTGCGGCCTTTGAAAGCGAGCACTGCACATGCTTCCCGCGAAGCGGGTCGGGGCGGGCTTGCGCTAAGCCCTGCCGCTGGCCGCTGTTACTACGCAAGCAGTAAAGCGGAAGTCACCCCTGCGCAGCCACCCGCTCAGCCTTGCTCTGTAGCTTATTCAGCGCCGAAAGATAAGCCTTGGCAGACGCAACCACGATGTCTGGGTCTGCGCCGACGCCGTTGACGATGCGGCCGCTGTTTTGCAGCCGCACCGTCACTTCGCCCTGTGACTCCGTCGATCCGCTTATGGCGTTGACTGAGTACAGCACCATCTCTGCGCCGCTTTTGACGTGCGCTTCGATAGCCTTGAGCGAAGCATCGACCGGCCCATTGCCGCTCGACTCTCCGCGAATTTCTTTGCCGCCCACTGTGATCACGATGGAGGCATGGGGCTTCTCGCCCGTCTCGCTGCGTTGCGAGAGCGAGATAAAACCAAAATGCTCTTTTTCTGCTGTGACTGCTTCATCGCTCACGAGCGCGAGGATATCTTCGTCAAAAATTTCTGATTTTTTGTCGGCCAACTCTTTGAAGGCCATGAAAGCGGTGTTCATCTCGCCTTCGGATTCGAGGATCACACCCAAATCTTGCAAGCGCTGCTTAAAAGCATTGCGGCCTGAGAGCTTGCCCAAGACGATTTTGTTGGCACTCCAGCCCACATCTTCGGCGCGCATGATTTCATAGGTGTCTCGCGCTTTCAATACGCCATCTTGATGGATGCCGCTGGCATGCGCAAAGGCATTCGCGCCCACTACTGCTTTATTAGGCTGCACCACGAAGCCCGTGGTTTGGCTGACCATTTTGCTGGCGCTCAAGATTTGCACGGTGTCGATGCCCATGGTCAAGTTGAAATAGTCTTTGCGCGTTTTGACGGCCATGACGACTTCTTCCAAGCTGCAATTGCCTGCGCGCTCGCCCAAGCCATTGATCGTGCATTCCACTTGGCGCGCGCCGCCGATTTTTACGCCCGCCAAGCTGTTGGCCACGGCCATGCCCAAGTCGTTGTGGCAATGCACGCTCCAGATGGCTTTGTCAGAGTTGGGCACGCGCTCGCGCAAGGTTTTGATAAAGTTGCCATAGAGCTCGGGGATGGCGTAGCCCACGGTATCGGGAATGTTCAAAGTGGTTGCGCCTTCTTTGATCACCGCTTCCAACACGCGGCACAGAAAATCAACATCGCTGCGGTAGCCGTCTTCCGGGCTGAATTCAATGTCGGCACACAAGTTACGTGCAAAGCGAACCGATTGCTTAGCTTGCTCGAACACTTGATCGGGTGTCATGCGCAGCTTCTTTTCCATGTGCAAAGGGCTGGTGGCGATGAAGGTGTGAATGCGGGCGCGCTCTGCGCCTTTCAGTGCTGCGGCGGCTTGGCTGATATCGCGGTCATTTGCGCGAGCGAGCGAGCACACAGTGGCATCTTTGATCACATTAGCAATGGCTTTGACGCATTCAAAATCGCCATTGGAGCTGGCCGCAAAGCCGGCTTCGATCACGTCCACCTTCAAGCGCTCCAATTGGCGTGCAATGCGCAGCTTCTCGTCTTTGGTCATGGAAGCACCAGGGGACTGCTCGCCGTCGCGCAGCGTGGTGTCGAAAATGATCAATTTTTCTGGTGTTGCGCTTACTGTGTTCATGGTGTGCTCCAAAAAGTGGAAGTGAAAACGAAAGGGAAAAACAAAAAAGCCCGTTGGGTTGAATCAACGGGCCTTAAGAGTTTGGGGTATGTGCTCGCGCGTTACCAACTCCGCCCGGTAGGCAGTAGAAGAATAAGGGCTAGCGAAATTCGGTTCATGGAATGACTATAGCACAGAAGTTTTGACCTACCTGCCATGATGCGCCTTCTCAAAACAAGGGGGCTTGGCGCACATCTTGCGATGGCGGCACAAATGCACCCATGTCTAGCAAGACACGCTCGCGGTTGAAGCCATGCTTGCGGCAAGCCGCTGCAAAGCGCTTGGCAATCAGCTCCGCCCAGATGCTTTGGCCCTTCATGCGCGTGGCGAAATTCGCGTCGTAATCCATCCCGCCGCGCATCTCTTGCACCCGCGCCATGACTCGCTGCGCTCGCTGCGGATAATGCTGCGCGAGCCATTCTCGGAACAGCGGCGAGATTTCCCAAGGCAGGCGAATCACGGTGTAGAAAGCCGTGCGTGCGCCGGCATTCCATGCAGCTTCCAGCACCTGTTCCATGTCTTCGTTGATGAATGGAATCTGCGGCGCAACACTCACGCCCACGGGCACGCCTGCGCGAGCGAGCTTTTCAATCGTCTGCAAGCGGCGATGCGGCGCAGCTGCGCGGGGCTCCAGAATACGCGCAAGCTGCGAATCGAGCGTGGTGATCGTGATGTAGACCGCAGCGAGCTTACGCCGCGCCATTGGCACGATCAAATCTATAGATCCGGCATGATAAAGTATGAACTTTCTGGTGATTCGTGACTCAGAGACACATGGAAAAAGAAAACGCGAGAAAGCAAACACTAGAGCAACTGCACGAGAGGCGCAAGCAAGTCGTGAGGTTGCACAAGAAAGG
>JANMHJ010000022.1:0-15844 GCA_031375105.1 Variovorax sp.
CCTTTCTTGTGCAACCTCACGACTTGCTTGCGCCTCTCGTGCAGTTGCTCTAGTGTTTGCTTTCTCGCGTTTTCTTTTTCCATGTGTCTCTGAGTCACGAATCACCAGAAAGTTCATACTTTATCATGCCGGATCTATAGAAGGCAAAGCGCATGATGCCAAGCTAGGGGAGGCTCGCGCTGAAATCAAGAAATTCCTGCATGAGCTATGTACCCTGCGCGTGCTCGACCCCGCCTGCGGCAGCGGCAATTTTTTGTATGTCACGCTGGAGCATTTGAAGCGCTTAGAAGGCGAGGTCATCAACCAGCTAGAAGCATTGGGCGAGACCCAAAGCACCCTCGGCATGGAAGGCGAAACGGTGAGCCCCCGCCAGCTCCTAGGCATTGAGCTCAACGAGCGCGCCGCCGCGCTGGCCGAGCTGGTGCTTTGGATTGGCTATTTGCAATGGCATATCCGCACCCGTGGCAACAAAGCCGTGGCCGAGCCCGTGGTGCATGATTTTGGCAACATCGAATGCCGCGATGCCGTGCTCGCTTGGGATGATTTGGATTTGGTCAAAGATGCGGAGGGGAAGCCTGTCATGCGCTGGGATGGCAAAAGCTATAAAACGCATCCAGTCACTGGCTTACCTGTGCCCGATGAGAGCCAGTTAACTGCACAATGGCAATACATTCGCCCCAAGCAAACCAAGTGGCCTAAAGCAGACTACATCGTTGGCAACCCGCCATACCTTGGCGCGAGAACCGTGCGTAAGGCCCTTGGCGATGACTACCTGCAAGCACTAAGGAAAGTACATCCTGACATTCCTGAGAACGTCGATTTTGTGATGTATTGGTGGGATAAAGCAGCCAAGCTCGTGAGCGAAGGCAAAGCAAAGCAGTTTGGCTTGATCACCACTAACAGCCTACGCCAAACATTTAATCGCGCTGTTTTAGAAAAGTTTCTACCTAAACCGCTCAGCCTTATTTACGCCGTGCCAGATCATCCTTGGGTGGACAGCAGTGATGGAGCAGCAGTACGAGTTGCGTTGAGCGTCGCTAGAGCTGGAGTACACGAGGGTTTGCTATGCAATGTAATCCATGAAACACCTGCTGAGTTTGGCGAAGTTGCAGTGCAATTCAGCAGCGCAACTGGCTTGATTTCACCCGGCTTAACCATTGGCACAGACGTGGCCTCTGCGCCAGCACTTCAGTCAAATGCAGACATGAGTTGCGTGGGCTATCAACTGACTGGTAAGGGCTTTATCGTTGAGAAAGCACATGCTCGCCAGCTTGACCCAGCATTTGAAACCACACAAGCGAGAATTCGCCCTTTGCTTACTGGACGCGACATCGTTCAAGAGCCAAGGTCACTTTATGCAATTGATTTATTCGGTTTAAGTGAGGCTGAGATTCGCTCCGACTTACCTGCTATTTACCAGCGAGTTGTTGACCACGTTAAACCTGAGCGAGATCAGAATCAAGACAGTGCCAGTTCGAAATCTTGGTGGCAATTTGCGAGACCACGAGCGGAGTTTCGTCCAGCTATTTCTCATGTAAAGAGATTGATGGCTACCTCGTTGACTGCTAAGCACCGACTTTTCGTCTTTGCGCCGCCGAATACGATTTGCGATAGCACAACCGTCATGTTCGCGTTCGATGACGCATTGCACCTCGGCGTGATGTCCAGCCGAGCGCACGTTGATTGGGCAATGGCTGCTGGCGGAAGATTAGGCGTTGGCAATGACTCACGCTATAACAAATCCCGCTGCTTCGAAACCTTCCCCTTCCCCGATGAAGACACCGGCCTCACGCCCGCCCTGCGCGAGACGATTGCCAGCCTCGCCGAGCAGATTGACGCACACCGCAAGCGCCAGCAAGCCGCGCACCCCGGGCTCACGCTGACTGGCATGTACAACGTGCTCACCGCGCTACGAGAAGGCCGCGCCCTGACTGCCAAAGAGCAAACCATCCACGCCCAAGGCTTGGTGGCGGTGCTCAAGAGTTTTCACGACGAGCTCGATGCCGCTGTGCTCACAGCCTATGGCCTGCCCGAGCAGATCAACACCGATGCGCTGCTCGAATCCCTCGTGCAGCTCAACGCTCGCCGCGCAGCCGAAGAGGCCGCAGGCCGCATCCGCTGGCTGCGCCCCGAGTATCAAGACCCCAGCCATGCCGCCCGTGCCAAGCAAATGCTATCAAATCAGGAGCACTCTGCGCAGAATGTACAAAGGCTACAGGCCGATTTGGCATTAGAAACTGAGCAAAATGCGCCTTCCAGCGCCACAGCCACCAGCCCCCAGCCTTGGCCCGCCGAGCTGCCAGCGCAAGTCAAAGCCGTCTCCCAAGTGCTCGCCAACTCGCCCAAAGCCCTCAGCTTGAGCGAAATCGAAGCCCATTTCAAAGGCCGAGGCCTCTGGAAAAACAGCCTCCCCCGCATCCTAGAAACGCTGGAGGCTTTGGGTAAAGCGTTCCAAACCCATAACGAATGGCGCGGAGAATCCTCTCTGCGATGAGTTGTCATTCGCCTTAATTCCATGTATATTTAGACATAGGATGAAGGAAAAATCTGCAATAACCCCACAAATTCCCTGTATTGGGGTAATTCCTCGAGAATTAAATTAACTTAGAAGTTAATATACATGCATCTGCTTGAGCTTCCGTTTTCGCAACAAGACAACTTTTCAGGGCAAGCAAAGCAGTGGAATCTTTACGCTATCGCTGAAAGCGACGGTAATTGTTCAGTTCAGGATTTTTTAAATGCTCAACTTCGTGGCGGCAACATTAAAGCAGCACAAGCACTCCTCGCTTTCTTGGATGACATGGTATTTGACGCAAAAGGCCCACAACGCTGGATCGGAACGCCGCGCTGCCACGAGTCTGTCAAAGGTGAGCAAATTTACGAATTCAGGCAAGGTAGCTTAAGAGTGCATTGGTTTTATGGTCAAGGTAAATGTATTGCTGTTTTGGCTCGCGCGGTCGCCAAACAAAGCAACGCTACGCCCAAGCATCTTGCAAAAGAATTGATTGCACTCAAATCAAGGTATCAGGAAGCCGCCAAAAGCGGCAGCATCACGTTCATCAAGGGATGACAACTGTTTTAGGAATCGTCATGACAAACTTCAACCAACTCCTGGCCACAGCACGCAACAGCGATGGCTATTGGTTTGGCCGGGTCAAGCTCAACGCGGCAACACAACTGCAAGATTTGCTCGCGAGTTCGGGGATGAATCAAGAGCAATATGCAGCCAAGCTCGGCGTGAAGCCGCCACAGGTGTCGCGCGTTCTCAATGGTCTTGGCAACCCTACGCTGGAGACCATTGTCAAAATGGGGCGCGCGCTCGGCTATGTGCCGCGCGTGACTTTCGTGCAAGACGTTGCACAAGCCGCGCGATTTGATGCAGAGACTGACGAAGCGAACCTCGCTTTGGATATTCACCATGTAGCCGTCAAACCAGCTTGCAAAGTGTTCACTTTGCCAAAGAATCGATATGAATCAAACCAACGAAAGCAACAAGTTGCTTCGTCTGCTTACGATGGCTGTGATATCCAATGGCGTAAAGCTGCATAAGTAGCACTACGATGCAACCCAGCCCTGTACAAACCCGCTCGATCCTCTACCGGCGAGTAGAGATCTCACCGCAGCTCACATCAGCCCATCAGATTGATGAGAATCTGAATGCATTCGATCTTGAATGGAATGGCGTTCGGATGGAAGTGGCTACTGGTAGTGATGTTGCAGAAGACAGCGCGACCGACCCATCTCTTTTCGTCATCAGCCTGCGTTTACAAATCCAAAACGAAGTGGGGAAAGTTTGCCCGTATAAGCTCGATGTTGAATTAATTGGCTTAATTCAGGTGAACCCCAAATTACCAGCGAATCGTCGGCAAGAGTTAGCAACTGTGAATGGTTTGGCTATCGTCTATGGCGCAGCGCGAGAATTAGTGACGACGATCACAACGCGCATGGAATATGGCCCGTTGGTTTTGCCAGGCGTGAATTTTCAAGATCAAGCCACTCCGCAAAACGCTCAAGCAGAAGCACCTAACGACGCCTCATCACGCCTTGAGTAAAAACTCCAAGGCACTGCCTGCCAGCTCAATCACGTCATGGTCATTCAGTAAAACGGGCTCATCGCTGATGACCATACCATTGAGCTTGGGGGTTTGCGTGGCTTCCATGCAGGAGATGTAATAACCTTGCCTGCGGTGCGCAATCGCCACCAATGCCACGCCCGGTTTGCCGAAGGTAGACACGGCTTTTGAGACGGGCAGCTCCAGCCCAGCAGATGAGCCCGAGAGCACCTTCAAGCTGGCATGCATGTTACCGGTTGTGGCATGCGAGTGCGGATCGTAGAGCGGCATCGAGACGGTTTTGCATTCGTCTGTGAGCTCATTGGCACTGAAGTATTGGATTTTGAATTTCCCAATCGACACCACATCTTTGTCGTGCAGTAAATGCATACGCACCATCGCACCGTTGATATATGTGCCATTGGTGCTGCCTAAATCGATCAACACCACATCAGACAGACCCGACAACTCAAATGCGCAATGCTCCCCGCTCACCGCTAAATCGGTCAATACGATGTGGTTAGTCGGCTTGCGGCCTAGCGTGGTGCGCTCGCGGGTGAGATAGGTGCGATGGATTTCCACACCTTCCAGAGTCGTGATAAGTTGCGGCATACAAGCTCCAACAGACAGATGCTCCACATCTTATGCCTTCGCCCGCTCAGATGCAAGGCAGCACCAGCGCGAAGCTATGAGATCCATATCGCCTGCGTCTAGCGTTTGGGCTCAACATCGGTGACGTTTTCTACAACTCTGCGAGGCGGTTTGCCTGCAGCCATGTCGCCGCGCTGCGCTTTTTTGAACACCCGATCAAACTCCACACGCAGGTTCATACGCATATCAAAAGGATTCACTGGCCGCCCCGTTAACTTGCCCCAAAGCGCACGCACGGACCAGACGATCAAAAGCAAGGCCATCGCAAAGATCAAGCTCAGTGCAAACACCAAGCCAGCAGCTACTAAAAGCAAACGAAGTAAAAATCTCATTCTAAGGATGACTTCTTATGCTGTTGAATGAAGCGTTGCGCAGTTTGCTGCATGAGCGCATCATCCATTTTGTTCGCCGCCTCATGGCTGAGGCGCCAGACAACTTTGGGGCGCTGGCTGCCCATGGAAGGCGGCATCGCATCGAGCACACGACCGCGCTCCCAAGCCTCTTGCGGGCTAGGAATCAGGCTGTGTTTGGGTGTGCCAACGGTTCTCATGAAGCAAGTATGGCAGATCAGATACGTGCCTTCACGCCACCACCCGCTCAAACTTAAACACCCCCGGCGCATGAATCGGATCAACATCGACCGGGATCACGCTTTTGGGTGGGAATTTGCCTTGGAGGATGAGGGTGGAGAGCGGGTTTTCGATACGTTGCTGGATGGCGCGTTTGAGTGGTCTTGCGCCGAAGACTGGATCAAAGCCGACTTTGGCCAATTCAGCCAAAGCAGCAGGCGACACTTCTAGAATGAGCTCCATTTTTGCCATGCGCTTGACGAGCGTGGCAAGCTGAATTTTGGCGATTCCCTCGATGTGGTTGGCATCCAGGCTGTGGAAGACGACGGTTTCGTCAATGCGGTTTAAAAACTCAGGGCGGAAATGATTTTTTAGCTCTTCCCATACGGCGTCTTTCACCTCTTCATGCGGCTTACCGACCATCGCTTGGATGATGGGCGAGCCGATATTGCTGGTCATCACGATCACCGTATTTTTAAAATCTACTGTGCGGCCTTGGCCATCCGTCAAACGGCCATCATCGAGCACTTGCAAAAGCACATTAAACACATCCGGATGCGCTTTTTCTACTTCATCCAGCAGCACCACACTATATGGCTTGCGGCGCACGGCTTCCGTGAGATAGCCCCCTTCGTCGTAGCCCACATAGCCCGGAGGCGCGCCAATCAAGCGGCTCACGGAATGCTTTTCCATGAATTCGCTCATATCAATACGAATCAAATGATCTTCGCTGTCAAACATGAAGCCCGCCAATGCTTTGCACAGCTCTGTCTTGCCCACTCCGGTGGGGCCGAGAAAGAGAAAGCTGCCTGTGGGCTTTTGCGGATCGGAGAGTCCCGCACGCGCACGCCGAATCGCATTCGCCACAGCGGTGATGGCTTCGTCTTGCCCCACCACGCGCTCATGCAATCGCGTTTCCATTTGCAGCAGCTTGTCGCGCTCGCCTTGCATCAGCTTGCTCACAGGAATCCCGGTGGATCGCGCCACCACTTCGGCAATTTCTTCTACACCTACCTGCGTGCGAAGCAGGCGCGGGGCATCATTTTTGTCTTTCTTGGCTTCCTTGGCATGCGCATCGCTGAGCTGCTTTTCTAGCCCAGGCAACTTGCCATATTGCAGCTCGGCCACTTGGTTGAATTCGCCTTTCCGCGTCAGCTCTTCAATCTGGAAACGCAGCTTGTCAATCTCTTCTTTGATATGCGCACTACCCTGTGCTTGCGCCTTTTCTGCTTTCCAAATTTCATCCAGATCAGCCGCTTCTTTTTTGAGCTTGATGATTTCGATTTCAATCAGCTCCAAGCGCTTTTTAGAAGCATCGTCTTTTTCACGGCGCACAGCTTCGCGCTCAATCTGCAATTGAATCAAACGGCGATCCAGCTTGTCCATCACCTCGGGCTTGGAATCCATCTCAATCTTGATCTTGGCTGCCGCTTCGTCAATCAAATCAATCGCTTTGTCGGGCAAAAAGCGGTCTGAAATATAGCGGTGGCTCAGCTCCGCAGCCGCCACAATCGCCGGATCGGTGATCTGCACGCCATGGTGCACCTCATACTTTTCTTGCAAGCCGCGCAAAATCGCAATCGTGGCTTCCACGCTCGGCTCGCCCACGATGATCTTCTGAAACCGACGCTCCAGTGCAGCATCTTTCTCCACATATTTTCGGTATTCATCCAGTGTGGTCGCGCCAACGCAATGCAGCTCGCCGCGTGCCAGCGCAGGCTTGAGCATGTTGCCCGCATCCATCGCGCCTTCGGCCTTGCCCGCACCCACCATCGTGTGCAGCTCATCGATGAACACAATCGTTTGGCCTTCGTCTTTGGCTAGTTCTGAGAGCACAGTTTTCAGGCGCTCTTCGAACTCTCCGCGAAATTTAGCTCCGGCCAAAAGCGAAGCCATATCAAGACTTAAAACGCGCTTTCCTTTGAGTGAATCTGGCACCTCGCCCGCAACAATTCGCTGCGCCAAACCTTCCACAATCGCCGTCTTGCCCACACCGGGCTCGCCAATGAGAACGGGATTGTTTTTCGTGCGCCGCTGCAAGACCTGAATCGCACGGCGAATTTCATCGTCTCGCCCAATTACTGGATCGAGCTTGCCCATGCGGGCGCGTTCGGTCAGGTCTATGCAGTATTTCTTGAGCGACTCGCGCTGACCTTCAGCGTCTGCATTGTTCACACTCTGGCCGCCGCGCACGCTGTCAATCGCCGCTTCAAAGCTCTTGCGAGTTAAACCCGCTTCTTTCGCGGCTTTGCCCAGATCGGTTTTGCTGTCTGCAAGCGCCAGTAAAAACAACTCGCCTGCAATGAACTGATCGCCGCGCTTGATGCCTTCTTTTTCAGCCGCCTGAATGAGCGAGACCAAATCGCGCCCCACTGTGACTTGCTCCTGCCCTTGAACCGTGGCGAGTTTCTTGATACCGTTTTCTGCCGCTGCGGCCAGCGCAGGCAGATTCACACCCGCACGTTGCAGCAGCGCACGCGGCCCGTCTTCCTGGCGCAGCATGGCGGCCAGCAGGTGGGCGGGCTCGATATAAGCATGATCGCCTCCCAGCGCGAGCGTCTGCGCCTCGGAAAGCGCTTCCTGGAATTTGGTGGTGAGTTTGTCGAGTCTCATGAATACGTCCCTCGATTGAGTGTTAGTTCAGAAGATACGCCCGATTTGGTGCTTTTCAAGGCATAGAATTTGACCTAGATCAAGCAACCCGGCATCCAAAGTGAATATCCATCAACTCTCTGTCAACTACATCCAAGAGCATGACCGCATCTTGGTGCGCATCAACACCACCGCCAACGAAGAGCTGAGGCTGTGGTTCACCCGCCGCCTCACGCTCAGCCTGCAGCCCATGCTGCAAAGAATCGTGGCTGAATGGGTGGCCAAGCAGGAGGCCGTTAAATCCTCCATGATCAGCCCGACTGCAACCGCCGATGCACAAACTCAAGCAATGCTCGCCGAATTCAAGCGCGAAGAATCGCTGCAAAAATCAGATTTCCAAACGCCCTACAAATCCCCCGATGCACTGCCGCTCGGCGCTGAGCCGCTGCTTGTCACTGAGATCAGCGTCACACCGCTTCCTTCAGGCCAACTCCAACTCTCATTCAACGAGAAACTGCCTTTAGACAATGGTCAGCCCAATCCCAACCCTCGTGGTTTTCGCATCGCGTTAGAACAAAAATTGGTACACGGTTTTGTGCATTTGCTTGAAAAGGCGGTGACGACGTCTCAATGGGCGGGGTTGACGGCGGTGGCTATGGCGGCGACAGAGCCTGCTCTGCCAGGGGAAGGTAATTCTGGTGGCGGCGAGCGGCCTAAGTATTTGAATTAGCAACAATGCCCCATTTAGCCAACGCAGCATCGTCACTCACCCGCGCATCCACCCATCTTGCGCCCTGAGGCGTTTGTTCCTTTTTCCAGAAAGGCGCTTGAGTTTTGAGATAGTCCATCAAAAATTCACAAGCCTGAAAACTCTGGCCCCGATGTGCGGAAGTCACCGCCACCATCACGATTTGATCAAGCGGTTGCATCAAACCGATCCGGTGAATCACGCGAGCTGCGTAGATATCGAAGCGCCTCATCGCTTCATCAATCATCGCTTCAATCGACTTTTCGGTCATACCCGGATAGTGTTCAAGCTCTAGCGTGCTGACGGTCAAGCCGTCGTTGCGATCACGTACCGTGCCCACGAAGCTGCATACCGCACCAACCCTTTTATCGCCTGAGCGCAGCGCTTCAATTTCTGTAGCAAGATTGAAGTCCTGCGTTTGAATGAAGACACGAGGCAATAAAGGCGCGTTCATGACTCTAGCCCCCCGTCACAGGCGGGAAGAAGGCGACTTCGCAGGCTTCGCTGAGCAGGGCTTCTTCCTCCCTCATCGTGTGATTCAACGCAATGCGGACTGATTTGCCGCGAGCTAGCTCTTGTGCGAATACGCCCCCGCGTGCGATCAGTTCGTCACGCAATTGAGCGACCGTCAAAGCCGAAGTTTGTAGCGATTCGCTGCTCATGCCTAACGCTTCACGAACCGAGGCAAAGTATTTGATCGAAACAGTTGTCATCAGAGCAAGCTCGAAAAAGGAATGAAGTTGACCAAATCACCTTGTGCAATCGTGCCACCAGCGGGCAGATCGACCAAGCCATCGGCCCACACAGCAGAGGTGAGCACACTGGAATTTTGATTGGGGAAAAGATCGAGACCGCCTGCGCTATTGCGCTTCGCACGTAAGAATTCACGGCGTTTATCGGCTTTAGCCCTTATGAAATCTGCGCGGAGTGCTATGGAATTGATAGTTGACAGATCATCGCCCTGCCCTTGCAGCTTAGCCAGCATCGGGCGCACCAGTAGCAGAAATGTGACGAAGCTCGAAACGGGATTGCCAGGCAATCCCACAAAATGAGCGAAATTCGCATCCGTTTGCACTGAGCTTGTCGAAGTGCTTGCATGGCCTTCGACAAGCTCAGGCCGAACGGCGTTGGCTTGCCGATTCACTCGGCCATACGCAAATGGCTTGCCCGGCTTCATAGAAATGCTCCACAAATCCAAGCTGCCCAACTGCTGCACAGCAGGCTTGATATGGTCTTCCTCACCCACACTCACGCCGCCGCTCGTCAAAATCAAATCATGCGCTTGTGCAGCGGTTTGCAGTGCTTCAAGCGTCGCGTCGCGTTGATCCGGCACGATGCCCAAATCCGTCACTTCGCAGCCCCCGCGCAACAGCATCGCGCGCAGGAAAAAACGATTGGAGTTGTAAATCGAGCCCGGCTTCAAGTTATGCGGCGCAACATCGCCTGGCATCACCAGCTCATCGCCCGTAGAAAACAAAGCCACTTTCACACGCCGCGTCACGAGCAGCTTGTCCATACCTAAACTGGCCGCCAGCCCAATCGAAGCGGGCGCAAGCAGCTCACCTTTTGATAGCGCAGTAGCTCCCTGCTTGACATCCTCGCCCGCATAGCGCACCCACTGGCCAATCTTAGGCACGTTATTAACACGTACGCCACCTTCACACTCATTCACAAGCTCGCAGTCTTCCTGCATCACCACACAATCCGCACCCAGCGGCATCGGCGCGCCTGTGAAAATCCGCGCGGCAGACAGTGGCTCCAAGGTTTTTCCAAAATGCCCTGCAGCAATACGCTGCGTCACTTGCAACACCACGCCCGCCTCGCGCACATCGCTGCTGCGCAGCGCATAGCCATCCATCTGGCTGTTGTCAAAACCGGGCACATCCAGCGGGCTCACCGCATCTTGCGCTAGCACGCGGCGATCTGCATCAAAGGTAGAAACTGTTTCCGTCTGATTCAGAGGAGAAACCGCCGCCAACAGCACAGACAAAGCCTCGTCCAAAGAGCGCAGTGGGGGAAATTGAGGCGCGGTCATGCTCACACCTGCACGTAATTCTCAGAGCGATATTCGAAGCGATCACCATGATCGACCAGCCATTGCGCCACAGCATCTGCGCTGTTCACATCCAAGATCGGGCGCAGCGTCTTGCCTTCAAACACCTCTGGCGCATCGGTGGCAATGGCCACAATGAAATCATCGTCTTGATACAGCGCAGGCTTGTCCACACTGGGGCGATGCACTTCAATTTTTTGCAAATCAGATTGCTTGAAGCCTTCCACCAACACCCAATCCACGCCTTCATACAGTTCGGCAATGAGATGATGCACATTGAGCTGCGCCTCGCGCTCAAATTCGCGCATCAACGCCACACGCTTACTGGAAGCCACCACCACTTCAAATGCGCCCGCTTGCCTGTGACGATAAGTGTCTTTGCCCACATGGTCAATATCAAACGCATGGTGTGCATGCTTGACGACAGAGACACGCAAGCCGCGCAATTTGAGCGCACCAATCAGGCCTTCAACCAGCGTGGTCTTACCTGAACCTGAGTAACCCGCAAATCCAACAACTTTCATATCACTCACTTTTTGATAGCACTCTGAGCACAATATATAACGGGTAGAGGTCGATTTGACTTAAAAATTCAACAGTTCTGCTCAATCAGCGCTTTCACCAGCGCCACATCCGGCTTCATCACCTGCACGCGCTTAGGCAGCGCTTCAATGCCTTCAAACTTTGCAGGTCGAGATGGCTCTTGCCCCAAAGCCTCCACAATCGTCGCAGCAAATTTGATCGGCAGCGCAGTCTCTAAAACGATCATCGGTACACCCGCTTTGAGATGTTCGCGCGCCACCTTCACGCCATCAGCCGTGTGTGTGTCAATCATGATGCCATGCGCCTTGAACACCTCACGTATCGTCTGCAAACGGTTCGCATGCGTGCTCTTACCGCTAAGGAATCCATACTTCGCGGCGGCTTGCGCAAACCGCGCATCGCCGCTCAGATCAAACATACCCTTCGTTGCGATCTGAGTTGTGAACAAATCCTTCACTGCCGCGCCATCGCGCCCAAGCAGATCAAAAATGAAGCGCTCGAAATTGCTTGCCTTAGAAATATCCATTGACGGGCTGGAAGTCTCATGCGTATCCGCACTGCCGCGCACGCGATACACGCCCGTGCGGAAAAACTCATCGAGCACGTCATTTTCATTGGTTGCCACGATCAGCTTGTCAATCGGCAGCCCCATCATCCGAGCCACATGGCCTGCGCAGATGTTGCCGAAATTGCCGCTCGGCACGGTGAAACTCACCTTCTGCGAATTCGAAGAAGTTGAATACAAATAACCCGCAAAGTAATACACCACCTGCGCCATCAGCCGCGCCCAGTTGATCGAATTCACCGTGCCAATTTTGTATTTTTTCTTAAATGCCAAATCATTCGACACCGCTTTGACCATGTCTTGGCAATCATCAAAGACGCCCTCCACCGCAATGTTAAATATGTTCTCGTCCATCAAGCTAAACATCTGCGCCTGCTGAAATGGGCTCATACGACCATGCGGGCTGAGCATGAAAACTTTGACACCCTTTTTGCCACGCAACGCGTATTCCGCAGCGCTACCGGTATCCCCACTGGTGGCGCCAAAAATATTGAGCGTCTCGCCGCGCCGCGCCAACTCGTATTCAAACAAATTGCCCAGCAATTGCATCGCCATGTCTTTGAAGGCGAGCGTGGGGCCGTTAGACAGCGCCTCCAGATGCAAGCCCGTTTTACCCAGCGGGGTGACGGGCGTGATTTCCTTCGTGCCATACACCTCTTGGGTATAGGTTTTCTCGCACAGCCGCTTGAGATCGGCCGCAGGAATATCGTCGATGTAAAGCGAGAGAATTTCAAAGGCCAAAGCCGCATAACCCTGCGATGCCAAGATGCCACGCAAGCGCGTCAAAGCCGCATCGTCAATCTGAGGATAGGTCTCGGGTAGATACAGCCCGCCATCGGGCGCCAAGCCCTCTAACAAGATATCGGAAAAGCCAAGTCGGCCAGCATGGCCACGGGTAGAGAGGTATTTCATGAGAACTGAGTCGAAAACAGCCCTCTATTGTAGAAGCTCACCCAAAAGCCCCCGCAGTCAACTCGCCAGGCTACAAACGGGCCGCCAACCTCGCCGCCTGATCAATTGCCCGCTTCGCATCCAGCTCGCCCGCTTCCTTCGCGCCACCAACCACATGCGCCGTCTTGCCCAATGCTTGCAGATCATCGGCCAGCGTGCGCAGCGGTAGCTGACCGGCACAGAGCACGATCGTGTCAATCTCGATCCAGCGTGGGTTTTCGCGCTTTTCGCCATCGCTCACCATCAGGCCTTCATCGCCGATGCGCTCGTAGTTCACGCCGCCCACCATGCGCACTTGTTTCATTTTGAGCGCGGTGCGGTGAATCCAGCCCGTCGTCTTGCCCAGGTTTTCACCGAGCTTGCCTTCCTTGCGCTGTAAAAGCGTGATCTGGCGCTCAGGTGGCTCCACCTTTGGACCAGATACCACCAAGCCGCCCGGCGCAGCCGCAGGGTCCGTCACGCCCCATTCAGCCTGCCACTCGGCCAGATTCGTGGTCGTGGAATGCCCGCCCGTTACCAAAAACTCCGCCACATCAAAACCAATGCCGCCCGCGCCGATGATGGCCACGCGCTTGCCCACGGGCTTTTTGTCGCGCAGCACCTCGATGTAGCTGAGCACCTTCGCATGATCCTGCCCGGCAATCTTGGGATCGCGCGGCAACACGCCGGTGGCGATGATCACTTCATCAAAGTCCTTCACATCACTGGCCGCTACGCGCTTGCCCAATTGCAAATTCACACCGGTCACTTCCACGCGTCTTTTAAAGTAGCGCAGCATCTCATGAAACTCTTCTTTGCCTGGCACTTGCTTGGCCATATTGAGCTGGCCGCCCAGCTCAGCCGCCGCGTCAAACAAATGCACATCATGCCCCCGCTCAGCGAGCACGGTCGCTGCGGTGAGCCCCGCAGGCCCCGCGCCCACCACAGCCATGCGCTTTTTCGCCACAGTAGGTCGATAAACCAACTCCGTCTCATGGCAAGCACGCGGATTCACCAAGCAACTGGCCAGCTTGTTTTTGAACGCATGATCGAGGCATGCCTGATTGCAGGCAATGCAAGTGTTGATATGATCCGCTTGCGAGAGCCGCGCCTTCTTCACAAAATCCGGGTCAGCCAAGAGCGGCCTGGCCATCGACACGAGATCGGCGCAGCCATCAACGAGCACCTGCTCGGCCACCTCCGGGGTGTTGATGCGGTTGCTGGTGACGAGCGGTGTGGTGATGCCACTGGCCTCAAATTCGGCCTTCATCTTCTGCGTCACCCAAGCAAAGGCCGCTCGCGGCACGCTGGTGGCGATGGTCGGCACACGCGCTTCATGCCAGCCAATGCCGGTGTTGATGATGCTCGCGCCACCAGTCGCCACCGCTTTGCCGAGGGTGACGATCTCGTCCCAACTGCTGCCGCCAGGCACCAGATCAATCATCGAAAGGCGATAAATGATGATGAAATCTTTACCTACAGCCTCGCGCGTCCGCTGCACAATTTCCAGCGGCAAACGCATGCGGTTGGAGTAATCACCACCCCATTGATCGTCGCGATGGTTCGTGGCTTTGGAGAGAAATTGGTTGATCAAATAGCCCTCTGAGCCCATGATCTCCACGCCGTCATATCCCGCCTCGCGCGCCTTCGCGGCGCAATTCACAAACGCACGAATCTGCCGCTCCACACCGCCGCTAGAAAGCGCAAACGGCGTGAACGGCGTAATAGGAGATTTCAAGCGAGTCGGCGCGACTGCCAGCGGGTGATACGCATAGCGCCCCGTGTGCAAAATTTGCAGCGCAATCTTCCCACCCGCGCCGTGTACAGCATCCGTCACCACCCGATGCCGCTTGGCCGCACGCGAGGTAGAAAGCGTGCCAGCAAAAGGCTTCGTCCAGCCCGCAATATTCGGCGCAAAGCCACCTGTGACCATCAACCCTACTTCGCCCTCAGCCCGCTCACGGAAATAAGCCGCCAGCCGCGTCAAATCCCGCCCTTCCTCCAGCCCCGTATGCATCGAGCCCATGAGCACGCGATTTTTCAGCGTGGTAAAGCCCAGATCGAGAGGGGCGAGGAGGCGTGGGTAAAGTGAGTGAGGAGCATTTAAATTCATGGCGACATCATAGGTGCGCATGCAGGCCCCAGCCCGCACCCAAGAGACAGATCACTAGAGAACGCTGCCTAGCTAAGCTCAGGGTTTGTCAGGAGCTCCTCAAACAGGCTTCACCCTAATACAAATCGCCACTTCATCCGGCGTCAAATACTCTTCAAAATCTGTCGCATACAAGCGCTGCACATCGCTGCGCGGCGCGTTGAAATGCTGCCACACCTGCATCCACCCCGCAATCACCGCTTGCGGCATCACGCCCTTGGAAGTAAACACCAAATACTGGCCCGCTTGCACTCGCACAGTTTTCATGCCCGGCAACGCGCTGCTGGCTGCTTTAATACCCGCCGTCACATCAAACGCACCAATCCAATCGCTCTCGTACTGGTCATATACACCCAAGACATTCGGCGAGCTCGGGCCGGTCTGAAACAAACCACTCACAAAAAATTGCTGCCACAGCGGGCCGATCTTGGCCGTCAGCGGGTTTTGCTCATCGGCATTTTTTGAACGGGTGGACAGGCCCGTGACGGCGAAAGATTCAAAGGTTTTGAGTTGCGGGTTCACGCGGTGCTCCGATTGAATTGAAGATGAATCAGACTTTACGATAAGTGAGTGACCCTTAGTTGCGGTCTTCAAGTGTGATTGTCCATCGAAAGGTTTCACGCCACCTCTTGTAGCTGCGTCGTACCATCGGGCAGTCGCCTCATAAAGTTTTTTGAAATCACACGCGATTCATACCATCGCTGTCTAACCCTCTCCCCGCGCGCCTTCCAAAAAATTTCTGATTCAACCGCCCAATGGTTTCCGCTGGATGCATTATTGGTACACTGAAACAGTTTTCTATGCTTAAACACAATAGTGTTTTTTATGTTTCAATTTATTTATATTTCATCAGTAGTGTCCCAACGTTTTTCAGAGGAGAGAGAGCTGTTTGTGCTCTATATCCCGATTTAAATTTGCTGGGGTTGTTGTAAGTAGTTGATTGATAGGGACATTTTCAAACATGGTCAAGCTCAAGATTTGTAGGATTT
>JANMHJ010000034.1:0-18157 GCA_031375105.1 Variovorax sp.
CGACGCTGCTGCTGCCGGGGGACGAGACGCCGCTGACTGACGGCGACCAGATCCGGGAACGTCTGGACAGCGTGCTGGATGCCATCCTGGATGGCGGGCACTGCGGCTGATGGTGTTCGATCTGCCCGGTGCGACTGGCGACTTCGCTACGCGCGCCGCACGCATCGCCGCGCTGGCAGCGGCTTCGCGGTCGGCGGTCTGGACGGCCGTCGAACAAGCTCAGTTGCCCGATCGCGCCGCCTTGCACCGGCGGCTCGACAGCGTGGTGCGCGGTGGCGGCGAGGGCCTGGTGCTGCACCGTGCCGATGCGCTGTGGTCACCAGGGCGCAGCAGCGCGCTGTGGAAGCTCAAGCCCTTGCAGGATGCCGAAGCGCAGGTGCTGGCCCACGAGCCGGGGCGCGGCCGTCTGGCCAATCTGATGGGTGCCTTGCGGGTGCGCAGCGCCAGCGGCATCGAATTCCGCATCGGCTCCGGTTTCACCGATGCCGAGCGGCGTGACCCGCCGCCGGTGGGCAGCTGGATCAGCTACACCCACCGCGGCATGACGCCGTCAGGCGTGCCGCGCTTCGCGAGCTACTGGCGTTTGCACGACGCCGCGCTGTGATCGCGTGGGTGTGGGTCAGAGCGGGGTCAGAGCACCTCGCTGGCGAAGTCCGCCAGCCGTGAGCGCTCGCCGCGCGCCAAGGTCACATGGCCGCTGTGCGGCCAGCCCTTGAAGCGATCGACGGCGTAGGTCAGGCCCGAGCTGCCTTCGGTCAGGTAGGGCGTGTCGATCTGTGCCAGGTTGCCCAGGCAGACGATCTTCGTGCCCGGGCCGGCGCGGGTGATCAGTGTTTTCATCTGCTTGGGCGTTAAGTTTTGCGCCTCGTCAATGATCACGTATTTGTTCATGAAGGTGCGGCCACGCATGAAATTCATGCTTTTGATTTTGATCTTGGCGCGGATCAATTCATTCGTGGCAGCCCGGCCCCACTCGCCTGAGTTGGATGAATCGTTTTTCGTGAGAAATTCCAAGTTGTCATCCAACGCACCCATCCAAGGGCCCATTTTTTCTTCTTCGGTGCCGGGCAAGAAGCCGATGTCTTCGCCCATGCTCACTGTCGCGCGGGTCATGATGATTTCGGTATAACGGCGCTCATCGAGCACCTGCGTCAAACCCGCAGCCAAGGCCATCAGCGTCTTGCCCGTTCCCGCAGTGCCTGCCAACGTCACCAAATCGACATCCGGATCCATCAGCAAATTCATCGCGTAGTTTTGCTCGCGGTTGCGTGTTGTGACACCCCAGACGGCATTTTTACCGTGGCCATAGTCTTTGAGCGTTTTGAGAACGGCTGTTTTGCCACGAATCTCGGTCACGCGTGCATAGAGCGAGGGCTCGCCAGGCGCTTCAAAATAGACGAATTGATTGATCAAAAGCTGCGGGACGATGGGGCCGCTGATGCGGTAAAACGTGTGGCCGCTTTGCTGCCAGCTCTCCACGGTTTTGCCATGCTTGTCCCAAAAATCAAAGGGCAGTGCCAAGCTGCCGGTGTAGAGCAGATCGCCATCTTCCAACGTTTTGTCGTTTTGATAATCATCGGTGGGCAAGCCAAGTGCTCGCGCTTTGACGCGCATATTGATGTCTTTGGACACCAAGACCACTTCGCGGCCTGTGTGCAGCTCGCCCAAACCAGCCACCACACCCAGAATTTGGTTGTCTGCCTTGCCCTGCGGTAGCGCAGCGGGCAAATTGGAAGAGACGGGCTGCGTCTGGAAAAACAAACGCCCCGTGGCCTCGCGGTGACCCGTGCCATCCAGCATCAAGCCATCTTTCATATCCGCGCCCTGCACGGCGGCCAGCTGATCGAGGGAACGTGAGATTTGGCGCGCATTGCGCGCCACCTCGGTCATTCCTTTCTTATGGCCATCGAGCTCTTCCAGCACGATCATGGGCAGATAAATGTCATGCTCCTCAAAACGAAACAAGCTCATCGGGTCATGCAAGAGCACATTCGTATCCAGCACGAAGAGCTTGGCGGGGCCTAAGGATTTTTTACGCAGTGATTTAGTGGGTGCAGGTTTGCTACTATTTTGATAGCAAATCACGCCCGTTTTATAAGGGCTATCTCCCGATTTGGCCTTAGATTTACCGGAAACAGCCTCTAACAAGGCCTGCGTTTCTTCTAGCGCAGCGGGTGCGCCACCGCCCGTGCCGTCAAGCAACTCTAGGTTGGGCGCGTGCTGGTTGCGTTCTTCAAAATCAGGCGCTGCGGCAGGCTTTCGGCCCCCACGGGGCGAGCGAGCCGGTGCATCGTAGGCTTCGGCGGAGAGCAAGGCGGCGCGTTGGGAGGGGGCTGGAGGCAGAGGCATGGTGGGTACGGCTCTTGGGTGGGGTTGATGGAGAGGAAGGTAGAAATGAAGCTGCGAAGCCGCGCACAACCCGGCGCGAACAACAAAAAAGCCACCCGGCTGCCCGCGTGGCTTTTTTGGAGGCTAACTCCGTTGTGTTCGCAGTGACAGGGCTGTTCGCCCGAGTCAGTATCAAATTCATAGCACTCACTATACACGTGCTGTGTATCAGTGCAAGAAAAATATTTTTTAAATCTTTACTTCGCGGTCGCCGCAGCGCGGTTTGCTAGCAAAAAGTGAGCAGTGACAAGTACTTAGCTATGACTTGCGCTTGCACATGCGCCGCACACTGTCACGCCTGCGTCAAAATTCAAGCCGCTTTTTTCAGCGCCTTGACGGCTTTGAGCACCTCTTCCACATGCCCAGGCACTTTCAGGCCACGCCATTCTTGCTTCAAGATACCATCAGCGCCCACCAAGAAGGTGCTGCGCTCAATGCCCTTGACCTTTTTGCCATACATGATCTTGTTTTTGACCACACCAAAGCCGTGGCAGAGTTTTTCTTCTGTGTCGGCAATCAGCTCAAACGGCAACTCGAGCTTGGCCTTGAATTCGTCATGCGATTTCATGTTGTCTCGGCTCACACCAAAGACAATGGCACCCGCTTTCACGAAATCTTTGTATTTGTCGCGAAACTGCATGGCTTCGGTCGTGCAGCCGGGGGTGTTGTCTTTGGGGTAGAAGTAGAGCACCATCATTTGGCCATCATGGCTGTGGTTGGTGACCCTGATACCCCCTGTGGCGTTGATCTCGAACTCTGGAAGGGGTTTATTAACGACAACAGCCATGGAATTACTCTCATCTAGGCCAGTGCGAAGAGCACCAACCAGTTATTCTGGAACAACTGCGTATTTTAACCGCTTTCCACCCCTCAGGCCACAGCATCTGAGCCAGTGTCTGTACTTGCAGCAGCTTGCACAGCGCGCCAGCCATAGACGCGCAGCGCTGCATCTTCAATCCCAATGCGCTTCAAGGCAGAAAAGAGTTGCACCTGCCCACCCGCCGTTTGCAGCTTGGCAATGGAGAGTGCTTTGGCCTGATCGGTCTTGTTGAGCTTGTCTGCCTTGGTCAACAACACCAGAAATTGCAGGCCATCCTCCACCCGTGTGCGGATCACGTCCAGCAGGCTTTCGTCCAGTTCCGTCAAGCCATGGCGCGAATCAGCCAGCATCACCACGGCTTTAAGCTGCTGGCGGCTGACCAAATAATTGGCCATCACTTGCTGCCAGCGGGCTTTGGATTGCTTATCCACCGCCGCATAGCCGTAGCCCGGCAAGTCGGTGAGCACCAAATCTGTTGCGCCTTGTTTACCGACAGAAAATTGGTTGATATGCTGCGTGCGACCCGGGGTTTTGGAGGCATAGGCCAGTTGGCGTTGCTGACATAGCGTGTTGATGCAGGTGGATTTGCCGGCGTTGGAGCGGCCCACGAAAGCCACCTCGGGGTAGTCATGCTGGGGCAGCTGATGCAGCAGGGCTGAAGTGGTTAAAAAACGCGTGGTGTGCAGCCAAGACAATGCTATTTTTCCTTCAGCACTACTTCCTGCTACGGCATTGGATGCCTCGGTGGCCGAGCGGGAACGAGGCGTGCTGCGGCGATAACTGGGGGGCACGACTTTGTATTTTGGTGTCAGTCTGGGGCCGGTTGCGGGTTTTTTTGGAGTTTCGGTCATCCACCATTGTAAAATCTCTAGGTGCACCTGACCACATTTTCCGACTACATATTCCGATCACAAATTTTGAGTTCCCTATGAAATTCATCGCCAGCCTGCTGCTGACTTCCTTTTTTGCCACATTCGCCACTTTTGCCCTCGCTGCCGACCCAAAGCCCGCCGGTCCAAAAATTGACATCGCTGCTGGCGGTAAAAAATACGAGGTCGTTTGTGCTTCTTGCCACGGTGCAGATGGCAATTCTGCTGCGCCAGAGAATCCAAAGTTGGCAGGTCAGCATCCTGAATACTTGCTCAAGCAATTGCAAGAATTCAAAGCAGGCAAGCGTAAAAACGCCGTCATGCAAGGCTTCGCCGCCACGTTGAGCGACGAAGACATGCGCAACATCGCCGCTTGGGCTGCCAGCCAAAAGGCAAAGCCCGGCTTTGCCAAAGACAAAGCTTTGGTCGCCAGCGGTGAGCGTATATACAAAGGTGGCATCCAGGATCGCCAAATCGCCGCTTGCGCAGGCTGCCACAGCCCCTCGGGCGCAGGCATGCCCTCGCAATACCCGCGCTTAGCTGGCCAACATGCCGATTACATCGCTAGCTCGCTGAAAGCTTACCGCGACGGTGGCCGCACAAACAATGCCGTGATGACAGCGGTGGCCGCCAAAATGAATGATCGCGAGATCAAAGCTGTGGCCGATTACTTGGCTGGATTGCGTTGATCTAGGCGGATCTGAACCTTTTGAGCCAAATAGGCTCAATAAAAGCGGGTTTCTCCGAAAGGGGCCCCGCTTTTTTCATGCCCGTTTGAGACAATACCCGGCTCTACCTCAAAGAATGTTCTGATGTCTGTTTCCACCCACGGCATGCGCCTCAAAACCCCTTCCATCGCTCTGCGTGCGGCGGTGGAGCTGTTGTCGTCCATGCGATTCTCAATTTCGCTGCTGACGGTGATCTGTATTGCATCAGTGATTGGCACGGTGCTCAAGCAAGGTGAGCCGCTTAACAATTATGTGAATCAGTTTGGCCCGTTTTGGGCGGATGTGTTTGTCGCTTTGAATCTGCCCACGGTTTACAGCGCTTGGTGGTTCATGTTGATTTTGGCGTTTTTGGTGCTCTCCACTTCTCTTTGCATTTCGCGCAATACGCCAAAAATTCTGGCCGATTGGAATATTTACAAAGAAGGCATGCGCGAGCAAAGTTTGAAGGCCTTTGGCCACAAGGCGGATGCCGTTCTCGCTGAATCTTGCTCCATCGCAGGCGACCGCATTGCGCGCCAGCTGGCAGGCAGCGGCTGGAAAGTGAAGGTACAGCAACGCGAAGCAGATGCCAGCACGGGCCGATCAGGCGGCATGATGATCGCCGCGAAAGCAGGCAGCGCCAACAAACTGGGCTATATCGCTGCGCACAGCGCGATTGTCTTGGTCTGCATCGGTGGCTTGCTCGATGGCGATTTGTTCATCCGCATGCAGCAGTGGTTTGGCGGCAAGACGATTTTTACCGGTGGCGGCATGATTGCTGAGGTGCCTGCGCAGCATCGCCTCTCGCCCATGAATCCTGCCTTTCGCGGCAATATGTTTGTGAGCGAAGGCACGAGCGCATCCACCGCCATCTTGAATCAAAACGGCGGCGTGCTTTTACAGGATTTGCCGTTTTCCATCGAGCTCAAAAAATTCATCGTTGAATACTATTCCACTGGCATGCCCAAGCTGTTTGCCAGCGAGATCATCATTCACGACAAAGAAACTGGCGAGAAAAAAGAAGCACGGGTGGAAGTGAATCACCCTGCACGGCATCGCGGCATTGAGATTTATCAATCCAGTTTTGACGATGGTGGCTCAACCGTGAAAATGCAGGCCGTTCCTTTGGCGGCAGGCGGCAAAGTATTTGATGTACAAGGCGCAATTGGCGGCCAATCGCAATTGACCCAAGGCCAAGATGCCAGTGCCGACAAAATGACGCTGGAATACACCGGCCTGCGCGTGATCAACGTGGAAAATTTTGCCAAAAACGCTGGCAATAGCGGCGGCAGTGGCTCGCAAGTGGATGTGCGCAAAGTCGATCTGCGCCAATCCATCGACGATTCGCTGGGCTCAGCCAACAAGCTGGGCAAAGACAAAGGCTTGCGCAATGTGGGCCCGAGTATTTCCTACAAGCTGCGCGATGGCGCGGGACAAGCCATTGAATTCAACAACTACATGCTGCCCATCATCATGGAGCCGAATGAAAAAGGCGAAGGGCTGCCGATTTACCTCTGGGGCATGCGCACGAATCCGAATGACAGCTATTCTTACCTGCGTGTGCCAGCCGATGCCGAAGGCAGCCCCGACGGCTTCTCTCGTTTGAAGCTGGCTTTGGCTGATCCAGCGATGCGTGAGGCTGCAGTCAAGCGCTATGTGTCTAAAGCTGTCGACCCAACCAAACCTGAGATGGCACAACAGCTCAGTATTTCCGCAGGGCGCGCTTTGAGCTTGTTTGCGGGTGCGGAGAAAATTGAAAGCAAGCAAACCGCAGCGACGAACGCCAACGGCAGCAACAGTGCAGGTTTGCAAGCCATTGCAGATTTCATGGAAACTGCCGTGCCACCCGCAGAGCGCGAAAAAGCGGGCGAAGTGTTGGTGCGGATTTTGAATGGCGTCTTGTTTGAATTGACGCAACTCACGCGCGAGAAAGCGGGCCTGAAAGCCCTTGAACCCGATGAGAGAACGCAAGCTTTCATGACGCAAGCGGTAGTCGCGCTCTCAGATTCTTTCTTCTACCCCGCACCATTCGCCTTCACGCTCAAAGAATTTAACCAAGTGCAGGCCAGTATTTTTCAGCTCGCGCGTGCGCCGGGCAAATGGGTGGTTTATACCGGTTGTCTCTTCCTGATCATTGGCATTTTCGCCATGCTCTACGTGCGCGAACGCCGCGTGTGGGTGTGGATCACGCCGGATGGCGATGGGGCAGTGGATGCTTCCAAAGCGCAAATGGCCTTGTCCGCCAATCGTAAGACAATGGATGGCGACAAAGAATTTGAGATGTTAAAAACGAAATTATTGGGCATTCAACAGCCCGCGAGCACAGTATGAACACAGCCACCGCCACCCCACCCGTCAATTACAACGAAAGCTATTGGAGCAAAAGGAACAGCTTCGATTGGCTGTTTGCATTGCTCGTGATCACAGGCGTAGGCTATGCCTTCCTTCGCCATTCAGCTTCGATGGATTTTTACGACAAATGCATCCTCGTAGGTTTGTCGCCCTTTGTGATTTGGCTGGGTTGGTTTTGGAAACCGCTGCGCACACTCGGGCTGATCGTGGCGTTTTTCTCGTTGCTAGGTGTCGCTTCTTATCAAGGCCAACTCGGCCGCGCAGAGCAGGTGTTTTGGCTCAAATATTTTCTCTCCAGCCAATCGGCGATTTTGTGGATGAGCATGCTGCTCTTCATGAGCACCGCTTTTTATTGGATCAGCGTATTCAGCAAATCGCAAGCCGCTGCTTTCTCCAGCTTGGGCTCAAAGCTGGCTTGGGCTGGCGTGGTAATGGCGCTGATTGGCACGATGGTGCGCTGGCATGAAAGCCATCTGCTCGGGCCAGATATTGGCCATATCCCGGTGAGCAATTTGTATGAAGTGTTTGTGTTGTTTTGCTGGCTCACCACTTTGTTTTATCTTTATTTTGAAGAGCAATACAAAACCAAGGCGCTGGGCGCTTTTGTGATGCTGGTGATCAGCGCGGCGGTGGGCTTTTTGCTCTGGTATGCGCTGGTGCGCGGCGCTCATGAGATACAGCCGCTGGTGCCTGCGCTTAAGAGTTGGTGGATGAAGCTGCATGTGCCGGCGAATTTCATTGGCTATGGCACCTTTGCCTTGGCGGCGATGGTGGCGTTTGCTTATCTGATCAAGCAGCAAGCTACCGAGACGAAATGGTACAAGCTCGCGCCGCTTTGGCTGCTGGGCGTTGTGCTCTGCTTTGAGCCGATTGTGTTTCGCAAATCTCCCACAGGCGGCATGAGCGATTATTGGGCGGTGTATTTCGGTATTTCTGCGCTGATCATTGGCGGCATTTTGCTGGCTCGCAAACGCATCGCCGCTCAGTTGCCCAGCTTTGAGATTTTGGACGATGTGATGTACAAATCCATCGCCGTGGGCTTTGCCTTCTTCACGATTGCCACTGTGCTCGGCGCGCTTTGGGCCGCCGAAGCTTGGGGCGGCTACTGGAGCTGGGATCCGAAAGAAACCTGGGCGCTCATCGTCTGGCTGAATTACGCCGCTTGGCTGCACATGCGCCTCATGAAAGGCCTGCGCGGCACGATTGCCGCCTGGTGGGCACTCGTGGGCTTGGCCGTCACCACCTTCGCCTTCATTGGCGTGAACATGTTTTTGAGCGGCCTGCACAGCTACGGGACGCTGTAAGAACTCTGCCGCCGATCCCGACTCAAAGCCAAATCAGGAGATTCCCATGTTGATCCAAACAAATTCCAGTGGCTTTGACCACGGCATCCCGAGCGAAATCACACCCCGCGCAGCTTACGAGAGCCGCCGCGATATTTTGAAGCTTTGGGGCACGGGCGCTGCGGGTGCAGCTTTAGCGGGTTATGCAGCACGCGATGCCAGGGCCAATGTAGGCGGTGGCTTGGCCAAGCTGCCCGGCGGAAAGAGCGCGGTGGCGGGCGCGAACGTGATGGAAAAAGTCACCGATTACAAAGACGCTTCGACTTACAACAATTTCTACGAATTCGGCACCGATAAAGCCGATCCGGCCCGCAACGCACACACGCTACAAACCAAGCCTTGGACAGTAGAGATCACCGGTTTGGTGAAAAAACCCGGCAAGATGGGTATCGAAGATTTGCTCAAACTCAGCCCGATGGAAGAGCGGATTTACCGCATGCGCTGCGTCGAAGGCTGGAGCATGGTGATTCCTTGGGTGGGCTATTCATTGGCTGAGCTGATCAAGCGCGTTGAGCCGATGGGCAATGCGAAGTATGTGGAATTCATCACACTGGCTGACAAAAAACAAATGAATGGCCTCTCAGGCAGCTCGCTCGATTGGCCTTATGCGGAAGGCCTGCGTATGGACGAAGCCATGCATCCGCTCACGATCTTGGCCTTTGGCATGTACGGTGAAGTGCTGCCGAATCAAAACGGCGCGCCGCTGCGCCTGATGTCGCCTTGGAAATACGGCTTCAAAGGCGGCAAATCCATCGTGCAAATCCGCTTCACAGAAAAAGAGCCACGCACTTCGTGGAACAAAGCAGGCCCGCAAGAATACGGTTTTTACAGTAACGTCAATCCTTCTGTCGATCATCCGCGCTGGAGCCAAGCCTCTGAGCGCCGCATCGGCGAAGAAGGCGGCATCTTTGCCAAGAAGCGTAAAACGCTGATGTTTAACGGCTACGAAGCGCAAGTCGGCCAGCTCTATGCAGGCATGGATCTGAAGAAGTTTTATTGAACTTTTCTATGCTTTTTAGCCGCCAAGCCCTTTTAAAACCTGCGGCAAAAGCTATTCTTTTTATAGCGTGCCTAGTTCCTTTCGCTTGGTTGGTTTACGGCATCTTCACGAACCAACTCGGTGCCAACCCCACCGAATACATCACCCGCTTCACAGGCGATTGGACGCTGCGCATGCTCTGCATCGTGCTCGCCATCACGCCCCTGCGCGTGATCAGCAAAACACCGCAGCTCGCTCGCTTTCGCCGCATGCTTGGCCTTTTCGTGTATTTCTACGTCGTGCTCCATCTGCTGGCCTACAGCTGGTTTGACATGAGCTTTGATCTCGCCGACATCATCAAAGACATCCCCAAGCGCCCCTTCATCTTGGTCGGCTTTGCAGCCTTCCTGCTGCTCACGCCGCTGGCCTTCACTTCGTTTAACCGCGCCATCAAAGCGCTGGGGGCCAAGCGCTGGCAAAAGCTCCACAAGCTGGTTTACTTGATCGCCGGTCTAGGCGTTTTGCATTTTTTCTGGATGCGGGAGGGGAAGAATGATTACGCCGAGGTGTATGTGTACGCGGCTATCCTTGCTTCGCTACTTGGCTGGAGGGTTTGGAATAAGTTTCGCACCAAGCCACTTCTTTCTCAAACACCTTCAAATGCTCACGCGCCCCATTGAACACCGCGCCTGCCAGCTCCTGCGGAAAATCTTTTGGCAAGCGTTTCTCCACTTCAATCAATGCCGTATTCATGCGCTGCGTCATGCCAAGCATGGCTTCCCAAGCGCCTTCTACACCGCTGCGCTTGGCCAGGGCCTGCCAATGGCGAGCTTGGATTTCCGATAGTTTGTAGTGAGCAGATTTACCGCGCACGGCCATGGCGAGTTTGACTTTTGGGTATTGCAGTTGGTTCGCGCCATTTCCAATCAAAGGCCACGCTGAGAGCACGTCGTACAAAGGTGTCATTCGATAGCGCCCGCCAGGTAACACGAAGAGCGAGAAATTTTTTGCGTGTCCATCAATGGCGGCGAGAAACCAAAACAAAAGCTGAGCACATAAGAAATTGCGCCCATCTTCATGAAAATGCTCTGCGCCGCTGAGCACCTGCAAACAGGCCTCCATGCCGGGGCCGCCCAAGTGCTCGTATTTCTGATCGCTGGGCACGCCCTTGGCTTGGCAAAAATCTTCTTGCGGCAATCGTGCAATCCATGCACCGCTATCGCCATCACCACCGCCATCTCCGCGCCAGCTTCGATCAAAGCGCTGGATGACGAGTGCGCGCCGTGCGCCAAAATCTTCGATATGGCAATCTGCCGCAGGCAAACCCACTTCGCGCACGATATGGTTGCAGAGCCACTCGTTTTCAACCGAGAGGCGCAAATCGAGATTGCGCCCTGCGGTGATGCCTATCGGCGGCTTCAGGATGTGCGTGGTGGGCGTAGCGCCCAAGGGCTTGCACCACTGGCCACGCACTTGCAGCAACGCGGTTTTCTCCTGCGCACCTGCAATCGACAAGCGAAAATCTTCCGCCTGCTCTTGAGCGCCCGCGCCGATTTGAGAATCGAGGCCAGTCAAATGCTGTTCGATTTGCGTAACCGTGAGCGCCTCGTAGTGCAGCTCGTCAAAGCCCTCGGGCACGCTGCCCGGGCTCAGCAATTGCACCGCGCCCACGCAATCGCGGCCAATCTCTTGCAGCAGCGCAAACGCATCGGATTTTTTCACGCCAAAGCGTGCACGGATTCTCTTGCGGATGGCATCGCTATCCGGCAAGAGATTATCAAAATAATGGCGCACCGCATTGCCTTCGACGCGCAAATCAGCCGTGATCGGCAGCGAGAGCGACAGCGGGCGACTGTGCGGCGAGGTCAGCCAGGAGGGCGCGTAATCCAAGCGATGCAAACCCGTGCGGCCCACGCTCCATGTGCCCACCAGAGAGCCATTCATCCAGATGCATAGCGCACTCATTACCACTGCCCTTGCGCTGGGCTGTGTGTTGGGGTGAGCGCTGAGGGGTGGCTTGACTGCGAGCTGGCTGCGGCGTTTGCGGCTTGCGCCTGCGTATCGCGAAGCAGCAGATCAACGCCCAAAACTTTGAGAAGCGATAAAAGCTGCCCCGTGCTGACGGCGGCGGCATTGCGCTCAATCGCCGCAATACGAGATTGCGATACACCCAGCTTGCTCGCAAGCTCAGCCTGTGTCAGGCCACGCGCTTTGCGCAACGAGCGCAATTGAGGCGCCAGCTGATCGGGTACGGAAATAAGAAGATCCATTACAAATATCATCTTTAAAAGATATTTGCACATTATCATCATTAAATGATAATGTCAAATTATTATTTAAAGGGTATAAATTGCAAGCATAGCATCTGCATGATGCCTAGCCCAACCCGCACATCGCAACATTTCACCAGCAACAATAGCGGGGATTTCAGATGAGGCTGCGGTGATGGAGACACGCTTTTCTGATGCGAAGGACGCTACATATTCAATAGCAAAATACGCATATTCTATAACGGCTATATGCCCAAACCGCCTCAAACTTTCACGCAGTAATCTCGTAGCGCTGCGCCTGCACAATAGGCCGCACGCTGCGATGCACGCGCTCCATCTTCACCAGCCCGTAGCGCGACATGGTTTTGAGCGTGCGCGACAAATTGCCTTGCTTGCGCCCCGTCAACTCAGACAATACGGTGATAGATTCCGGCTGCGATGTGCGGATCACGTCCAGCAGTTGGCGGTTCTCATCGCTCAGCACCTGAGCCAGCGAGCGCATCGAGGTAAACCAAACCTTCGGATCGCTCGGCTTCGGCTTGATCTCCCCTCGCGCGATAGAGAGCATGCGCTCACGCATTTTGTCTTGCGGCAAGATACCAATTTTGATGATCTTCATTTGCTTTTCACCTCTCGCAGAACCTGGTCTGCATCCTTGAAAAAATCCACCAGCAACTGATCAGCACTGCTGAAACCATACGGAACGCCAAGATCAGCAACGCTGCGATGTTTGTGGTCAAAAGGGAGCTTCTGCCCCGAAAACCTTTTACCCTTCACCTTCACCGCGTGCGCGTTGTCATAACCCAAAATTCTTTTGCCGCTCGGCGCATGCAACGTCAAGCTGTACCGAATGCCGTGGGGAATATCTCTCGTAGGCTCTACGCGCCAAGCCTCCAACTTGATCCAGTAGCCATCCTCTTGATCAAGCACATTGCCGTGCAAGTCCAAAAGGTTTTGTATGCCGTGGTCAACCATGTTTGAAGTATATCATCTAAGGATATTTGAAGGCTTCGCCTTTGTACCACCAGTTCCTCTGTCACGTGATGTGAAGGGACGCATGGGGTTGAGGAAGTGGGTTGGGTGAAGGCGAAGCTCAACCGATTTCACATCTGCGAATTCACCAATCGCCCTGAAACATACTTGTGCAATACACTAGCAATCAGCGTCTGACACGGCAAACCTTACTGCGCCGCTTTGGCTTGCAGGCCTTCCAAATCCATGCTAGATAAGCGAATATTCACGCGCTTGTTTTTGAGTAGCGCTTTGGAGGCGGCTGCGCGGTAGCGGGCGATATCTGCTGACTCATCAGGAGCGGCAGTCCACTCGCCAGCCTCGAAAGATTCGAGTAGCGCTAGTTCATCGGCATCGTCTTGCATGGTGGCGATTTTTGCTGTGCGGGTTGCGTTAGCTTTCATGGCTTTCTCCAAGGAGTTGGTGTGTGGTTTTGCTGCCAAGAGTAATAAGTTAGGTGGAGAGCAATACTTTTGCAAGTCCAAAATGGGTATCAAATGCACGTACAGCTCTATTTTGCGCGATGTTCGCAGACAATCAGGGCATGGCTTTCCATTCGAAACTCCTCCACACCGTCCCCGTCAGCCTCGAAGGCCGCGCTTATCCGATTCTGATTGGCTCGGGCTTGCTGCAAGACCCTGTCACTTATGCCGAGCTGCCTAAGGCCACCAGCGCCTTGATCGTGACCAACAGCACAATTGCGCCAATGTACGCGGCGCAGCTCGCCGCCGCCTTGCAAACGCGCTATCCAAATGTGCAAACGCTTTCCCTGCCCGATGGCGAGGAGTTCAAAACTTGGGATACTTTGAATAAGATTTTTGACGAATTGCTGGGCGGCGGGGCGGATCGAAAGACGACGCTGTTTGCCTTGGGCGGCGGCGTGGTGGGCGATATGACGGGGTTTGCGGCGGCTTGCTATATGCGGGGTGTGCCGTTTGTGCAAGTGCCGACGACGCTGCTGGCGCAGGTGGATTCGAGCGTGGGCGGGAAGACGGCGATCAACCATCCGCTGGGTAAGAACATGATTGGTGCGTTTTATCAGCCGGAGCTGGTCGTCTGCGATTTGGCGCTGCTCAAAACCTTGCCGCCGCGCGAGATGTCTGCGGGTCTTGCCGAGATCATCAAGTACGGGCCGATTTACGACATGGCTTTCTTCGACTGGATCGAGGCGAATATTGATGGCCTCAAAGCTGGCGACGAGGTGCTGCTCGCGCATGCCGTGAAGCGCAGTTGCGAGATCAAGGCGGCTGTGGTGGGCGAGGATGAGAAAGAAGGCGGCATCCGTGCGATTTTGAATTTCGGCCACACCTTCGGCCACGCGATTGAAGCGGGCTTGGGCTATGGCGCTTGGCTGCATGGCGAGGGCGTGGGCTGCGGCATGGTGATGGCGGCGCATTTGTCGCAGCGGCTGGGTACGGTGGATGAGGCGTTTGTGCAGCGGCTTAAGCGATTGATTGAGCGGGCTGGTTTGCCGACGCGTGCGCCTGCGCTTCCGCTAGAAGGCGCTGCGGACGTGGCTGCGCGCTACTTGCAGCTCATGCGGGTCGACAAGAAAGCCGAAGCGGGCGAAATCCGCTTCATCACCATCGACCCACCCGGCCGCGCGACGCTGCGCACAGCGCCAGACGCGATGGTGCGCGAAGTGATTGCCGCCTGTATGGCTCAATGAATGATCATTGATGCTATAAATTAGATAGCATTTAGCGCAGATTCTATATGGGCTAGAAGTCGATTTCACTAAAAATGCACGCTTTAAAGCCCTACGCCACCCAATCTGAGCGCATGAAAAGCCGCCGCTATGCGGAGAAGCCCTCGGGCGCTGCAAACGAGCATCGCAGCGAGTTTCAAAGGGATCGGGATCGCATCGTCCATTCCACCGCGTTTCGCCGCTTGGTCTATAAGACGCAGGTGTTTCTGAACCACGAAGGCGATTTATTTCGTACGCGGATGACGCATTCTCTCGAAGTGGCGCAGCTCTCGCGCTCGATGGCGCGGGCGCTGGGCTTGGATGAGGATTTGGTGGAAGCGATGGCGCTCGCCCATGACCTCGGCCACACGCCTTTTGGCCATGCCGGACAAGATGCGCTGAATGCCGCGCTGCGCGAGCGCGCTCACGGCCACGGCGGTTTTGAGCACAATTTGCAAAGCCTGCGTGTGGTGGATTCTTTGGAAGAGCGGTATCCTGAGTTTGACGGCCTGAACCTCACACTCGCCACCCGCGAAGGTATCTTGAAGCACTGCTCGGCGAAAGATGCTGTGCGGCTGGAAGCCTCTGAACCTGGCGGTGTGGCACAGCGTTTCGTCACGAAACAGCAGCCTTCGCTTGAAGCGCAGCTGGTGAACTTGGCTGATGAGATGGCCTACAACGCGCATGACATTGACGACGGCGTGCGCTCGGGCTTGATAGACATTGACGTGCTCCGTGAGCTGGCGCTGTTTGAGCGATTCCATGCGCAGGTGCAACGCGAGTATCCGCAGCTTCAAGGCCGTCGCCTACTCTCTGAAGTGATCCGCAGATTACTCTCTGCACAGGTTTTTGATGTGATCGATGCAACGCGCCGTTCGCTCACCCAGCAGCGCATCGAGACCGAGGCCGATGTGCGCCAGTGCAGCGCCTTGGTCAGCTTCAGCCCAGAGATGGCAGGCCAAGTGCTACGAGTCAAACGCTGGCTGTTTGCTAACCTGTATCGGCATCCACAAGTCACCGCGAAAACCGACGAAGCCAAAAAAATCGTGCGAGACCTGTTCACCGCCTACCAAAACCAGCCCCAATTGCTGCCCACCGCCTACGCCACGCAAACCGATCTGACCCGAGCCATTGCAGACTACATCGCCGGTATGACGGATCGATTTGCAGCGCGTGAACATGTAAAATTATTTGCACGGGATTAACAACTGAGCGTAGCAACATGAGCTTTCTGAGCGAACTAAAAAATCAGGCCACGCAACTGCGTGATCAGCAGAGCGGCTTGGCGCAAGATCTGGCTGGCATAACCAAAAGCACTGAAATGGCCTGCATCACGGCATTGAGATACTTGCAAGATCTCTGCGCCCAACTCAACGTCATCAAGCCATCTGCCGCAGGCCGATATTCGCTCGACGGTAAAGCATCGTTTCCCCAAATGCAAATGCTCAACTTTCGCTGCGATTCGCGAAAAAAAATGCACCGTGGGCAAGAAATGTTTGACTACATCGGCATCGCTTGGGATTTGCTGCCCACCACAGGCCAAGTCGCCCTGCACAGCGTCACCGTGAATTTCCCGCCTGATTTGGAGCGCGTCACCAAGCGCCTCTCCTTCGGCCAAATCCAACACGAACGCAAAGACCAGCGCCACCCCGAGACCAACAAACTCCAAGCCTACGTCTTCGAATACCAAACCCAATCGCGCGGCTCCGTCACCCTTACCCCCAACCAAGACACTGGCCAAATTGCCTTCCGCCTCGCCAACACAGAAGAATTTGGCATCGACAATATCACCTACCCCTCGCCCCAAGTCACAGCAGGCCTCCTAGACGAGCTGGCCAAACGCATCGTCGGCCAGCAAAGCCGCTTCGTCTAAAAAATTAATTGGGGTCAGAACCCAATTAATTTAGCTAAACTGCTTGCATGGCAAGACAAGCGCGCACGGCTCTTCCGGGCTACACCTATCACGTCATCCAGCGTGGCAACAATCATCAGCAAATTTTTGCCTCGGATGCGGATCGGCGCGAAATGCTGGAGCTGATGTTTGAGGCTTCGCGCGAGCAAGCGGTGGCGATTCATAGCTATGTGCTGATGGACAACCACATCCATCTCCTGCTCACGCCGACGACGAGCGAGGGCTTGTCTAAGATGATGCAGCAAATCGGGCGCAGTTATGTGCTGCGGTTTAACAAACGGCAGGGACGATCTGGCACATTGTTTGAAGGCAGGTTCCGCAGCGCGTTGGTGCAGAGTGAGCGCTATCTTTTAGCGTGTATGGCGTATATCGATTTGAACCCGATGCGTGCGCAGATGGTAGCGCAGCCGCAAGATTTCGCTTGGAGCAGCTATGCGCATTACTCCGGTGGGCTCACGGATCGCTTGATCACGCCGCACCCTCATTTTTTCAATCTGGGCAACACGCCCTTTTCCCGCGAACGGGCTTACCAAGAGCTGGTGCAAGCTGGGTTGACGATGCATCAACAAACTCAGATCACCCAAACCTTGCTTAAAAACCATGCTTTGGGTGATGATGAATTTGTGTTGAGTTTAGAGAAAAAGACTGAAAAACGGTTGCATGCGAGCAAAGCGGGGCGACCATTGGGCAGTAAGTCTTTGAAAAATTCTTAATCAAATCAACGACCTTTGATATGTCCCCAATTACAGACCTAAGATAATTCAAGATAAATTAATTGGGTTCTGACCCCGATTAATTTATCTGCAGGGTTTGCTGCAACGCAATAAAATACGCTTTCCTTTTTAAAGATTGGAGAAGCACATGGGTGCTCTGGATAAAGAAATCGCGGCCGCTGCTTCGCACGGTATGTATATGCCTTCCCAAGAGAAAGACTCTTGCGGTGTGGGCTTTGTGGCACATATCAAGGGCGCGAAATCGCATGCGATTGTGCAGAACGGCCTGAAGATTCTTGAGAATCTGGATCATCGGGGCGCTGTGGGTGCGGATGAGCTTTGCGGCGATGGCGCAGGCATCTTGATCCAATTGCCAGACGATTTCTATCGTGAAGAAATGCTCAAGCAAGGGTTGGAGCTTCCCGCACAAGGTGAATATGGCGTGGGAATCATCTTTTTGCCCAAAGAACACGCTTCCCGCATGGCTTGCGAGCAAGAGCTTGAGCGCGCTGTGAAGGCTGAAGGCCAGGTGGTGTTGGGCTGGCGCGATGTTCCGGTGAACAAGACCATGCCGATGTCGCCCTTCGTGCGCGAAAAAGAGCCCATCATTCGCCAGATTTTTATTGGCAGGGGCGCAGACATTACCGTGCCCGATGCGCTGGAGCGCAAGCTGTATGTGATTCGCAAAACCGCGAGTGCTGCGATTCAAAACCTAGGCCTCAAGCACAGCAAAGAATATTACGTGCCCAGCATGAGCTGCCGCACCATGGTCTACAAGGGCTTGCTCTTAGCCACGCAAGTGGGCGAGTATTTCCTAGACCTGCAAAACCCCAAGTGCGTCTCGGCCTTGGCCTTGGTGCATCAGCGCTTTTCTACCAACACGTTCCCTGAATGGCCGCTGGCCCACCCGTATCGCTATGTCGCGCACAACGGCGAAATCAACACCGTGCGCGGCAACTTCAAAACTGATCGGGTAGAGCTTTTTCAAATCGTCGCCGAGCACGGGCGATTTCATCACGCCTTCGCGCGCGCGCATCCAGTTGAAATTACCGCGCACGGTGTTGATCTCGCCGTTGTGTGCGACATAGCGATACGGGTGAGCCAGC
>JANMHJ010000041.1:0-45432 GCA_031375105.1 Variovorax sp.
GCCCTCCCCTGCGATCACTTCCGTTGCCCCGCCGATGACGATGTTCACCCCCGCCTGAATATCCGGATTGCCCGCCTTTCCGATCGCTGCGATGCACCCACCCTTGAGGCCAATGTCGGCTTTGACGATGCCCCAATGGTCAACGATGAGTGCGTTGGTGAGCACGGTGTCTACTGCGCCCTCGGCTCTCGTGCGCTGCGATTGCGCCATGCCATCACGAATCGTTTTGCCGCCGCCGAATTTGACTTCTTCGCCATAACCTCCAGATTGCAGCGTGAAGTCTTTTTCTACTTCGATGATGAGATCTGTGTCTGCCAAGCGAACTCGATCACCCACAGTGGGGCCGAAGATTTCTGCGTAGGCGCGTTTTTGAATGGTTGCCATGTTCAGAGTGCTCCTTGCACTTGGGCATTGAAGCCATACACCTTGCGATCACCTGCGAAATCAACCAGTTCGACGGTGCGCTGCTGACCGGGCTCGAAGCGCACAGCCAAGCCGCTGGCAATGTTCAGCCGCATACCTCGCGCTGCTGCTCGGTCAAAGGCGAGTGCGGTATTGGTCTCAGCAAAGTGATAATGCGAGCCGACTTGGATGGGCCGATCACCTGCGTTTTTCACCACGATCGTGATCGCGCGCCGCCCGACGTTGAGCGCATGCTCGCCGTCATCAATCAACATTTCGCCTGGAATCATGGCTGCTCCAATGGTTTTATTTGCGAGAAAGCCAAATCGCTAAGGCGATCAACACACCGAGCGCTGCGAAGCCTGCCACATCACTGGCATGCCAATGCGGGCCTGTGAAACCATGATTTTCATGAGAAAAAGCGGTGTTTGCCGTTATAGAAGCGGCGCAGAGTGCTATCAATTTAATAGTATTTGGGATCATGCTGTGACTCTTGTGTGAAAGGAGTGGGAGTTCATTGAATCGGTTGGTGCACGGTAACGAGCTTCGTACCATCTGGGAACGTGGCTTCGATTTGGATATCCGGAATCATCTCTGCGATGCCGTCCATCACATCCGCTTTTGAGAGAACGTTGCGGCCTTCGCTCATGAGTTGAGCAACAGTTTTGCCATCTCGCGCACCTTCCATCACAGCGGCGCTGATGAAGGCGATGGCTTCTGGGTAATTCAGCTTCAAGCCGCGTGCTTTGCGGCGCTCGGCGAGCAGCGCAGCGGTGAAGAGGAGGAGTTTGTCTTTTTCGCGGGGTGTGAGTTCCATGGCTTCATTATCTGGGATACGCGCTGCTTTGCAAGTGCGCTACCCATCTTGGTGCATGCGCCATTGGGCGTAGAGAGCCACTTTTTGAACCGGGCACAATTCAAGCATGACGCAAGCCGACACTTCTCTGCCGCAGACTGTCCCGCCACAGGCTGGCGAAGCCGGCGCAGTGCAAAAGGTCATCAAGATCCGGCGTGATTACAACTCTTGGGTCGCCCGCGAGAGCATGGAAGATTACGCGCTGCGCTTCACCCCCCGGCGCTTTCGACTGTGGTCTGAAATGAAGGTGGCCAACACGGCTTTTGGCGCAGCATCATTTCTGATTTTGGAAGCCGTGGGCGCGACGCTCTTGGTGCAATACGGTTTCATCAATGCGCTCTGGGCGATTTTGGCCACGGGGCTGATCATCTTTTTGGCGGGCTTGCCGATTTCAGTTTACGCAGCGCGCTACGGCGTGGATATGGATTTGCTCACACGCGGCGCGGGCTTTGGCTACATCGGCTCCACGATCACTTCGCTGATTTACGCGACATTCACCTTCATTTTCTTCGCCCTGGAAGCCGCAGTGATGGCTTACGCCTTGGAGCTGGCATTTGGCATTCCGCCCGCTTGGGGCTATTTGATATGTGCCTTGCTGGTGATCCCGTTCGTGCTCTATGGCATCACCACCATCAGTCGCTTGCAGGTGTGGACGCAGCCGCTTTGGATTGCGCTGTTGATCCTGCCCTTCATTTTCGTATTCAACGCGCATCCGCAAATTTTGAGTGAGCTCCAGCTTTACGCAGGGGAAAACGGCAAAGGAGGACAATTCAACATGTTGTATTTCGGCGCGGGCATGACGGTGGGCGTAGCGCTGATTACGCAGATGGGCGAGCAAGTGGATTACCTGCGCTTCATGCCCGAGAAAACTCAAGAGAATCGCAAAAAATGGTGGATCGCCACGCTGATCGGCGGGCCGGGTTGGGTAATTCCCGGTGTGCTCAAAATGCTCGGCGGCTGCTTGCTTGCTTACCTAGCGATCAGCTTGTCTGTGCCTGTGGATCGGGCAGTCGATCCGAATCAAATGTATTTAGCGGCTTACAACGCTGGCTTTGCCAATTATGGCTGGGCAGTGGCGATCACGATGATTTTCGTCGTCGTCTCGCAGATCAAAATCAATGTGACGAATGCTTATGCAGGCTCGCTGGCCTGGAGTAATTTCTTCTCACGCCTGACGCACAGCCATCCGGGGCGTGTGGTGTGGGTGGTGTTTAACATCATGATCGCGCTCGTGTTGATGGAGCTGAATGTGTTCAAGGCGCTGGGCGAAGTATTGGGACTGTATTCCAACGTGGCGATTGCTTGGATGATGACGGTGGTGGCAGATTTGGTGATCAACAAGCCGCTGGGCCTCTCGCCCAAAGGCATTGAATTCAAGCGGGCGCATTTGTATGACATCAACCCCGTGGGCGTGGGTGCGATGGGCATTGCATCGCTGCTGTCGGTGATGGCTTATTTGGGCGCTTTTGGTGCGCTGGCGCAGGCTTTCTCAGCGCTGATTGCCTTGGTCACAGCCATGGTCTGCGCGCCCTTGATTGCTTGGATCACCAAAGGCAAATATTACATCGCACGCCAGAGCGTATGGAGCGATGAGAGTTATTTGGGTAAGACATTGCATCCCGCCCGCGAGCGCATTTGCGTGATTTGTGAGCGAGCGTACGAAGGCGAGGATATGGCGCATTGCCCCGCTTACCAAGGGCCTATTTGTAGCCTGTGTTGCACGCTGGATGCGCGGTGTGATGATTTATGCAAACCGCTGGCCAAGCTCTCCAGCCAATGGGCAGCGGTGTTGCAGCGCATCTTGCCCCAAAGGATGTGGCCGTATATCCACTCAGGGTTGGGGCATTATTTGCTGCTCATGGCCATTGTGGCGCCACTTTTAGCCGTGTTCTTTGGGCTCTTGTATCGCCAACAATTTTCGCTGTTTGCTGAAGGTGCAGACAACTTCGCTGCGGATTTGCAATCAGGCTACACCAAAGCCTTTCTCGCGCTGCTGCTGATCGCAGGCATCGTTTGTTGGTGGCTCGTGCTCGCGCACAAGAGCCGCATGGTGGCGCAGGAAGAGTCGAACCGGCAAACTGAAGCGCTGATGCGCGAAATTCAATTGCACAAAATCACCGACCAGCAATTGCAAGAAGCCAAAGAGCTGGCCGATAGCGCCAACCTTGCCAAAAGCCGCTACATCAGCGCGATCAGCCATGAGCTGCGCACGCCGCTCAATTCGATTCTTGGCTACGCGCAATTGCTCGATGAAGACCCGGCCATGCCAGCGAAGACGCGCCAAGCTGTGACGGTGATCAAACGCGGTGGGGATCATTTGCTCTCGCTGATTGAAGGTACGCTCGATTTGGCGCAGATTGAAGGCGGCAAGCTCAAGTTGGATGTCAAGCCTGTGCGTTGGCTGGATACTTTGGCCGAAATTCGCAATTTGTTTGAGCTGCAAACCGCAGAAAAAGGCCTGTGCTTTGAGTTTGATGCGCCCGCCAATTTGCCGCTGCTCGTACGGGCGGATGTGCGGCGCATGCGCCAGGTGCTGATCAATTTGCTGGGTAATGCGGTGAAGTTCACTGCAACAGGCTCGGTAACTTTCCGTGTGCGCCATGCCCGAGAGATGGCCAGCTTTGAAATCATCGACACCGGGCCCGGCATGAGCGAGGCGGTGGTGCAAAAAGTGTTTGAGCCTTTTGAGCGCGGCGGCGGTAGCGCGGGCACGAGCGGCGCAGGCTTGGGGCTGACCATTGCCAAAATGCTGGTGGATTTGATGGGCGGCGAGTTGAATGTGTCTACTGTTTTGGGAGAAGGCACAAATTTCAAGGCGCGTGTTTTTCTGCCCGAGGTGCGCGAGGGCTCGGCGCAAAGCTTGATGGCGCCTAAGCTGCGGCGCACAGGCTATGCGGGTGAGCGAGTGCGCGTGCTCACCGTAGACAACGAAGAGGCTGATCGTGATGTGCTGATGCAGCGCCTAGGCGCACTGGGCTTTGAGATGAGTCAAGCTTCTTCTGGCGAAGATTGCTTGAGCCAACTCGCAGCAGGTTTGCAGCCGCACATCATCTTCATGGATTTGGCCATGCCGGGGCTGGATGGCTGGCAAACCATTGCCGCGCTGCGCGCCGCTGGCTACCGCGAGCCGCATGTGGCCGTGGTCTCTGCCAATGCGTTTGACAAATCGCTGGATAACGCCGTGGGCATCACGCCCTCTGATTTTTTCGTCAAACCATTTGCTTTGGATGAGCTGCTCGATTGGATGGGGCAGCGCCTTGAATTGCTATGGATTCAGGAGCAATCTACACAGGAAATACGCCGGCTAGAGGCCAAAAACACTGATAATTCTGCTGAGAAAATGCTTTTCCCAGACCGCGCCACCCTCCAAGCTATGCTGGCGCATGCTCGCTTGGGCTACTATCGCGGCATCAGCAGTGCGCTTGACGCATTGCAAACTGCCGAGCACGCCGTCTTCGTGGCACGCATACACACCTGGCTCAAAGCTTACCAATTCGATGCGATTGCGCAATGCCTTCAAATAGCCCTAGATGAACAGCCCTGATTTTTCCGATGCCTTGGTCGAGCAACCCGTCGTCTTGATCGTAGACGATGTGCCCGATAACGTGAGCTTGCTGCACGATGCAATGGAGCAAGCCGGCTACACCGTGTTGATCGCACTCGATGGGGAAAGTGCTTTGCTGCGCGCCACACAGGCGTTGCCCGATGTGATCTTGCTCGATGCCCGTATGCCCGGCATGGATGGCTTTGAGGTGGCGCGGCGTTTGAAGCTTGACCCTGAAACGAGCCACATCCCCATCATCTTCATGACTGGCCTCACCGAGACGGAGTACATCGAAGCCGCGCTGGCCGCAGGCGGGGTGGATTACGTGACAAAGCCCGTGAAGCCTAGAGAGGTGATCGCTCGCATGCGCGTGCACCTGAATGCCGCCCGCGCCCAGCGCCAAGCCCGCAATGCGCTTGATGCTTTTGGCTATGCGAGCATCACCGTACGCTTGGCGGATGGCAAACTCATGTGGCAAACGCCGCTGGCGCGAGAGCTGCTCATGCGCTATTTCGGAACAAGCGCGCCTGCGATGCCAGAAAAAGTGTTACTTTGGATTCGCCAAAGTGTGCAGCGCTTGGGTGATGCAGTGACCACCACCCCTTTCGAGCCGCCGCGCCTCGTGATTGACAACGCAGACCGGCGCTTGAGCTTCCGCCTGCATCAACAAACCGGCGACAGCGATGCCGGCGGCGATTGGCTGATCGTGATGCGCGAGAGCAACGACACCACTATTCAGAACAGCATGAGCAGCCAATTTGGCCTCACCGCCCGAGAAGCCGAAGTGCTCTACTGGGTCGTCAAAGGCAAAATCAACCGCGATATTGGCGATATTCTGGGCACCAGCCCGGCCACCGTGAAAAAGCATCTAGAGCGGATTCACGCGAAGATGGGCGTAGAGACGCGCACTGCGGCGGCTGCGATGGCGCTGAATCGGATCAAGCAGCTGCATCCGCAGTTTGAGGGGTGATTTGAAGGCTTTTTCAGGTTACACCCGGCATGGATACTGCGCAGAGTGCTATTGAATTCATAGTAACGTGCGCTTGCTGTGTGGTGCGCAAGGCATGCGCTGCAACGAGAGCGCACGCTGCGCCAGCGCCGTAGCCATGCCGCACGAGCCCCGGCCCGCTTCGCGGTGAGCCTGTGCAGTGCTCAGAATTTGAGCTTGCTCGGTTGGTTTCTTATTAACTTGATCACCAAATTCTTCCGCGCTTCCAGCCCGGGGCTCTGACCGTGCTGCATGGCCACGGCACTGCCGCATCGTGCTTTTGGCGTATAGAAAATAGCATGCCAACAACGATTAGCTCTCGCGGCAGGCTACGCGCTGTGCTGATGCGCCCGATTGAACAGCGGGCTCGAAGCACGGAGCGATCAGGGCCGCAGAGTCAAAACGTGTTTGAGCGAAGCGAGTTGTTTTGACGTGCCCTGAACGCGAGTACTGCAGATGCTCCCCCGAAGGGGCCGCTGTTCTGGGCGCATCAGCACAGCGCGTAGCCTGCTGCGAGAACCGCCCAGCATCAAAGAGTGCATACGCCATTCAGCGTACAAGCCACCAAAGTTAGCCATGCGGCGTATGGTCTAAGCGCGATCCGCAGAAGAAGATGCAGTTGTCCGCATTCAAGCGGCTATCAACTTTTTCTGGAGAAACTTCAATGGATCGTCGTGAAACTATCAAATCCCTCAGTGCGGCTACTGCCGTGGCGCTGACGGGTGTATCTGGCAAGGCTATGGCGCAAGCCGGTGGCACGATCAAGGTGGGCATTTTGCACAGCCTCTCAGGCACCATGGCCATTTCTGAAACTGTGCTGAAAGACACTGTGCTCATGGCGATTGAAGAGATCAATGCCAAGGGCGGTGTGATGGGCAAGAAGCTCGAAGCCGTGATCGTTGATCCCGCTTCCAACTGGCCTTTGTTTGCTGAGAAAACCAAGCAATTGCTCACGCAAGACAAAGTATCCGTGATCTTCGGTTGCTGGACTTCTGTGTCACGCAAATCTGTGTTGCCAGTGGTTGAGGAATTGAACGGCCTGCTGTTCTACCCTGTGCAATACGAAGGCGAAGAGCTGTCTAAGAACGTGTTTTACACCGGTGCTGCGCCTAACCAGCAAGCCATTCCTGCTGTGGACTATCTGATGAGCAAAGACGGCGGCGCAGCCAAGCGCTGGGTCTTGCTTGGTACCGACTATGTGTACCCCCGCACCACCAACAAAATCCTGCGCGCTTACTTGAAGAGCAAAGGCGTGGCAGACAAAGACATCGACGAAAAATACACGCCGTTTGGCCACTCAGACTATCAAACCATCGTGGCTGATGTGAAGAAATTTGCGGCTGGCGGCAAAACCGCTGTGGTGTCTACCATCAATGGCGATTCCAACGTGCCTTTCTACAAAGAGCTGGGCAATGCTGGCTTGAAGGCCAAAGACGTGCCTGTGGTTGCATTCTCTGTGGGCGAAGAAGAGCTGCGCGGTGTAGACACCAAGCCGCTGGTTGGCCACTTGGCTGCTTGGAACTATTTCCAATCGATCAAGAATCCTACGAACGACGAGTTCATCAAAAAGTGGACTGCATACGCAAAAGCCAAGGGCATCGCTGGCCACAAAGACAAAGCGCTCACCAATGACCCGATGGAAGCCACCTACATCGGTATCAACATGTGGAAGCAAGCGGTTGAGAAAGCCAAGTCTGTGGAAGTTGACAAAGTGATCGCAGCCATGGCAGGCCAAACCTTCAAAGCCCCATCAGGCATCACCAGCAAGATGGATGAGAAGAACCATCACCTGCACAAGAGCGTGTTCATCGGCGAAATCAAGGCCGATGGTCAGTTCAATGTGGTCTGGAAGACACCAGGCCCTGTGAAGGCCAAGCCATGGAGCCCCTACATCCCTGGCAATGAGAAGAAGCCAGACGAGCCAGCTAAAAAAGCGTAATTCCGAGGTTTGAATTTTCTCTTGAGATAGCGTGAAAGGCAGCTTCGGCTGCTTTTCATACTTATCGAGATTTTTCGTGTGCGCATGCGCTTGCACAACGGCGTGCAAGCGAAGAGCGTGCCCACATGACAGGTTTTATATGATTCAAAAAATTCTTTACGCAGCCGTGTTCAGCATCGGTTTGCTGCATTCAGCGCCAACGGCGGCACTGACGGCGCTGGAGGCGCAGGGTATGGCCATCGGCGAATCCGAAGCCCGGATTGACGCTCTGAACAAAGCCTTGGCCACATCAGATGACAAAACGGCAGCTTTCATCCAAGCATTGAGCGACGATGCGGTCAAGTCGGCCGGTGGCAAAGTCTTCATCGTTCGTGATGACAAAGCGATCGATCCCGTCACCGGCCAAGCCGTGTCTCTGCCTGAAGGCGCAGAAGATGTGATCAACAACAATCGTATGCGCGGCGAGCTCGACACAGCGCAAGCCTCGCTCAAGCTGTTTTCTAAAGACGATAAGTTGCGCGGCGAGGCGGTCGCATCGTTGCTCAAAGACCCAGACGAATCCAAGCTTGGTTTGGTGGAAAAAGCGCTGGCCGCTGAGGCCAATCCCGAGCTGAAAGCCAAGCTAGGCCTCGCCCGGGCCGCCGCTATGCTGGGCAGTAGTGACAAAGCCAAACGCCTAGAAGCAGCCAAAGCCTTGGCTGAGAGCAAAGACCCAGCCACGCAGCTTTTGCTCAATGATCGGCTCAAGCAAGAAGGCGATCCAGAGGTCAAAGCACAGCTCGAAGCATCGCTCGCAAAAATCAAATCATCACTGGGCTTGGGCGAGACTTTGGGTGTGATGTTCACCGGTATCAGCTTGGGCTCGATCTTGCTGCTTGCTGCTCTGGGCTTGGCCATCACCTACGGCTTGATGGGCGTGATCAACATGGCGCATGGCGAGCTGATCATGATTGGCGCGTATGCCACCTATGTGGTGCAAAACCTGTTTCGCCAGTACCTGCCGGGCATGTTTGATTTCTACTTGCTCGCTGCAATTCCTGTGGCCTTCTTGGCTTCCGCATTGGTGGGCGCAGCGATGGAGCGCACGGTGATTCGTTTTCTCTATGGCCGCCCGCTAGAGACGTTGCTGGCCACTTGGGGCATCAGTTTGATTTTGATGCAACTCGTGCGCACGATCTTTGGCGCGCAAAACGTCGGCGTCGAAAACCCATCATGGATGAGCGGTAACTATGCCTTGCTGCCCAATCTTTTGCTGCCCTACAACCGCGTGATGATCATCGTGTTTGCCATTCTCGTGCTCGTGGGTGTGAGCTTGGTGATCAGCAAAACACGGCTCGGCCTCTTCGTGCGCGGCGTGACGCAGAACCGCCCGATTGCAGCTTGTATGGGCGTAAATACAGCGCGGATCGACACTTATGCTTTCTCGCTCGGTTCAGGCATTGCGGGCTTGGCGGGCTGCGCTTTGAGCCAAGTAGGTAATGTGGGGCCCGATTTAGGACAGAGCTACATCGTGGACTCCTTCATGGTCGTGGTGCTCGGCGGCGTGGGGCAGCTCGCTGGCGCGGTTTATGCGTCGCTTGGGCTTGGTGTGTTGAATAAATTTTTGGAAGGTTGGTCTGGCGCGGTGCTGGCCAAGATTGCGGTGTTGGTGTTCATCATCATCTTCATTCAAAAGCGGCCTCAAGGTATTTTCGCTCTTAAGGGTCGGAGTGCCGAAGCATAGAAATGACCCACCCCCGTGCGCCTTCGGCGCTCCCCCTCAAGGGGGCGCAGCCAGTGGCCCGGCAAAGCCGGCTCCACGGCTGCCGCTGGAAAGATAACTAAACGATGAGCAATCAAATCACTTTACCCAAACCATCACCGCTGCTTTCCAAGAAAGGCTGGGCAACGTTCCTCGTCGCATTGATCGTCGTGTGCGCCCTTGCGCCGATTCTCAATCTGATCGTGCCGCCCAGCAGCATGTTTCATTTGAGCGATTTCTCTATCAGCTTGATCGGCAAAATCATGTGCTACGCGATCTGCGCGTTAGCGATGGATTTGATCTGGGGCTACACAGGGATTTTGAGCCTCGGCCATGGCTTGTTCTTTGCGCTTGGTGGCTACATGATGGGCATGTACCTCATGCGCCAGATCGGGCTGGATGGCAATTACAAAAGTGAGTTGCCTGATTTCATGGTCTTCTTAGATTGGAAGACTTTGCCTTGGACTTGGCTGGGCAGCTCATCTTTCGTCTTCCAAATGGCGCTGGTGGTGCTCGCGCCTGGCCTGTTGGCCTTGGTGTTTGGCTTCTTCGCTTTTCGTTCGCGCATCAAGGGCGTGTATTTTTCGATCATCACGCAGGCGCTTACCTTCGCAGCCATGCTGCTCTTCTTCCGTAACGAAACTGGCTTTGGTGGCAACAATGGCTTCACCGATTTCAAGCGAATTTTGGATATTCCGATTGCTCAGCAGAGTACGCGCATGGTGCTCTTTGTGATCACGGGCTGCACGCTGCTGGGCTTTTATCTTTTCTCGCGTTGGTTGGTGCAAAGCAAGTTTGGTCGCGTGTTGCAAGCGATTCGTGATGCAGAAAGCCGGGTGATGTTTTCAGGCTACAACCCCGTGACTTACAAGCTCACGATTTGGGTGATCTCGGCTGTGATGTGTGGCATTGCAGGGGCGCTGTATGTGCCGCAGGTGGGCATCATCAACCCTGGCGAGATGAGCCCTGCCAATTCGATTGAGATGGCGATTTGGGCAGCCGTGGGTGGCCGTGCGACGCTGATTGGGCCGATTGTGGGTGCGTTTGCGGTGAACGGGGCAAAGAGTTGGTTCACGGCAGCGTTTCCAGAATACTGGCTGTATTTTTTAGGCGCGATCTTCATTGCTGTGACTTTGTTTTTGCCGCAAGGCATCGTGGGATTGGTGCGCAAAATCTTCCGTAAATCGCAGGGAGATAAAGTATGACCCCCGATTTGATGGAGCAGGGTGCACAGCGCCTGCAAACCTTGCAAACGCCCACAGCGACGGGCAAAACCGAATCCGGTGGGCGCGACGCAGGCTATGGCCGCATTGCCAGCGCCGAGGTGGATGTGACGCACGGTCGGATTTTGTATCTGGAAGATGTGAGCGTGAGCTTTGATGGCTTCAAGGCGATCAATGGCTTGTCGCTGGATATCGCGCCCGGCGAGTTGCGCTGCATCATCGGGCCGAATGGCGCAGGCAAGACGACGATGATGGACATCATCACCGGCAAGACTCGCCCGAGCAGTGGCACGGTATTTTTCGGATCGACGATTGATCTGCTGCGCTTCAATGAATCTCAAATCGCGCAAATGGGCATTGGCCGAAAATTCCAAAAACCTACGGTGTTTGAGCAGCTCACCGTGTTTGAAAATTTGGAGCTTGCACTCAAGACTGACAAGGCCGTAAAGCACTCCCTGTTTTTTAAGTTGGATTCTGAGCAGAGTGATCGCCTCGCTGAAGTCTTGACCACCATTCATTTGGCCGACAGCGTGAACCGGATGGCAGGTAACTTAAGCCACGGGCAGAAGCAATGGCTAGAGATCGGCATGTTGCTTATGCAAGGCCCCAAATTGCTGCTGCTGGATGAGCCCGTGGCCGGCATGACGGATGAAGAAACTGTGCGCACGGCAGAGCTGTTTCTCAGCTTGAAGAAGCATCACAGCCTCGTGGTGGTGGAGCATGACATGAGTTTCATCGAGCGTATCTCGGAGAAGGTAACGGTGCTACACGAAGGCTCGGTGCTGGCCGAGGGCACGCTCGCGCAAGTCCAGAATAACGAAAAAGTGATTGAGGTGTACCTTGGCAGATAACTCGACACCCATTCTTGCCGTCAAAGAAGTCCACCAATACTACGGCGGCTCGCATATCCTGCGCGGCATCCATTTAGAAGCCCGCTTAGGGAAAATCACCGTGCTGCTCGGGCGCAATGGCGTGGGTAAAACCACGCTGCTCAAATCGCTCATGGGCTTGGTGCCAATCCGCTCTGGTAGCATTGAATTTGATGGCAAGCCTATCGAGAAAACCACCTCGTATGAACGTGCGAGAGCTGGCATCGGCTTCGTGCCCCAAGGCCGAGAAATTTTCTCTCGCCTCACCGTGGAAGACAACTTACGCATGGGTTTGGCTTACAAGAGCGCGAGAGAGCCGATTCCTGCTGAGTTGTTTGAACTCTTCCCCGTCTTAAAGCAAATGATCTCGCGCCGTGGCGGCGATCTCTCAGGCGGCCAGCAACAGCAGCTAGCGATTGCGCGCGCCTTAGCGGCAAAGCCCAAGCTCTTGATCTTGGACGAACCTACAGAAGGCATCCAGCCCAGCATTATCAAAACCATAGGCCGCGTGATTCGTATGCTGGCCGATCGTGGCGATATGGCTATTTTGCTTTGCGAGCAATACTACGATTTCGCGCAAGAGCTGGCGGATGATTACCTCGTGATGCAGCGCGGTGAAGTCATCGCGCGTGGGCCGGGGAGCGAGATGGAATCCAAGGGAATTCGTCAGTTGGTGGCGATTTAAAGACTGAATACCAAACAGCAGAACTGCCGAACGCGAAAGACGCGAAAGTTACGCGAAAAAAATACCAAAAAGATAAAAGCCCCTTTGGGATTGCTTTGTATTTTTCGCGTCTTTCGCGTAATTTTCGCGCCCTTCGCGTCTGGGAGTCTGTCTTTGTAAACCCTCACATTGCCCAAATACGTGGCGGTACGTTCGGTAAGCCCCAAGCCAATTCGCGCCAGGCACCTCGCACTTGTTTGCATAAGTCTAAAGCTTCCTCCGTGTGATGCGCGAGCGCACGCAGCACGATCACTTGGGCATGGGGGCTGGTAATACCGCAGGTGGGTTTGAGCGAGTGAAGCTCAGCCATTTCTCTAGATTTGGAGAGAAATAGCTCCTTTGCCGGCATAGATATTGCGCGGCCTGCTATGAAAAAGAGAGTTGCTAGGCAGGTGTGGCGAGCTAGGCCGATAGGCGATCTGAGCAGGCGCGTGTCATCTGCGGCGATGCGGCCGCGTTCTAGCCAAGGGCTGTAAGCGCCGAGCGGGGATTGCAATTCCAGATGCTGCGTGAACGCACCGCGTTCGAAGGGTAGCTGCGCTGCGGGCAGGCCCAGAGCGGTGATGTCCCAGCCGATGCATTCGGCGGTGGGGGCGAGTTGGAGTTGCAGGCGGTTTTCAGCGAGGCAGCCGTTGTAAGCAATGTTCTCCAAAGGCAGCCATTCGAGGCGTGCGCCATCTTCCATTTTCACCGTGGTGCGTTGAATGGCGGCATCGCCCGAGGTTTTGTAAAAGCGCGTCGCTCCCGGCGTGGTGATGAGCGCATGTGCGCCGCTTGCAATGCGAACCGTGATGTCTAAATCATCGCCACCGGCCACGCCACCGGGTGGGTGCACCAGCACATTCTGGCAAATCGCATCACCTTCAGGGTAGAGACTTTGCAGAATGCGCAGCGGGCCGCTGTGCGAAAAATCGAGCAGAGTTTTGCCGGCTGAGGCGCGATAATCGAGAGAGAGTTGAGCGTGCCAGGTCATGTTCAATTACTATTAATTTGATAGCAAACTTTGCATATTTTATAATGGCAAAAAGACCATTTGTTATAAAAAACTCAGCGCAAAGGGCAAGCTGAGCATGCCTAAAGCGGTGGATAGCGTGACCAAGCCGGCAACAAATGCGCCATCAAAGCCCATGCGCGTGGCGAGCACATAGCAGCTTGATGCAGTAGGCAGGGCGCTGAAAATCAGCAGAATGCTGGCCTGCTGAGTTTTCAGGCCAAACAGCATCACCAAACCAACTGCAATCAAAGGCAGCGCGAGATGGCGGATCAGCAAAAGCACCACACCCGCACGCAGGCGGCTGCTCGAATTGAAAATCTGCCCCAATTGCAAGCCCGCCCCTGCGGCCATCAACCCTAGCGCCAGCGAGGCTTGCCCGATGCGCGAGACGGCAGGCTCGGCAAACGTGGGCACAGTGATGCCCAACAAGTTGGCCAGCAAGCCGCTCAAAGTACCGATGATGAGCGGGTTTTTGATCAGCGCTTTGCCAAAACCTTGGCCAGAATGCCGCGCCATCGGCCAGACCGCAGCGACATTGAACAGCGGCACGCAGACACCGATCACCACTGCGATCAGCAGCAGCCCTTGTTGCCCGCCTAGGCGCTCGGCCAATGCCAGTGCGATGTAGGCGTTGAAGCGAAAGCCCACTTGTGCGCTGCTGGCGAAGTCGTCACGTGTGACCCCCGGCAGCTTGACCACGGCATACGAGAGCAACACGCCGCAAGCGGCCAATGTCAGCGCCGCGCCCACCAGGCTGCTGGCCGCATGCCAGTCCAGTGGGGAGCGCGAAATCGAATGAAACAGCAGCACGGGGAACAGCACGTAATACACCAAGCTCTCCACCTGCTCCCACAGCGGGCGACCCAGTTGCGTGAAACGGCAGATCAAATACCCACACACAATCAAGGCGAAATCAGGAAACAGAAGTTGGGCAAAATACATGTGAATTGAAGGGTCTTTAGAAGAGGAATCGGGTAAACGAGTATGGGTTAGCCACAATCGCCAACACCTGCGGAACTGCTTATTATTCCCGCATCGCCGCCCTCGGCATTCAGATTAATCATTCGGAGCATTTATGACACACTCAGCCGCATCGCCTAAACGAAGCACTCTTAAATTGATAGCACTCAGCGCAGTATCTATAACGGCCAGTGGCCTAGTTTCTGCACAAAACTATCCTAACAAGACGATCACACTCCAAATCCCCTTCGCGCCTGGCGGCACCACCGACATCATTGGCCGCGTGATTGCAGAGCCACTGGGCAAGGCGTTGGGGCAAAGCGTGATCGTGGTCAACAAAGCAGGCGGCGGTGGCGTGGTGGGTGCCAACGAAACAGCCAAAGCCGTGCCGGACGGCTACAACTTGGGCATGGGCACGGTCTCAACCACGGCGGCCAATCCAGCCATCAATCCCAAGATTCCCTACAACGCAGCTACGGATTTCACGCCCATCATCAACATTGCCGCCACGCCCAACATCATCGCGGTGAACCCAAAATTTCCCGCCAGAGACTACAAAGGCTTCATTGCCGAGTTGAAGAAAAATCCCGGCAAATACAGCTATTCATCTTCCGGCACGGGCGGCATTGGCCACCTGCAAACGGAGCTGTTTAAAAACTTGGCAGGCGTGTTCATGACACACATTCCCTACACAGGTGCTGGCCCAGCCTTGCGTGACACCGTGGGTGGACAAGTCGAGATCATTTTTGATAACGTGCCCTCGGCCTTGCCGCATATTCAAGCAGGGCGTTTGATTGCCATCGTTGTGGCAGCGCCCCAGCGCTTGACCCAGCTGCCCAATGTACCCACCTTCAAGGAAGTGGGCTTAGAGCCTGTCAACCGCATGGCTTATTACGGTATCGTCGGGCCTAAAGGTCTGCCTGCTGAGGTGGTTCAGAAGATCAATGCCGCCGTGCGCACTGCCGTGCAAGATCCAGCGGTGAAAAAGCGCATCGAAGACACCGGCTCCTTGGTTGTAGCCAACACGCCGGAGCAGTTTGCAGCGCAAATGGCTGCCGAACTCGAGGTGTATAGAAAAGTGGTCACCACGCAGAAGCTCAAGCTTGAGTGATGACAGCATTGATGCCTTCATCGATGCCCTGTGGCTCGAAGAAGGCTTGGCCAAAAACACGCTAGAGGCTTATCGGCGTGATTTGAATTTGTATGCCGCGTGGTTGCAAGAGACGCAATCGCGCGGCATTGCATCGACCCAAGAATCCGATCTTCAAAGCTACTTCGCGTTTCGCTTCAAACTTGCAAAGAGCCGTTCGAAGAAGGGTGTTGTTGATTTAGCCAAGACGACATCTGCCAATCGCCGCCTCACGGTCTTCAAGCGTTTTTTTCGGTGGGCGTTGCGCGAGCATGTGCTCCATGCGGATCCAACACTCAAACTGGTTTCGTCTAAACCCATGGCGCGTTCTGTCAAAACGCTTACTGAAGCTGATGTGGAGCAACTTCTCGCAGCGCCTGATGTGAATGAAGCCCTTGGTTTGCGCGACCGCACGATGCTCGAACTCATGTATGCCAGCGGCCTGCGCGTGAGCGAATGTGTGAGTCTGAAGGTATTTAATGTCTCGCTCTCAGATCATGTGCTGCGCACCTTCGGCAAAGGCAGCAAGGAGCGTATCGTGCCCTTTGGCGAGCATGCGGCGTATTGGCTCAAGCGCTATTTGGATGAAGCGCGGCCTGAGATTCTGAAAGGTCAGCAAAGCGATGATTTATTTGTCACTGCGCGCGGCAGCAAGGCCGGCGGCGCGATGACGCGGGTGGCATTTTGGCAAACCGTCAAAAAACATGCTTTCACCGCTGGTATCACCAAGCCGCTTTCACCGCACACTTTGCGTCATGCCTTTGCAACGCATTTGCTCAACCATGGTGCAGATTTAAGGGCGGTGCAAATGCTACTGGGCCATGCCGATATATCCACAACCACGATCTACACCCATGTGGCACGCGAACGATTGAAGAAAATTGTGGCTGAGAATCACCCGCGCGGTTGAGCTTGCAAAGGCTCTAAGCCTGCGCCAGCTCAAACATCAACGCATCACGTAAATTGCTGTCGATATTGGCTGCGCTTAAGCGGCAAGGCTTCTTGCTTCCTGGCAAGGAAACGTCATATACATTGGCTGTTTTGACGATTTCTATGATCGCAAAGCTGCGAATATGGCGGCGCAAATCTTCGATCAGCGATTGCACGTTCTCGTCCATCAGTTCAGATTCAAGCACCATTGCAGCTGGCAGGCTCAGCTCGCATTCACGCACCAGATGCGTCAGACTGGTGGCATAACGTGTGCGGCACTCCGCTTTGGACATCGCTTTGTCGATCGCCATTTTTGTAGAAGCAGTTGTCGCATAGACCAGCACATCCATTTGCGAGAGGTGCGGTGAATCTAACGTCTGCAAGCGCAGTTCATGGCTGGCAATACCGCCTTCGTTGTCATTTTGCACAGGGAACTCAATAGAGATGCCTGTTTTGCCGTCCACCTGCGATCGCGTAGCCAACACACCTGCCGCTTGTGCCAATTCGGTGATCAGCTCCCACATGAATACGCTGGCGCGCTCCATGCCGGGCACGTCTGCGCCATCGCTGGTGCGCACCACCTGATCGGCCACCACGCTCATGCGCGCCGCATCGCCCCAGGAAGACAACTCGGTCGTCACCGTCAGGCGATTGCCAAACGGCAGTGCCCATTCAATGGCCGATTCCACCAAGGCGCGGCACAGATTGGGGTCGCCGTCGATCGAGCAGCTTTGCAACTGCGGCACGAGCAAAACGCCTGAGCGGCGCAAATCATTCGCGCGCTTTGCCAGCACGCTGCCCATCAGCGGCAGCATGGGTATGGTTTGGACTTGCGGCTTGACCTTGCGCAGCTTGACCTCGGCCAGCGAGTTCATGGTCTGCCCCATATCGGCCAAAGCCGTCACATCGCGAATCAATACATTCCATTGCTGTACCGTGGCGCCACGTTCGGCCAGGGCATGCAATTCGCGCGCAATCGCTTTGGCACGGGCATACACCTCTTCGCCCGAAAGGCCAAGCAAGGCCAAATTCACATCGGGTGCATTCACATCCGGGGCAGCCACAAAACGGTTTGCGCCGAAGCTGCCCGTGCGCATGGCATCGGATTCCGCCCAGGCAGAGCTCTCCCCGCCCACCTGCGTGAGCATGCTTTCCCAGTCAGTGCGTTCGGGGTTGCCGCTGATGGCGCGCAACAATTTTGTAAGCAAACGAGGCCTTCTTTCAACAAATGTAGTTAAAAGTATTCATCACGGTTACATCTAGTAGGGGATTTCCATGTAAATGCAACCAAACGCAGTCTACCAAGGAAGTAAGCTGGCGGCAAGACTATTTCTAGGGAGGAAAGTCGCTGTTACATCTGAATGACAGCAAAGTGAAGGTTCTGAAAACAAAAAAAAGCCCAGCTAGTTGGAACTAGCTGGGCTTGATTTGCTGGTGCCCGAGGCCGGAATCGAACCGGCACGCCTTGCGGCGGGGGATTTTGAGTCCCCTGCGTCTACCAATTTCACCACCCGGGCGGGTATGAATGATCGCAGATGCGAAGCCCGCAATTATGGCACAGTACGGGCTATGACTTTGCTCCAAAACAACTCCCAATACCCCACCATTGAAGATGCGATCGGCAAAACGCCCATTGTTCGCCTGCAGCGCATGAGCGCCGGCATCTGCGCAGAGCAGGGTAACGTGATTCTCGGCAAGCTGGAAGGCAACAACCCCGCTGGCAGCGTGAAAGATCGGCCAGCGCTGTCCATGATTTCTCGGGCGCAAGAGCGGGGCGATATCAAGCCGGGCGACACACTGATCGAGGCCACCTCGGGAAATACCGGCATTGCGCTGGCCATGGCCGCCGCGATCAAGGGCTACAAAATGATTTTGATCATGCCCGAAGATTTGTCGATCGAGCGTGCACAAACCATGAAGGCTTTTGGCGCAGAGCTGATCTTGACGCCCAAAAGCGGTGGCATGGAGTATTCACGCGATCTGGCCGACGCGATGCAAAAAGAGGGCAAAGGCCGCGTGCTCGATCAGTTTGCAAACGCTGATAACCCGCGCATCCATTACGAAACCACGGGGCCTGAAATCTGGGAACAAACAGGCGGAAGAGTCACGCATTTCGTCAGCGCGATGGGCACGACCGGCACGATCACGGGTGTTTCTAAATTCCTCAAAGAGAAAAACCCAGCGGTGTGCATCATCGGCGCTCAGCCTTCTGAAGGCTCGCGCATTCCGGGCATTCGCAAATGGCCGCAAGAATATTTGCCAAAGATTTATGAGCCGAGTCGTGTGGATGAGTTGATCTACGTGAGCCAGCTAGATGCTGAAGATACTTGCCGTGAAATGGCGCGGGTGGAAGGTATCTTTGCAGGCATTTCTGCTGCGGGCGCATGCTGGGTGGCGCAGCAGATGGCAGCGCGTGAGAAGGATGCGGTGATCGTGTTCATTGTGTGTGATCGTGGCGATCGCTATCTCTCCACAGGCGTGTTCCCTGCCTGATTTTTTAAGCTAAATCGGCCTCTACCCGTTATAAAACGGGCGCAGAGTGCTACTAAATGAATAGCATATGAATTCTTCCTTTCAATTCTGTCCGCAATGCGCTACAAAGCTGGTCTTCATCACCGAAATGGAAGACGGCGGAGAAAAAGAGCGCCTGCGCTGCCCCACCTGCGACTACACGCATTGGAACAACCCCACGCCCGTGCTTGCAGCCATCGTGGAATACAAGGGCCAAATTTTGCTCGCCCGCAATGCCGCGTGGCCTGGAAAAATGTTTGCATTGATCACAGGTTTCATGGAAGCAGGCGAGTCGCCGCAAGGCGGCATCGCGCGCGAGGTGAAAGAGGAAACCAATCTCGATTGCAGCGAAGTTAACCTCGTGGGCGCATACGATTTTCAGCGCATGAACCAAGTCATCATCGCGTACCACGTGGTGGCGCATGGCGAAGTGGCCTTGTCTCCCGAGTTGGCCGAATACAAGCTGTTTGATTACGACGGTATCAAATGCTGGCCTGCGGGCACAGGTTATGCACTGGCCGAATGGCTGAAAAAGGTCAAAGGCATCGAGCCAGATTTTGTGGAGTGGAGCAAGCGATAATGTGACTTATGGGCTTTGCACAGCTTGAGATGCCACCATCATTCCAATCCGACCCTCTAAATTCATCATGAACATCGACAAAGAACTCGACACACGTGGCCTCAATTGCCCATTGCCCATTCTCAAAGCCAAAAAAGCTTTGACAGATATGGTCAGCGGCCAAATGCTCAAAATCACCGCCACCGATCCCGGCTCCGTGCGCGATTTTCAGGCGTTTGCAAAGCAAACTGGCAATGAATTGGTCGAGCAGCAAACCGTGGGCGCAGATTTCATCCATGTGATGCGCAGGCGCTGAAACGCTGAGTTTCAAACCAAATCGATGGCTAACCGTTGCAGAATCTGCGCGGCTAGCTATTCTTTTGATAGCAAATAGTCAGGTGACCTAGCCCAGCCGCTCGACCTGCTCGCGCAGTTTTTCCAGCGTGGCCGAGAAATCTGCCAAACGCTTGCGTTCTTGATCGAGCACAGCGGCAGGGGCTTTGGCGACGAAGGCTTCGTTGCTCAGCTTAGTGTTGACTTTGATCACTTCTGCGTCCAGACGCGTGATTTCTTTGGTCAAGCGAGCTTTTTCTGCGACAACATCCACTTCCACGAAAATCGACATTCTTGCATCGCCAACCACGGTGGTGGGTGATGCACCACTGGCCTGCGCCCATTCGGCTTCTGTGGCGAAGGTTTTGACATCCGACAATTTGGCTAAGGCTTTGAGCACGGCGGCATTGGAGTTGATGAACTCTGCATCGCCAGAGACGAGCAGCGGTAGGCGCTGTGCTGGGCTAACGTTCATTTCGCCTCGCAAATTGCGGCAAGCGTCCACAATGGACTTGAGCTTGGCCACATGGGCTATCGCTGCTGGATCGATCTTCTCGGGCTGCGCTTGTGGATAGCGAGAAATGCTGACCGACGCGCCGGGCAAGCCCGCCACGATGCTCACCTTTTGCCACAGCTCTTCTGTGATGAAGGGAATGATCGGGTGCGCGAGACGCAGGATGGCTTCTAAGGTGCGGATCAGCGTACGGCGCGTCGCCCTGCGGGCGGCTTCCAGTTCTTCGCGTTGCTGGCCCTCGGTGCCTTGGATTTGCACTTTGGCAATTTCCAGATACCAATCGCAGAACTCGTTCCACACGAAGTCGTAAATCGTGTTGGCCACGTTGTCTAAGCGATAGTCTGCAAAGCCTTGCGCGACTTCGGCTTCCACTTGCTGGAGCTTGGAGGCGATCCAGCGGTCGGCTTGGCTGAAGGCCATGTAGCCGTGGACCTCAGCGCCCGGCTGACATTGCTCTTTCGTGTGGTCTTTCAAACCGCAGTCATAGCCTTCGCAATTCATCAAGACGAAGCGGGTGGCGTTCCAAAGCTTGTTGCAGAAATTGCGATAACCTTCGCAGCGCTTGCTGTCGAAGTTGATGTTGCGGCCGAGCGAGGCGAGCGCGGCAAAGGTGAAGCGCAGTGCATCTGCGCCGTAGCCGGGAATGCCTTCTGGGAACTCTTTCTCGGTGTTTTTTCGCACTTGCGGTGCGGTTTCGGGTTTGCGCAAACCTGTGGTGCGCTTCTCAAGCAGGGGCGCGAGCGCAATGCCGTCGATCAAATCCACCGGATCGAGCACATTGCCTTCCGACTTGCTCATCTTCTTGCCCTGCGAATCGCGCACGAGGCCGTGAATGTACACATGTTTGAACGGCACGCGGCCAGTGAAATGCTTCGTCATCATGATCATTCTGGCGACCCAGAAGAAGATGATGTCGTAACCTGTCACTAGGGTGGAGGAGGGCAGATAGAGGTTGTAGTCGTCTGTCGCAGCTTCGGATACGAGCGGCGACGAGCCGCCTCTAGACGCGAGCACCCCCTCGGGGGGCAGCGCACCATGCGAAGCAGGGAGCGTGGGGGCGTTATCTCTTGGCCAACCCATCGTAGAAAACGGCACGAGAGCAGAGGAATACCACGTGTCAAGCACGTCTTCATCGCGCGTGAGCTTCGCACCGGGCGCTTTGGCCTGAGCCTCCGCTTCATTGCGCGCCACGATCACGTTGCCATCTTCGTCATACCAAGCCGGAATCTGATGCCCCCACCAGAGCTGGCGCGAGATGCACCAATCTTGAATGTTGTTCATCCACTGGTTGTAGGTGTTCACCCATTGCTCGGGGACGAACTTCACGTCACCTGATGCTACTGAATCTATAGCACCTTGCGCAATAGATACACCGGCTGCTCCCGGCTTTGTCATGGCAACGAACCATTGATCTGTCAACATCGGCTCGACAACTTGCCCTGTGCGGGCGCAGATCGGCAGCATGAGCTTGTGTGGCTTGATCTCGATCAAAAAGCCTTGCGTTTCTAAATCTTTGAGCAGGGCTTTGCGAGCGACGAAGCGATCCATGCCTTGGTAGGCGGCAGGGCCGTTGTCGTTGATCTTGGCATCCAGCGTGAAGATCGTGATCAGGGGCAGATTGTGGCGCTGCGAGCAGGCGTAGTCGTTGAAGTCATGGGCGCCGGTGATCTTCACGCAGCCCGAGCCGAAAGCGCGGTCCACAAAATCATCCGCAATGATGGGAATACGACGATCGCACAGCGGCAGATCCACCATCTTGCCAAGCAAATGTTTGTAGCGCTCGTCTTCTGGGTGAACGCAAAGCGCACCATCGGCCAGCATAGTCTCGGGGCGCGTAGTGGCGATTTGCAAACCGCGCACCAGAGCGCCATCCACCATCTGCGGGCCATCGCTGAACGGGTACAAGATGTAATGCATCTTGCCATCCGCCTCTTGGCTTTCAACTTCCAAATCGCTCACCGCGCTTTTCAGCACCGGATCCCAATTCACCAAGCGCTTACCGCGATAGATCAGGCCTTCTTCATAAAGGCGCACAAAGGTTTCAGTAACGACCTTTGAGAGCTTCTCATCCATCGTGAAGTATTCGCGGCTCCAATCCACGCTTGCACCCATGCGTCGCATTTGCGTGGTGATCGTGTTGCCCGATTCTTCTTTCCATTCCCAGACGCGAGAGACGAAATTCTTGCGGCCGAGATCGTGCCGGGTTTGCCCTTTGTCCTGCAACTGCCGTTCCACCACGATTTGCGTGGCAATGCCTGCGTGATCGGTACCGGGAATCCAAGCCGTGTTAAAGCCGCGCATGCGGTGATAGCGCGTGAGCGAATCCATGATGGTTTGGTTGAACGCGTGGCCCATGTGCAGCGTGCCCGTCACGTTGGGCGGCGGCAATTGAATGGAGAAATTTTCGCCTTTGGCTGCCGCCTCCGGGCTGGCTACTTTGGTGCCGCGCGAGCCGGCTTGGCCATAACCGCGCTGCTCCCATGCAGGGCCCCAGACCGATTCAATGGGCTTGGGATCGAAAGATTTTGCGAGGGCTTCTAGGCCAGGTTGGGCGGGTTTGGTGATTTCAAGAGTCATAGCCCTGATTTTACCGGGGTGCTTTGTCTCATTTCCCTTGGGACAAAGCAACGGCCAGCTGAGCGCCCACCCGCGCATTGTTTTTCACCAAAGCGATGTTGGTGATGAGGCTCGAGCCCTTCGTGAGCTCGTTGATTCGCTTGAGCAAATAGGGCGTGGTGGCCTTGCCTTGAATGCCTTGCGCTTTGGCTTCCGCCAGCGCAGTGGCCACGATGTGATCGATCTGCGCTGGCAAAATTTCATGCTCTGCAGGCACAGGATTGCTGATCACCACGCCGCCTTTCAAGCCCAGCGCCCATTTGGTGCGGATGAAGCGGGCTTGCTCGCCTGCTTCGTCGATTCGGAAATCAGCCTTCAAACCGCTATCTCGGCTGAAGAACGCCGCAAAATTCTCTTGCCCCACGCTGATCACGGGCACACCCTGCGTCTCCAGATATTCCAGCGTGAGCGGTAAATCCAAAATCGACTTCGCTCCCGCGCAGACGACGGCAACGCTCGTGTGTGCAAGCTCTTGCAAATCCGCAGAAATATCAAAGCTGGTCGCAGCGCCGCGATGCACGCCGCCGATGCCGCCTGTAACGAACACTTCAATGCCTGCCAGCTCGGCGCAAATCATCGTGGCGGCCACGGTGGTGGCACCCGGCTTGCCGCTGGCCACCGCATAGGGCAAATCTCGGCGGCTGAGCTTCATCACCTCTTTCGCGCTCCCGAGGGCTTCGATTTGCTCGCGCGAGAGGCCGATGCAGATTTTTCCTTCCAACACGGCAATGGTGGCAGGCACAGCGCCATGCTCGCGTATCACGGCCTCAACTTCAAGCGCCGTTTTCACGTTCTGCGGATACGGCATGCCATGCGCAATGATGGTGGATTCGAGCGCGACGACTGGCTGAGCTTGCGCCAAGGCTTGCACCACTTCCGGGTGAATGTTCAGATGAGGCAGGGCGGATGGTGTGGCGATCTTCATAGCAAATTTTCAAATCAAATCAGGGGTAATGCCGTGGCTGACGGTCTGCTCAGTTTGCACTGTGAGCACGGCCAATCTCATCGCCCGCTTGGCATGCTGCACCAAAGCATCTTCAGGATAGCGCAAACAGCTCGCGCACAGACCCGCACACAAGGCATCTCCTGCACCGCTCACATCGATCACCTGCATGGCGGGTGGCAATTCAGGCCGCAGGTGCAACGGCTGTGCTTGCCCAGTTTCCATGCAGACCAGACCGGCTTCACCCAAGGTCACAACGAGGCGCTGCAAGCCAGCAATCTGAAGTTTGGGGAAGATGATGCCCACTTCAGCCAGCGTGATCGCGTTGCCTTTGGGAGGCGTTGCGTCAAACCAGTCTCGCCAAGCGGCAAGTTCGCCTCGATTGAGCACCAGCGTGTCCACGCCTTGCAAATCGTGTGGCAGGCGATCCATCTTAGGCTCTGAGACGGCCAACATCACCAGCCTGCGCTTTTGCTCGCGAGCCTGCTGCGCGAGCCATTTGAGGCTGGCCTCAGGCAAATTCATGTCTGCCATCCAAAGCCGCGCTCCATGATCGGATGAAGCAAGACCGGCATTCAGGAGCGCCTCGGGCGTAAGCAGCTCCGTGATGGCCATATCTGCCATGCCGATGACCATCTGGCCTTGCTCATCGAGCACGGCGGTGTAGCTACCTGTGTTGGCATTTTGGAAAGTAAGGCATGCGCGGGTATCCACACCGAGCGATTGCAAGTGATTCAAAATCGTCTGCCCAGCGCTGTCTGCACCCAAAGCGCCCAAGAGCTGCGCGCGCAAACCCAAACGCGCCAAATTCTCAGCCACATTGCGCGCCACGCCACCGGGCGACTCAAGCGCGATGCAGGGATTGGAGCTGCCTTGCAACAGGGGCTGCAAGGCTTTGAGCTTGCGATCCATGTTGATGCCGCCGATGCAGAGCACATCAGGGCAGGGCGGAGGCGTGGAAATCGGATGCATCATGCATTTTTGCCAGAAATACGCTGACTTTCTGCAATTGCAAAAGAAAAGACCCAAAGAAAAAAGCCTGTTGATTTCTCAACAGGCTTTTCAAATTTTTGGTGGGACCTGCGGGGGTCGAACCCACGACAAACGGATTAAAAGTCCGCTGCTCTACCAACTGAGCTAAGGTCCCACTTCTACATTGTTAAAACATGTGATTTCTCACTGGGATTTTTACAGCGTAGCCCTCAATTATAGCTTGGTTTTTAGGGGCTTGAAAAGCACTGAAATGGAAATTTTCTGTTTTGGGCGGCTCTCTCTAGGCCGTAGCATGGCACACTCACGCGCTTCGGTTGAATTGATCTGGGGTGAGGAATAAGTTGATGCTAAGTATCGTGAGCCAAATAGCCTTGGAAATCAAGGTCAGAGAGACGCAAGTTAAAGCGGCGGTGGATTTGCTGGATGGCGGGGCCACGGTGCCTTTTGTGGCGCGTTATCGCAAGGAGGCTACTGATGGACTGGACGATATTCAGCTGCGCGAGCTGGAATACCGCCTGGGCTACCTGCGCGAGATGGCCGATCGCCGTGAAGCGATTCTGAAAAACATCGAAAGCCAAGGCAAGCTCACGCCCGAGCTGCATGCGGCTATCTCGAACGCGCCCACCAAGCAGGAGCTGGAAGACCTGTATTTGCCATACAAACAAAAGCGCCGCACCAAGGGGATGATCGCACGCGAGGCGGGCATTGAGCCGCTGGCAGAAAAGCTGTTTAGCGATCCGAGTCTGAATCCTTTGGCAGAGGCGGAAAGCTTCATTCAGCCTGCGGGCAGCGTGGAAGGCGGCGATTTTTCCAATGCGCTGGCTGTGCTGGATGGCGTGCGCGATATTTTGAGCGAGCGTTGGGCGGAAGATGCTGGGCTGGTGCAGAGTTTGCGCGAATGGCTTTGGAGCAGCGCGGAATTTGCTTCCAAGCTGATTGAGGGGAAGAACGAGAACGATGCGGAGATTGCAAAATTCCGCGATTATTTTGATTACAGTGAGCCAATTCATAAAGTGCCTTCTCATCGGGCGTTGGCAGTGTTTCGCGGGCGGGGCTTAGAGTTTTTAGAGGCAAAACTGGCTGTGCCCGTTATAGAACCTGCGCAAGGTGCTACGCAATTGATAGCAAAACCCGTGAGCTTGGCAGAAGGCCGCATTGCTCTGCATTTGAAATGGAGCCATGCGGGGCGGCCATCCGATGATTTGATTCGCAAATGCGTGAGCTGGGCTTGGAAGGTGAAACTCTCGCTGAGCTTGGAGCGGGATTTGTTTGCGCGGCTGCGAGAAGAGGCGGAGAAAGTAGCCATCAAAGTGTTTGCGGAAAATATGCGCGATCTGCTGCTGGCCGCCCCTGCGGGGCCCAAAGCTGTGATGGGACTCGATCCGGGCATTCGCACGGGGGTGAAGGTGGCGGTGGTGGATGCTACCGGCAAGCTGCTGGAAACGAGCACGGTGTATCCACACGAGCCGCGCCGCGATTGGGATGGCTCGCTGCATACCTTACAGCATTTGGCGCAAAAGCACAGCGTGGAATTGATCGCCATTGGCAATGGTACGGCGTCGCGCGAGACGGATAAGCTGGCGGGTGACTTGATCAAAATGCTATTAAAAAATGAGCACTCCACGCAGGAAATGCAACGGGAAAGTGCTAAAAGCACTCCTAAAATCGTTCAAAAAGTAGTGGTGAGTGAGTCTGGTGCGTCAATTTACAGCGCCAGCGAATACGCATCGCAAGAGATGCCCGATGTGGACGTGAGCTTGCGCGGCGCGGCTTCGATTGCGCGGCGCTTGCAAGATCCGCTGGCTGAGCTGGTGAAGATCGAGCCGAAATCGATTGGTGTGGGGCAGTATCAGCATGATGTGAATCAGAGCGAGCTCGTTAAAAGTTTGGATGCTGTGGTCGAAGATTGTGTGAACGGTGTGGGTGTGGATTTGAACACCGCCAGCGTACCGCTGCTCTCGCGCGTTGCGGGCTTGAGTGGCTCGGTGGCCAAGGCTGTGGTCAGGCATCGGGAGGCGAATGGTGCGTTCAAGAGCCGCGCTGATTTGCTGGCTGTGAGCGGGCTCGGCGCGAAGACGTTTGAGCAATGCGCAGGCTTTCTGCGCATTCAAGGCGGTAGCAATCCGCTGGATGCCACGGGCGTGCATCCTGAGAGTTATGAGGTGGTGGAAAAACTGCTGGCTCTGGTGAAAAAGCCGATTGCAGAGGTGATGGGGCGCAGCGAATTGCTCAAAGGCTTCAAGCCTGAACAAATCGTCACTGCAAAAGCTGGCGCGCTCACAGTGACAGACATCCTCGCCGAACTCGAAAAACCAGGCCGCGATCCGCGCGGCAACTTCGTCGTGGCGCGGTTCAACGATGGCGTGGAAGACATTAAAGACTTGGTCGTCGGCATGGTACTGGAAGGCACAGTGAGCAACGTCGCCGCCTTCGGCGCTTTCGTTGACCTAGGTGTACACCAAGACGGCCTCATTCATGTGAGCCAGCTCTCGCACAAATTCATTACCGATGCGCGAGAGGTCGTACGCGCAGGGCAGGTTGTGAAAGTCAAAGTAATGGAAGTCGACGTGGCGAGAAAGCGGATTGCTCTCAGCATGAAGCTCGATGCTGCGCCTGCTAAATCTATTGGGGATCGAAATGATCGCGGTTCGCGGGACAACCGAGGCACTGCGAATGCTTATCGACCAAAGCAAGAGGTGGTGAAAAATTCTTCAATGGCGGATGCTTTAGCCAAGCTTGCGCGTTGAAGACAAGTTGGCAGAGACAGCTCAGGCGCGATCAGCCAAGCGCACAGTGTCTGCGATGGCCTTTGTTTTTGGCGCTGTGTGGTCACTTTGCCCCAAGAACCGGATCGGCTTGTTTTTGCCTTGCTCATCTTCGCTGAGCAATTCACGAAGTGCAATATCGACCGAGCGAAACTCCTCTGGAAAGCGCTGATAGGAGGCGGCGGCGATTTTAAAATTCACGGCAACGCTGCTTTGATCTTGTGGATCATTCATGAGGCCCAGCGCCACCAAACGAGACAAGCGTTGCGAGAGCAGCTCGTTTTGCGGCATATTCAGCATCAAGATGCTAAAGTGCTTAGAGCCTAAGCGCCCGACGGTGTCAAATTCTCGAATGATGGTGCGGATCATGCGCACGCTTCGCAGCATCAGCGCCTCTGCTTGCATGTCTGTGATGTCTGAATCCTTAGCCTCCACACTGAGATAAACGAGGGTGACCTCGCGCTGGGATTGCCGGGCATGCTGCCAAGCGCGAAGCGCACGCTCGATGAATTTGTCTTCTTTGAGAAATCCTGTGAGCGGATCGCGCACAAGCGCTTCTTGTTCGCGCACAGCCTGCGCATGCCTTCTGCGGCCAAAAGCATTGATGAAAAACATCATGCCGATGGCCTCCAGCGTCAAGACCAGCAAGGAGGTGTAGCTTGGAATCCAAGCATCGTTGATCCAGCCGACCGACCCCAGAATCACATTCACCGCCATCAATAAGAAGGGCAGGTAAATCAGCATCCAGTAGCCGCCCAAAGCGAGGCCTCTGCGCCATGCGGAAAATCCTGAATAAATGATCATCATGAAAGACACAATGCAAAGCGGGCCATAGATGGGATTGATGAGATAGTAAGCCTGAACAAACAATCGCGTCACCGCATAAACAAGGCACGAGGCGATCAGTAGATTCACCAACCAGTGATACCAGCGGCGCTGCAAACTGCCAAACATCACGCGTGCAAATTGCAGATTGCATGCCGTCGCGAGCATCACAAAAAACGGGATCGCGTCGTTGGAGAATTTTTCTGAGGAAGGCCAAAGCAATTGTTGCCCTAAGCCGTGGTAGCTCACCATCGTGAGCAGCGCAAAAAATAGATAACTGCCATACCAAGCGTAGAGCGGGTCTCGAAACGCCACACTTGTTTGCGCACAAAGCAGCACCAGCGTGAAGAGCACGCCTGCCATCAAACCGATCCAAATTTTAAGGAGTTCATCCCTTTGAGAGGCGAGCAGCTGATGCACTAAGACAGGTCCCATCGTGGCGGGTATCGCATGCACCACGCGCACAAACACATCGCTGTTAGCCTCTGCATTTCCGTAAAGCGGAAAGCGCGGGCGCATTGATCGGATTGGCCATTGTTCGTAAGCTACTGCATCGCCCGCCACCATCATCGTCCACACGCCTTGCGTATCTTGTTGATACAGCTCATACCGATCCACCACTGCCGTGGGGAATTCGAGCAACCAATTCACATGCCGTGTCCGCTCGCCTTTGGAGACGCTCAAACGCAGCCAGAGCGGCTCGTTGGGCTTCATTCGGTAGCTGGTTTTAGGAGAAAACGGCTCGAACGCTGAAGCAGGTAACTGCCGAATCTGCTGTACCGTGGTTTGAGAATTCACTCTTGCACCTTCACGCAGAACCCATATGGGCGCAGCAAATGCAGGCACAGGCGCAGCATCCAAAGCCACCACCTGTATTTCGGGCGTGGCGTGGGCCAGACGGAAGCTGCACAGTGCCAGAAGCCCCAAGCCCATCAACAAAAAATTGCGCACCATCATCATCATGGGCGCGTGTCAAAACGAGTTGAAGTACGAGAGCCATATCCAATAGGGTGAAGTGTGCAATGCCGAGCCACTGCAATACCCGAACGCACCGCGCCCTCCAACGTAGAAGGATAGGGACCTTCCGCATAGTCGCCGCAAGCGATGATATGTGGGGCAATTTGCACCGCTGGGCGCTGCAAGCCGGGCGTGCAGGCAAAGGTGGCGCGTTTGTCGATGATGGTTTTGAGGGCTTGGAGTTGCGGCAGGCCGAGTTGCTCGCGGCCTTGTTGGATGACTTGTTGTTCGATGGTGGCGGCATTGCCTTGGCTTGCGCTGACAACGAAGGCCAACGCGCCTTGTTGCCCAGTGAGTGCGCCTCGGTCGAAGACGAACTGCGCGGGCTCGCTCGCGCTGCTTTTGAGTGCCATGATCGGGCAGGGCAGCTTGGCACCGGGTGCATGGGCATAGACGGTGGCGATGGCCTCAAACTGCAAGGCTTCTGCGCTCTGTGCCCATGCGACGTGGCCAGAGAGGCGCGCGATGCGTGCGGCATCGGCAGGCGGCGTTGCCAATACGATTGTCTCGAAATTCTGAGTGAAATCGGCTTCTTGCCCTGATGATATATGCGCAGTCTGCTCTGAATTTGATAGCGAATCAATGCGAATGAGGCGCTCGCCCAAACGCACTTCACAGCCTTTGTTGCGAAGCCAATCAGTAGCCGCTTGTGGGAAGAGCGTGCCTAAATCGGCTTTGGGCAGCAGAAAATTCGAGCTACCGCAATTGAAATTTGTGTCGCTGTCTGTGCGGGCAAACAGCGAATCTCGCAAGATGCGCAGAAACACTTGGCCGCTGGCGCGATCTGCGGGCGTGTTCAGCGCGGAGACGCAGAGCGGCTCGATCAGCATCTGCATCACAGGCGCTGTGATGTCTTGACACAGTTGCGTGACGCTCACATCTGATGCGCATTCAAAATTCTTCAAACGCCACATACCTGCAGCGCGAAGCAGTGAAACTTTGTCTGCCCAGTTCCAGCCACGCGCCTGCATCACGCCCCAAGCCACATCCAGCCCTTTGATCCAAGGCCTCTGCCAATCGGGCAACACCAGCGCATCGCCATCCGGGAAACGCAGCGTGAGCGGCAGGCGATGCAACACGCCTTGCGCATTCACGCCGATCTCGCGTATCAGGCGCAGGGTTTCAGAATAGGCACCAATCAAGATGTGCTGTCCGTTGTCTAGCGTCGCTTCCGAGCCATCGGGTAAAGTGACATTTAGGCTTCTCGCCCGCCCACCGACTGCGCGGGATGCTTCTAAAACTGTAGCATGGTGGCCAGCTTTGACGAGTTCAATTGCGCAAGCTAAACCCGCCCAACCCGCTCCGGCGATTAAGACGTTCATCGGCCTCATCGACCGAGGGCCTGCACCTTCCAAGCCAGCCAGAATTTGCGCAGCGGCGTGAGGCTGATGCGTTGGTGGAGGACTTGGAAGTTTTCTCTTTGGATTTCGTCAAGAAGAGCGTGGTAGATTTTGGCCATCATGAGGCCGGGTTTTTGTGCGCGGGCGTCTTGAGATGGGAGCAGGGCGAAGGCTTCGTCGTAGACCGCTTGCGCACGCTTGGCTTGGAATTGCATGAGGGCGCTGAAGCGCTCGCTGTAGCCCTTTTGGCCGAGGCTCAGTTCGTTGGCTTTGACTTCGAATTGCTGGAGCTCGTTGACGGGCAGGTAGATGCGGCCGCGTTGTGCGTCTTCGCCCACGTCGCGGATGATGTTGGTGAGCTGCAATGCGAGGCCGAGTTTGTGGGCGTATTGGGTAGTCTGCGCCTCTTGCTGGCCGAAAATGCGGGCAGAGACTTCGCCGACCACGCCCGCGACAAGGTGGCAGTATTTTTGCAAACCGGGGTAATCAAGATACCGCGTTTGCGTTAAATCCATCTGGCAGCCTTCAATCACGGCTTGCAGATGACGCTCTTCGATGCCAAAGGTCTTGGCGTGGGGCAAGATGGCGAGCAGCGCGGGATGGCGGTTGGCTTTGACTTCTGGCGCGGCAAAGGCTTGCGCCACTTCCTTCGCCCACCAAGCTAATTTTGTGGCGGCCACGCCGGGGTCAGTCACTTCATCGACCACATCGTCCACCTCGCGGCAAAAGGCATAAAAAGCCGTGATCGCGGCGCGGCGCTCTTTGGGCAAGAAAAGGAAGGCGTAATAGAAGCTGCTGCCCGCTTGGGCGGCTTTTTGTTGGGCGTATTGCTCGGGATTCATGGGGCAATTATCGGCGCTAAGCCTAGTGCTTTAGCGTTTAAACCAGAAGGCGCGCCAAAGAATGACGATGCCATCCCAAGCGGTGATTTTGGGGCGCTCTGCGAGCGTGCGATATTGCATTGCTGCAATTTTGTCCAAGATGCGCAGGCCACCGTGGATCACGCAGCGCAATTCCATGCTGAGCCGCCAGCCATCAAAGCCACCGATTTGCTGGCGCACTGCGGCTGGTAATCCAAAGCCTTTTTGCATGGCAGCCCTTGCGAAATCTGCGCAAGCTGCTATTAAATTTATAGTATTGGTGTTGTCTTGGCGTTGCAGTAAATCTGCTGGCATCACCTGATGCGCGGCAATAGCATTCAGCGGTAGGTAGTAGCGGCCACGCGGAATGTCTTTGCTGAGATCTTGCCAGAAATTGATGAGTTGCAACGCCGAGCAGATCGCATCGGATGCGGCCAATTCTCTTTCGCCTTTCACGCCATACAAATGCAGAAGCAAGCGACCCACGGGGTTGGCTGAGCGATTGCAATAATCCAGCAGCTCAGTGTTGTTGTCATACCAGCGGCCAGCGGCGGTGTAGCGCACATCTTGCTCAAAGGCTTGCAGCAACGCATCCAGCATAGGCACGGGCAGCGCATGCTCTGTGATAGCGCGGCGCAGTGGCATAAACACATGTGGCCAGCGCGTGGAGGCGGCGTTGCTGGTGGCGCAGATCAACAAATCCACCCGAAAAGCAGCCAGATCGGCTAAGCGCTGTTCAGCAGATGCATCGCCTTCATCGGCAATATCGTCAGCAATGCGCGCAAACCAATAGATCGCCACAATCGCAGGCCGCAGCCGCGCAGGCGTGAGCCAAGAGGCGACGGGGAAATTTTCATAATGATCAACGCCGTGGGCAGCTGGGGTGTGCATCCTGAGATTGTCGCTGGGTTTTTCGACGGGTTGGTCGCGGGCGCTGTTTGATCAGGCTCTGTGCGTTAACGCACAGCCTGTAACAAGCGTTGTGTGTATATTGGTCTTCGGCCGCCTGCGCCGCAGTGCCTCTGCCAACACATGAAAGCGATGACTCAATGAAAATTTTTCTTCAACTCCGTCTGATTGCGGCCTTGCTTACTGTAGCGCTCTCATCTGGCTTCGTCATGGCTCAAAAGCCGGAGTGGGCTGGCCAAGGCAAACAGGGTAAGCATGAGCAAAAAGAAAACGGCAAAGCAAAAAAACCAAAATACGAAGGTGAAACGGCAGATGTCAAGCCCAGCTCTTACTTTACCGAGCCACAGCGCAGTGTCGTGCGCGATTATTATGGGCAACAGTATCAGAGTGGTCGCTGCCCACCTGGCTTAGCAAAAAAGAACAATGGTTGCATGCCACCTGGCCAAGCGAAGAAATGGAATGTGGGCCAAACGCTGCCTAGCTATGTGGTGTTTTACCCCGTACCGCCCGCAGTCATCATTCAACTCGGCACACCGCCCGCAGGGCATAAATATGTCCGCGTTGCCAGCGATATTTTGCTGATTGCAATTGGCACCAGCTTGATCGTGGATGCCGTGCGAGATTTAGGCCGGCTTTGATGGCCCTGCCAACGTGGGCGGGATGATCGCGTTGATAATACAGGGATGATTATTGAATGCTCCGCCTCCCAACTCGTACTGATTGACCTGCAAGCCAAGCTGATGCCGGCTATGTTTGAAGGCTCTGCTGTGCTTCAAAATGCGCTTCGGCTAGCGCAAGCTGCGCGCTTGATGCGCGTGCCGATCACCGTCACGGAGCAGCATCCAGATGGCTTGGGTGCGACTGCCGTAGAGCTCGCTGAGTTTGCCCGTGAGCCGCTGGTGAAAACGGAATTTTCTGCGGTGGATGCGGGCTTGATCGAAGTGCTGCAAGAGATCGGTACACCGAAAGCCTCACCGAATTTGAAAAGCGTACCCAAGCATTTACAAAAGCCGCCTGAGAACACGCGCACCGACATCATCATTGCCGGCTGCGAGGCGCATGTGTGTGTGTTGCAAACTGTGATGGGGCTGCTGGAGGATTTTGATGTGTATGTGGTGACGGATGCTTGCAGCAGCCGTACCGAACGCAACCGCGATGCGGCGTATGACCGGCTGGCTGCCGAGGGCGCTTCTCTTGTGACGACCGAAATGGTGCTGTTTGAATGGCTGCGCGGCTCGGAGCATGCGCAGTTTAAGGCGGTGCAAGCGTTGATCAAGTGATTTTTGCAAGAGATGTTTTGAGATGTTCACGCCGCCTTATACCCACCCCCTGAACCTTCAAGCCACGCTCAAGCAGCAGGGCTTTGCGCTTTTGCCTGCAGCTGATGTGGCTGCTTTGTCTGGCTGCGCTTTGGCTGATTTGCAGGCTTTGAAGGAGAGCTGGTATCGGCTCGGGCCTGACAATTATTTGAAAGATGGTGGCAAATACCGTTCTCGGCGGCATGGCAGTTGTGTGGTTTCAGGCGTTGATGTGAAGCCTGTGGCGCATCGGGCGCATTGGCAGCCGGTGGAATACAACGCGCTGCATGGCGGCATGGAACGCATGTTTGAGCCTTTGGAAGATGCTACTCTTTCTGTAGCGCTTAGCGCAGTATTGGCTTGGCTTGGAGGCCTTTCTGATCATTTGCGTGGCACGCAGCCTTGGTTTACCGAGGTACATCAGTTTCGCATTGACACGGCTGGCGGCATTGGCCGGCCAACGCCTGAGGGCGCACACCGTGATGGCGTGGATTTGGTGGCGGTGTTTTTGGTGGCGCGGGAGCGCATTAAGGGCGGCGAGACGCGCGTGTTTGAAGCCTTGGGTTCTAGCGGCCAGCGCTTTACGTTGACCGAGCGCTGGAGCGTGTTGCTGCTGGACGATGCCCGCATGATCCACGAGACCACGCCAATTCAGCCCTTGGGCAACGAGCCCGAGCTGCGCGGCTACCGCGACACGCTGGTGGTGACGCTGCGCGGCAAGGGTTTTCAAGACGCGGTGTGAAGGTTGGCTGGAGTCAGAAAAAACCAAACAGCAGAAAAGACGAACGCAGAGGACGCGAAGATTGCGCAGAAGACGCAAAAAATACCAAGAAAGAAGTCAAAAGTTATGTTGAATTTTTATGCTACATCGCGAACATCAGCCACAGGGTTGCTACCAAAATCAGAGCGCGAGAGATAAGAAATCAAACGGTCTGCGGCATCAAACGGGCTAGTTAAGCTGCCGTTGTCCTTCATGCCGATGAAGGCGGCTTTGTCTGGGAAGTTGGCATCAGGGGCGCTGCGTAATTGCACTTGCATGTCGGTGTCGATCACGCCGGGGGCGATGGAGCAAACTTTCGCGCCGTGTGGCTTGATGGCTTCTTCCAGCGCCACGCAACGCGTGAAATGATCCATTGCGGCTTTGGCGGCGCAATAGCCTGCTTGGGCGGCCATGGCGCGGCGGCCTAGGCCTGAGGAAATATTGAGTATTTTTTTCGGGATCGGCCAAGTGGCGCTGGTTTTTAAGAAGGCAGCAGTGAGCAGCATCGGCGCTTCAATGCCAACACGCAGAGCGCGCGTCAGCTCTTGCGCGGGAACGTCGGAAAGCGGCGCAATACTGGGAATCACGCCTGCGTTGTTGATGAGTGTGATGCTTTGGAATTCGCGCTCGCGGGGATGGAGCCAAAACTCAAGCTGATCGGCAACGGGCTCGGCATCGGCTAAATCGCAGCGCCATTGCTCCAGAGGGACGCGCTGCTCGGCGGCAAGCGTTTCGAGATCAGCGCTTTGTTGACGAGAGATGCACAAGAGGTGGTTGCTAGGCAAGATGAGCTGGCGAGCTATGGCCAAACCCATGCCACGGGATGCGCCGGTGATGATGTAAAGGTTCATAGACTCAATGATATGCTGGCTGCATGAAAAAAATCGGCCAAGCGCCCAATATTGCGATTGCCCAGCTCTGGGTGGACATGCTCTGCGATCAAGGCTTGGCTGTGAACATGCAGCGCTACTTTCTCAACGGCGCAGCGGGCGATTTGCCACCCGACCAATGTTTACCTGAGATTTGGGTGCAGGATGATGCGCAGCTAGAGCGCGCTAAAGCTGCGTTTGCACAGCTTCAACGCATGCCGCAACACAACTGGGTATGTCAAGTTTGTGGTGAGCGTGTGGAGGGCGGTTTTGAGCAATGTTGGAATTGCTTGACTGAGATGCCTTAGAGCGCCGCGCAGGGCAAAAAATAAGGGTCAAATCGGCAGTAAGCCGTTATAAAATGTGCGCAGAGTGCTATTGTATTGATAGTAAGTGAGTTGCTTATGCGGGCTCATCACACAAACGATCCAGCTCGGCGCAAACATCGCGCATGCGGCCCGAGATGACGATGCGGCCATCTTGCGCACGGCGCGAACGCAGAATTTGTGCGGCGGACAGGTTGCTGCTCATTTGCCCCATCAGGCCTTGGCCTACCAAACGAATGCCCGCAGGCTGAATCGTGGCTTGGCTGTTTGCGTGGTGAATTCTTTGCGGCAATGCAGGCGCTTTGGCTAAGCGCGGTTGAGCGCCGATCAGGGGGTGAGACACGGAGCGTGACGCAGCAAACGCTCCAGAGGGCAAGCTACTCGATGGCACGGGAGGCGAGAAAAAATCCACCACGCCTTGCAGTGGCAACAGCAATTGACTGAAGAGATTGTTTGAAGAAGCCATTACGGTGATCTCCGCTTACATCATGAAGGAGTTGCGGATCAGGCCGACCGCCAAACCTTCGATTTCAAACGGCTCGCCGGGCTCGACGATGATGGTTTTGAAATCGGCATTTTCTGGATGCAGCTCAATGATGTTTTTGTTGCGCTGGAAACGCTTGACGGTGACATCTTCGCCAATGCGGGCGACAACGATTTGACCATTGCGCGCATCTTTGGTGGATTGCACGGCGAGCAAATCGCCATCCATGATGCCGATATCACGCATGCTCATACCGCGCACTTTGAGCAGGTAATCGGGCTTGGTGGGAAACATGCTGGGCTCAACGTAGTAGGTTTGCTCAATATGCTCTTGCGCGAGGATGGGTGAGCCGGCGGCCACACGGCCAATCAGTGGCAAAGCGAGCTGCATCAGGCTTTGCAGGGGCAGGCCGAATTGCTTGTTGCGGCTTTCATGAATCGCACGCAAGGTTTCGCCCTTCAGGCGAATGCCGCGCGAGGTGCCTTGCAGCAGCTCGATTGCACCTTTGCGATGCAGGGCCTGCAAATGTTCTTCAGCGGCGTTGGCCGATTTGAAGCCAAACTCAGTGGCGATTTCAGCACGCGTGGGCGGCGAGCCGGTTTTCTCGATCGTGGTTTGGATCAGCGTCAAAATCTGTTGCTGACGCGCTGTGAGCTTAGGGCTGTCGAACATGGCAAACTCCTGTTTGAAATAGGTTGACCGGATGCGCACTCTTGCTGCTGGCAACTGCGATTGATCACAGCCTGATTGCGCATCCAGTAACTGGATATTAGCCCAGTTTTCTGGACTTGACAAGTTTTTTTGAAAATATTTTTTATGACCCCGCAAATCATCGTTTTGGGCACAGGCGGCACGATTGCTGGCAAGGCGGCCAGCAGCAACGACCATACGGGCTACACCGCCGCACAAATCAGCGTGGCCACTTTGCTGCAAGGCGTGCCAGGGCTGCCAGGGGCGCTGCAAGGTCATGAATTGCTGAGCGAGCAGGTGGCGCAACTCGACAGCAAAGACATGGATTGGGACACCATGCTGCGGCTGGCGCAGCGCTGCGCTCATTACCTTGCGCAACCGCAAGTCAAAGGCATCGTCATCACGCATGGCACAGACACGCTGGAGGAAACGGCGTATTTTCTGCATCGCGTGATTCCAGCTGAGCTGCGAAGCAAGCCCATCGTGCTCACCTGCGCGATGCGCCCGGCCACCAGCAGTGAGGCGGATGGGCCGCGCAATTTGCATGATGCGGTGATCGTGGCGCAGGATGCAAAGGCACGCGGCGTGCTCGCGGTGTGTGCGGGCGATGTGCATCATGCTTTACTTGTGCAGAAGATACACACCTATGCTCTGAATGCTTTTTCAAGCGGTGACTCCGCTCTGGGCGAGCTGGGTGCTCTGGCAAAGGTGGTGGATAGGCAAGTGCAATGGCATAGGCCTGTAGAGCAGTTTTATAAGACAAATCAGCCACTACCCGTTATAAATCATGCGCAGCGTGCTATTCATTTAATAGCAAATGAAGAATCAAAGATGATCTACTGGCCGCGTGTAGAAATTGTTTTGAATCACGCTCATGCCACAGGCAGTATCGTGCAGGCGCTGCTTTCTGCGTCAGCGCCTAGCGATCCGCTGCGCGGCATCGTGGTGGCGGGAACGGGCAATGGCACAGTGAGCAATGCACTGCAAGAAGCGCTGAACGAAGCGCAATCTCAAGGTGTGGAAGTCGTCATCACCAGCCGTTGCGCTTGGGGCGGCATTCACGCTGGTAGTAGCTTGTCAGCGGGTAAAACGCGAGTTGAACTGGTGCTCAAGCTGCTTGCAGCAAAGTAGATGTGTGAGGCGTGAGCGGCAAGCGCTGCTGAGCCAATTCACGCACCGCATGCGCTGACTCTCCCTTGAGCCTGTGATCGCTCCACACTTGGCGCCAGCCGCGTGAGCCTGCTTGGCCATGGCGCAGGCCGAGCATGTGGCGGGAAATGGCATGTGTGGGCGTTTGGTATTGTGCGGCGCGGCGTGCCATGTAGTCGCACATCAGGGCTTCAATCTCATCGCGTGATTTTTCAGTGCCAGAATCATCGCCGTAAAACGCTTTGTCCCACTCCATCATCCAATACGGGTTGTGATACGCCTCACGGCCAATCATCACGCCGTCCACATGCTGTAAATGTTCCTGCACTTGCTCGCTCGTGGTGATGCCGCCGTTGATGCAAACCGTCAGATGCGGGAAGTCTTTCTTCAACTGATACACCATCTCATAGCGCAGTGGCGGAATATCGCGGTTTTCTTTCGGACTCAAACCTTTGAGCCACGCATTGCGCGCATGCACAAGGAAGACTTTGCAACCCGCCTCAGATACCGTGCCCACAAAATCGCGCACAAAATCATAGCTCTCTGTTTTATCAATGCCAATGCGGTGCTTCACCGTGACCGGAATGCTCACTGCGTCCACCATCGCCTTCACGCCATCGGCCACCAGCTCGGCTTCGTTCATCAAGCAAGCGCCAAATGCACCCCGCTGCACGCGCTCGCTTGGGCAGCCGCAATTCAAATTGATCTCGTCATAGCCCCATTTCTCGCCCAGTTTGGCCGCCTTGGCCAAATCTTCCGGCTCAGAGCCGCCTAGCTGCAAAGCCACGGGATGCTCTTCCTCATTGAAATCCAAATGGCGAGGTACATCGCCATGCAATAGCGCCCCCGTCGTCACCATCTCGGTGTAGAGCAGGGTATTCTTCGTGAGCAGGCGGTGGAAATAGCGGCAATGCCGATCCGTCCAATCCATCATCGGGGCGACACTCATTCGCCAAGGCGAATGAGGAGGAATCAGCGTAGCCTCAGTGGTCATCTTGAGCCATTAAAGAACGAAAGGAATCAACCACCAGCTGCGTTTTTTGTAGGCCGCCCATTGCGGGTAGCGAGACATGCTGGCCTCTTTCATCAGCATATTGACGGCAAACAAACCGAGCCACACCCAAGCCAGAATCAAGAAGGCAAGCCAGTGCCAAGCCATCATGGCGAAGCTGCCGTAGATCATCATTTCACCCAAGTAGTTGGGGTGACGAATGTAGCGGTGCATGCCATCGGTGATCAGGCCACGTTGCAAGCGCAGTGTGTAATATTTTTGCGCATCAGCAGCAATCATGATGACTGAGCCGAGCATACACAGCGTGATGCATAAGCCAAACCAAGCCACATCTGGCAAGAGATAGGTCGGCTGCGAAGTGCCCGAGATCAGTAGCCAACCGATCAGCCAATACAAGCCCAACACACTTACAAAGGCATTGATACCGCCGCCAATCGTGATCTTCATTTGCCAGTTGGGATCTGGAAACGACACGTCTTTGATGATCCACACCAAACCATAGCTGCCATGCAGTGCCAGATAGACCCAGGCCGCAGCGCTGTTGTTTTGGTAATGCCACATCAGAAATGCAAAGAAGAAAAAGCTACCGGCTTTTTGAAAATTGATGACCCAAGCAAACTTCCAAGGCCGCGGGCCACCCAGAAGATCTTTGGAGAGGTAGTCCGCCCAGCGACGCATGGCTTGCGCCCATGCGGGGGCTGGCGTGGCGGTGGGTGTATTCAAGCTGTCCATTTAACCCATCCTGTGTAAGCGGTGACGAGCACCACGATGCCGAACACGATGCGATACCAAGCGAAGGGCACGAAATTGTGCGTGGAGATATAGCGCAGCAGCCAGCGCACACAGAGCCAAGCACTGATGAAGCTGAAGAACAAGCCCACAGCAAACATCGGAACATCGGCCACTGAGAGCACATGCCGCTCTTTGTAAAGGCTATAAACGCCTGCGCCAATCAGCGTGGGCATCGCGAGGAAGAAGGAAAAATCTGTCGCCGCTTTGCGCGAGAGGCCGAGCAGCATACCGCCAATGATGGTCGCGCCGCTGCGGCTGGTGCCAGGGATGAGCGCCAAGCATTGCACGAGACCGACCTTGATCGCGTCAAGCGAGCTCATATCGTCCACGCTCTGCACGCGCACGGCAGTTTGCTGCCGCTTTTCAGCCCACAAAATAATGAAACCGCCAATGATGAAGGTGCTGGCCACCACCACGGGTGTGAATAAATTTTCTTTGATCATCTTGCCAAAGAGCAGCCCTAGCACCACGGCGGGCAGGAAAGCGATGAATACATTCAGCGCAAACTGCTGTGCTTTTTTGTCCGTGGGCAGTGAGACCATCGTTTCGCGGATTTTTTGCCAATACACCAAGATCACTGCAAAAATAGCGCCCGTTTGAATGGCGATGTCAAACACCTTGGCCTTCTCATCGGTAAAGCCGAGCAAACTGCCCGCCAAAATTAAATGCCCGGTGGAAGAAATAGGAAGAAATTCGGTCAAGCCCTCCACGATGCCCATGATGGCGGCTTTGATCAAAAGAGTAATGTCCACGCGAAGAATCCTGATGTTGAAGGCAACAGGTGATTTTAAAGGCTGAAGCCTGCGCAACTCTTCTCGCCCAGCTTCTGCCAAAATCAAGGCATGCCAGAAGCCACAATCCCTAGCGATGAGCCCACACCAGAGGCTCAAGTTGAAGCGCTGCCAATAGCGCTGCCTGCTGCTCAGCCCAAACCGCAGGCCCGCAATCCACTGCATGGCCTCACGCTGGAATTCATCGTGACCGCGCTGCATGCGCATTACGACTGGCCGGGCTTGGCCCAGCGCATCCCGGTGCGCTGCTTTCAAAGCGAGCCCAGTGTGGCTTCCACATTGAAGTTTTTACGCAAAACGCCTTGGGCGCGGGAAAAGGTGGAGGGCTTGTATCTCTACATGCTGCGGGAGAAAAAGCGCCAAGAGCCTGCTGCAAAGATGCCGCGAAAATACGGCTGAAACCATCAGCTCAACCGCATTTCGGAGAAATGTCTCCGAAGGCGGTGTTTGTGAACTAGGATTTATTTCGCTTGCAGCAACTGCGGCACGCGCAGCAACACAAACTCGTTATCGTCCGCTTCGTTTGGATTGCGGCTGCTAGAAAACGGCAGATTGTTGTCGTTGCCTACGATGATGTGATCGGCATCCACGATGTCCACATTCTCAATCGTGAAGAAGGGGAAGGCCAGCTTGCCGTCTTGCTTGGGCTTGCGAGCAAGATTGCGGGGGTCTTGGATCGCGAGCAAATCGATGTAGCCGATCTTGCGCACGGGGTTGTTCACATTGGCTTCCGTCATTTCGATTTTGTAAACGCGCTTGATCTTGGGCAGATCATGGAAGCAGTTTTCTGCGCGTTGGATCGCGCCGTTGACCGTTGGGCAGGCTTTATCGGGTGTGCCTTCGCCGTTGTCGCGCTCGATCACCAAGGCTGTGGTCGCGTCGATCATGTTGAAATCACCAATCGCCAAGCCGTTGGCTTCCAGCACATATTTCCAGTGGCGGCCAGTCCACTTCTCAGTGGCCACATCAAATTCGAGCACGCGCAGGTATTCGCGGCCATTAAGTTTTTCGGTGTCTTTGGTGGCTGCATCCCACATCGCGCCTTCCAACATGGCATAGAGTTTTTTGCCATCGGGTGACGAGGCCATGCCTTCAAAACCACGCGAGCGGCGCACTGTGAAATCTACCGCCACATTGGGCGCGGAGGGTGTGCTGATGGCGGGGTGATCGGGCGAGCGGGCGGGTTTGCCGTCGACCTGCGTTTCAAATACGGCGAGGATCTTGCCTGTCATATCGGCTTTGATTAACCAAGGGCCGAGCTCATCGCCGATCCACAGCGCGCCGCCTGCAATCTGAAAGCTTTCGGTGTCAAAGTCAGAGCCTGTGAGGTAGCGCTTTGGTGTGCCTTCGTGCACGATGCGAAACGGCACTTTCTTGTCGGGATCGTGCAGGAAGATGGTTTGCTGGCGGTTGAGTGTGCCGCCCGCCCAGTCCATCGTGTAGCGGTTCAGATAGAGCATGCTGTCGGGCGAATTGGCTTTGGAGCCGAAGCCGTTGTCGGTCAACACCCAATAGCTGCCATCGCTCATGCGCTTGATGCCTGAATGGCCTTGGATGGGCTGGCCGCCAAAGGGCAGGGAGATGCCAGTGGGGCGATTGGCCGAGCGGCCTTCTACGCTGTCTAGCCGCTCGACACGTGAGCCGGTGGTGAATTTGCCGCTGAAGCGCAAGTCTGCCGGTGCATCCGCTGGGGTGGCGATGAAGCTGGGCGCAGGAATCAGCGCGTGGCCAGCCAGCTGGGCGGGAAATTCGGTGGGCATGGCGGTCTGCGCTTTGGCAGTGGGCATGCAGAGAATGGCGGCGGCAAGAAATGCAGCAGTTTGAGCAAAAAGCGGTTTGTTCATGTTGAGAGTTTGAAAGAGGGAGAAGTGCAAGATGTTCAAGCTGCGCTGAGCGCGAACGCTTGATCTAATTAAGAGTGTCAATCCGCCTCATGACAGTGGCGTGATGATTCTTTGACGGCTTCATGACATCCCATGCAAGCTATTCCAAGCCTCGCTGAGGGTTGGTTTTATGAGGGTTTTGGGCAGTTAGCCTTTATAGAATAAGCAGAGCGTGCTATTTATTTAATAGTAAGAAGCTCTCTATGCGAGCCATTTCATCAGCCAATTCTTTGCGAAATGCGGTGTCTTTGGGCGCTTGGCCTGTCACGTAGCCCAGATCAGCTTGCAGCTTGCCATCGTTCACGGCCAGATTGCCCCAACCAATCACCTGATCCCGCCAGAGCAGCGGCAGGGCGTAGTAGCCGCGAATGCGTTTTGGCGCTGGCGTGTAGGCTTCAAAGCGATAGGCCCAGCCCCAGAGCAGCTCAAATCGGCGGCGATCCCAGACCACGGGGTCAAACGGGGCGAGTAGGCGCACGGCATCCACTTTAGCGGCTTGATGCTTCATAGAGCTGGGCGATTCGTCTTGCGGCCAATACCAAGTTGTGCCATCGATCACGGTGCTGGATAGCCGCGCTTTCGCCCGAGCAAAGGCCGCTGGGCGCAGCGCTTCCCATTGCGGCGCACCACCGCGTAGCATACCGATCAGCTCGCGCAAGGAGCGCTCAGGAAGCGGCGCGTATTTATGCACGATCACGTCCACCAAGGCATCCATGCCTTCGGCGGGATCGCCGCTTTGCAGCGGCAGATGGTCAGCCGCCGCATAGGTGCGGATGCCGCTGGCTCTGCCTGCGATACGCAGCATGCCTCGGTAATGCATGGCATCGAGCAATTGCGTGCTCGCGTTCGACGAGCCACCAAACCAGTTGCGCACCCGGCCATGCGCAAAATGCGCATCCACCTCGCGCGGATGCACCACCCCACGTTCCTGCACGAAGCTGAGCACGGCTTCAGCCTGCGCCGCTTTCGCTTTCGGCCAAGCGCTTCGCGGCGTGCGCGGATGCATCAGCGCCTGTGTGCCGCGCGGCAAAAAGCCGTAGTTCACGAAAAAATCTTCTTCGATGCCCAGCTTGGCATAGCGCTGCTCCAAATCCCCTGCGCTGTAGTTTTTCACGCGATGCCGCAAAGTCAAATCCTGCGCCCGAGCCGGTGCGCGAATCGGATCGGCTTGCACGAAACCTAGCTTTTCAATCGCCTTGGAGAGCGTCGTCGGCGCAAACATTGTGCGCTCCACGGCGTAGCTGCGCAGTACGTCAAGCGAGATGGCGTTTGTAGGCATATTGAAGGGAGTTTTACGAAGGTTTTTGGCAGATAGCCGGCATAGAATATGCGCAGAGTGCTATGAAATTAAGAGTATCAGTGTTAACGGTTTGATTGCAAAAGTCAATCAACTCAAACGCGTAAACCGCGCAGCCTTTGATGCGCCTCGCTCTCTGAATCTACCGGGCTTTGATGCTTGGCCTGCAAATAGTGATGGGTAAACACATCCAAATACGCGGCCAGCGATTGCGCTGAATGCGGCTCACCCGCCAGTTCTAGGCAGAGCGCGGCCACCTCAGATGTGCAGAAATGATCATCGCGTTTGGAGCGGCGCAGCTTGTAGCGCGAGAGTTCGTCAGGCTGCAGGCTCAGCACCGGAAAACCATCCAAATACGGGCTCTTGCGAAACATCTTGCCCGCCTCCGCCCATGTGCCATCGAGCAAGATGAAGAGTGGCCGTTTGCCCGGCGCGGCTGCGCCAGATGGCGTCAAGAGCGGCACAGCCTGCACCACCCGCGCATTGTCTACAAACTCTCCCGGATACACCACCAGCGGCTGCCATTGCGGGTCGGCCAACAAGGCCAGCAGAGCAGGGTCCACCGAGGTGCGCGCCCAGTCAAAAGCAAAGGTATCCTGCACCAAATCAGCAATCAGCCAGCCCGTGTTGCTCGGCTTCAAAGCCTCAATATCGCCCATCAGCAAACACATCCCCGCTCGCGTGGTCACGTCTGGGCGCAAGCTGCACAGGCAATGTGTGACCACCAGCCTACAAACCGCGCAGCGCTCTTTCACTGAGCCGCCGCGCGCTAGAAAAGGCTTGGTGCTGCGCGCCAAGCGTGCCGTACGCAACCGCGAGACGGCGTGTGGCGCGTCTGGTGGCATCAGCATTGAAAAATCAAGCCATTTCGGCCAGTAGCCGGCATAAAATATGCGCAGTGTGCTATCAAAAAATGAGCAACCTGCGCGTCAATCAATGTGCCAAACAGCATCGCTTTACGCTGGCTTCGGCGGCCGATGCAACGCGCAAAGCTTGTTGCCATCGGGATCGCGCAGATAGGCCAGATAGGTCGCGCCCATCGGGCCCGTGCGAAAGCCCGGCGGGTTTTCGCAGCTTGTGCCGCCGTTGGCCACACCCGCCGCATGCCAAGCATCGCCTTGCTGCGCAGACTGCACCGCAAAGCCAATCGTGCTGCCATTGCCATGCGTGGCCGGCTCGCCGTTGAGCGGCTCCGTGATGCCGAAAGTGCCGGTGGGCGTGCGATAAAAATAGCGGTTCACCACACCATTGTGGTTATGCATGCCGGGCTTGATATCCAGCGCGCCCAACACCGCGTCATAAAACTTCTTGGATCGCTCCAAATCATTCACACCTAAAACTACATGACTGAACATCGCTTGTCTCCTACATTTTTAAAACAGTTTGAAGGAAGGCATGTTAGCAAGCTTGCGGCGAACGTCTGTCTCATGCGGCTCACAATGCGGCGAAAGTTTGGCTTATTCCGATTCCCATTAAAATAGTGAATAATATGATCTCCTCAATCCTAGGAGATCATCATGGCCAGACCCGCAAGCGGTACAGATCAAATCGAGGCTGCCCGAGCCAGCCTCAAAAGCGCCAAGACGGCAGATCAGCT
>JANMHJ010000045.1:0-156380 GCA_031375105.1 Variovorax sp.
CCTTTCTCCAAGCCAATGGCGATGCTCTCGCGCTGTTGATAATCAAGTTGTTTGTAGCTGTTTGGCAGTTCTTCGGTGTTCATGGGTGCTCCTTGCTAAATTGATATTCAGCAGTGTTGCACTTCAGACTTGAGACCGCCCTTTATAAAGCCTGCGCAGAGTGCTATCAAAATCTAAGCGCGTACGAACACAGTCACCAGCGCTTCATCGCCCACTTGCCGGCTGTTATGCCCATGCAACTTCGCATCAAACGTGCTGCCTTCGGGCAAAGTGTCGTTGGAAAAAAAGCACTGCCCTGCATGGAAGATGCGCGAGCTGCCGTCTTGCAGGCCGATTTCCATCGCACCCGAAAGCACGATCAGCCATTGCGGCGTGGTGGTGCAATGAAACTCGCTGCGAAAGCCTACCGGGCTTTGGCGAAACTGATGCCCGCCACCTTGCGCAAGCGGGCTCAAACGCGCCGCAGGTGAGCCTTCGCTCAAATCGATGCGGATGTCGCGGAATGTCGCGCGGCCATCGCTGTTGGTGAAGAGTTCGGGAAGCAATAAAAAAGGCATGTTGTCCATGCCTTGAAGGATACTCGCAGATGACGCATTCATGCGCCATCTGCTGAGCCACAGAAGATCAGCCGCCTCGTGCTTTCTTAAGTGCATCCACCACCACATTGATCGCTTCTGCGCCAATCGTGGCTGCATTTCTGTCGTACACCGGGCGCACTTTTTCAAACATGCGGCGCTGCTCCGCAGGCGTGATCTCGTTGACCTGCATGCCTTTGGCTCTGAGCTCGGCCAGCGCCTTGCCATCATTGGCGCGGATTGTCGTGCGCTGCACTTTTTGGCCTTCAATCGCCGCTTCGCGCAATACAGCCTGCTCTTGCGGGCTGAGCGTGTCCCACATCTTCTTGCTATAGAGCACGAGGAAGGGTGTGTACGCATGGCGCGTGACCGACAAGAACTTCTGCACTTCGAAGAATTTTGAGCTGTTGATGGTGACGAAGGGGTTTTCTTGGCCGTCAATGGTTTTGGTTTCGAGTGCCGTGAACACCTCGCCAAAAGCCATCGGCACGGCGTTCGTACCCAAGGTTTTAAAGGTGTCTAGGAAGATGTTGTTTTGCATCACGCGCACTTTGATGCCTTCAAAATCTTCAGCGGTATTGACCGCTTTTTTGCTGTTGGTCAGGTTACGGAAGCCATTTTCCCAGTAGGCCAAGTTCACCAAGCCAGCTTCTTCCAGCTTCTTGTTGAAATACTGGCCAGCAGCACCATCGAGCACGGCATCGACTTCTTTTTCGCTACCAAACAGGAAAGGCAGATCAAACACACCCAGCTCTTTCACAATACCCACCAGCGGCGAACTAGAGCTAACGACCATCTCTTGCGTGCCAGCGCGCAGCGCCTGCGTGGCCTGCAAATCGCCGCCAGCGGCACCGCCCCAGAAGGCCACGAGTTTGAGCTTTCCACCCGCTTTGGCATTGAGTACTTCTTGCATGCGCTTCACACCCGCGCCCACGGGATGATCTTCGTTCACGCCATTGGTGATCTTGATGTTGCGATCAGAGAACTGCGCGAAGGCGGCAGAGGTGGCCAGCAGTGTGCCTGCCACGATGAGAGCGGCTTGAGCCACCAGATTACGACGTTTCATTTTCAAAGTCTCCTACGGGTTAAAAAACTGGGGTTAAAGGAAAGTGTGCATCAGCGCAGCCACCATTTCAAGGGGACCATCACCAATTCGGGGAAGAAAACAAGTGAGAACAGCACAATCAGCTGCGCAATCAAAAACGGCATCACGCCTTTGAAGGCCTGATCCATCGTGATTCGCGCCACACCGCTGACCACATTGAGCACTGTGCCTACAGGCGGCGTAATGAGCCCGATGGCATTGTTCATGATGAACAGCACACCGAAATACACGGGGTCAATCCCCGCCTTGAGCACAACGGGCATCAGCACTGGGGTGAGGATCAGCACAGTAGGCGCGAAATCCAATGCTGTGCCTACGATCACGATGAGTACCATCATCATGAACATCAGCAGCGTTTTGTTGTCCATGAACGGGGCGAGCAGATCAGCAATTTCATTCGGAATATTCGCGACTGTGATCAGCCAAGCACTCACCATCGCCGCTGCCACCAAAAACATCACCACGGCCGTCATCTTGCCGGCTGCAAGAAATAGGCCGTAGATCTGTCGCCATTTCAGCTCACGATAGATGAACATACCCACAACAAACGCATAGACCGCCGCTACAACCGCAGCCTCAGTCGGCGTGAATACGCCTGATTTCATGCCACCAATGATCACGACGGGCAATAGCAAAGCAAAGATGCCGTCAAAGGTGATTTTCAAGCGCTGCGAGATCGGAAGCTTGGGCGAAGCAGGCACATTTTCCTTCTTCGCCACCCACCACCAAGCAATGCCAATTGCAATGCCCATCATCAAGCCAGGCACGATGCCCGCAAGAAACAATTTGGTGATGGACACATTCGCTGCCACACCAAAAATAATGAAACCAATCGATGGAGGAATCACCGGCGCAATGATGCCGCCAGCGGCCACCAAACCGGCACTGCGACCCACGTCATAGCCCGCCGCGCGCATCATGGGAATCAATATCGCTGCCAGCGCTGCTGTATCAGCCACCGCTGAGCCAGAAAGCGAAGCCATGATGATCGCGGCAAACACAGCCACATAGCCCAAACCGCCACGGAAATGCCCCACCCAAGCTACACCCAGATTCACAATGCGCTTGGATAAGCCGCCCGCATTCATAAACTCGCCTGCAAGCAAGAAGAAGGGCACAGCGAGCAAGGGGAAGTTATCTGCACCGTCTACAAAGCGCTGAGCCAAGATTTGGCTGTCAAATGAGGCCAGCGTGCCATTGAAAGCCAGAAAGCCCATCAGGCTCACGCCACACACCAAGAGCGCGTAGGCAATGGGCATGCCTAGCGCCATCGCAGCGATGAGGGAAAGAATAAATACAGCAACGGTCATGATGGTCTCTTATGCTTTTTTAAGTTGTTGTTCGATTTGTTGCTCAACCTCTTTGATGCCCTCAGTTTCGACCACCTGTAGCATCTGCGCCTCACTGAGCTGCCCTGTCAGCAGCAGGTAAAGCTTGTTGATATTAAAAATTCCCATCACCACCGCCACCACATAGCCCACGCCATAAATCCAGATCATTGAAATACCAGCCACGGGCGAGATATTGGTCACCTGCAAATCATGCATTTTGTAGGTGCCCCAGAGGAACATGGCATTCATGAAGAGCATCAAACTCTCACTCAGAAGCACGCTGATTTTTTTACCTAGAAGCGGCAAGTGTTTGAACAGCGTATCCACGCCCAAATGTCCGCCCTCGCGCATCGCCACCATCGCACCAAGATAGGTCAGCCAGATAAATGCATAGCGCGACATCTCTTCGCTGACCTGAATGCCCGAATTAAAGGCATAGCGCATGACCACATTGCCAAACACCATGACCACCATAGCAAACAGGCAAAGCACCACCAAAAATTCCAGTAGCTTAAAAAAGCCGTCGATGAGTTTTTGCATCTTTCTTCCTTGTTGTCTTTTTGAATCTTGTTAAGCCGCTTTGAGCCAAGCGGCAGGCTTGTCATGCTTTACGGGGCGATTGCGCCGCGCCAAGACTTGCTCAATATCGTCGTGCGCACCATCTATCAATACCAAAATCGCTTTCTCGGCCTTGATAGGATTTTTTGCGATGACTGCGTCCAGCACGGCTTTGTGTAGCGGCAAAGAATTGAGCGGGCCATCGGGCCGCGTGGTAGAGATTTCAAAACTGGTGCGAAGCAAAGCAGACAGCGCTTTGTTCATCTGAATCAGCATGCGGTTTTGGCAGGCTTTAAGCAGGCCTTGGTGAAAGCGCAAATCGTAGGTAACGTAATCTCCGCCGTCGTGCACAGCGCGGTGCATGCCTTCATAGGCGGCTTGTATTTCGGCAATGTTGGCGGGCGTAGCTCGCTCTGCGGCCATACGCACTGCAGCAGGCTCAATCAGGCGGCGCAGGTCTTGCAAATCACGCAAAAATTCAGCGGTCAGGCCAATTTTGCTTTGCCAAGTGATCACATCAGGATCAAACCAATTCCAAGTGTCTCGCGGCAGCACGCGCGTGCCCACCTTGGGGCCGGTGCTCACCATGCCTTTGGCAATCAAAGATTTCACTGCTTCGCGCACCACGGTGCGGCTCACGCCCAGCTCCTCGCCCAGAATCGGCTCGGGCGGCAGACAAGCACCCACAGCATAGTGGCCCGAGACGATGGCTTCGCCTAGCAGGTCGAGCGTGTTGCCGTGGACGTTTTTGATCATGGTTTGTTTGATTTTTCGAAAACTTGCAGAGGGTTTGTCCTGATGCAATGGTGTAATCATATGACGATAATACCTTTGAAACATCAGGACTAACCCCTATGACCACAAGTAACGACTCTTCAAATCAATCTTCCCATACCACCAGCAACAAAAAGCCTCTGCGCAGCCAGCAATGGTTTGGCCGTCAAGACCGCGATGGTTTTGCGTATCGCAGCTGGGTCAAAGGCAAAGGCGTGCCGCATGATCAGTTTGATGGCCGCCCAGTGATCGGCATTTGCAACACCTTCAGCGAGCTCACGCCCTGCAATTCACATTTCCGCACGCTGGCTGAACAAGTGAAGATTGGCGTGTATGAAGCGGGCGGTTTTCCGCTGGAATTTCCCGTGATGAGCTTGGGCGAGACACTGCTCCGCCCCACCGCCATGCTGTATCGCAACCTCGCCAGCATGGACGTGGAAGAGAGTATTCGTGGCAATCCCTTGGATGGCGTGGTGTTACTGATGGGCTGCGACAAAACCACACCATCGCTGCTCATGGGAGCCTCCAGCGTAGATTTGCCCACGATTGGTGTCAGCGGCGGCCCGATGCTGAACGGCAAATGGCGCGGCCAAGAGCTGGGCTCGGGCACGGGCGTGTGGAGCATGAGCGAGCAGGTGCGTGCGGGCACGTTGAAGCTGGCCGATTTCTTTGAAGCCGAGAGTTGCATGCACCGCAGCCACGGCCATTGCATGACGATGGGCACAGCTTCAACGATGGCCAGCATGGTGGAAGCGCTCGGCGTGGGTCTGCCAGGCAACGCAGCATTTCCAGCGGTCGATGGCCGCCGCAATGTGCTCGCTCGCAATGCAGGGCGGCGCATTGTGCAAATGGTGAAAGACGATTTCAAACTTTCTCAAATTCTCACGCGCGAGGCTTTTGAGAATGCGATTCGCACGCTGGCAGCGATTGGCGGCTCGACCAATGCCGTTATTCACTTGCTGGCAATTGCTGGCCGCATCGGCGTGGATTTAAAGCTCGAAGATTTTGACCGCTTGGCTTCAGAGTTGCCATGCATTCTGAATTTGCAGCCCAGCGGCGAGCACCTGATGGAAGATTTTTGTTATGCAGGTGGTCTGCCGGTGGTGATGAAAGAGATTGCTTCTGTGCTGCATATGAATCATGTGACTGCCAGTGGCAAAACCGTGGCGGAAAACGTCGCAGATGCTGAGAATTACGATCCGCGCGTAATCAAGACGATGGTTGAACCTTTCAAAGCCAACGCGGGCATCGCCGTGCTCAAAGGCAATCTCGCGCCGCGCGGTGCTGTGATCAAGCCCAGCGCCGCAACACCTGCATTGATGGTGCACACCGGCCGCGCTGTGGTGTTTGAAGACAGCGATGATTTTCACAGGCGGATTGATGATGAGAACTTGGATGTAGATGAAACCTGCATCCTCGTGCTGAAAAACTGCGGCCCCAAAGGCTATCCAGGTATGGCCGAAGTGGGCAATATGCCGCTGCCACCAAAAATCCTGCGCAAAGGCATCACCGACATGGTACGTATCTCCGATGCCCGCATGAGCGGCACGGCCTATGGCACGGTAGTTTTGCACACCGCGCCAGAAGCCGCTGCAGGCGGGCCGCTGGCTGTGGTGCAAAACGGCGACATGATCGAGTTGAATGTGCCGCTGCGCAAGCTGCATTTGCAGATCAGCGATGAAGAGCTGGCGCGGCGCCTTGCCTTGTGGAAGCCACCCACACCGCCCATGACATCGGGCTACTGGAAGCTGTATATCGACCATGTGAACCAAGCCGACGAAGGTTGCGATCTGGATTTCTTGCGTGGCATGCGCGGCAGCGCTGTGCCAAAAGACAACCATTAAGCCGTCGTATCAAAGCATATTGTCATTCGCATTGACATGAATAAAGCATACGACCTGCTGGCCATCGGGGAAGGCATGGTGGAATTCAACCAAATCGTGCCCGGTCAGCCGCAATACAGCCAAGGCTTTGGTGGTGACACCAGCAATGCCGTGATTGCGGCTGCGCGAGCAGGTGCGCGTTGCGGCTATGTGAGCGCGGTGGGCGATGATACTTTTGGCCGTCTATTGATCGATTTATGGCAGTCTGCCTTTATAGATAATAGCTTGTGTGCTATTGAATCAGGAGCATCTACTGGTCTGTATTTCGTCACGCATGGCGCAGCAGGCCACGAATTCAGTTACCGCCGCGCGGGCTCAGCTGCATCAAAAATGCAGTTGAATGATGTGCAACGCGGGGCTTTGCAGCAAACGCACTGGCTGCATTACTCAGGCATCTCGCAAGCGATTTCCGAGAACGCCCGTGAGCAATGCGCCGCTGCTGTGCGCATCGCTCGCGCAGCAGGCAGCAAGATCAGTTTTGACTCTAACCTGCGGCTCAAGCTTTGGTCGTTGGAAGATGCGCGGCTGCACATGATTCCCGCGATTGCAAGTTGTGATTTATTTTTACCGAGCTTAGATGACGTGACACAGCTCAGCGACCTGGATGATCCGCAAGCCATTCTGAGCTGGAGCCACGATCTGGGTGCAAAGCAAGTGGTGCTCAAGATGGGCAGCGCAGGTGTGCTCGTGAGCGATGGCCGCTCGCAACACAGAGTTGCGCCGATCAACGTGAAAGCCGTCGATGCCACTGGCGCTGGTGATTGCTTTGCAGGCAACTTGCTCGCCCGCCTATCGCTCGGAGACGATTTACTCACAGCCGCCCGCTATGCCAACGCGGCGGCTGCTTTGTCTGTGCAGGGCTTTGGCGCTGTGAGGCCTTTGCCTCAGCCCAATACCGTGCGCGCTTTGTTGGCAGCTTCAGCATCTTGAACATCATGAATAACAGGAGACATCTATGCAGCACCTTTCACGGAGATTTACTGCTCTACTTTTAATAGCACTCAGCGCATCCTCTATAACGGCTATCGCCCAAAATAGCCCTCAAAACGCAGCGCAAAACCCTCATCAGACGCGCTATATGCGCTTTGGCATTGGCCTGTCGGAAGACCATCCGCAAGGCATGGCGGTTAAAAAGTTTGCAGACATCGTGAGCGAGAAAACGCAGGGGCGTATCAAAATCGAGTTATTTGCGGGTGGCAAGCTGGGCAACGATGTGAGCATGACCGATGCACTGCGCCAAGGCAAACTAGAGATGACCGCGCCTGATACGTCTAGCCTCGTGCGCTTCACCTCAGGCTTTGGCGTGATCAATTTTCCTTTCTTGCTGACCACCGAACAAGATGCCGATGCCTTGCTGGATTCTTCCTTTGGCAACGATCTGCTGGCTTCTTTGCCGCAGCACGGCCTGGTGGGCTTGGCTTGGTGGGAAAACGGTTTTCGTAACCTCACCAACAGCCGTGGCCCCGTCACGCGGCGTTCGGATTTGATGGATTTGAAAGTGCGCGTGATGCCCAACGCGATGTTTTCCGATACATTTCAGACCCTAGGCGCTCAGCCACTCAAGCTGCCTTTTCCCGAGGTGTATGCAAATCTAAAAGAAGGCAAAGTGCAAGCCCAAGAGAATCCGCTCATTACGATTTACGCAAGTAAATTCTATGAAGTGCAGCAGCACCTCACGCTCTCGCGCCATGCCTACAGCGCTTGGCCCGTTTTGATCAGCAAACCCGTTTGGGAAAGCTTCTCAGAAGCAGACCGCGCCATCCTGAAAGCTGCAGCGCTTGCCTCCTCCAAATACCAGCGCGAATTGATTCGTAGCCGCAATGCGCAGATGGTGGACGAGCTCAAAAAACTCGGCATGAAAGTGACTGAAATCGAACGTGCAGAACTGCCTTTGATCCGTCTGAGTACCCGAAAAGTGATCGACAAATACGCCAAAGAATTTGGCGAAGACTGGACAAAAAAACTTTATCTGCAATTAGCGATGAATGAGCATCGCAAAATGCTCGCCCAAAAGTAATACAAAAGAACTCTTCTCATTTTCTGCAAGCACGGATAATGCATCATGGGAATTTCAGCCACACATCCGTTCATCGCCGTCGACTGGGGCACCTCCAGTTTCAGGGCGGCATTGATTGCGCCTGATGGCGAAATTTTAGAAGAGCTGGCGCAGCCTCGCGGCATCTCCAGCTTCAAACAGGGTGAGTTTGCCCCCTATTTGATTGCCACCTGCGCAGGTATGACGAAAGCGGGCGGGCAATCTTTCGTGCTCTCGGGAATGATCGGCAGCAAAGATGGCATGGCCGAAGTGCCTTACTGCGCTTGCCCAGCCACGCCGATGGATATTGCACGTGGTGTGCGATGGGCAGTGAAGGATCGCGTGGCGATTGCGCCAGGTGTGCGCTTTGAAAATGATGATGTGATGCGCGGCGAAGAGATTCAGGTGTTTGGTGCCGCAGCGGTGCTGGGTGTGCGCGATGCATTCATGGTGTTGCCCGGCACGCACAGCAAATGGGTGAATTTGGAAAACAGCGCGATCATGGGTTTCAACACCTTCATGACGGGCGAGTTTTATGCGCTCTTGGCGCAGCATTCCATTTTGACCAAGAGCCTGCCGCAGCAATCCACCTCATTTGAGCCGCAGGCTTTTTTACAAGGCATTGATTTCGCTTGCCAAGGCGAGAGTTTGCTCAACACGGCTTTCAGCGTGCGCGTGAAATCGCTGTTCAAGCTTCTGCCGCCGGAGCATGCCGCGAGCTATTTGTCTGGCTTGGTGATTGGCGAAGAGCTGGTGTCGATGCAGGTGCAGCCGGGCGCAGAGATTGTCTTGGTGGGCTCACAGCAACTGACCGAGCGCTACCAAATCGCACTCGAACACCTGGGCGCACAGGTGCGCACGCTGGGCAACCAAGCCGCATGGGCGGGTTTGTATCAGGTGTATCAGGCTCTGACTCGGATTTAACGATTACTTGCGCCAACCGCCTGAGACGATCCACTGCACCGTCGCGCTTGCCAAGACCATGAAGAGATAAGTCAGCATCTTGCCGTCGCGCCCCGTGATGATCAGGCCGATCAGCAGCACGGCCAAACATACTACAAAATTTATAGCACTGCGCGCAATAAATGTCAGGGCGAGTGGCTTATTTTGCTTAAGAAATCGCCCAGAAGCCGTCACCAGCAAGGCCACGCTGAGCGCAGGCAGCATGACATTGAAAGCATGCAAAAGAGCTCCCATCACACCCATATTGAGCTCCCCCTCAAACCAGCGCAGCCAGCAGCTTGGCATGCACGCCGCCAAAGCCGCCATTGCTCATGCAAACGATGTGGTCGCCCGGCTGCGCGGCGGCTTGAAGCTGAGCAACCAACTGCTCCATACTGCTCGCCGTCATGGCTTGCTTTCCCATGGGTGCGAGGGCCTCAGCCGCATCCCAATCTAGCCCTGCGGTATGGCAAAACGAAAGCGCTGCGCTTTCTAAGCTCCAAGGCAATTGCGATTTCATCGTGCCCAACTTCATGGTGTTGCTGCGTGGCTCAAATACAGCAAGGATGCGCTGGCCTCGCGTGGCGCTGTATGCATCTAAACGATTGCGCAGACCATCAAGCGTGGTGCGAATCGCGGTGGGATGATGCGCAAAATCGTCGTAAATGGTGATGTCACCGCCATCACGTTTTACCGTGCCGCGCACTTCCATGCGCCGCTTCACATTTTGAAATTCTCCCAGCGCTTTCGCCGCCGCCTGCGAGCCCACGCCCACATGATCTGCTGCGGCAATCGCTGCTAAGGCATTGAGTTGGTTATGCAAACCGCTCAAAGCCCATTGCACCCGCGCCACTTCTTTGCCGCGCTGGAGTACAGCAAAATCATGCGCCGCACCCTGCGCCGTCCAGTCCGATACCGTAGCGCCAAAGCTGGCCTGCTCGCTCCAGCAGCCTTGGTGCAACACTCGCGTCAAGCTCTCTTCCAAGCCATTGACCACCACGCGACCGCTCGCAGGCACGGTGCGCACGAGATGGTGAAACTGCCGCTCAATCGCGGCGAGATTATCAAAAATATCCGCGTGGTCAAACTCCAAATTATTCAGCAGCGCCGTGCGCGGGCGATAGTGAACGAATTTGCTGCGTTTGTCGAAGAAGGCGGTGTCGTATTCGTCGGCCTCGATCACAAAATACTTCTCGCCCAGCCGCGCAGACACACCGAAGTTCAAGGGCACGCCACCCACGAGAAACCCAGGCTTTAAGCCCGCGTGTTCCAAAATCCAAGCAAGCATCGAAGTCGTCGTCGTCTTGCCATGCGTGCCCGCCACGGCCATCACATGCCGCCCTTGCAGCACATGTTCGCTCAGCCACTGCGGCCCACTGGTGTAAACAGCGCCCGCATCCAAAATCGCTTCCATCAACGGAAATTTGGGCGAGCCATCAGGCAGGCGAGCACGGCTGACCACATTGCCGATCACATACACATCCGGCTGCAGCGCCAACTGATCCGCGCCAAAGCCTTCAATCAACTCAATGCCCAGCGCACGCAACTGATCGCTCATCGGCGGATACACCCCCACGTCACAGCCGGTGACCTGGTGCCCGGCCTCGCGTGCAAGCGCAGCAAGGCCGCCCATGAACGTGCCGCAAATGCCTAAGATATGAATATGCATGGAGTCGATTCTAAGAGATGGCCACTATGGTTTTCATAGCAGGCTACGTATATTTTATGCCGGCTATCTGGTGTTTTTGTTATGTTTTTACTATGCGGAAGATTTAGCTTTGCACTGGACGGCCTCGACTGCGCTTGGGTTATCTCACGTAGCGAAGTCAAGGAGGAGCGCCAGCCGCAGGCCAGCGCGGGGAACATGAGCGCAGTGGGATAGCCCAAGCGCAGGTGGCTTGCTCAGGCTAAAGAGCTTCAAGAACTACTGAGAAATCACCCGCGAAGCCTCAATCTGATGCTCAAAGTAGCGCTGAAAACTAAACGCAATGCTAGCCATCAACACAGCCGCCCCGATCATCAAAGAAAACACAATCGCACCTACCGTCAGCCAATTCGTCTGCCCCGGCGCAGCTTCTAAATCTAAAGAAGGATTGAACTTGGCATTCCACTTCTCTGGTGTCGTCAAAGCATAAATAATCGCCGTCAAGGCACAACCAGCCATCGTGAAGCCCAGCAACGGGATCAAAAGCCAGCTCAGTTGATCGTCTTGCCCCAATTGCTGAACACGCTGAATGCCATAAAAGCCCAAAGCCGTCGGGATCGGCAGCAGCCAGCCGATCATGTCAAACAAGCCATGCAAGTAAAAGCGGTGCAAGCCGAGCGGCCCGCCGAGGAAGGCCAGCCAAGCGGCCAGCGTTTTGTTTTTAGTTTGGAACATAGGGTGATTATTCAGGACTTGTGGTGTCCCCGGCGCCCAAAGTCTTTTCCATCAACACGATGTCGCGCCAAGCGCCAAACTTCCAGCCGCAGCTTTTGAAAACGCCAACATCTACGAAGCCGCAAGCGCGGTGCACGCCAATCGAGCCTAGGTTCGCAGAATCGCCAATCACCGCCATTGCCTTCCTCACGCCGCCGCGCTCCAGTTGCGCCAGCAATTCTGTGAGCAGCTGTTTGCCCAAGCCCTTACCCGCCGCCTCAGGTGCCATGTAAATCGAATCTTCCACGCTGAAGCGATATGCCGCACGCGGTTTGAACCAGTTGGCATAGGCATAACCCTGCGCCACGCCGCCCGACTCCATCACCAGCCAAGGCAGTTTTTTGGCCAAAACGTCAGCGCGACGCGTGCCTAAATCGGCCTCGCTGGGCGGCTCGGTTTCAAAAGTGCCCGTGCCGTGAAGCACGTGATGCGCATAGATCGCCTGCATGGCGGGCAGATCAGTCTCAAGGGAGGGGCGAATGAGGATTCTAGGGGCGGTTGTCATAAGGCTATAATGGAAGGCTTTGCAGCGTGTCGCTGGCCGGGTGGCCACAGCGCGTGTCTCAAACGCTGCAAGCACGAGCACCCGGCTCAACATCAGTGGATTATCCACACAAGGAACACACCATGGTCGTTATTCGACTCTCTCGCAGCGGCGCTAAAGCCCGTCCGTTTTACAACATCGTCGTGGCTGACAAGCGCACCCGCCGTGATGGCAAATTCATCGAGCGCATCGGTTTTTACAACCCGATTGCCTCCTCTGGTGAAGAAGGCCTGCGCATTGTTACAGACCGCATGACCTACTGGAAAAGCGTTGGCGCACAAGCCTCGCCGACCGTTGAGCGCTTGGTCGCTCAAGCCGCTGCCAAAGCAGCTGCATAAAGCTCAAGATGGCAACCACGCTGGCTTTTTTAGAGCCCGCCGAGTTGCCATCGGATGCCATCGAGGTCGGCCGCATTGCGGACGCTTGGGGCATCAAGGGGTGGTTCAAAATCATCCCCTACAGCGCCTCCCCCGAGGCGCTTTTTTCTTCTAAGCGCTGGTATTTGCTGCCGCCTGAGCCACGTGCGGGCGTGGTCGCAAAAGAGCCGCTTTTCAAAGCGCCACAGCTCCTGAAAATCCGTATCGCCAAAGAGCATGCAGACACCGTCGTCGTGCAAGCCGATGGCGTGGACGACCGTAACACCGCCGAGCTGCTCAAAAGTTGCCGTATTTTCATTGGCCGCTCCTCCTTCCCCACTGCAGCCAAAGACGAGTATTACTGGGTCGATCTGATCGGCTGCGAAGTGATCAACCGCGAAGGCGTGGCGCTCGGTATCGTGAAAGATTTGATGGCCACCGGCCCGCAAACTGTTGTAGTCGCAGAGCGCGTTGTGGAAGGCAAGCCTATTGAGACCTTGATCCCTTTTGTAGATGCCTACGTCGATACCGTGAGCCTCGCAGACAAGCGCATCACGGTCGATTGGCAGCTAGACTACTGAAGCCATGCGCTTCGACATCGTCACCCTCTTCCCCGAGTTGTTCACTCCCTTGATGCAAAGCGGCATCATTCGCCGCGCATTTGAAGCACGCCCCGATGGCAGCAAAGCGGTGGATGTGCGTCTCACCCAACTGCGCGATTTCGCCGAAGGCAACTATCGTCGCATCGACGATCGCCCGTTCGGCGGCGGCCCCGGCATGTTGATGATGGCCGAACCGCTGGCCCGCTGCGTAGAGAGCATCCAAGCCGAACGCGCGGCTTTGAATTTACCCACTTGCCCTGTGGTTCACTTCTCGCCCGCCGGCCAACTGCTCAAGCATGCTTTGGTAGAGCGCTTCGCCCATCCAGACAGCGATACGCACATCAACCCCGGCGCGATCCTCATTTGCGGCCGCTACGAAGGCATCGATCAACGCTTCATTGACAGCCTCGTCACCGAGCAAATCAGCTTGGGTGATTTCGTCCTCTCAGGCGGCGAAATCCCCGCCATGGCCTTGCTCGATGCCGTGGCTCGCCTGCAACCGGGCGTGCTGCACGACGAACAAAGCCATATCCAAGACAGCTTCAACCCGAGCATCGGTGGCCTGCTCGACAACCCCCATTACACCCGCCCCGAAGTCTGGCGCGGCCAATCTGTGCCACCCGTTTTGCTCAGTGGCAACCATGCCGAGATAGACAAATGGCGATTTGCTCAGCGGCGGGCCATCACCGAAGCACAGCGGCCGAATGTACTGATGCCATCTTCAGGCGGAAAAAAGCTATAATAGGGGGCTTTTCCGATCCTCTGTCCGCCGCGGCGCATTGAAACTGGCTTGCCAGCAATGAACCTGCCGCCCCTAGCGTAGTGGTTATCGATCTGAAATCCGTATGAAAGACCCATCATGGATCTGATTAAAATTCTTGAGAACGAAGAAATTGTTCGCCTCAATAAAACCATTCCTCCTTTCGCTCCCGGCGACACGGTCATTGTGAACGTGAATGTCGTGGAAGGTACGCGCAAGCGCGTGCAGGCTTACGAAGGCGTGGTGATTGCCAAGCGCAATCGCGGCCTCAATAGCAACTTCATCGTGCGCAAGATCTCTAACGGCGAAGGCGTGGAGCGTACGTTTCAACTCTATTCCCCGCTGATCGCCGCCATTGAAGTCAAGCGCCGTGGTGATGTGCGTCGCGCCAAGCTGTATTTCCTGCGCGAGCGCAGCGGCAAGAGCGCCCGTATCAAAGAAAAGCTCACTCGCAATACGCCTGCTGCAAAAGTTGCCCCGGCCGCTGCACCTGCCACCGCTGCTTGAGATTGCTAACGCAGCGCGCCGAACAGCCCGCTGCTTTGAAAAACCGCCAACGCGCAAGCCTGGCGGTTTTTTATTGCCATTTCATCATGCAAATGTTTATTCGCCGATATATTTATTGAATAGTTTGCTATGTATTTTATAGTGACTCAAATTCAAGTTTTTCTTGTGCAGCCATGAGCACCTTCATTCCTTTCAGCAAAATTCCCAATTTCAACCCGCTGGCTGTGCCGATCAAGGCTTGGGATGCGCATTTGCCTGCTGTGCCATTGCAAATGCTCAGCCCTGCCGCCTTGCGCTCTCGCTTCGCTCAGCCTCCCCTCTGGCAGCCCGAGGTGCGCGAGGAGCCTGCGTTCACCGACCGAGCGCCGCGTGATGCGGCTGTGCTAGTGGCTTTGGTCATGCATGAAGAACCCACGCTTTTGCTCACGCTGCGCACCGAGCATTTGTCGACCCACTCTGGCCAAATCGCCTTCCCCGGCGGCAAAGTCGATGCGGGTGAGACCGTAGCGCAAGCCGCGCTGCGCGAGGCGCAGGAGGAGGTGGGTTTGCACAGCGATTTTGTGCAGGTCATCGGTGAGTTGCCGCGCTACACCACTGGCACAGCTTTTCATATCGTCCCCGTGGTGGCTTTGGTGCGCCCGGGCTTTTCGCTGCAAGCCAATCCTGATGAAGTGGCCGATGTGTTTGAAGTGCCACTCGCGTTTTTGATGAATCCAGCGCATCACGCACGGCATGAATTCGAGTTTCAAGGCCATCAACGCGAGTGGTTTTCTATGCCCTGGCTGGACACGCAGACAGGGCAAAACCGCTACATCTGGGGCGCCACGGCAGGCATGCTGCGCAATCTGTATCGCCTTTTAGCGGCTTGAAATGTGCGCACGGACGGGTTATAATCTCCGGCTTACCGGTAACACCCGCCAGCCGAACATTACTCACTTGGCGGGATTTTAAGGGCTGATTGATCTCCAGCCCACATTTTGGAAATTAATTGCAATGACACTCATCCGTGTTAAAGATACTGAGCCTTATGAAGTGGCTCTGCGCCGTTTCAAGCGCACCATCGAAAAGCTGGGCCTCCTGACTGACTTGCGTGCACGTGAGTTTTATGAAAAGCCCACCGCAGAGCGCAAGCGCAAAAAATCGGCCGCTGTAAAGCGCCAATACAAGCGTCTGCGCAGTATGCAATTGCCACCGAAGATGTATTGATTTTCGGTCGCTGGCTTGGATTTTTCCAAGTTTGCAAAAAGCCACGCCGGCCTTGCTTGCGTGGCTTTTGTTTTTAAAGCAGCCCTCTCGCACATAGCTAGCCCATATCACAGATCTCCCCTCATGGCATCCTACACTATCAAATCAATAGCATACTATTCAGGCTTTATAACGGCAATTGCCCTATTTGTCTCTCAAGCTCAGGCTCAAACCGCTGCAGATGTGAAAATCGAAGGCGCTTGGGTACGCGTGGCGGTAGAGGGCCAAAAAGGTACGGGCGGTTTTATGAAGCTCACTGCGCCTGCCAACATGAAGCTGGTTGCCGTATCGTCTCCGGTCGCCAACATCGGCGAAGTGCATGAAATGAAAATGCAAGGCGACGTGATGCGCATGAATGAGCTCAAGGGCGGCTTGGAGCTGCCCGCAGGCAAAGCGGTAGAGCTCAAACCCGGCGGATTTCATCTCATGCTGCTCGATTTGAAGCAGCCGCTTAAAGTAGACAGCCAAGTCCCAGTCACGCTCACGTTCGTGAACGCCAAAGGCGAGCAAAGCAAAGTCGAGATCAAAGCCCCAGTGGCTGTGCGCGCCCCCGGCTCAGCGCCAGGCAAGGATATGAGTGGGCTCGGCGCACATAAGCATTGAAGATATTCTTGAACGCGAAATGCGCGAAAGTGACGCGAGAATCACAAAAAAGAAAACCAAATGATTTTGTGTTTTTCGCGGTTTTTGCGTCGTTTTTGCGTCTTTCGCGTTCCAAATCTTTAGCTCCAAGCTCCCTACAATATCTATCCATCAAGGAAAACCAATGAGCATCAAAGACACCCTCACCGAAGACATGAAAACCGCCATGCGCGCCAAAGACAGTGAGCGCCTGCTCACCATCCGCTCCCTGCAGGCCGCGATGAAGCAAAAAGAGGTGGACGAGCGCATCACACTCGACGACACGCAAATCATTGCCATCGTTGACAAACTCGTGAAGCAACGCAAAGACAGCGTCACCGCGTTTGAAGCTGGTGGCCGTCAAGACTTGGCTGACAAAGAAAAAGCTGAAATGGCGATTTTGCAGGTTTACCTGCCGCAGCGTATGAGCGCGGAAGAGGTGGCGGCAGCCGTGAAGGCCATCGTGACCGAACTCGGCGCCAGCGGCCCCGGCGACATGGGCAAGGTCATGGGCGCGGTGAAAGCCAAACTGGCTGGCAAAGCTGATATGGGACACGTGTCGGCAGCCGTGAAAGCAGCTCTTGCAAGCTAAGTGCTATTAAATTTCTAGCTAATCACGCATATTCTATATGGGCTAGAGGCACAATTTGTGCCTTAAAGACGCCCTGCGAAGTCCTTCGCAAACTGATACGCGACACGCCCGCTGCGGCTGGCTCGCTCCAAGCTCCACACCAAGCTTTCTTTTTGTGCGGCTTCGATCTTTGATTCCGCCACGCCCATGTTGCGCAGCCATTGGGCGACGATAACCAAGTATTCGTCTTGGTTAAAGGGGTAAAAGCTCACCCACAGGCCAAAGCGCTCGGAGAGCGAGATTTTTTCTTCCACGACCTCGCCAGGATGCACTTCGCCATCTGGCTGATGTGTGTACGAAAGGTTGTCTTTCATGTACTCAGGCAGCAAGTGGCGGCGATTGCTGGTCGCGTAGATCAGCATGTTGGTTGCGCCGCCACTGATCGAGCCATCGAGCACCGATTTGAGCGCCTTGTAGCTGCCGTCGCCCTCTTCAAAGCTGATGTCGTCGCAATAGATGATGAATTTCTCTGGGCGATCTGCGATCACGTCGATGATGTCGGGCAAATCCACGAGATCGGTTTTATCCACTTCAATCAAGCGCAGGCCTTGGCTTGCGTATTCGGCCAGACACGCGCGGATCAGCGATGATTTGCCAGTGCCCCGCGCGCCCGTGAGGAGCACATTGTTCGCGCTGTGGCCGCTCACAAACTGCATCGTGTTGCGCTGAATCTTTTCTTTCTGAACGTCAATCTCTTTCAGATCAGACAACTTCATGCTCGCCACATGCTTGACGGGCTCTAACGCGCCATGACCACTGGCACGCTTGCGGTAGCGCCAGGCAATGGCGTTACTGCTCCAGTCGGGGGCGGTGAGCGGCTGAGGGAGGATTTGCTCGACTCTTGCGAGCAGGCTCTCAGCGCGAGCGAGAAGGGCTTGGAATTGTTCGTTCATAGGTTTAAGTCAAATCAATACCGGACGCGAAGGGCGCGAAAGTTACGCGAAAGACGCGAAAAGAAACACAAAATAGTGAAGTGAGTTTGATCCCCCATCTTTCTTTCTCTTTTCTCTTTTCTCTTTTTGGTATTTTCTTTCGCGTAACTTTCGCACCCTTCGCGTCCGGTATTTGTCTTTAAGAGCGGTAATCCGCATTGATCTTCACATAGTCGTACGAGAAATCGCAAGTCCACACGGTATCTTCTGCATCCCCGCGACCGAGATCAACATGCACTGTGATCTCGGTTTGCTTCATCACGCGAGCGCCGTCTTCTTCTTTGTATTGTGCGAGGCGGCCACCGTTTTGGACGATATGGACATCGTCTAGGTGCAGTGAAATTTTGGTTTGATCGAGGTCGGTGATGCCTGCGTAGCCGACTGCTGCCAAGATGCGGCCTAGGTTGGGGTCGCTGGCGAAGAAGGCTGTTTTCACCAAAGGAGAATGCGCAATCGCATACGCCACTTTCGTGCAATCCTCTTGCACTTTGCCGCCAGTCACTTTCACGGTGATGAATTTCGTTGCGCCTTCGCCGTCTCGAACGATGGCCTGCGCGAGTTTTTGTGCGACGCGAAGCATGACAGCTTTTAAGGCATCGAATTCGGCACTATCCGTTGTTAAATCAGCGCGGAGTGCTATCTTATTAGTAGCAATGACGATGAAGCTGTCGTTCGTTGAGGTGTCGCCATCAATCGTGACGCGGTTGAAGGATTGATCGGCCAAATCTTTGGCGAGCTGTTGCATCAGCGGCTGTGGGATGACGGCATCGGTGGCGAGGAAGCCAAGCATGGTCGCCATATTCGGGCGGATCATGCCGGCGCCTTTGCTGATGCCGGTGACGGTGACCGTCTTGCCTGCAATCTGCACTTGCTCGCTGAAAGCCTTGGGCAGCGTGTCGGTGGTCATGATGCCAATCGCGGCTTTGCCCCAGTTGGCAGGCTGCGCGTGTTTCAACGCAGCAGGCAGCGCGGCTTCGATGCGGTCATTGGGCAGTGGCTCCATGATCACGCCGGTAGAAAACGGCAGCACTTGTTCGGGCGCGATATTCAGATGCTGCGCCAAAGCGACGCAAGTGGAGCGGGCGCGGGCCAGGCCGTCGTCTCCTGTGCCGGCATTGGCATTGCCGGTGTTGATGAGAATGGCACGAATACCGATATTCTTCGCCAGATGATCGCGGCACATCTGCACAGGTGCGGCGCAAAACCGATTTTGTGTGAACACGCCGGCCACGCTCGCACCCTCGTCGAGCAGCATCACCGTGACATCTTTGCGATTGGCTTTGCGCACACCCGCCTCCACCACGCCAATGCGTAATCCCGCAACGGGATGCAGCAGCGCGGGATCGGTGGCTTGGAAGTTGACGGCCATGGTGTCTCCTTGAAAAACCTCTGTCGCAGCAGCTCCAGAGTGCATTTTTTAAGCAAAAACGGCATCTAGCCGTTATATTATCTGCATAGAATGCTATTGATTTAATAGCATACTATGGATTCCCAGTTTAGCTCAATCTGCCATGACAGAGCTTGAATTTCTTACCGCTGCCACATGGGCATGGGTCATTTCTGCCCACGCGCGGCATCGCCGATCCTTGCAGCACCTGCTGTTTGTTGCGCGTATCTTCATCCAGAGTAGAGACCACGCCACCATCTTCCGTCGGCGCGGTGTAGGTCACGTTACTGATGTTTTCGGCGCGTTGCTCCATCTCTTGCGTGGCGGCTTCAATTTGCTCATTGCTCTGAACTTTTACCGTCATGAGAATGCGCGTGACATCATTCTTCACAACATCAAGCAATTGACCAAACAACTCAAACGCCTCGCGTTTGTATTCCTGTTTAGGCTGTTTTTGCGCGAAGCCGCGAAGATGAATGCCTTGGCGCAAGTAATCCAGCGCGGAGAGATGTTCGCGCCAATGTGAGTCAATGTTTTGTAGCAAGACAACGCGCTCAAATTGCGTGAAGTTCTCTTGTCCTACTTGCTCGACTTTGGCATCAAACGCAGCATTGGCCGCAGCGAGTACTTTCTCTAAAATCTCATCGTCTGTGATGGAATCAGATTTGTCCACCATGCTTTGCAAATCAATCTGAATCTGCCAATCGTTCGCCAACAGCTGCTGTAGCACTGGTAAATCCCATTGCTCTTCAACCGACTCAGCAGGCACATATTGGCGCACGATGTCGGTGAAGCAGCCTTCGCGCAGTGCTTTGATCTGACCGCTTAGTGTTTGCGCATCAAGAATATCGTTGCGCTGCTGGTAGATCACCTTACGCTGATCATTGCTCACGTCATCGTATTCGAGCAATTGTTTGCGCATGTCAAAGTTGCGCGCCTCGACCTTGCGCTGCGCACTTTCAATGCTGCGCGTGACGATGCCCGCTTCAATTGCTTCGCCTTCGGGCATTTTCAAACGATCCATGATCGAAGCCACGCGGTCACCCGCGAAGATGCGCATCAGCGGATCGTCCAAGCTCAGGTAAAAACGCGAAGAGCCTGGATCGCCTTGGCGACCGGAGCGGCCACGCAATTGGTTGTCAATACGGCGGCTCTCATGGCGCTCGGTGGCGATGATGCGCAGACCACCCAGCGCCTTGATTTGCTCATGGTCTTTCGTCCACTGCACTCGCAGGCGATCAATCTGGTTGCGCTTTGCCGCTGCGTCGAGTGATTCATCAGCCTCAACCATCGCAATGGCCTTTTCCACATTACCGCCGAGCACGATGTCGGTGCCGCGGCCAGCCATGTTGGTGGCAATCGTGATCATCTTTGGGCGACCCGCTTGCGCCACGATGTCAGCCTCTTTGGCATGTTGCTTGGCGTTGAGCACCTGATGCGGCAGCTTGACTTTTTCCAGCATGCTGGAAATCAACTCGGAGTTTTCAATCGAGGTTGTGCCCACCAGCACGGGCTGACCCCTTTCAAAACATTCGCGCATGTCGGTTATGGCTGCGTCGTAGCGCTCTTTGCCGGTTTTGTAAACCCGATCCAGTTGATCGTCGCGCTTGCTGGGTTTGTTAGGTGGGATGATCACGGTTTCCAAGCTGTAGATTTCTTGGAATTCGTAGGCTTCGGTATCGGCCGTGCCGGTCATGCCAGCGAGTTTGCCGTACAGGCGGAAGTAGTTTTGGAAGGTGATCGAAGCCAGCGTTTGGTTCTCTGCCTGAATCTGCACGCCTTCTTTGGCTTCCACTGCTTGATGCAAACCATCGCTCCAGCGCCGACCCGTCATCAGGCGGCCAGTGAACTCGTCAACGATCACGACTTCACCATCTTGCACCACATAATTCTGATCACGATGATACAAATGATGCGCACGCAAGGCGGCGTTTAAGTGATGCATCAGCGCGATATTGGCGGGGTCATAGAGCGACGCGCCTTCGGGAATCAGGCCAAGGTTGAACAAAATGCGCTCAGCATTCTCATGGCCTTGCTCGGTGAGATACGCCTGATGGCTTTTTTCATCCACCGTGAAATCACCAGCTTTGATCACGCCTTCGCCGGTGCGAGGATCGGCTTCGCCTTCTTGCTTGATCAAGAGCGGCACGACTTTGTTAAGCGCCAAATAGACATCGGTTTGATCGTCGGCTTGGCCAGAGATGATCAGGGGCGTGCGCGCTTCGTCGATCAAGATCGAATCTACCTCGTCAACAATGGCGAAATTCAAACCGCGCTGCACGCGATCTGCGGTTTCATAGACCATGTTGTCACGCAAATAGTCAAAACCGTATTCGTTGTTGGTGCCGTAGGTGATGTCGGCGCGGTAGGCAGCCTGCTTTTCTTCGCGGCTCATTTGCGGCAGATTGATGCCAACCGTTAAACCGAGAAAGTTGTAGAGCTTGCCCATCCATTGCGCATCGCGGTTGGCCAAATAATCGTTCACTGTGACGACATGCACGCCAATGCCAGCCAGGGCATTGAGATACACAGGCAGCGTGGCAGTGAGCGTTTTGCCTTCGCCGGTGCGCATCTCGGCAATCTTGCCTTGATGAAGCGCCATACCGCCCACAAGCTGCACATCAAAATGCCGCATCTTCATTGCGCGCTTGGAAGCTTCGCGCACCAAGGCAAAGGCTTCTGGCAAGATCGCATCCAGCGTTTCGCCTTTGGCCACGCGCTCTTTGAATTCAACGGTCTTGGCTTTGATCTGCTCATCGCTGAGCGATTCCAAGCCGCGCTCCAAGCTGTTGATACGCTCGACGTTTTTGCGGTAAGTCTTGAGCAGGCGGTCGTTACGAGAGCCGAAAATCTGGGTAAGGAAGTTGGTAGCCATGCGTATCATCCCGTCGCCTCTGCGCCAAAGGGCAGCAGAACAAAAAACAACAGGCATTTCTTTCTTGAGAATGTCTTGAATCTGGGGCTGCTTGCACAGTTCCCAAGTCAACCCGGCATTTTATCTGTTTGAGCCGCCTGAAACGGCGACTTAGCCTGCCCGATCAGCGCTTCGTTTGGACTTTGGCCTGCGCCTCAGTCAAAGGCAAGGTGGTGCCGCCTGTGGTGAGGAATTTTTGTGGGTCTTGCGGTGTGCCCTCGGCCAACACCTCAAAATGCAAATGTGGCCCGGTAGAGCGGCCCGTGGAGCCCACCGCAGCGATTTTCTGGCCACGTTTGACCAGATCGCCTTTTTTCACAAACGTGGCTGAGGCATGGGCATAGCGCGTGACCAGATTGTTGCCATGGTCAATTTCCACCACGTTACCGTAGGCCGGGTGGTATTCCTGCACCACCACCACGCCGCCTGCCGCTGCCAAGATGGGTGTGCCAGGATCAGCCTGAAAATCCAAGCCCGTATGCAGGGCCGAGCGGCCGGTGATCGGATCAATGCGCCAGCCAAAAGACGAACCCAGATGAGAACCTGGCACAGGCTGAGCCGTGGGCACCATGAGTTTGGAGATTTTTTGATCAAACAGGCGCGACTCCATCACCGTGAGCAAATCCGCCTTGCTGCTGCTGATGGCCTCCAAATCGGCCAAGGTTTGCTGGAGTTCTTGCAGCGTGAGTGAACGACCGAGAATCAAAGGCCCGCCTTGGCCTGGCTTGACTTTGGCGCTGGCAGGCATTTGCACACCCGCCAACTGAGATACACGCTCAGTCAATGCTTCCAGCTGCACAACTTTGGCCTGCATTTCACCGACCTTGGTGGCCATGGCATCGATGTTCTCGCGCAGAAAGCGATCACGCTGCTCAAACTCATCTTTGACCACCATTTTCACCAAGGTGCCAATCACCGGCCAACCTTCGCGTGCGCCCTTAAGAAAAACCAAATGGTAAAGGCCCACAGCCAACAGCATCAAGGTCAAGGCTACGGCCAAGCCTGCCAAAACCAGTTGTGTGCCGCTCAAATGAAATGGCCTCGATTTGGCCAACCAGGCATCCGTGATAATCAAATGCATTGCGAAAAATTCCTAACGAACATGTCCACCGCCCCATCGAAGCCTACCAAACCTGCGCTGCGCGAGAGTGACTCTGCCAAAGTGGCATCTTACCTTCCTCTGCGCACAGTGCGCGTCCGCGATGCCGTGCCTGTGTTGCAAGCGGTGCAGCGGGCACCCAGCTTGGCTGGGCTGGCGCAATTGGCCAAGCGCTCAGCGCAATGCCTGCAATTGGTAACTCCCTTGATTCCCGTGCCGATGCGCTCTGCGGTGCAAGCAGGCTCGCTTGATGCAGGCCAATGGTGCTTATTGGCAGCCAACAGTGCGGTGGCTGCCAAACTGCGCCAGCTCAGCCCCGCTTTGGCCGCTCACTTAAGAACACATGGCCAAGAGGTGCAAGAAATTCGCATCAAGATCGCAATGCGTCACTTGCCGTGACACTTGCACGAGATGCAAGATGAAAATTGGTGCCGCTTGTCGGGATTGAACTGACGACCTACCGCTTACAAGGCGGTTGCTCTACCACTGAGCTAAAGCGGCAACAGGCTGTATTTTAGCGGAAGCTTTACTTGATTCTCGTCAACGATGGACGAATTGCACTCTTGCCAGCGCCTGAGGGCGGTTTGGGATCCGTAGGCTCTGGGTTGACACCGTCTTTGGACGGCAAAATGGCGGGCGCTGCCTTCAGCTTCACCATCTTTGCAGGCGCGATAGAGGGCTGGAGCAAAGGGTTGCCTTGTAATGGTTCGGCCGGCTCTTGAAGCTCAGGCGCTGGAGATGCCGTGACTTGACGCAAGCCTTGATGGCGACGCTCCGCCGCTGGGCTTTCCTGCACATCCCCGCGCGGCAAAATACCTTGCGGCACAGGAAACGCCATGCCTTGGCCATTCTCACGCGCATAAATCGCGATGATGTGATCAATCGGGACGACGATCTCTCGCGCCACGCCGCCAAAACGCGCTTTGAACTGCAAAAATTCGTTGCCGATCTGTAAATTACTGGTGGCATCCATGCTGATGTTGAGCACAATTTCGTTGTTCTTAACATGCTCGCGCGGCACCTTGACACTGTCGTCCACATAGGCAGCGACATAGGGCGTGAGACTGTTGTCGGCACACCATTCGTATAGGGCACGCAGCAGGTACGGGCGGGTGGAGGTGGACTGGCTGGAATCGATCATGATGTGCTAATAGTATCAAAGCAAAACGGCCTGTTTGAAAACAGGCCGTTTTGGCAGAACACGTGTCACAAGAATTACTTGCGCATCACCTTCTCAGAAGGCGTGAGCGCCTCGATATAAGCGGGACGCGAGAAGATGCGTTCAGCGTATTTAAGCAAAGGCGCAGCGTTCTTTGACAGCTCAATGCCATAAAAATCCAAACGCCAGAGCAGCGGAGCCAAAGCCACATCTAGCATGGAGAAGTTGTCCCCCATGATGAATTTATTTTTCAAAAACACGGGTGCCATCTGTGTGAGCTTGTCACGGATGTGGTTGCGGGCTTTCTCTAGCACCTTGTCATTGCCTTTTAAGGCACGGTTCTCAAGGATAGAGACGTTGGTGAACAGCTCTTTCTCAAAATTGAGCAAGAACAGACGCACGCGGGCGCGATCCACAGGATCGCCGGGCATCAGCTGAGGATGCGGAAAACGCTCGTCGATGTATTCGTTGATGATGTTGGATTCATACAAAATCAAATCACGCTCAACCAGAATAGGCACCTGGCCATAAGGATTCATCACATTGATGTCTTCGGGCTTGTTGTACAAGTCCACATCACGGATTTCAAAATCCATGCCTTTTTCAAACAACACGAAACGGCTGCGGTGGGAGAAGGGGCAAGTTGTACCCGAGTAAAGCACCATCATGGCGGTGAGCTCCTAAAAATCAAAAAGGAGTGGAGGTGCACGAACTGCACCCCACTCCGGTGGCGATGCTGCTGCGCCAGCAACAGCATCAAGAAATTATTTGATGTCTTTCCAGAACGTGGCGTTGAGACGCCAAGCAATGATAGTGAAGAAGCACAAGAAAATCAGCACCCATACACCAATGCGTACACGCTGGTTTTGCGCAGGCTCGCCCATCCATTGCAAATAGCTCACCAAATCGTTGACGGCTTGATCGTACTGCAGGGGGGTGAGCAGACCCGGCTTGACTTGCTTCCAGCCATCAAGCACCTGTATTTCATGGCCGTGACTCATGATCGTTTTGTACACGGGAGCACGCTCGCCTTGCAACTCCCACAGCGGATTGGGCATGCCGATGTTGGGATAGGCCTTGTTGTTCCAGCCCGTGGCTTTGCTATCGTCGCGATAGTAAGTGCGCAGCAGGGTGTAGAGATAGTCTGCACCTGGGCCTTTACTCGCATCAGCACGTGACCGAGCGATGACTGAGAGATCGGGTGGCAGGCCACCAAAAAACTCCTTGGCTTGCTTGGGATCAATCGAAGCCTTCATGGTTTCGCCCACTTTTTCAGTGGCAAACAGCAGGTTGTCTTTGATTTGCTGCTCGGTCAGGCCGATGTCTTTCAGGCGGTTGTAACGCATGTAGGCGGCGCTGTGGCAGCTCAGGCAATAGTTAACAAACAATTTTGCGCCGTTTTGCAGGGCAGCCATGTCATTGGTCTTAGGGCTGGCTTTGTCCCAAGCGATGCCATCACCAGCAGCAAATGCACTGCTCAAAGACAGGGCGGCCAACAAAGAGAGGATGAGTTTTTTCATATGCTGTATCTCCCGTGATCAATGCGCTTCGAAGGTCACGCGGTCAGGCACTTCCTTGAACGGGCCGATACGGCTCCAAACCGGCATGAGAACGAAGAAACCAAAATAGAGCAAAGTGCCGAGCTGGGAAACGCGAGCGGCCAAATCTTGCCCCCACACCATGCCCCAAACACCTGGCGCTTTGATACCCAAGTAGCCCAAGATAAAAAAGTTAAACACGAAAATGCCATACAGCCATTTGTGCCACGTTGGACGATAGCGGATGGATTTGACCGGGCTGTAATCAAGCCAAGGCAAGAAGAACAGAATGATGGTGGATGCGCCCATCACAACCACACCCCAAAACTTGGCTTCAAAGGTCAGCAGCAAAATCGAAGCCACGACAGCAGCACCGACAACCAAGCCTTTGAACATGCCTGTCACTACATTCTTGATCACGGCAATCAAGGCACCAGCCAACAAAAGCGCCACGAGCACATACACCATCTCATCGGTGGTGGCACGGAGCATCGAATAGTAGGGTGTGAAATACCAAACCGGGGCGATGTGCAAAGGTGTCTTGAGGGGATCGGCGGGAATGAAGTTGTTGAACTCTAGAAAATAGCCACCCATCTCAGGTGCAAAAAACACAATGGCACTGAACACCATCAGGAAAACGCTCACGCCCAAAATGTCGTGCACGGTGTAGTACGGGTGGAAAGGAATGCCATCGAGCGGGATGCCGGTCTTGGGGTCTTTGTGTTTCTTGATTTCCACGCCATCGGGGTTGTTAGATCCCACTTCGTGCAAAGCGATGATGTGCGCAGCCACCAAGCCGAGCAGCACCAGCGGAATGGCGATCACGTGCAAGGCAAAGAAGCGGTTCAAGGTGGCATCACCGACCACATAATCGCCACGAATCAGCAAAGCCAGATCAGGGCCAATGAAAGGCACAGCGGCAAACAAATTCACAATCACCTGGGCGCCCCAGTAGCTCATCTGACCCCAAGGCAGCAGGTAGCCCATGAAGGCTTCGGCCATCAGGCACAGGAAAATGCCGCAGCCAAACAGCCAAATCAACTCACGCGGCTTGCGATACGAGCCATAAATCAGGCCACGGAACATGTGCATGTAAACGACCACGAAGAAGGCCGAGGCGCCTGTGGAGTGCATGTAGCGCACCATCCAGCCCCAAGGCACATCGCGCATGATGTATTCCACTGAAGCAAAGGCAAAATTTGCATCCGGTTTGTAGTGCATCGTGAGGAAGATACCCGTGACGATCTGGATCACAAGCACGAGTAGCGCCAGAGCGCCAAAGAAATACCAAAAATTGAAGTTTTTCGGCGCGTAGTACTCAGACAGATGTTCTTTGTACAGCTTGGAAGCCGGGAAGCGGTTGTCCACCCAGTTGAGCAGTTTTTCGCCAACTGCTGCGTTGGGGGAGATGTCTTTCATTTCAGCCATGTCGTTTTGCCTCAGGCTTGCTTGGATTCACCGATCAGCAACTTGGTGTCGCTGAGGTACATATGGGGCGGAACTTCCAGATTGTCTGGCGCGGGTTTGTTTTTGTAAACACGGCCTGCCAAATCGAAGGTGGAGCCATGGCAAGGGCACAAAAAGCCGCCTTGCCAGTTGGCATCAAAGGATTCGGCCTTGGCCTCGACCTTATCAGATGGCGAGCAGCCCAAATGCGAGCAAATGCCCACGGCCACGAAGATTTCGGGCTTGATCGAGCGATGCTGATTGCGCGTTTCGGTCATGGGGGTGGTCTCAGCGGCTTTGCGCTCAGACTTTGGGTCAGCCAGAAGTGACTCGGTCTTGGATAACGAGGCAATTTGCTCCGGCGTGCGACGCATGATCCACACAGGCTTGCCGCGCCATTCAACAACCGCTTTCTCGCCTGGCTTGATCGCAGAAATATCGACTTCAACAGCTGCACCTGCAGCTTTGGCTTTCTCAGAAGGAGAAAACGTGCTGACAAACGGAATAGCAACGGCTCCGGCGCCAACAGCGCCAGCGCATGCGGATGTGATCACCCAGGTGCGCTTGGATTGGTCCACTTGACTCATGGATTTCCTCAATTTTTGGGGGTATTTAGGGACAACCCGCAATTGTAGCGGAGCGCAAAGGGCGATTTCAAGCCATTTCGGCCAAAAAAGTAGTTTCATCAATAAGGCGCATGAGTGCTTGCAACGAAATGGCATCGGCTTGACAGCGCAGCTTTTGCGGTGATACTGCGCCTTGGCGTACTGCTAAATGACAACTTTGGTAGTAAGTATTCGCCGGTACGCCCCGGCAAAACCAACTAAAAGGAGTTTCAATTATGGGCATGATGCAAGAGTTTAAGGATTTCGCACTCAAGGGCAATGTGATGGATTTGGCGGTCGGTGTGATCATCGGCGCAGCATTCGGCAAGATCGTCGATTCGCTGGTTAAAGACATCATCATGCCGATCGTGGGCAAGATTTTTGGTGGCCTCAATTTCACCGAGATGTTTGTGATGCTTTCGCCACCTGCAAAGGCTGTAGAAGGTGCCGCCAGTTATGACTCACTGACCAAGGCTGGCGCGAACTTGTTTGCCTACGGTAATTTCATCACCATTCTGATTAATTTCATCATCTTGGCTTTCATCATTTTCCAAATGGTCAAAGCAATGAACGCCATGAAGAAAGCCGAGCCTGCTCCAGCGCCTGCGGCGCCTGCTGAAGATGTGCTCTTGCTGCGCGAAATTCGCGATTCACTGAAGAAATAAACTCTTCCGCAGCCATAAAAAAGCGCTCTGATGGAGCGCTTTTTTTATGCCACACGGCAAGCAATGCGTCACTGGTATATTCTATTTAATGCTACTAAATTAATAGCAAACTATGCATAGTTTACAGAGGAAATATGGCAAGAACGCCTCAAAAACTTTTGTCCATTGCCTTGCGCTGACGCTCTACAAAATCATCAAAGGTATTGATACCGCGCAGTTGCAAAATCGTATTGCGCACCGCCGCCTCCACCAGCACGGCCATGTTGCGCCCTGCTTCCACCTGAATCACCACCTTGCGGATCGGGATGCCGAGCACGTCTTGGCGCAGCGGCTCATAGGGGATGCGTTCGTACTCTTTTTCCATCGTGGCGCGGCGCACCAGATGCACGATGAGCTTGAGCCGCATGCGGCGGCGCACCGCCGTTTCGCCAAAAATCGTGCGGATATCCAAGAGGCCAATGCCGCGCAGCTCCAGCAAGTTTTGCAGCAGATCAGGGCAACGGCCTTCAATGGTGGTCTGATTCGTACGAAACAAATCCACCGCATCATCGGCCACCAAACCGTTGCCGCGCGAGATCAATTCCAGCGCCAACTCACTCTTGCCCAAACCCGATTCCCCGGTGATGAGCACGCCCAGACCGAGAATGTCCATGAACACGCCGTGCATGTTGGTGCGGTCAGCAAAGTGGCGCGAAAGATACGCCCGCAGGACATCGATCACGAAAGCGGCAGATTCCGGTGTTTGGAAGGCGGGGATCTGCGCACGCTCACAGAGCTGCAAAAGCGTCTCGGGCGCTTCCAAGCCATCGCCAATGATGATGACCGGCGGCTCCAGTGTGACGATGCGAGCGATGCGGCGGGCGCAATCTTCGACGCTCAGCTCATTGGATGGCGTGAGATAGGCCACCTCGCGCTCGCCCAGCACCTGCACGCGATACGGATGGATGTAGTTGAGATAACCCACCAAATCCGCGCCGGAGCGTGCGGCGCGAACAGCCACTTCATCAAAATGCCGCTCAGAAGCGCCTAAACCCGCCACCCAAGCCCATTTCAGGTGCTCGCGGTGATCTTCAAAAAGCACATCGGCACTGATGACCGAAGGTTTCATGAATCTGGAATAGGAAAGTAAATAGGCTGATCAGGCAGCCAGCGGCACAGGGCTCACGGCTGAGCGCCATTGCGCGATCAGATGGTGCAAAGCACTCGCATCGGGCGCTGCTTTGAGGCGCTCGCGCAGCGCGGCATCGCTGAGCATTTCGGCAATTTCAGAGAGAATTTCCAGATGCTTTTGTGTGGCCGCTTCGGGCACCAGCAAAAAAATGAGCAGGCTGACTGGTTGCTCATCAGGGGCATCAAAGCCAATCGGGGTCGACAGAGAAAACATCGCGGCCATGGGCGCTTTGAGACCCTTGATGCGGCCATGCGGAATAGCCACGCCATGACCTAAACCCGTGGAGCCTAAGCGCTCGCGCGCAAACAGGCTGTCGGTGACCAGGGCACGCGAGAGGCTGTGCAGGTTTTCAAACAGCAAGCCGGCTTCTTCGAAAGCACGTTTTTTGCTCGTGGCATCCACACCAGCCAAGACTTGAGTGGCAGGCAATATCGCAGCAAGACGGTTCATGGGGACTGATATGTAACGGGCAATTTACAGCACCGGGAAGCGCATTATGCACCCAAGCTCGCGTTAACCCTAGGAAATGCATTTTTTCCGACAAATGGACATGGGGCTGTCACACAAGCAAGGGCGGTTTTCGTTCCATGTGCTTAAAAAAAAGCCGCCTGCGAAAGGCGGCGGCTTGGGTTGAAGGGAATTGCTATTTATTGCAGATAGCGCTTGGCTGATTCTGCAGCGTGATGGTCTTGGCGCTTGGTTTTGTAGCGACCCACTTGTCGATCCAATTTATCGACAAGTTCGTCGACGGCAGCGTACAGGTCAGAGTGGGCGCTTTCAGCGAACAAATCGTCGCCTTTGACATGGATGCTGCATTCTGCGCGTTGTCGTCGTTCTTTTTCTTTTTGCTTTTCAACCGTCAGCAAGACTTTGATGTCTACCACTTGGTCGAAATGACGTGAAATTCGGTCGATCTTGCTGGTCACGTAAGAACGCAGTGCGGGGGTGACTTCGAGGTGATGTCCGCTGATCGTCAAGTTCATGAGTAGCCTCCTTGTGCTCTCGTTTCACAATAGCTGCCAGCAGATTGACTGTTCCACTGGCAACCTCCAAAAATTCCGGAACTTGGGATCATCATGCTCCGATTTGCTCGCCCGCGCAATCATGCATTGCAACAAAAAGCGATTTGGCCTGCGTATTTTCAGCACCAAAGAAAAAAGGCCTCGCAAGGCCTTGATTTTGAAGAAGATTTTAAAATTGAGGGTTTTACCAGATCGTCAGTCTAGCGACTGCTTGGTGCGCTAGGTACGGCCCATTCCAGCCGCAGCTTGCCTACCAGCCACCAAGTCACGAGCGAAGCGGCCACGCCTACGAGCGCATTGCCCCAGTAATGCAGCACCAAGCCCTGCGCATCGCGGCTGATGATCAGGCCGCCTAAAAAAGCAGCGCTGCTCATGCCCAGTGATTGCACAGCGGAATTGAGCGCCATGAAGGTGCCTCGCTGGGGCGGGTTGCAGGCTGCCGTGACGATGGCCATGCCGGGAATCATGCGACCACTCATGAAGACGAAGAACAACACACACATACCAATGATGCCGTACACCCCCAGCGGCGCACTCACCGTCATGCCGACCACGGGAATGATGGTGAGCAAGGCCAGCGCACGAAACATCGGCACTTTGCCGCGCACATCGGTGGCGCGGCCGATCCAGCGTGCTGTGATCAGCGTGGCGATGCCGCCGCAGAGGTAAATGTAGGGAATTTGCTGCGTCGTGAGCTTGCCGTTGGACGTGGTGTAGAGGGTGATGTAGGGGATCACGACGAAACCAACGAACATCATCAAAAACGTGAAGAGCAAGGCCTTTTGATGATCGCGGTTGAGCAAGACATCCACCATATTGGCCAGCGGTGACATCGTGCGCGCTGCTTTCAAATGATCGCGCAGCGGGGGCATGGTTTGCCAGGCCAAGATTGCTAGCACAGCGCTTGCGCCGGCAATCACAAAGAAGGGCACATGCCAGTTGAAATGCGCCGCCAAAAACAAGCCCAATGGCACGCCTGCCACAGTAGAAATGGAAAACGACGACATCACGATGCCCATCGCTCTGCCGCGCCGCTCCACGGGAATCACATCACCCACAATCGTCTGCGCCAATGCAGACAGCACGCCGCCAAACACACCTGCGGCAATTCGCGCCGCCATCAGGCTTTCGTAGGTGGAGGCCAAGCCGCAGGCCAGCGTGGCCAAGGCAAACAGCGCATACAAAATCAGCAGCAACTTCTTGCGACCGAAGCGATCCACATAAAACGCCGCCAGCAACCCCGAGATGCCTGCTGCAAAGGTATAAGCGGAGACCAGCACACCAAACTTTGCGTCGCTGATGCCAAAAATCTCACGAAACTGAGGCCCCAGCGGCATCATGATCATGAAATCAAGAATGTGGGTGAACTGGATGCCCGCTAAAGTCAGCAACAACCAAAATTCTCGGCGCGGCGACAGAGCAGAAGAGGCAAGAGAAGTTGAGTGGGGGGCCGTTGTCATGTAAATTGTAAAAATGGAACTCTGAAATATAAACGAATGACGCTTTCTACACTGATTCATGCGGGACTGGTGCGACCCAGCGATCCGCGCACGGCACTTGTGCTGATGGGCGGCGGCGCACGCACAGCCTATCAAGCCGGGGCGCTGAAAGCGCTGGGGCAGATGCTCGGCGCTGCACAAGCGCAGGGCGCACCTAGGCAGCGACTGCCGTTTCAGCTGCTGGTGGGCACATCTGCCGGGGCCTTGAATGCGAGTTTTTTGGCGGCGCGCGCGCTCGAAGGTTTACCCGCGCTGGCAGCTTTGGCCGTGTTTTGGGAAGGGCTGCGCAGTCAGCAGGTGTATCGGCTAGATGTGCCCGCTTGGACACGGCTTTCACGCCTGGCCACGGCTTGGCATTTGTCACGGCAAGTGCGCGAGCAAGGTGCGCTGCTAGACAACCTGCCACTGGCCGACACGCTGCACAAAGCGATCTCATTGCAAGGCATTGACGATGCTCTGGCCCAGAAGGCTTTGCATGCGCTGGCGGTAACGGGATCGAGCTACAGCTCGGGTGTTCACTGGACGTTTTGCCACACGGCGCGTGATGACAAGCAGCAAGCTTGGAGTCGCCCTGGCAGGAGAGCAGAGTTTCAGCCCATCACGATGGAGCATTTGATGGCATCGAGTGCGATTCCCTTGATCTTTCCAGCGCAGCCGCTGTGGGTGGACGGTCATAGTGAATTTTTTGGTGATGGCTCGATGCGCCAGACCTCACCGCTGTCGCCTGCGCTGCATCTGGGAGCACACAAAATTTTGGTCATTGGCGTGGGGCAACCTGAGCGCAGCAGCTTGGGGGGCGCGACTTATTTTGACCCAAAACGGTCTTCTGCCGTTATAGAATCTTCGCAGATTGCTACAAAATTAATAGCACCTGGAGTGGGCGGTGTGCTTGGGCATGCGCTGGCCAGTGTGTTTCATGACACGCTGCAAAGCGATGTGGAGCAGGCGCTGCGCATGAACCACACGCTCGATCAGCTACCACGCGAGGTGGCTGCGGTGATGCCGTATCGGCGCGTGCAGGTGATGAGTTTGCAGCCCACGGGATCGCTCGATGAGCTGGCGCGCCAGCACGCGAATGCGCTGCCCCCTGCGGTGCGCAATGTGTTGGCTTCGCTGGCAGGCAAAGCAGGCAGGCAAGGCAGCGCGGGCGCGGGGCTGGCCAGCTATTTGCTGTTTGAACCAGAATTCACCGGGCGGCTGATGGCCATGGGCGAACGCGATGCGTATGCGCGGAAAGAGGATTTGCTGGCGTTTTTTGCCGACTGAGCGCAGCAGGCTCCTGCGTAGCGTGGCGCAGCGGGCTCAAGCGGGGTGGGCTATGAACCGTGTTCCCGAAAGCGTCTCACGGAAATTGTGCCCAGCAGCCCGCGTCGCTAGGTGGGTGCTGTGCGCATAACGGAATGCGCCACTGGCTTGCCAGTGATGCGGCCCCACCAACTGCCCAGCTTTTGATTCAGGCGACTGTGTGTGCGCGATTCGGGCTGGATGGCGCGTGCCAAGGCCAAGCAGGTGAGCGCACGCATGAGCGAGGCACGCGTCATGCGTAGGCTGGTTTGTAGCTCGGCAGCCGTGCGCGAGCGGGTGTCTAGAGCACGCAAGATGGCCACGCAATGGTCGCCCAGCGCGTTTTCTTTGAGGTGTGGTGCGCGGCGGTGTGTTAGAGGCTCTTCCAAATAACTGCCTGGCAGCATTTGATCGAGCATCGGCTCTGGGCAGCGCTTGGCAAATTCCCAAAGTGCGGCCTCCAACATGAAAGAATGAAAGCCATCGGCAGCAAAACCGCCCGAAGTGGGCATGGGCACCATGTCTGCCGCAGACATGCGCTCGACGCTGCAAGCATCACGCAAATGAAATTGCCAAACTTGCGCATCGATCACGCCCACCAATTGCCCCGATTCTATGGCGTGCAGGCGATGGGTGGGCCATTTCTGGCGCTGCTCCCAAGCCAGCGAACCCACGGTGTAGAGCATGCGTGAGCCCACCAGTTCGCCCATCAAGGTTTCTAAGCCGCGCTCCATTTCTTGCAAAGCATCTGGGAATATCAAAGGGGCGAGTTCGTCATCGTCCAAGCCAGTGGTGTCTACACTGTTACCCAAAATGCACACGGGGCGGCCTCGGTGCCAGCCTTGTGCATCTAAGCTGAGCTTGCGCGCGCCTGACATGCTGGTGGAGGAATGGCCGCTGCTGACACCCTGCGAAGCTGATGCACGCGTTGTGCCCAGCGTTGCTTCGACCACACCGAAACGATGCACCAAATAGGCATCCGCCGCCACGCCGGGCGGGGCCATGCGCCAACGCACGGAGCTGCGCAACCGCTTGGCCATTTCCATCAAGCGCATGGCATCGCCCGCTGCGATGCCGATGGGCCGCAGAAAGACGATGGGGGTGGAGCCCCCTTGCCATACTTGCTCTGTGTTCACAACAATTCCAACGATATAGAGATTTTTTAATTCCGAGAATTCAGCCCATTGCTTGCAAATGCCTGATCGAATACATTCGATCATACGGATGACGCGCACGTTTTTATGAACCAAATGGTTCACTCTGTGCAAGCCTGCACTAAAGGGATGTTACCGCGCGGTATTTTCACCACACTGACAGGTATAAATGCACACCCGTCTGAGCCGCGCCGCCTTCAAACCAACAGCCGCGTCGTCTCTTTGACCTCTTCCATCACCGCATAGGTACGGGTCTCGCGCACACCGGGCAACTGCCATAGCACGCGGCCGGCGAAATCGCGGTAGGCGGCCATGTCTTGCACGCGTAGCTTGATGAGGTAATCAAAACCGCCCGCCACGAGATGGCATTCCATGATTTCGTCGTGCACCTGCACGGCGGCTTTGAAAGCGTCAAATACATTCGCCGTAGTGCGATCAAGCAGCACTTCGACGAAAACCGCCATTCCGCGCCCCAGTTTGGCCGGATTCAAACGCGCCTCGTAGCCCAGGATAAAGCCCTCGCGCTGCAAGCGCTGCGTGCGCGCGAGCACGGCAGTGGCTGACAGGCCAATGCTTTCGGCGAGTTTGAGATTGCTAATGCGTCCGTCTGCCTGCAAGACTTGAAGGATTTTTCGGTCAATCTTGTCAATTTCACTGGTGTGATCCATATTTATAGCGATTCATTCATTGAAAATCCATAATTTAGCGAGAAATTCATTGAATTTCCATGAATGATCGCTGAATCGATTGTTTTGTTGGATTGACCATGAATTTTTTACTAAAAAACCGCTTGCCCACCCCTTATCGCCCTGAAAGCGAGATTGTCTCTGCGCGTTTGGCGGCGCTTGCGGGTGCTTTGGATTGGGCCGCTGCCGCCTCGCAAGCCAAGCCCTGGGTGCAAGCCGTGCGCGACAACCCACCGCCGTTTTGGGCGATGGAATCGCTCTTGCGCGAATACCCGCTTTCAAGCGCGGAAGGGCTGGCATTGATGCGTTTGGCCGAAGCCTTGCTGCGCATTCCTGATGCCGACACGGCCATTGCCTTGACGGCGGATCAGCTCTCGCGGGCAGATTTTGCTGGCGCGGGGGATGCGGTCGCGAATGCCAAGTCGCCTTCGTCTCTCTCGCGACTGTCCAGTGCCGCCATCTCGATGAGTAAGCATTTCTTGCCCGATTCAGATGGTGCAGCGCAGCCCGGTTTGCTCGCTAAATTAGGTGCAAAAACCGTAGTCACCGCGACGCTGCGTGCAGTGCAATTGCTGGGCAAACAGTTCGTGCTCGGGCAGACTATTGACGAGGCTTTGGATGTGGCCTCAGGTGAACGCAAACGCGGCAACATCGCTTTTAGTTACGACATGCTGGGCGAAGGTGCACGCACGCAGATTGATGCCGATTGCTATTTTGAAAGCTACCAAATTGCTATTAAATCAATAGCACTACGCGCAAATTCTATAACGGGTAAAGCCCCAAAAGGCTTAAACATTACCGCACAAACTGGCGATGGCATCTCCATCAAGCTCTCTGCTCTGCACCCGCGCTATGAGTGGAGCCAGAAAGACCGCGTGATGAGCGAACTCGTGCCGCGCGTGTGGCAATTGTGTGAGCAGGCCGCCCAGGCCAATATGAATCTGACCATCGATGCCGAGGAGGTGGATCGTTTGGAGCTCTCGCTCAACGTATTCGAGGCTCTGGTGATCAACATTGCAGCGCACTACCCGCACTGGAGCGGTTTCGGCTTGGCTTTGCAGGCCTATCAAACCCGCTCGGTGGAGCTGATTGACGAGGTGGCGCGGATCGCCCGCAAGCATGGCGTCAAACTCATGTGTCGCCTCGTCAAAGGCGCGTATTGGGATGCTGAGATCAAGCGTGCGCAGGAGTTGGGGCTGGCGCATTACCCGGTGTTTACCCACAAACATCACACCGATGTGAGCTATTTGGCCTGCACTCAGGCGCTTTTAGCTGCCAATGACGTGATTTACCCGCAATTTGCCACCCACAACGCCGCCACGATAGCCGCCATCATGCAATTGGCCAGTCGCTATGGCAGCGAATTTGAGCTGCAACGCCTGCACGGCATGGGCGAAGGCATTTACCGCGAGGTGCTGAAAAACCCACTCGTGCGCCTGCGCATTTACGCTCCTGTGGGCGCACACCGCGATCTGCTGGCTTACCTGGTGCGCCGTTTGCTGGAAAACGGCGCGAATTCTTCTTTCGTGCACCAGCTGTCCGACGAAGCTGTGCGCATGGATGAGTTGCTGGCTTCTCCACTGCATCTTTCCGCGCAATCGGGCTTGCTGATGCCGCTAGATTTGTTTGGCAGCGACCGAAAAAACAGCACCGGTTTTGACTTGGCAGACGAAACGCATCGCGCGCCGATGCTCGCAGCCTATACGGCTTGTGATGTGCCTCACATCCCTGTTTTTGATGCCAAATTGGCCTTGACCCGTTATGTTTCCTGCGTAGAGTGCTATCAAAATTGGAGTTCTTTGCCGGTGCAGCAGCGCGGCTCTGTTCTGCTGAAAGCGGCTGACGCACTGGAGGCGCAAACTCCGCGCTTTTGCGCCCTCCTCGTGAAAGAAGCGCATAAAACATGGGGCGATGCCGTGGCCGAAGTGCGCGAGGCGGTGGATTTTCTGCGCTACTACGCTGTCGAAGCGCAGCGTGTGATGCAGCCGATTTCGATGCCCTCGCCCACTGGCGAGACCAATGAGCTGCGCTTGAGGCCTCGCGGCGTATGGGTCTGTATCAGCCCGTGGAATTTTCCGCTCGCTATTTTTCTAGGCCAAGTCGCCGCCGCGCTCGCCACTGGCAACACGGTGCTGGCCAAACCTGCTGAGCAAACGCCCGCAGTCGCTGTGGAAGCCGCCAAGCTCTTGCATGCCGCAGGCGTGCCGCAAGCCGCTTTGCAAGTGCTCCATGGCCCGGGAGAGACGGTGGGCGCTGCGCTGGTTGCTCTGGAAGACATCGCAGGCGTGGTCTTCACGGGCTCCACACAAGTCGCCAAAATCATCAACCGCGCCCTGGCCGCCAAAGACGGCGCGATCATTCCGCTGATTGCGGAGACGGGCGGCATCAACGCGATGCTGGTCGATTCGAGCGCCCTGCCCGAGCAAGTGGTCGATGCGGCCATTCAGAGCGCCTTCAAAAGCGCTGGGCAGCGCTGCTCCGCCCTGCGCCTGCTCTGCGTGCATGACGCCATTGCCGATAAGGTGATCGAGATGCTGCAAGGCGCAGCGAGCGAGCTGCGCAGCGGCGATGCGACGCAGCTGTCCACCGATGTCGGCCCGCTGATTGACCAAGAGGCCTTCGAAGGCATACAAAAACACCTTCAACAGCCAATATATAAGCAAAATAGCCAAATAGCCGTTATGGAATCAATGAAGTTTGCTATTAATTCAGTAGCAAATCTGCTGCCCCCGCAGATCGTAGAAATCCAGCAGATCAGTGATCTGCGCCACGAAATCTTCGGCCCTGTGCTACACATCCTGCGCTATGGCAAAGATGGCAAAGCCGATCCGCAAACCGTCATCGAGCAAATCAATGCGCTGGGCTACGGCCTGACCCTGGGCATTCAAACCCGCATCGACAGCCGCGCCCTCCAACTCGCCCACAGCGCCAAAGTAGGCAACGTCTATATCAACCGCAACATGATCGGCGCGGTGGTCGGCAGCCAACCCTTCGGAGGCGAAGGCTTAAGTGGCACCGGCCCCAAAGCCGGCGGCCCGCATTACCTGCTGCGCTTCTGCGCCGAGCAAACCGTCACAGTAAACACCGCTGCGGCAGGTGGCAATGCGACATTATTGGCTGGCTAATGCAGTCGCCCAGAGCAAGTACGCCGCTCGCTCTCAAACCTTCTTCGCCCAAGCGCTACACCAGCCTTTGCCCGAGACGAGCTTGCCGCCGAACACCGCACAGCTTGCCGTGCTGTCGGTCGCCTTGCCTTGAAACAAGACGCAGCCTGAGCAGCTTTGACTGGCAGCGTAATTGGGATATTTTGTTTTATCCGTTTTGCTGCCATCGGTTTTATAGCCAAGGGCGATGGCTTGAGGGTCTGTATCTACCACCGCCGCTGGCGTTTGCGCATGGGCTGCAAATGCTGTGAGCGCCGAAGCGCCAGAGAGCGATTGAAGGAAGAAGGTTCTGCGAGAGCTTGTCATGGGAGTTTCCTTCAACGGTTTACTGCTGTTTCGCGCCTTCGGTCAAACGACGACCGAGCGAAATCACATAGGGCGCAGCGCGGGCGGGCAGCATCGGATCGGCCGAGGCTTCTACGCCTTTGGGCATGACCATGGGGTTGTAGTTGATCGTGAGGCAGGGGCCGCCGCCATCTTCTGCAACCGATGTCACTTTGAGCATGCCTAGATTGACCTTCTTGCGGCCTTCGGGCAGCGGCACGGTGGCGCTGTCTAGCTTGTCGCCGGGCTGTGCCAGCTCCAGATTAAAGTTAAACGCGACTTTGCCTTCTTTCACACGCTGGCGCAGGTCATCAAACAGAAAACTCGGGCCTTTGGCCTTGGCTTCGTCGTCGGTCAAACCTTGCAAACCACCCACAGGTTCAAAAATCCACTTGCCAAATTGCTTCGCGCCACTGGCGTTGACAAAACCATAGGCATGTACGCCCCAGTAATTCACGCTGCCATAGCTGGCGGGCACGGGTTGCGATGCAAAATGTTTGCCAATCAGCAAGATTTCGGGATTGGCATCGTTGAAAGCTTTCACTTTGGCCGGGTCAGGCATCTTGGTAACAGGATCAGGTTCACGCGAGGCCACGAGCCCCAAGAATTGCTGAGGCGTAGAAGCGCCAAACACAGGCGCTGAAATATTGCCCATCAGCCATTGCTCACCACCGGGCAGATTGAATTGAAGCGCGAGATTGCGCTGGGATTTTGCATTATCAGCCGCCTTCGGATTCGCGCCGCCTACTGAAAAGCGCACCACAACAGGAATAGGCCTTCCGCTGAAGACGGAAGCGGTGGACAGCCCGCGTGCATCTGCTGTGCCGACAAACTCTCCCGTCGCGCAAATACCCTTCGCACCCGAGCGTCGGTAGCCCTCAAACTTGCCATTGGTGGCCTCGAATTGGTTGATGAAGACAGACGGATCGACGGCAGCACCGGAGTTGCTTTGTGCGACAGCATTCAGCGCCAGCACTGAGCTAGCCAAGGCAACGGCAGAAAGTATGGAAGGTTTCATATCAAGATCTCCTAGGGTTGGACAAAACAGCCATTTCAAGCTGCATTGCCCATGGGTCGCTCGGGATTTAGCGTTCTTACATCGTGCGAAAATATTTCTAAGCACGCACAAACGTATGCTCCCTGCTTCTGGCGCAGGAAAGTATTCGCGCCATCCTTGGGCTTTAGCGTCGCACCACCGCTTCACCCGGTGCAAAATTCGCGCTTTTTATATTGTTTTTGCTCAGGTATTCGCGCATCACGTCAGCATCGACAAAACCCGTGTTCACATAGCCGGGATGGTCGCTGAGTTTGGGATAGCCATCGCCGCCGCTGGCCTGGAAGCTGTTGAGCGCCATACGATATTTTTTGGCCGGGTCAATCGGTGCACCTTTGATGCTGGCGGATTTCACTGCGCCGCCTTCGATCACGAGATTCACGCCCGCGAATTGCGCGAACGCGCCTGAGCCCGCAGTCATTTTGGCGGCGGCGTTGAGGTAAGCCATCAGCTCTGTGCCGTTCAAAGTGACATGTGCAAGCATGTTGCCGAAGGGCTGCACTTTGAGCACGTCTTTGTAAGTGAGCTTGCCGGCGGGCATGGAATCGCGCACACCGCCAGAATTCATGATGGCCAGATCAGCACTGGCCTTTTGCATCATCACGCTAGCAATGAACACGCCCATGTTCGTGGGCTGTTTGCGCACGTTCTCGCGGCTGCCATCGAGTGCGCCATCGCTCTCGCCCACCACCACATCCAGCGCAGCGCGGCCTTTGTCTTGGAAGGGCTGCAAGAGCGCCAGCATGGCGGGATCTTCTTTGATTTCGGGTGTGTAGGTTTGCTTGATATCTTTGCCATCTGGGGCTTTGACGGTGCGCTTCAGATTGATCGGAAGCAGCTCATACTTCACCAGCTTGAGTTGGCCACCCGAATACTCAAAATCCGCACGCCCCACAAACTTGCCCCACTCATGCGCTTGCACAATAATCGTGCCGTTTTGCACATCAGGGCGGCAGGCTGTGCCGGGTACATAAGCGTCATTACGGCGCGATGCACCCAGCTGCTCCAACATACACACCGGATTTTGGCTGTGGCCGCCCACGATCAAATCAATGCCTTTGACTTGCCGCGCCATCTCCACATCACCGGGCGCATTCACGCCGCTCTTGCCATCGGTGTAATGCCCCATGTGCGTGGCGGCAATCACCACATGCGCTTTTCTGCGCAGCTCGGGAACGAGCATTGCCGCCTCGTCAGCGGGCTTGCGAAATTCCAGCATGCCAGTGTTGGCTGGGTAGGTCATCTTCTTGGTATCGTCAGTCGTGAGCCCCATCACAGCGATTTTCAAACCACCGCGATCAAACATCTCGAATGGCTTGTAGAGGCGCTGACCATCTTTGTAAATATTGGCCGAAATCATCGGAAAGCCCGCCCACTGCATTTGCTTGGCGAGCACGGGCAGCGGCTTGTCAAACTCATGGTTGCCCAGCGCCATCGCGTCATAGCCAATCAGCTTCATGCCTTTGAAATCAGGCTCGGCATCTTGTGTGTCGGATTCTGGGATGCCAGTGTTCACATCGCCGCCATCGAGCAACAGCGAATGGCCACCAGCGGCTTTGACTTCTGCACGCACGCCGTCAATCAGGGTTTTGCGTGCCGCCAAGCCGTATTCGCCATCGTTGTTTTTCCAGAAACGACCGTGATGGTCGTTGGTGTGAAGAATGGTGAGCTTCACCGGGCCCTGCACCTGGCCGGGGCCGGAGGCACAGGCTGCCAAAGTGGTTACAGCGAGGATAGAAAGAGTGATTTTGAGGGCTCGCATGCTGATCTCCGAAATGGTCAATTAGTATTGCACAAAACGGCGCTGCGCCTTCGCGGGATTCGCTCCCAAAAGCTCAATGCGCCACCAGTTTGACCGCGCCTGCAAAGGTGAAAAACGCCAGCACCGTGCTCACCAAAATAATGCGTGCAATGCGCCCGTTGTTAGCCTCAAATTTCTCGGCCAGCAAAGACACATTTGAAGCCGAGGGCAGCGCCGCCACGAGCACGATCACCGTCAGCGCAAAACGATCCAACGGCAAGCCCAGCGAAATCGCCGCGCTGCCTACCAGCAACACCAAGAGTGGATGTAAAACGAGCTTCATCAACGCCAGCGGCACATAATCCATCAGAGGCACGGGCGGTGCATGGCCAGCAAGTGCCATCATCTGAGAGCGTGCCAACACCGCGCCAATGGTGAACAATGCCACGGGCGAGGCGCTATCTGCCAGCAAGCCCAAGGTTTGCATTACAGGCGCGGGCAGTTGAATGTTTAGCCATGAAGCCAAGGCCCCGCTCAAAATCGCCCAAGGCATTGGGTTAGAAGCCACGCCTTTGAGTGCATTCTTCGCTGCCTGCCCTGCGCTACCGCCACCCGAACCCAAGCGCGAGAGCGCGATGCACAGCGAGGTGGTGATCACCAGATCAACCAAGATGGTCACAATCGCTGTCCCGGCCGCACGTGGCCCAAGCAGCGCCACCAAAAGCGGAATACCCATGAAGCCTGTGTTGGGAAATGCCGCTACCAAAGCGCCGAACGATGCGTTGTTCCAGTCAATGCGCTTCGAGAGCGTCATCGCAATTGAGAAGGCCACCATGATCAGCGCACACAGCAAATACACTCCAAACACCGCGCCGTCGAGCAATTGCGCGATCGGCGTAGAGCTGCCAAAGCGATACAGCATGCAAGGTAGCGCAAAGTAAAGCACAAAACCATTCAAGCCCGGGATCGCCGCCACAGGCAACCAAAGCCTGCGCGCCGCCACATATCCCGCGAGCACCAGCGCGAAGAAGGGGAAAGTGACGAGGAGAATTTGCAGCACAGGAAGATTGTCTCAGTCTTTGCCCAAAGCTCCATTGCATCTGCCTGACATCTGGAGGCTAAAAATATGATCAAAATCAGCCAGTAGCCGGCATAGAATATGCGCGGATTGCTATTAAATCAGGAGTTTCGGATGCCACTTACCGCAAAGTCTTCAAATAAGCTTCTTTGCCATCCCACTCGCTCGCCTTGATTCGACGATCTGCCTCTGCCAGCGAGTGATACGGCAAATAAGGAAACAAATGATGCGCCGCATGAAAGCGCTGGCCAACGGGCGCGACCAATTCGCCTAGCCAAACGGGTAGCTTGAAAGTCGTTGAATCCTGCAATTGCCCCATGAAATCGGTCGCTGCACCTACAGACGTGTACGCATGCGCATGCAAAGTGCGCCAGCCGTTGAGCAAATTGGCCAGCATCATACAAACAAGCACGCTCATCAAAAATTGCCAAGGCAAAAGCTGCAATACGCCACAAATGATCCAGCCCCAAGCAAACAGCGTAGCCATCATTTCGCTCGCCTCATGCCAAGCGCTCAGGCTCTGCGCCTTTAAAGCGGGCTGGTAAGCCCCGTTCATCGTCATGCGGCTCGCATGGCAGCGAAGCCATTGCCGAAGCGGCGGCCATGCCCAGCTTGCAGGAACGACTAGCGCCGCCCTGATCAACAAAAAGACAGGCGTGAGCGCCGAGCTCGCCAAAAACCAAGCACGCATCTTGCGTGGCGCTACTGCAAAAGGCAAATACTCAGGATCGCCTGCCGTGCCAAAGCTGGCCATACGGTGATGATCGGGGTGCGATTGAATAAAGAAAGATGGAAAGAGCAAAGGCCAACCAATCAGTGCATTCCAAGCCGCTTCAAAGCCTGGCAATGTATTGCGAGAGAAATGCCCTATTTCATGCACAAACAGCGCTGCTCGATATAAAGCCAGGCTACCCAAAGCAATGAATACAAGCGCCATGTGCCAGCTCAGCGACACAAAACCTACAAAAGCCACCGACATCCAAAAAACAAACATCGAAACTATCAAATCAGTCCAATAAATTGTCACGGAATGGTGGCGTAAATCCAACACCAATTGGTGCACAGAGAATTTTGGTTGGTGGTGAAAATCCGCGCTCATAGGTCTTGTCTTACGATTTGATACACAGGCTCAAATCCCAACCTTCCCCAAAGCCTAGCCTGTGCTGGCCGGCAAACGCCCTGCACTTTCACCGCCCCATTCGCCTTCATCCAAGCCTTGATGCCAGCCCAATGATGCGCGTTATCAATCACACCGCGCCCACCAATGCTATACACATGCGCCACCACGTAATTGGGCATGGGCTGAAACTGTACGGCCATGGCTGAATGCACCGTGCCATGCTCATCTTCGCCCACAATCAGTTGTGCTCGCCCTGCCTCCAGCTCCATCAAAACATGCTTCGCATTGGCCTCGCCTTGAGCGGGAATGAGTCCTCTTTCAATATGCGTTTCGCAAAGCGGCCAATAATGATCAAGCGCCTCCCTAGCCACATATTTCACATGCAAATTTACCATTCGTTACTTCGCCCTATATGCAAATATGTTTTATGGATATTCCCAACTCGTCTAGCAAACTAGGGAATACGCGGATAGGGATTGTCTAGGGGGGGGGGGCGATACTGTCAAGGCTTTTCACAGAAGCAACATTATTCAACATGACATTGCAAGGAGCTTCGATTATGAGAATTTGTAAACCCAATGAGGCAGGTTTGATTTTTGGGCTTGGTAACCCAACGTGGGGAGGCTTTAATATGGCGTTTTTACCACCACAACCTCTTGAATCTTTGCAATCGGCATCCACAAATCCTACACCAACGATCAGCACTCCTAATGTCGGATCAGTTAGTCCAATTTCACCTGGCGTACCCGATATGCCAACGGTGAATGCACCATCACTGATAGGAGGTGGGTTAATATCACCGGGATCAGTCACGCCCGCGCCAGATCCTCAGTTCGGCGAAGGGTTAAATATGTGTCCAAATCTTGGGCCTGGCCCAGCAGGCCCAACGTCTGAAGCGCCATCGGATGCGGACAACGAAGGTGGCATCAGTGCCGGTGATGGTTTGGGCGACTCAGACGGGGTGGCGTAATCAAAAATCGGCTTCTTAATACGCTTATATTCAAACGCACATTAGAAATCGCGAAAGCATACAATGCGATTACTCTTAATTTTCGTGCTTATGTCACAATTTTTGGTAGCATGCATTGATCAAGAACCATCAGAACTGCTCTGGAAAATTACTAACGATAGTCAATCAATATTTGTTCAAGGAGTCGTCCATTATGGGCCAGAGAAATACGTGACGCCATCTGCTCGAACGTTACGCGTATTTAACTCTGCTAAACACATCATCGTCGAAGCAATCGATGATGCTCCTCAAAAGGAATTCAAACAAATAAGCGTCGATTTATCGGAAAATAATAAGAAGCTGCTAACAGCGTTTCTTGATCGACTATCTGCCGATGGGCTCATGTCTTCGCAAGAGTATGCTGACGCCTTAGAAACTGATGTTGCTTACTACGGGTATGCGTTTAATCAAGCCTTTTCTGCACGAATACATCGATCAAAGATACCTCGGCAAATCTTAAGTCCAACAAAATTAGGCATTGATTCTGTTTTAGGTAAATCAGCCATGGCGCTGGGAAAGCATGTTTCAGCCCTTGAGCAACACTACAACCAGCGAATCACTTGGCATAAGACTTGCAATGTCAACACGTTATTCCCTGATATTCTTAAATCGTTCGAAAAGATGATCTATGAAGATCAAGGATTCTTGACTATGCATGAGATTCAGAAATATGCATTTCAAGGCGATGCTGAGGCACTTCGAACGAAGACAACAGAACTTGAACATATACTCCCGCATAACAAAATTAATGCGGAATGCTCCTACAACGTCAGAACACACCAGTGGGCAGAGAATTGGGATTCCGTCATGAAAAGAGCGCCAAATGGTCTCGTTTTAATCGGTGCACATCATGTGATTCAAGAGCCATCATTGTTAACTTTACTTGCGAAAAAGGGCTACTCTATTGAACGCATCCATTAATAACTCTTGAACAAGAAATATACGGTACTGTACAAATTAAATGTAAAATTTTTTGAAAGTGCAACCAGTAGCAGGTTTGCTCACAGGTTTTTCGATTTTTTCAATTTTCGGAATCGCGCTTGCCATAACGACTTTATAACTACCTCGTATTGTGTGTTCTCAAGGCTTTTCACAGAAGCAACATTTTTCAACATGACATTTCAAGGAGCTTCGATTATGAGAATTTGTAAACCTAATGAGGGCGAGTTGATTTATGGGCAAGGTAGCCCTTCAATGATGGGCATGAATTGGGCTGGATTTACATATACACCTCCAGCACCTACGAGTGCACCAATACCTGCGACCACAGAAACAATTGCTCAGGTAGTCCCTAGCGTTCCTAGCTCACCAGGAACGTTTGCGGTAAGCCCAGGAGTGCCGCAACCAGCTACTGTGGATTGGGGTATAGGACAGGTGACAATAACTTCAACCTGGGGTGGTACTAACGTTGGCCCAGGGCCAGATTCTGCAACAAATGCAAGCTCCGCTGGCGCTGTCAATGGTCATGACTCTATGTCTGATTCGTATGGTGGCAGTGGGCCGGGTGGATGGTAGTTGGTAAAAAATGTTAAGCCGCGTTCTGCGGCTTAATAAAAACTTTTTTGTCAATATCCATGCTTATTTTTATCTGATTTATACAAACAATGTTTCGAGCACTGGTTTTTATCTTTCTATCGATTTCGTTAAGTGTATTGTGCGGATGCGAATCAAAGTCGACCGGTTTAATTTGGAAAATAGAAAAAAATGGGAAAACTGGTTATTTGCTAGCTACCTACCATGGCGGGGTCGAGCGATATGTCAGTCTTACAACACTAGCAAAAAAAATTGCTTCTGGAGTCGAGGCAATCAGTTTTGAGTCCACTTCATCAATAGCTTATGCAGACCCACACTTTGATCAGCAAGAAACAGAGGCGCTAAGTCAAGAATATGAAAAGCTAATTAACGGTAGAGTTTTAACAAACTACGAAGTAAATAGCTTGAAAATAGTACCAACGAATGATCTTTTGAAATTCTTAGAGCCATTATTTATCAATAAATACGCTTCTAACGAAGATTTGAACTCGATCAAATTCTCCGCAGGTCCGGAAGCAAGTTTGGAGAAAATGTTTTCAACAAAAAAGAAAATTCTTTCACTTGAAAATCCTTGGACAGAATGGAGTATTTGGCGAGACAAATGCCCGGGCATTGACACCAGAATTTCACTAATAAGTTCATTGCAAAAAGAGGCGCAGACAGGAAATATGCTTCAGCAATTTGTCGAGTTGCAGCGACTAGTTTGGTTGGGAGATTTTAAGAAATTCGAAGAACTATTTATCCAGAGACGCAACACTAATCAACATGTCAATCTTCTTTTTTTATGTTCAATTGAACCACGGAATATTGAATGGTTGCCACGAATCGATAAATTATTGCATGAGCAGAGTACACTTTTTGTCGTGGGAGTGGGTCACGTCGTGGGTCCAAACGGGTTGCTAGTAATGCTAGAAAAATCAGGCTTTTTGATTTCTCAAATTAAAAACTACTAAAGCCGTTTTGCAACTGCAACCGCGAAACTAGGATGCTTATCGCTTTGAAGAATTACGTCTTATTGATACTCGCTGTTCTATTTGGCCTGACTGTTTCTGCCACAAAGATAGACATACCGAGAATCGTTCGCACAAACGGATACGTCGCTCCAGCAAACAGTAGCTGGAAAGCCGTTTCCCCTCAGCTTGCTGTACTTTCTAGACTGCCCATCGCCGAGCGTAGTGCTGTTTCAAAAGGCCAAGTTATTGCAGAATTGTCTGCGGAGCGTTTTGCACAAAATAAAAGTATTGAATTTGAGCAGGGACTTCTCGCGCAAAAGAAGCTGGCTCTGGGTCAACAAGAGCTGCAAACTATCAGCGACAGCACCGCGCGATCTATCAACGCCATTCGCTTCCAGCTTGACAGCATGCGCCGTGAATTGGTTAACAGCGAAGGTGAGCTGGAGCTGATTCATCTCAGGCTTGCAGACGTTTATCAGCAACAAGCCCGGCAGCAGCAGCTCGTGAAAGACGGGTTTATTTCTCAAGAGGCTTTGGAAATCAAAAACTCAGAAATGCTGCGCTTGAAAGGCGAGAGAAGCGCTTCTGAACGGCAACAGCTCAGCCTCAAACGCGAGATTGACAAACAAACAAGTGAGTTGGTCATGGTGGAGTTGCGTGCTCAGTCTCAAAAGGCACAGCTTTCCCGTGAAATGACGACTGCTCAGCAGGAATTTAATGAGCACTCTTCCAAGCGGATTCAACTCGTCTCGGCAATTGATGGCATCGTGACGCAAGTGTCTGCGCAGCCCGGTCAGATGGTGCGGCCAGATATCCCTTTGCTCACGGTGATTCCGTTGGATGAAGGGGTTGAAGTGATTTTGCTTTTGCCATCTCGCTCTATTGGCTTTGTGCGCGAGGGGCAGCGAGTTTCTGTGCGATATCAGGCGTATCCGCATGAGCATTACGGGAGACACTTTGGTACGGTGCGCGAAATTTCACGCATTGCCTTACCTCCGCAAGAGGTGGTGCAGCATATTCGTGTGGAAGAGCCGGTGTATACCGTGCGCGTGAAGCTGCCGGCGAATCACATGACTTACCAAGATAAGAAATTACCGATTTCACCGGGCATGGTGTTGGAGGCCGATGTTGAGCTGGATCGACTCAAGATTTATCAATGGCTGCTGGAGCCGCTGTATCGGCTGGGCGGCCGGGTGTAATTAGCGCAATGGCACGGGCATCAGACTCAGGGGAATTTGGAGCAGGCGGAATTCCTGGCGCATCATTCAAATCTGATGCGGGATTAAAGCTGCGCCTGTTTCCGCGCAAATCAGTGCCCCTGGTGTTGCAGCAAGAGGCAGCGGAATGTGGCTTGGCATGCTTGGCGATGGTGGCTCAGCATTTTGGTGCGCAGCTTCAAATGGAAGATTTGCGGGCACGGTTTGAAGTGTCGTCGCGTGGCACTTCTTTGCAAGATGTGGCCGCGTGGGCGGACCAAATTGGGCTCAATGCACGCAGCGTGGAGCTCGCAGCCGATGAAATCAAGCAATTGAAGCTGCCTGCGGTCTTGCATTGGGCAGGCAATCATTGGGTGGTGGCCACGCAGGTGTCTGAGCAAGGCGTGAAATTGCACGACCCTGCGCAAGGGCAACGCTGGGCAAGCTGGCGCGAGGTGACTGAGAAATTCAGTGGCTACGCAGCAGATTTTGTGCCGCGTGCGCAATTACAGCGCACGCCGCCGCAGCCGCGATTGCAGTTTGGCACTTTGCTGCGCAGCTTCCCGGGTATGGGCAGCGCAGTGTTTCAGCTCTTCATGGTGTCTGTGGTGCTGGAGATCATTGCGCTGCTCACGCCGTATTACACGCAGATCGTGATGGATCATGTGCTCGTAACGGGCGATAAGGATTTGCTCACGATTGTGGCTTTGGGAACGGGCTTCTTGCTCGTCTTCCAGACGATCTTTACGGCGATTCGTGGCTGGGCGGGTGTGGTGCTTTCGCAGAATGTGGGCTATCAGCTGTATGTGCATGTGATTCGGCATTTGTTTAAGCTGCCGGTGCAATTTTTCGTGAAACGGCAAACGGGGGATTTGGTCTCGCGCTTTGATTCACTTGGGCAACTCGCGCAAGCGCTCACGCGCACGAGCATTGAAATCGTGCTCGACGCTTTGATCAGCGTGGGCACGGTGGCGATGATGTTTCTTTACAGCAGCACACTGGCTTGGATCGCTATCGGTGTATTTACGCTGATGCTGATCGTGAAGGTATTTGTGTTTTCATCGTCGCAACGGGTGACTTCTGAGCGGGTGTTTTTAGATGCGAAGCGCCAATCGCATTTGATTGAAAGTGTGCGCGGCGTACATGCATTGAAAATGGCGGGAGCAGATTTGACGCGCGCCCAGCAATGGACGAACCTGACCAAGAAAGTGCAAGATAAGGACGCCAGCACAGAGCGCATCAATCTCTTCAGCAATTTGGTGATGACGACTTGCATGGGCCTAGCGCATTTGGTGGTGGTGTATTTGGCGGCGCAGATGATTTTGGCGAACCAGCTCTCAGTGGGTATGCTGTTTGCCTTTATGGCCTATCAAGCTAGCTTTGCGGGAAGAGCCTCTGCATTTGCCGACAGGATGCTTTGGCTGCGCACGATGAAGGTGCACTTTGATCGTACGGGCGATATTGTGTTTGCGCAGCCTGAAAATGATTCGGGCGTGGCGCTCACCCAAAAACCTCAAGCCAGCAGCATGCAGGCGCTGAACTTGGGCTACAAATATGCCAACCCTGATCCACCGATCTTTCGTGCGGTGACGTTCAGCGTGGAAGCGGGTGAGATTGTGGCGATAGTAGGGCCATCTGGCACAGGCAAGACGACTTTGCTGTGTGTATTGGGCGGGGTGTTCATGCCCGGCGAAGGCTCGCTCACGTATGACGGCGAGCGCGTGCAGGCTACCAATGCCTTGGCTCTGCGCAAGCGGCTGGCTTTTGTGTTTCAAAACGATGAGCTGTTTGAAGGCTCAATTGAAGAAAACATCGCCTTTTTTGCACAGCCGCTGGATAGGGAGCGCATGAAGCGTTGCGCGGCGTTGGCATGCATTTCTCAAGAAATTGAAAATTGGCCGCAAAACTATCGCACGAGGCTGGCGGAGCAAGGCGCAGGTATCTCGGGCGGGCAAAGGCAGCGCATTTTGATTGCACGGGCTTTGTATCGCGAGCCCTCCCTGTTGATTTTGGATGAGGCGACGAGTCATTTGGATGTAGCTACAGAGAAACGGGTGCTGGAAAACCTCAAAAGCCTTGGTGTCACGATTGTGATGAGCGCGCACAGGCCCGATGCAATTGCGTTTGCCGGGCGGGTTTACTCGATGCAGACCAAGGATTGGCTGATTCGCCAATCGTAAGTGTTTGATTTATAAAGACAAAAGCCTGTTTTCGAATTATTTGACATCACGATGCTAAATAATCCGAAATGCACCCGTATGATTCGCGGCTGTTTGTCTTTCGTCTTTGTTTGAGCACTCCTGAATGTCTTCCCCCGGTTTGAATATTGCCCAGCAAGAGGCGGTGAATTATTTGCATGGGCCTTGCCTCGTGCTCGCGGGCGCAGGCTCGGGTAAGACGCGGGTGATCACCCACAAGATTGCGCGGCTGATTGCGGCGGGTGTGCCGCCCGAGCGGATTGCGGCGATCACGTTTACCAACAAAGCGGCGGCCGAGATGCGCGAGCGGGCGAAGGCGCTGCTGATGTCGCAAATGGGCAAGGCGGGCGCCAAAGCGGCAGGGCAGGTGGTGATTTGCACGTTTCATGCGCTGGGCGTGCGCATGCTGCGCGAGAGCGGCGAGGCGCTGGGGCTGAAAGCGCAGTTTTCGATTTTGGATACAGACGACGTACTGGCCATGATCAAAGACGCGGGTGGCAACACCGATAACAAGCAAGCGCGGATCTGGCAATGGGCGATCAGCGGCTGGAAAAATGCCGGCTTGAATTCTGCGCAAGCTATGGCGCAGGCCAAAGATGATGATGAACGCGTGACCGCAAAAATCATGGAGCGCTATGAAGAGCGGCTTACGGCTTATCAGGCGGTGGATTTCGACGACTTGATTGGCTTGCCACTCAAAATGCTACAAAATCATGAGCAACCTGCGCAGGTGTGGCGTGAGAAATACGCCCATATTTTGGTCGATGAATACCAAGACACGAATGCTGTGCAGTATGAATTGCTCAAGAAAATGATGAGCAGCCCGGCGCGTTTTACCACCGTGGGCGACGATGATCAATCGATCTATGGCTGGCGCGGTGCGACACTGGATAACCTGAAGCGGCTGCCGCTCGATTTCCCCGATCTCAAGGTGATTAAGCTGGAGCAAAACTACCGCTCCACCAGCGCGATTCTCAAGGCGGCCAACAATGTGATCGGCCCCAACCCCAAGCTCTTTCCGAAAAAGCTCTGGAGCGATTTGGGCGAAGGCGAGCCAGTGCGCATTGTGGATGCAGACAACGAAGAGCATGAGGCCGAGCGCGCCGTGGCGCGGATTCAATCGCTGCGCGTGGGCTCTGAAATCGTGCAAGGGTCGCAATTCCAAGAATGGAAAGATTTTGCGATTTTGTATCGCGCTAATCACCAAGCCCGCATGCTCGAGCAGGCGCTGCGCAAGGCGAATATCCCCTACAAGGTGAGCGGCGGGCAAAGTTTTTTTGATCGCGCGGAGATCAAGGATTTGTGTTCTTGGCTGCGCCTGCTGAGCAATAACGACGACGATCCGGCCTTTCTTCGCGCGGTGACGAGTCCCAAGCGCGGCATTGGCCACACGACCTTGCAGCAGCTGGGCATTTTCGCTTCGCAATACAAGCTGAGTATGTTTGAAGCGCTGTTTTCCAGCTCGCTCTCTGCATCGATCAATGCGCGAACGATTGGCGGCTTGCATGAATTTGGTCGATATGTGAACGATCTGGAATACCGCGCTCGGCACACCTCAGGCTTTGAAGCAGCGGGCGAATTCTTGCGCGATTGGCTCAAAGAAATTGGCTATGAAAAGCACCTGCATGAAAGCGAAGACAACGAAAAACTCGCGGCCAGCCGCTGGACGAACGTCTTGGACTTCATCGATTGGATGGCCAAGCGCTGCGGCGGCCAGATTGACGATGCAGCGGGGCTCACGATGAGCACGGAAAGCAAAACGCTCTTTGAAGTGATCCAAACGATTTCGCTGCTCTCCACTTTGACAGCCAAAGAAGGCGATCAAAACGTGGTGACGCTTTCCACGCTGCATGCCTCCAAAGGACTGGAGTGGCCACATGTGACGCTTGCTGGCGTCTGCGAAGGCCTGCTGCCTTTTCGGCCTGAAGAAGCTGATGGCACGAAACCTGTCGATGGGAAGATCTCAGATAGCCTGCTCGCTCGCATCCAAGAAGAGCGCCGCCTCATGTATGTGGGCATCACGCGGGCTCAGCGCACGCTCTCGGTGAGCTACCCCAAGCGCCGCAAAAAAGGGCGCGACACGGTGGCGGGCATTCCAAGCCGCTTCATTGCCGAGATGGCGTTGGATCAAGCGACGATCAGAGAAAATCCGATGGATCGACTGGCGGCTTTGAAGGCAGAATTTGCTAAGAAGGCGGCGCAGTCCAAAGCTGAAAAAGCCGCTGCCGACGTTTGATGGAGTCGTGGGATGTTGCATCGATTTACTATTATTTTCATAGCACTCTACGCTGGTTTTATAACGGCGAATGCCCAAAACCATCCCTTAAATGCAACATCGGGCAGCGCGGCATGCCGCGACAGCAAATCTTTGCTGAGCGAAGATTTATATGGCAACTGGGTGCTGGAATTGCTTCAAACCAATGCTGCGGGCAACGTGATCACCACGCGCCTGAGCTTCAAGCAAAACCCAGAATTCAAAGAATCACTGGCTGGGCAATTCAGCTTGCAGGGCCAAGAGATGGAGGTGTTTGGCGACATTGAAGATGGCGTTCTCGATCTGGAAGAAAGCGACAACGGCAAAGACATCCGCGCTTTGTGGAAGGGCCGCATTGCCGATGGCAGCTGCGGATCAAGCCTCATCGGCACGCGCCGTATTCTGGCCACACAAACCGAGCAAAATTTTGTGCTGCGCCGCATGGGTTGGTGAATTTGTAAGATGCCGCCCTTCTAGAGCGACTTTCACTTATGAATACCTTTCCCTCCCAACTGCGCCTCCTTGCTCTGTCCGTGACTGCGTCTTTGCTGGCGCACACCAACGTTTTGTCGATGGAATTGATGGCTGCGCCCGATGCAAAACGGTGCGCTCAGAGCTTTGCCCAGAAGGAGGCCGCTTCATTGATGCAAAGCCGGAGCGCACCCTTGGCTGCCAAGCAGCGCCTGCCCTCCAGCACCGCCGCCAGTGGCACGCGGGATATTGGCTGGGCTTGGCTCGCCTCGCCGACGGCTCGCTACCCGCATGCTTCCATGGGATCGCCCGTGCACGCGGGCAGCCTGCATGTGCTCTCGCGTATGGGGCAGGCGTATCGCATCGAGTTACCCAAACAGCGCGTGTTTGAAGATTTGCAACCGCGCTTGGTGGATTTGGATGGCGATGGCTTGGATGAAATCATCTTGATTGAAGCCGATGCTGAACGCGGTGCTGCTTTGGTGAGCTACGGCCTGCGCAGCTCTGGCAACGAAAAAGTGCAACTGATCGAGCTGGCACGCAGCAGCTTTCTCGGCCTGCCCTTCCGCTGGCTCAACCCGGTAGGCTTTGCGGATTTTGATGGCGACGGCAAACTCGATATTGCTAGCGTCACAACGCCCCATATCGGCGGCGTGCTCACTTTGTATCGCTACGCACCGCCGCGTATCGAGCCTTTTGCCAAGACAATGGACGTGTCAAATCACCAAATGGGTGATCCCAATTTGCAGATGCATGCTGTTCTGAGCCTCCCCGGCCAACGGCCCACGGTGGTCGTGCCCGACATGAGCCGCCGCGCTCTGCATGCGCTGCGCTGGGAAAACGTGAACGGCAAAAGCGAATGGAAAGAGCTGGCCGATGTGAAACCGCTGCCTGGCCGTATTCAAACCCTCATGCCAGAAGGCGATTTAGGCAGCGCAGCCTGCGCACAGTTGACGGACGGCACTTGGTGGCGCATTGAGTTGACGAATTAAAAAAACCCGCTGGCCTTGCGGCAAGCGGGCGAACATCCAAAGGAGACTCTCTTCTTATCTGGATGGCAGACGTGATGCAAGCATCACGCCTTGCAGTTCAATATCAACGGTTGTATGCGGTTTCGCCGTGGCTGGAGATATCCAAGCCTTCGCGCTCTTCTTCTTCGCTCACACGCAGACCGATCACCAGATCAATCAGCTTGAAGGCGATGAAGGCGACAACGGCAGACCAAATAACGGTCACCAGAACGCCTTGTAGCTGAATCCACACTTGTGCGCCAATGCTGTAGCCCTCGCCGACTTTGTTGGTCACGTAGTCATACACGCCTGTGCCGCCCAAAGAAGGAGCAGCAAACACGCCTGTCAGCAACGCACCGACGATGCCGCCCACGCCGTGCACGCCAAATACATCGAGCGAGTCATCTGCACCCAGCATGCGCTTGAGGCCGTTAACACCCCAGAGGCAGGCAAAACCAGCAATGATGCCGATGATGATTGCACCCATCGGCCCAACGAAGCCGCAAGCCGGTGTGATGGCCACCAGGCCAGAGACTGCGCCAGAGGCTGCGCCGAGCATTGAAGCCTTGCCTTTAGCAAGCGCTTCGCCGGCAATCCAAGCCAGTGATGCAGCTGCCGTCGCCACCAAGGTGTTCATGAATGCCAAAGCGGTCAGTCCGTTGGCTTCAAGATTGGAGCCAGCATTAAAACCAAACCAACCAAACCACAGCATGGCTGCACCCACCATCGTGAGCGTCAGGCTGTGAGGCGCCATCGCTTCTTTACCATAACCCACACGCTTGCCAATCACATAGGCACCCACCAAACCAGCCATGGCCGCGTTGATGTGTACCACTGTGCCACCCGCGAAATCGAGTGCGCCTTTAGCCCAAAGCAAGCCAGCAGCAGCTTGTACTTTCTCAAGAGAGGCAGCATCGGTGATCGCGTCTGGACCAGCCCAATACCACACCATGTGGGCGATAGGGATGTAGCTGAAGGTGAACCACAGCACGCTGAAAGCCAGCACAGCAGAGAACTTGATACGCTCTGCAAAAGCACCCACGATCAGTGCGCAAGTAATGGCTGCAAACGTGGCTTGGAAAGCGACGAAGCTCAGCTCAGGAATCACAACGCCCTTAGAGAAGGTCGCAGCCACAGAGTCGGGCGTGATGCCTTTCAAGAAGAGCTTGTCAAACGTACCGAAGAACTGGCCATCACCGCCGAAAGTCAGCGCGTAACCATAAATCGCCCAAAGCACATAGATCAAGGCGCTGACCACAAACACTTGCATCAAAACGGACAGCATATTCTTGCTGCGCACCAAGCCGCCATAGAACAGCGCCAAGCCAGGAATGGTCATGAAGATCACCATGGCTGTCGCGATCGTCATCCATGCGGTATCGCCTTTGTTAGGCACTGGCGCGGCAGGTGCAGGTGCCGCAGCGGCGGCGGCCACAGGTGTAGCAGCAGCGGGTGCAGCGGCGGGAGCAGCAGGTTTGGCTTCAGAGGCAGCGGCGGCGGGGGCCGATGCAGCAGCTGGAGCAGCTGTTTGAGCTTGCGCAAAACCGCTGCCCAGAATCAAAGCCCAACCCAGGGCCAAAGAGGAGAGGAGTTTCTTCATAGTGTTCTCTTGTTATGAATTACAGGGCATCTTTTCCGGTCTCGCCGGTACGGATACGCACGACCTGCTCTAGGTCATACACGAAAATCTTGCCATCGCCAATCTTGCCGGTACGGGCAGCAGCTTCAATAGCCTCGATCACGCGCTCGACCAAGTCGTCAGACACGGCGGCTTCGATCTTGACCTTAGGCAAGAAATCGACGACATATTCCGCGCCGCGATACAGCTCGGTGTGACCCTTTTGACGACCAAAGCCCTTGACTTCGGTCACGGTGATGCCCTGCACGCCCATGCCAGACAGTGCTTCACGCACTTCGTCCAGCTTGAACGGCTTGATAATGGCGGTGACAAGTTTCATGTGTTCTCCTTGTAATGACTTGCAGTGAAGATCAGAAGTTGTATTTGGCCGTGAGTACAAATCCGTCTTTACCTAAATCTTTGCCATTGACTGGCGAGAGATAGCCTTTGGCATCTGTACCGACTAGAGCACCAGAGAGAACAAGACCGTTACCCAAGTCTTTATTGACGGTGAGTGAATAGTCGGTGTAAGAAGCGGGGCTGTTCTTAGCAACGCGCTGGTGACCCAAGTGAGGGACGATAGACCAGCCGCTACCCAAGTCAAAGCTTGCGCTCAGGTCTAAATAGCCACTGCTTTTGCTGTTGGCAAAACCGAAGAGGTTGGTCGTGCTATGCGAGTATTTTGCCGTAACAGGCCCAATAGTCACCGCGCCATAAAGTTCTGTAGTGTTAGGGCTAGGTGTCACGCCATGGCTAGGGTAAATATAGGTCAGCAAGCCCACGTCGTAGCCAATGTCTTTGTTGATCGAGCCTTTGTAACCGCCATACACATCGATCTCAACGCTGGCATCAGCACCTGCATCTTTGAGCCATTTGATGCTAGAGCCCCAAACGCCCAAATAGAAACCGCTATTGTGGGCAAAATCTGCCCCAGCGGACAGTGCAGGCTTCACACGACTCTGGCTGATGCCGCGATAGCGGTAGTCGGTGGTTGCGGCTGCGTTAAAGCTCAAAGTGTAATCTGGCGCAGGTGCTTTGGCCTGGGCAAATGCGCCCGCCGAAACGGCGCAGAGCAATGTAGCGAGTGTGATTTGAGAGAGTTTCATGCTTTTCCTTTGGAGAGTGGATATATGACGATTCGATGAATGCACGGATCGTGCCAATTTGTTCACACCTTCATGGCCTAGCTATTTTCCGAGCAGAAAGCCAAATCAGTTGGACATGAAATCAGATTTTCGTTAAAATATGTTTATAGATACAGTTAAATACGCTCGATTGCAACATGGATGCCATCCTCTTCTGGCTTGATTTCCAATCATCAGAAGTCATTACGCACCAAAATAGGGATTTATTATGTCAGGCTTTTCTTTGGTGCATTCCCGGGCATTAATGGGATTACGCGCCTTATCGGTGCAGGTCGAAGTACATTTGGCCAATGGTTTGCCCAGTTTCACACTGGTCGGCTTGGCCGACACGGAGGTGAAAGAAGCCCGGGAGCGTGTTCGCTCAGCCATTGCCAATTCGGGCTTGGAATTTCCCAGCAACAAGCGCATCACCGTCAACCTAGCCCCGGCTGATATTCCCAAGGATTCTGGCCGATTTGACTTGCCCATTGCCTTGGGTATTTTGGCGGCCAGCGGCCAGATTGACGGCTCGCAACTCGTGGGGCATGAGTTTGCAGGTGAGCTCTCACTCTCGGGGCAACTGAGGCCCGTGCAAGGTGCATTGGCGATGGCGCTGGGCATGGCATTGCAGCAAGACGAAGAAACCACGAAAACACCCGTCTTGGTCTTGCCTGAAGGCAGCGCAGAAGAAGCCAGCTTAGTACCTGATGCGCGGGTGGTGCGGGTGGCACATTTGCTGGATGTGGTGGCACGATTTGCACCTGTGGCTCAAGCCCCCACTGGGGAATCCGTCAACACGCCTGAAACCTCACACGCACCACACGAGGCCAGCGAATGGACGATCTTGAAAGCGCCAGAGCGCAAGTCCATCCAGGCGCAAGCCGACATGCGCGAGGTCAAAGGCCAGCAAGCGGCCAAGCGTGCCCTGGAGATTGCAGCGGCGGGCGGCCACAGCGTGCTGATGGTGGGCGCACCGGGCACAGGTAAATCCATGCTCGCGCAGCGCTTTGCCAGCCTCTTGCCCGCCATGAGCACGCAGGAGGCGCTGGAGTCTGCTGCGATTTTGAGCTTGGCAGGTCAGTTCAAAGCCGAGCGCTGGGGCCAGCGCGTGGTGCAATCGCCGCATCACACAGCCAGCGCTGTTGCGCTGGTGGGAGGCGGCTCTCCGCCTCGGCCTGGAGAAATTTCGCTCTGTCACAACGGAATACTCTACCTTGACGAATTCAGTGAATTCAGCCGAGCAGCGCTTGAGGCTTTGCGTGAGCCTTTAGAAACAGGTGTGATCAGTATTTCGCGTGCCACACAACGCGCTGAATTTCCGGCTCGATTCCAACTGATCGCGGCGATGAATCCATGCCCTTGCGGCTATTTGGGCTCGCGCCAGAAGGCTTGCCGCTGCACACCCGATCAAGTTGCGCGCTATCAAGGCAAGCTCTCGGGCCCCTTGCTGGATCGGATTGACATTCATGTGGAAGTCCAAGCGCTTGAGCCAGAAGAATTGCTGCAATCTTCGGCTGCCCTGAGCGCAGCCGCGCCACCCGAGCCCAGCGCAGACATCGCGCAACGCGTGTTGCAAGCGCATGAGCGCAGCCTAGCGCGTCAAGGGCAACTCAACCGGGCGCTGGAAGGCAAGGCTTTGGAAGAAAAAATCTTGCTCGATGAAGCGGCGCGCAAATTTCTCAATACAGCTGCAGCACGGCTAGGCTGGTCAGGCCGCTCAATCCACCGCGCCTTGCGTGTGGCCCGCACGATAGCTGATTTGGCTGGCGCACGCGGTGTGCAGGTCACCCATGTGGCTGAAGCCATTCAATACCGAAGAGCGCTGAAAAACACGGCTTGATGCAGGCCACGAAGCTCACTTGATTCTCATCGCCTTGCCGTATTTTCTAGAGAAAAACGGCATCTTCCCCTTATAGAATCTGCGTAGTTTGCTACCAATTTAGGAATCAATGCGCTGCGCTAGCGCTACATATTGTGCGACTGGCACTTCCTCCGCACGGCGCTGCACATCAAATTCGCCGGCGAACTTGCGCTCATCCAACCAACGCCCTAGCGTGTGACGCAGTAATTTACGCCGCTGGCTGAAGGCCACTTTCACCAGTTCTTCCAGCAAAGCGGGCTGCAATACGGCTGGCTGCGCACGCGGGATCATGCGCACCACAGCGCTTTGCACCCGAGGTGGCGGCTCAAACGCTTCAGGCGGCACATGCAACAGATTCGTCATCTCATAGCGCCATTGCAGCATCACCGACAAACGGCCATAGTCTGACGTCGCGGGCTTGGCCACCATGCGGTCAATCACTTCTTTTTGCAGCATGAAATGCTGATCTTGCACTTGGGCCGCATAGGGCAGCAGATGAAAGAGAATGGGCGTGGAGATGTTGTAGGGCAAGTTGCCTACGATGCGCAAGGAAGGTGGGTGGATGCTCAGCGCCATACTTGCTATTTTTTCAATAGCATTCTGCGTAGATTTTATAAGGGCAAAGTCCACTTTTAGCACATCAGATTCAATCACGGTGACCTGTGCACGGCTGCGCCAATGTGCTGCCAAATCGCGATCCAGCTCAATCACCGTGATGCGGCCCAAACGCTCCAAGAGCGGCTGCGTCAGTGCCCCCAAACCGGGGCCGATTTCGATCACATCTTGGCCAGGTAAGGGTGCAATCTGATGGACGATATCCTCGATCAGCGCTCGGTCCACCAGAAAATGCTGGCCGAAACGTTTGCGCGGAATATGCTTCACTGCGTAAATCTGAGTTGCACAGCTTATTGAGGCTGCTCTCGCAACTCCACATAAGCGCGAGCACGCAAGTCTTGCGCCCAAGTGATGAAGGCTTCATCGAGTTTTTTCTCGCGCAGCGCAGCGCGTGCAGCTTCGCGCTGTTCGCGATCATTCATCTTGCGCTCGCGTCGCTCCTGCACCTGGATCAGGTGGACACCGAAGCGCGAGGTGAAAGGCTCAGACACCTGACCCGGAGCCAGCGCATTCATCACCTCTTCAAATTCCGGCACGAATTGCCCAGGCACAGCCCAGCCTAAATCGCCACCTTCCCGCGCAGAACCATCTTGCGAATTGTCTTTGGCAGCCGATGCAAAATCGAGCCCCGCAGAGATACGTCTGCGCAACTCAACCAAACGCTCGCGAGCGACTGACTCGGTTAGTTGTGGCCCGGTACGCAGCAGAATGTGGCGAGCCCGGGTTTGTGGCACGACGAGGTTGGCCAAGCCTTGCTGGCGTTTTTCAATCACTTTGAGCACATGAAAACCAGCGCCTGAGCGCACGGGCGCGGCCACGCCACCGGTTTGCAAGCTTTGCGTGGCCTCTACAAACAGCGCGGGATAGCGCTCGGCACTGCGCAAACCAAGTTGGCCACCATTGGCGCGGTCAGGCGCATCAGACAGCTCGCGCGCGAGCACGGCAAAATCTTCACCCGTTTTCGCCCGCTCAAAAGCGCGTTGCGCCCTGATTGCCAAGGGCGTGATTTGTTCGGGTGTGGCGTTGTCTGGCACGGCCACCAAAATTTGAGCGATGTTGATTTCAATCTCGCCACTGGGCGTGTCAGTCTGCTCACGAATAAACGCATCCAGCTCGGTGTCGGTGATGCGCACGCGCGGCTCAACTTCACGCTCTCGTACACGTTGCAGCAACATTTCATCGCGCAGGTTGTTGCGCAGGGTACTCATATCTATACCATCATCACGCAGACGTTGGCGCAATTGCTCCATGCTGATCTGGTTTTGGCGAGCGATGTTTTGCACAGCATTGTCGAGGGCTTGATCGTCCACGCGAATGCCGTTGTCTCGCGCCAGTTGAATTTGCACGCGCTCGCTGATCAAACGCTCTAGCACCTGGCTATAGAGCTCTTGGCGAGGCGGCATCGCGCCACCACGGGCGCTGAGCTGCTGCTCAATTTGCAGCAAACGATTGCGTACTTCGTGGTTGGTGATCGGTTCGGAATTGACGATGGCCACAATGAAGTCTGCACTGCGTTGACCGGTGTCTTGCGCAGCACGACCCAGATTCAAGCTGGGGCTGTTGCGCAGGCCTTGCGCACTGGCACTGGCCAGAGCCAAGCCGAGCAAGCTGGCCGCAACAAGATGCTGGGCATTCAGGTTACTGAACGCCATAAAGACAGGGGAGGGGAAAGCACGCAAAAATTTCATCACAAGATCACTCATAGTTTCCAAAGCGGCTGGGTTCGGTGGTGATTTTCTCACGCAGCAGCTGATAGCGCGGCACATTGCGCTGCAAAACCGACAGCGGGCTGGAGCCCACGCGGGCAAAGCCCACAAATTCCATCTGGAACAAGATGCGCTTGTTGGCCGTGCTTGTGGTGGTTTGCAAGCGCTCCATAGCCACCCGGGCAAGCCAACTGCCGCCATCATATTCAAAGCCCAAAATCGTGTCGACCTGGCGGCTCTCGCGCAGGCTGAAATTAAACCGGCCCACCGAATACCAGCGCCCTTTGCCCTGACCTTGACCCGCGCCGAGGTTTTTGCCTTTATCACCCCATAGATCGTTGAGCGGCCATTGCCAGCCCAAGTCAATTTGTTCGCTCTCGCCGCGCTTGAGGCGATAGGTGGCGCTCAGCACGCGGTAGTTGCTGGGGCTGTAGCGGACAGCGAGTGTGCTGCGCTGGGAACGGCGTGTGTCAGGGCTGTATTGCACCGTGCCGTCAAATTGCCAGTGACGATCCCAATTGATCGTGCCGCCAAACAGCATGTCTGAGAAGCGCGAAGTGTCTGCCACACCTGCGGGCAAGGCGACGAGTTGGTCTTTGAAGCGCAAGCGCTGCGCATAGTTCAGGCGCACCACCTCAGCACCCGTGGCAGGATCGAGCAGGCGAGAGGTCAGGCCGAGGGTCAGCAGATTGTTGTCAGCGATGCGGTCATGGCCAGTGAAGGCGTTTTCGCTGAAAATCGTGGCGAAGTTGAAATCGTTTTCACCGCTGTCATATACGGGCAAAGAAGATTGGTCTTTGTAAGGCGTGTAGGTGTAGAAGGCGCGTGGCTCCAAGGTTTGCGTGAAGCTTCGGCCAAAGTAGTTGGCATTGCGCTCGTAAATCAGACCGCTGTCCACGCTGAAGCTCGGTAGCACGCGCTGCGTTGAGCGCACGCCGGTGAGCGCACCCGCAGTCAATGGTGTATCAAACTGGTAGGCGGTGCTGTGCAATTGCACTTTGGGCACCAAAAAACTGCTGGGCGTGATGAAGGGGCGGCTCAGTTGCGCCAACGCATAGCTGCGCTGGGCATTGGGCTGCAAAGTCAGGCTACTGTCTGAACGAAAGCGGGTGGTATCTAGCTCCAGTTGATAGTCAAAGCCGCTGTGATTGACGCGGCTGTAGCGACCATTGATCTGCGGCAAACGGTCATAGGGTGGCGTGATAACGGAGCTGGTTTGCTGCAAGGTCTGCCATTTGAGCGCACGGCTGCTGAGCGACCAAGCACCACGGCTCCAGCTCACGTTGGCATCATTGGCTAGCAGACGCTGGGTCAACGAGCCCGATGCGCGCGGAAAATCACTCCAATAATTGTCGTCGCTGACACGATTGAGGGCGAGATTCACACCCACATCACCCACCGCCGGCCAGCCCGTGCTGATGCTGCCCGTGTGGCTGGTGCTCAAGCCCCAACGGCTGCGATTGCGCAACGTGTCATTGGGCATCACGTCTAAGCGGGCCGTGCCTTTGTATTCGCGTTCAAGGTAACGAAATTCTGTGCCCACATTGATGCCACGACGCGAGAGGATGGCCGGGTAAATCGTGGCATCGCGGTTGGGCGCTAAATTGGCGTAATAGGGTACGACCACTTCTAGGCCGCTGATGTTATCCAGGTTGATACTGGGCGGCAACCACCCGCTCTTGCGCTCGTTTGACAGCGGGAAAGTCATGTAGGGCAAGCCCAGAATCGGCACCCCCTTGAACTCCAGCCGCGCGTTGCTGGCCTCGCCCACATCGGTTTCGTTGTCCATGCGCACCTGCGCACCCCGAATCATCCATTCGGTGGAATCTTCAATGCCGGGCTCTTTGTGCCACACGGAATAACTGGCATCGCGCGCTACCGAACGCTGGTCATCAATAAAGTCAATGCGCGATGCTTGACCGCGCCCATTGTTTTTGAGCAAACGAAAGCGTGGCTCTAGAAAGTAGCCCTCTTGCGCATCTACACGAAACTGGCCTTCGGTGCCTTCATAGACATTGCCATCACGGTTGAGATACACCTTGCCGCGCGCCTTGGCCAAATCATCGGGCTGGTAATACTCTATACGATCCGCGCGTAACACCAAGCCATTGCGGCGCAGCTCGGCATGGCCCTCAATCACGGTTTCCAGCTCGGGGCGGCCCGTGATGCGATCCCCCAGCACGATGGTGGGCATGGCCTTGCGCTGCTCAGGCGTGAATTTTTCTTGTAGTTGGCGAGACGACCTGAGCTTGAGCACAGGTTCACCATCGGCCACTGAGGCTGGCGTGATCTGCGCCAAGGCAGGCAGCCCCATGGCGCAGAGGCAGGCCACCGCCCATGCAACAGGCTTGGCACGGTGATCTAGGCGGCGAGATGGAACGGGAGCTGTCGATGGAAGGCGCATGCGGCAACGTGAAAATGAGGTCAGTGGCATCAGATGCCGCAGGCGGCAATGTCGGGAAAATCAACGGTTTATACAATGGCATTATCCATGAGCCAAGAAGCACCCCCCTCCCCTTCCTCTAAATCTGTTGTTTGGGCTGATCCACAGCGCGAGCAGGCCTTCATCTTATGGCTGGCAAACACAGCACCACTTCATGCCCTCAAGCCCGAGACCCTGTGTATCGCCAGTGCTGATGCCAGCTTTCGGCGCTACCTTCGCATTGATGCGCAAAACAGCTCGACACGCATCATCATGGACGCGCCGCCAGAGAAGGAAAACAGCCAGCCCTTCGTGCATATTGCCAAGCTTTTGCATGAAGCTGGCCTGCTCGCGCCGCAGGTGCTGGCTTGGGATGAGCCCCAAGGCTTCATGCTGCTGACTGACTTGGGCTCGCAAACCATGATGGAAGGCATGGAACGCAAGGAGCCGTTGGCCAATTTTCCGCGCTACATGCAGGCCACAGATGCACTGATTCAGTGGCAATTGGCCTCCAAGCCGGGCGTGTTACCCGCTTATGACGATGCCCTGCTGCGCCGCGAACTGGCGCTGTTTCCAGACTGGTATGTCGCGAAGCATCGTAAATTCACGCCCGATTCAAAACAACAGCAAACCGTACAAAGCGCGTTCGATTTGATCGTGCGCCGCAATCTGGCCGCGCCCAGCGTCTATGTGCACCGCGATTTCATGCCACGCAACCTGATGCTCTCGGCTGACGACAGACTAGGTATTCTTGATTTTCAAGATGCGGTGTACGGCCCGATCAGTTACGACATCGCCTCCCTCATGCGCGATGCCTTCCTCACTTGGGATGAAGAATTCGTTTTGGAAGTCACCGTGCGCTATTGGGAAAAAGCGCGTAAGGCAGGCTTAATGGATTTTGAAGATTGGTCATCCGACTTCGGCGCGTTTTACCGCGCGGTGGAATGGATGGGCTTGCAGCGGCATCTGAAAGTCGCAGGCATTTTTGCACGGCTCACACTGCGCGATGGCAAAGAAAAATACCTCGCTGATACACCGCGCTTCATCAACTACATTCGCGCTACCTGCAACCGCTACCGAGAATTGGGACCTTTGCTCAAAGTGATTGACGAGATGGAAGGCTTGCAGGCAGCCAGTGGTTGGGCGTTTGGTCGGGTTTAGGAAAACCGGGGTTCATCAGCGAATTTATGAATAAAAGTGGTTGCTTCCCGTTATATTATCTACATAGTTTGCTATTAAATTAATAGCTAATCTATTCCTCTATGCCACGTATCTACACCCCTTTGAATTTGCAATCTGGGCTCACGCTCGATTTGGATACAGCCGCTGCACGCCATTTGCAGGTGCTGCGCATGCAACCGGGCGATGCGCTGACGCTGTTCAACGGCCGAGGCGGCGAGTTTGATGCTGTGGTGGCGCGCATGGGGCGCAGCGATGTGCAGTTGCAAGTGGCTTCGCATCACCCGGTCGAGCGCGAAGCCTCGCGCCAAGTGCATCTGGCCATTGGTATGCCCGCCAACGAACGCATGGATTGGCTGATTGAAAAAGCTACCGAACTGGGCGCAGCCAGCATCCAACCGCTGATGAGTGAGCGCAGCGTCTTGCGCCTCACGCAGGAACGCGCCGAGAAGAAAACCGCACATTGGCAAGCCGCCGCGATTGCCGCTTGCGAGCAATGTGGCCGCAACCGCATTCCCGTGATTCACAGCCCATTTTTATATCAAAAATGGCTTCTAGCCGTTATAAATCCTGCGCAGTATGCTCCTACTTTGATAGTGAATAAGGCCCTTCTTTCGCTGAGCGCACAAGCCACTCCCGCAGCCCGCTGGGCTCTGGAGCAGCCCAAAGACCAAGCCCTGCTCTGCCTCGCAGGCCCCGAGGGCGGCTTGAGCCCGGCTGAAGAGGCAGCGGCTGTGCAAGCAGGCTTTTCGCCGATTTCATTAGGGCAACGCACTTTGCGCTCAGAGACTGCGCCGCTGGCGGCTTTGGCTTTGTGGACACTTGGATAGCATCACACATCATGAATAAAAATCTCTGGCTGCTCGCCTTCGCCCAAGGCCTCTTCATGACCAACAACGTCGTCTTCATTGCGATTAATGGTCTGGTCGGTTTGAGTCTCGCACCCTTTGGCTGGATGGCCACGCTGCCTGTGATGGGCTATGTGGTGGGCGGGGCGATGGCAACGCCCTTGGTGGCTCTCACGCAGCGTTTGTATGGCCGCAAGGGCTCTTTTTTGATTGGCCTGGTGGTGGCGATACTCTCCGCCTTGCTTTGCTTTTACGCTGCTTGGGCGAAGAATTTTTGGTTACTTGTCGCCGCCACCGTGATCGGCGGCTATTACAACGCCAATGCGCAGCTTTACCGTTTTGCAGCCGCTGAACTGGCGCTCAGCAGTTTCAAAGAGAAAGCCGTCTCGCTCGTGCTCGCAGGTGGTTTGATTGGCGCAGTCGCGGGGCCCAATATCGCTGCGGCGACTCGGACCTTGATGGTCACGCCTTTTGCGGGCGCTTACCTTGCCTTAGGCTTAGTCGCGCTACTGGGCTTGATCGTGGTGGCCTTCATCGATTTCCCAGAACACAAAGTTGCCACCAAATCACAAGGCGGCAGACCACTCAGCGTGATCATGAAGCAACCTGTCTTCATCGTCGCCGCTGTGGGCAGCGCTTTGGGTTATGGCGTGATGAATTTGCTCATGGCCGCCACGCCGCTGGCCATGCAAACCTGCGGCTTGCCTTTTTCCGATGCGGCCTTCGTGCTCGAATGGCATGTGATCGGTATGTTCGCGCCCGGTTTTTTCACCGGGCATTTGATCAAACGATTTGGCACCCTGCGCATCATGTCGATAGGCTTGCTGCTGTATGCCATCTGCATCGCGATTGCGCTGTCTGGCGTCGAGTTGCACAAATTCCTGATCGCCCTCTTCCTGCTCGGCGTCGGCTGGAACTTCCTCTTCACTGGTGCAACCACACTCGCGCTAGATGCTTACAAGCCAGAAGAAAAAGACAAGGCTCAGGGCGCACTGAATTTCTGCGTGTTTGCCGTGCTTGCGATCTCTTCGTTTGCCTCTGGCGTACTCGTCACTACGCAGGGCTGGCCGCTTCTTAACTGGGGCTCTACTGTGCCTGTGGCGCTCATCGCACTGGCGCTGCTCTGGTTGGTGCGCCAGCGCCAGGAAAGCCGCGTGGGCTGAACTGTTTTTTTAATGAAAATAGCCATTCGCCTCAATAAATCATACGTAGTTTGCTCATTATTCAATAGCATATAGGTTATAAAAAAATGCCAAAATTTGCCGCCAACCTCTCCATGCTCTACAACGAGTTGCCCTTCTTACAGCGCTTCGAAGCAGCTGCGCGAGATGGTTTCAAGGCGGTGGAGTTTTTATCGCCTTACAGCTTTTCCGCTGCTGAAATTTCTGCGCAACTCGCTGCGCATGGCTTACAGCTCGTTTTGTTCAATGCGCCACCCGGAGGGACAGATAGCGCCAGCATCGAAGAAGCTTGGGCAGACAGCATGCAGCGCGGCATTGCTTGTCTGGACGGACGTGAAGCTGAATTTCGCGCAGGTTTGATGCTGGCTTTGGAATACGCGAAGGCTCTGCAATGCCCGAGTGTTCATGTCATGGCGGGCAAGATGCCCGAAGGTTTGGAACGCGAAGCCTTGCAACCCACCTACATCGCCAATCTGCGCTGGGCTGCCAAACAAGCTGCGCCACTGGGTATTGACATCCTGATCGAGCCGATCAATTTGCGCGATATGCCGCGCTATTTTCTTAATCGCCAAGACCATGCGCATGACATTCTGCGCGAGGTGAATGCGCCCAATCTCAAGGTACAAATGGATCTGTACCACTGCCAGATTGTGGAAGGCGATCTGGCCACCAAACTACGCCGCTATTTGCCCTCAGGACAAGTCGCACATTTGCAAATCGCTGGCGTGCCGCAGCGGCATGAGCCTGATCTGGGCGAAATCAACTTTTCCTATCTTTTTGAGTTGATAGACGAGCTGGGTTACGCGGGATGGATCGGATGCGAATATCGCCCTCAACGCGGCGCTGTGCCTAGCGCTACGTCCGATGGGCTCGGCTGGTTGCGCTGAGAGTTAACTCTGCAATTTTTCATTTTATATTTTGTAACATTGCTACTTAAAAAATAGGTTAAAGTCACACTTTCTCTCTTGAAAAGACCCTATGACCACCTTCGCTCAACAGCTAAAAAATGAAATTGCTCGAATCGCCAAAAAAGGCGCTCGTGCAGAAACAACTGTACTCAAGAAAACCTCTGCCAACTATCGCTCGGACATCGCCGAGCTCAAGCGCCGCATTGCTGCGCTTGAATCTGCTGTCTCACGCATGAGCCGCCAAGCTGGCAAAGTGGCCAAAGCAGCGCCATCCGAGGAAAAAGACAAATTACGCTTTCGTATGGATGGTTTCATCACCCTGCGTAAGAAGCTCGGCCTTTCAGCCAACGAAATGGGACAGTTGCTCGGCGTAAGCGGCCAATCCATCTACAAATGGGAGCAAGGCAAAGCCAAGCCCCGCGCCAGCCAGCTGCCAGCGATTGCTGCCGCTCGCAAGATGGGTAAAAAAGAAGTGACTGCAAAATTAGCTTCTGCGCCAAAAGTAGCTGCTGAGTGAGTGAGTTTTTTGATTCTCAGCAGGCATATCGCTGCTGAGCTGAAGCTTGAAAACGAGGTATTTCCTCGAATCGTTCCCCCAGTTGTTCCCCCACCATTGATCGGGCATGAAAATATCATGTTGGATCAGTCTGGCAACTTCCCCAATGAAAAAGGCCGTTTATCCTGCGAAGATAAACGGCCTTGGATTGATATGTGGTGGAGCTGGCGGGAATTGAACCCGCGTCCGAAAACCTTTTTTCTGATCGATCTACATGTGTAGCCTTCTGATTTGTGTCTCGCCCATTTCGTCGCGCAGGGGCACGCTACGAAGCAGACCAGTGACCTATTTTCTTGTCCTGCACTAAGTCACCCAGTGCAAGACCATCCGATGTGTATTAGCTTGCAGCCGAGAAGTTTCAGGTTACCCCGAAACCCCTTTGCCCATCCCACCGGAGAGATGTTGCAAGCCTCTCAGCGATTAAGCTGCGAGTGCGAAACGTTCGTCGTTTGCAGTTAGGTTTTTTGAATCTGATTTACGAGCACATTCAGCTCGACACGCACTACCAGACGTCCAGCCCTCGTCGAAACCAGAGCAGCCCCAGACCCTGTATTTTACGCTCCGGGGTGATTTTTCAAGTGCTGCAACATTATTTCAAGGTTTTGGCCCATTCAACCAGCCAATCTGTTGCCGCGCCCCATCTCTGTATTTCGATGCTGGCTGGCCGATTGGTGTGTATGCCGATGGCGGTGAAGCCCAATATCGGTTGTGTTTTCGATACCCATGTCAGCACGCATCATGACGCGCGTGGCACGCTTGCCGCCGGGTAAGCTGGTTTCTTCAAACCTCACCACACTCTGAAAGTGCATGGGCAAGATGCCAACGGCGATGTGATCATTCGGGTTTGTGTGCTCCCAGATCACGGTGTTAAAACGGCACACACATTTAAATTGCACACAATTTAAATGTGTGCAATAATTCAGCTTATGCCCAAAAAAACGACCACTGCCCTACTGCCTGCCAACGCCCTAGCGTTGGACAATCAGCTGTGCTTCGCGCTGTATTCCACGTCATTGTCCATGACCAAGCTGTACAAGCCTTTGCTCTCTGAGTTGGGTTTGACCTATCCGCAATACCTCGTGATGCTTGCGCTGTGGGGCAAAGATGGTGAAAGTGTCTCCTCTATCGGTGAACAGCTCTTCCTCGATTCCGGCACGCTCACACCTCTTCTCAAGCGCCTAGAAGCTGCGGGGCTGCTCTCGCGTGTGCGTGATGCTGCTGATGAGCGGCGCGTACATATCGTGCTCACGGCTCGGGGGCGCGCGTTGAAGGCGCAGGCTCAAAAAATCCCCGCCTGTGTGGCCACGGCCACACAATGCTCGCTGCCAGAGATCATCAGCATCACAGAGCAAATTCAAAGCTTGCGTCGCCGGCTGCAAACCTCGCCTGCCTCTTCCATCTAACGATTTCCCTCAACCCCTTCATAAGGAAAAACCATGAACACACTCGACAAAGTCATTTACACCGCCAAAGCCCACACCACCGGAGGACGAGACGGCGCTTCGCGCTCAGACGACGGCTTATTGGACGTGAAGCTTTCTCCCCCCAAAGCCATGGGCGGCGCTGGCACAGCCACCAATCCTGAGCAGCTGTTTGCAGCTGGTTACTCCGCTTGCTTCATGGGCGCGATGAAGCATGTGGCCACGATGAAGAAAATTGCTGTGCCTGCCGACGCTGCGATTGATGCCGAGGTAGACATTGGCCCGATTCCTCAGGGTTTTGGCATTGCTGCCCGCCTCACGGTGAGCCTGCCGGGCATGGATCGCCATGTGGCGCAAGAATTGGTGGAAGCAGCGCATAAGGTGTGCCCTTATTCCAATGCGACCCGTGGCAACATTGATGTGACGCTGACCCTGGCTTAAGGCGTCGCAAGTGGCCTTATTCGCTGCTTGGCTTTTGCGCAAGCCAGCGCATGTAAGCAGCCACGCCGCTTTGCACATCGGCAAACGCATGATCGCAACCGACTGCACGCAGCGCTGAGAGATCAGCCTGCGTGTAGCTTTGGTATTTGCCTTGTAGCTCAGCGGGAAAGTCGATGTATTCAATCAAAGTTTGCACCTGATCGTGCTCTAGGCCCAGCGGCTTGAAATGCTGCACTACCGCGCGCGCCACATCGTTGAATGGCTGCGCACGGCCCGTGCCTAAATTAAAAATTCCGCTCGCCTCGGGATGATCGAGAAACCACAAATTCACCGCCACCACATCGCGAACACTCACAAAATCGCGCATCTGCTGTCCTGCTGCATAGCCCTCATATGCACCAAACAATTGAACGCGACCCTCGCTCTGCATTTGATGAAACTCATGAAAAGCCACGCTCGCCATGCGCCCTTTGTGCTGCTCGCGCGGACCATAGACATTGAAATAGCGAAAACCCGCCACCTGCGTTTTCGTATTTGCAAAGCGAGAGTACGGTGCTACCCCTAAGCGCTCACGCAGAAAGTTGTCAAACAGCAGCTTGCTTTCGCCATACACATTCAGCGGCTGCTCATTCGCTGGTATTTCACTGAATTGAGAGCTACCGCCATACACCGCAGCCGATGAGGCATAGAGCAAGCGCACGCCTTGTTGCTTGCAGGTCTCGAAGAGTTGGCGCGAGCAATCAAAGTTGTTGGCCATCATGTAGGCGCGGTCTAACTCCATCGTATCGCTGCAAGCGCCTTCATGAAACACCGCTTCGATGAGGCCATATTCACCTTGCGCAAACGCGCTGTAAAACGCATCAGCTTGCACGAACTGCGAAAATTTCAGGCCATTTAAATTGCTCGATTTGAGGCCATCTTGATCGTGATCGACGGCGATGATGTCAGTAAGGCCTCGCGCATTCAAGCCTTCAATCAGGTTCGCACCGATGAATCCTGCTGCACCAGTTACTACTAATTTCATAGCAAACTATGTAGATATTATAACGACGAGAGGCCAAAAACCTCTTCAAAACTGGCTGTGGCTGTACCAAACTTGCCCACCACCACGCCACCTGCGATATTGGCAAAGGGCAGCGCCTCGCGCAGCGACAAACCCGCAGCCACGAGTGTGGCCAGTGTGGCGATCACGGTGTCGCCAGCACCTGTCACATCAAACACCTCACGCGCCAGTGCAGCCACCGTGAGATCGCCCGCTTCGTCAAACACCGTCATGCCTTCTTCGCTGCGCGTGAGCACCAGCGCTTGCAAGCCCAGTTGCGTGCGCAAATTTTGCGCCTTGGCGCGAAGCTCATCTTCATCGCGCCAACTGCCCACCACGGCGGCCAGCTCAGCGCGATTGGGCGTGATCGCTGTTGCGCCTTGGTAGCGTGTGTAGTCGCTGCCTTTGGGATCGATCAAGACAGGTTTGTCCAGTTGGCCAGCCGCAGCAATCATCGACGACACATGCGCTAACCCGCCCTTGGCGTAATCAGAAAACAGCACGCAGCCTTGCGCAGGCAAAATTTGGCCATACACCGCTGCTTGCACTGCCAGCGCGTCATGCTGCGGCGGTGTTTCAAAATCCATGCGCAGCAATTGCTGCGCTCGGCCAATCACACGCAGCTTGACCGTGGTGCGCAGCTTCGGGTCTTGCGCTAAGTGATACTGAATGCCACTGGCTTCCAGCAAACTTTGCAGCTTGCGCCCAGGCTCGTCCGCGCCCACGACGCTCACGAACGAGGCCTGCGCACCCAAACTGGCTACGTTAACAGCCACATTGGCTGCGCCGCCAATGCGCTCTTCCTCACGCTTGATCAACACGACAGGCACCGGCGCTTCTGGGCTGATGCGATCCACATCGCCATACCAATAGCGGTCGAGCATCGCATCGCCGACGACGAGCACGCGAGCTTGAGATAGCTGAGTACGAGAGAGTGCCATATTGGGAGTTTAATTCCAGCAGGCGCGGTTGATCTGGCTTTGCCAGTCAACTCGCGCCGCCCCTTGAGGGGGAAGCGCCCGTGGGGGCGCGAAGGGGTGGATCACAATTCTTCCACTCGTCTCGTGCTGTAACTGTCCCAGCTTTGGCAACCGGGGCAGTGCCAGAAATGGTTCTTGGCTTCAAAGCCACAAGATGCACAACGGTAGCGCAGTAAGGGCTGAGCGGCTTTGTCCAGCGCCCGTTGGATTTCGGGCTGTATCCCTTGCGCTCTCATCAGTTGAGCGGCGATGACCAGCGAGGGCTCATGGCGCAAATGTGCCAACTGTTGCTCACGCACGGCCGCCTCCCCCAACACGCTGCCTTGCAGCTGCGCGAGTGCTTGCAACACATCCAGTGAATGCGTTTGCGTATAGATGCCTTGCAACGCGGGTTGCACTTCACTCACGCGCTGGCAATCCACCGCCAATTGCGAGATGGTATTTGCTATCAAAGGTGTAGCGCTCGGCGCAGATTTTGTAAGGGCTAACAGCATATTTAAGGCTTCATTGCCATCGCCCGAGTGCTGCGCCAGCTCAGCCAAGGCGATGCGAGCGCGGCCTGCCTGCGGTGCCAGCTCAATCGCCTGACTGAGCAATGCGCGTTTTTCCTCCGCTTCTTTGCCCTCAGCTTGTTCACACAAGTAATGTGCCATTCGGTTGCTGAAATCACCTTGACCGCTGGCTTGTAATTGCTCGGCAATCTGCTTGGCTTGTGGCCAATCTCGCGTGCGCTCGAAAATCGCGAGGCGAGCCAGTCTAGCTTCTGGCTCAAATTGACTGCCTTCGAGTTTGCCCAATGCATCTTCGGCGCGATCCAGCAAACCGGCTTTGAGAAAATCCAAAGCCAGCGCATGCTGAGCGCGCTCACGCTCCAACCTGGGTAAGTCCCCACGCGCCAGCAAATGTTCGTGCACACGCACCGCCCGGTCATATTCACCACGGCGGCGGAATAAATTGCCTAAAGCAAAATGCAGCTCAGACGTATCTGGGTCTTTCTGCACGGCTTCAATGAAGGCATCAATCGCTTCATCCTGTTGCTCATTGAGCAGGTAGTTCAAGCCTTTGAAATAAGCTTTCGGCGAACGGCGATTGTCAATGCGCAATTGGCGCAAGTCCAGGCGCGAGGCCAACCAGCCGAACACAAAGGCCAGGGGCAGACCCAGCAGTAACCAAGTGGCATCCAATTCCATCAAGCAGCTCCGTCTTGCACGCGCTGCATAGCGTTTGATGTTGAGGAGGCGATGGGCGAATTTTGCATTTGATTCTGGGGTTGACTCTGAGTTGGATACTGCACCTGCTGTTGTAGCTGCTGAGACACCTTGCGATGCCGCCACCACCGCGGCACCATGCCGAGCACGCCCAACGCCAGCCCAGCCGTGAATGCGATCAGCACAATCACCACCAACGGCGCAGCCCACTGGCGACCAAAAAAGAAATGCGCCACGACTTCATGCTGATTGTTCAGCGCGAAGGCGAAGAGCGTAAAAAAAATGGCTGCTTTCAGTATCCACCGAAGCAACCATAAGAGTTTGTACATAGTTAAGGCCGTGATGAGCCTTTGGATTCTATCGGGATGCTAGGCCAGCGCCCAAATTTCAAAGCAATCCCTTTTGGCGCATCTCTTCCGTTTTGGCATCGACCGCTTCGCGCAGGGCTTTGCCCGGCTTGAAATGAGGCACGCGCTTTTCGGGAATCGTCACCGATTCGCCGGTGCGGGGATTGCGCCCCACACGCGGCGGCCGACGATTGACCGAGAAGCTACCAAAACCGCGAATTTCAATACGATGGCCTTTGACCAGCGCGTCACCGAGAGCGTCAAGAATCGTCTTGACGGCAAACTCGGCATCACGCTGGGTCAGCTGCCCAAATTGCAGGGACAGCGCCTCAACAAGGTCTGATCGGGTCATGGATTGACGCGTATTAACCGTTGTTGTCCAACTTGGCGCGCAACAAAGCGCCTAGGCTGGTCGTGCCAGCAGATTCGCGGCTGGAGGTCTGGCTCAGGTCAGCCATCGCAGCTTGCTCGTCAGCGTTGTCTTTGGCCTTGACCGACAGCGAGACCTGACGGCTCTTGCGATCAATGTTGGTGACAACTGCAGTGACTTCATCGCCTTCTTTGAGCACATTGCGCGCATCTTCCACGCGGTCACGGCTGATCTCGCTGGCGCGTAGATAGCCGATGATCTCTTGACCGAGATCAATTTCAGCGCCCTTGGCATCCACCGTCTTGACCTTACCGGTGACGATAGAGCCTTTGTCGTTAACCGACGAGAAGGTGGTGAAAGCGTCAGCGTCAAGTTGCTTGATACCGAGGGAAATGCGCTCGCGATCCACATCGATGGCCAGCACGATGGCCTCCACGTCTTGGCCCTTTTTGAAGTTCTTGACAGCGGCTTCTCCGGTTTCCGTCCACGACAGATCCGACAAATGCACCAAACCGTCAATGCCAGCAGCCAAACCGACGAACACGCCGAAATCGGTAATAGATTTGATCGGGCCCTTAACGCGATCACCACGCTTGGTGGCGGCAGCGAATTCTTGCCATGGGTTGGCTTTGCACTGCTTCATGCCCAAGGAAATGCGGCGCTTGTCTTCGTCGATCTCCAAGACCATGACTTCAACTTCTTGACCCATCGTCACCAGCTTGTTCGGAGCGATGTTTTTGTTGGTCCAGTCCATTTCAGAGACGTGCACCAAACCTTCGATACCGGGTTCAATTTCCACAAATGCGCCGTAATCGGCGATGTTGGTGATCTTGCCAAACATGCGGGTTTGCGCTGGATAGCGGCGACCCACGCCCATCCAAGGATCGTCGCCCATTTGCTTGAGGCCGAGCGACACGCGGTTTTTCTCGGTGTCAAACTTGAGCACTTTCGCGCTGATTTCTTGGCCAGAGGTCACCACTTCGGAAGGGTGACGTACACGGCGCCATGCCATGTCGGTGATGTGCAGCAAGCCATCCACACCGCCCAAATCGACGAATGCGCCGTATTCGGTGATGTTTTTGACCACGCCTTTGACGATGGAGCCTTCTTTCAGGTTTTCCATCAGCTTGGCGCGCTCTTCGCCCATGCTGGCTTCTTTGACAGCGCGGTGGCTCAAAACGACGTTGTTGCGTTTGCGATCAAGCTTGATCACTTTGAATTCAAGCGTTTTGTTCTCGTAAGGAGACAGATCTTTGATCGGGCGGGTTTCGATGAGCGAACCGGGCAAGAAGGCGCGGATGCCATTGACCAAAACAGTCAGGCCGCCCTTGACTTTGCCAGAGGTCACGCCGGTGACGAATTCGCCGGATTCCAGCGCTTTTTCCAGGCTGAGCCAAGAAGCGAGGCGCTTGGCAGTGTCGCGCGAGAGGATGGTGTCGCCATAGCCGTTTTCAACAGCGCCGATGGCCACGGAGACGAAATCGCCCACTTTGACTTCAAGTTCGCCTTGGTCGTTTTTGAATTCGGCGATTTCGATATAGGCTTCGTTTTTCAAGCCAGCGTTCACGACCACATGGTTGTGGTCAACGCGAATCACTTCGGCGGTAATAACTTCACCGGAGCGCATTTCGGTGCGCTTGAGCGATTCTTCAAAGAGGGCTGCAAAAGATTCAGACATGAGATTTCCTAGTGCGCAAGGCAGCGAATAGCAACGGAATGTCGCTTCAAATTCGATAGCAGTTAGCGCAGGTTTTGTGCGGGCGAACGAGAGTTTTGACCGCGGGTTAAATTAAACAATCCTGCCAACCATGCGCCAAGCAGCGCGAAGGGAGTTAGCAGGGCCTCTTGGTTTGCAAGAACTCTCACAAACCCAATTTGCTTCGCCATTGGCTCAAAACAAAATCCACCGATTGCTCGATGATCTGATTCGAGTTATCCAAAAGCACAGCATCTTTCGCTGGCTTGAGTGGCGCAGATGCGCGGGAGGTATCCCGCAAATCACGCGCTTCCAAATCCAAGCGAAGGAGATCGATATTAGCAGAAATTCCCTTTGAAATCAACTGCTTATGACGGCGTTCGGCACGTTTTTCGGCGCTAGCAGTCAGGTAGATTTTCAAAGGCGAATGGGGGAAAATCACCGTGCCCATGTCGCGCCCATCGGCCACCAGTCCTGGCAAGCGCGCAAAACTGTGTTGCAAAGCCGTAAGCGCTTCTCGAACGGCAGGAAACACCGATACTTTGGACGCGCCCATACCCATTTCTTCGCTGCGGATCGCCTCGCTCACGTCTTCTTCATTGAGCAGCACGGTTTGCGCCTCAAACACCACAGGCAAGCGTGCGGCTAATTTTGCAAGTGCAGCTTCATCGTCCCAAGCGACTTCTTGTTGCTTGGCGGCCAGCGCAGTCAGGCGATACAGCGCGCCAGAATCGAGATAGTGGTAGCCCAGTTGCTGCGCCAAGCGACTGGCCAGCGTGCCTTTGCCGGAGGCCGTGGGGCCGTCCACACAAATCACCGGTACGCTGCGCGGCGTGACGACGGAAAACAGGGCTTCAAAATAATCAGGGAAGGTCTTGGCCACGCATTTCGGGTCTTCGATGCGCACGGTTTTTCCTGCCGGGTTGAAAGCAGCGAGCGAGAAACACATCGCGATGCGGTGATCGTCGTAGGTGTGGATGCTGGCGGCTTGCCATTCATGCAACTGTGGCGGTGTGATTTGGATGAAATCCGCGCCTTCCACCACCTGCGCGCCCAGCTTACGCAGCTCAATGGCCATGGCGGCTAAGCGATCCGTTTCTTTCACGCGCCAACTGGCGATGTTGCGCAAGGTGGTGATACCGTCTGCATACAGCGCCATCACAGCAAGCGTCATCGCTGCATCGGGAATGTGGTTGCAGTCGAGATCAATCGCCTTGAGGGGCCAAGCGCCTTGACTGACTTCTAAATGGTTGCTGCCACTGCTGATCTGCGCACCCATGAGGCGCGCAGCATCGACAAAGCGGATGTCGCCTTGGATGGCGTTTTCGCTCAAGCCTTCAATCCGAATTTTCGAGTCTTTTTGGCCACTACCCGCTATAGATATTGCGCCGAGTGCTATGAAATAGCTAGCAGATGAGGCATCGGCTTCCACCCAAATTTCACCCGGCGATTGGTATTTCGCACCACCTGGGATGGTGAAACGCATCCAACCCTCGCGCTGCACCGTGATGCCAAATTTGGCAAGCAAATTCAGTGTGATTTCAATATAGGGCTTGGAGATCAGCTCGCCGATCACGTCGATGTGTATGTCTTGTTTCGCCACAAGCGGGAGCGCCAAAAGCAAGGCCGTGAGAAACTGGCTCGACACATCGCCGCGCACGGCAATCGGCGCATCCAGCTTCAAGCTTGGCTGGCCGATCTTCAGAGGCGGGAAGCCATCGTTGCCGGTGTAATCAATCTGGCAACCAAGCTGGCGCAGTGCATCCACCAAATCGCCAATCGGCCGTTCATGCATACGCGGCACACCCGAAAGTGTGAAATCACCACCGAGCACAGCCAGCGCAGCAGTGAGTGGGCGCATGGCGGTGCCGGCATTGCCCAAGAACAGTTGTGTTGGGCTTCGCGGCGCTTGGCCGCCCAAGCCAGTGATCGCGACGCTGGTGGCTTGACCGCCAACCACTTTTTCAACACCACAGCCCAGCTCTTGCAGGGCAAGCAGCATCACACGTGTGTCGTCTGAATCGAGCAGATCATGAATCAGCGTACGGCCTTGGCTTAAAGCGGCCAGCAGCAAAACGCGGTTGGAAATGCTTTTGGAGCCGGGCAGTTGCACCGTGCCTGCTGCACTACGCAGTGGCGGCAGATCGAGAAACGCCGTGGAATACATAGGATGAATTAACGCTTAGACATCGTGCGCAAGATAGCGATCATTTAGGTGATCATTTCCGCGTCGTCATTTTCCACTGCGCGCGTGTGAGGCTGGCGCGGTCAATTTCGTGTTCGAGCTGATCGGCTTGCTCAGCTTGCATCAAGCGCTCCAGCGCATGCAAAGCCTTTTGGAAATGGCGCGATTGGGCGAGTAGCTCTTGCCGATTGGCCATGAGCACGTCTGTCCAAAGCTTGGAATCACTTGCGGCAATGCGCGTGAAATCACGAAAACCCATGCCGGCAAGAGACAAATATTCACGGCCATTGGGCTGATCGGTGATGGCATTCATCATGGCAAACGCGATCAAATGCGGCAAATGGCTCACTGCGGCATAAGCCGAATCATGCGCCTCAGGCGACATTTTCAGCACTTGGCAACCGAGTTTTTCCCAAAGCAGCGTCGCCTTGGTCAACTGCGCGGTTTGCGTGCGCTCAATCGGCGTGATGATGACTTGCTTGTTGTTGTACAGCGTGGCATCGGCATGCTCAACGCCTGATAACTCTTTGCCTGCAATCGGGTGCGCGGCCACAAAGATGCCCACCTGATCCTTGAGCACGCGGCGCGCTGCATCGACCACATTGCGTTTGGTTGAGCCCACATCCATCACCAAGGTGTTGGATGTGAGAATGTGCTTGATGCTTTTGAGCGTGGCTTCTGTTGCGGCCACGGGCACGGCGATCAGCACCAAATCCGCGCCAGAAGCTGCAAGCAAAGCAGAGGGCGCTTCCACATCAATCACACCCATTTGCATGGCTTTTTGCGTGGTGGAGGGTGATTTGCTGTAGCCCACCACGCGCTTGACCAAGCCCGCTTTTTTCATGGCCAAGGCAAACGAGCCGCCCATCAGGCCACAGCCGATCAATCCGAGTTGCTCAAACATATTTTTCTTCTTGGGTTGAGGTTTTAAGCGCTGACTGGGTAAGAGCCGAGCAGTTTGAAATAGGCGCAGAGTGTGCGCAGCTCGGTCAAGGCAGCCGCCACATGGGGCTCCTGCGCATGACCTTGCAAATCGATATAAAAATAATACTCCCATTGACCCGTGCGAGCCGGGCGTGATTCAAAGCGTGTCATCGACACGCCATGCGTCTTCAGGGGCACGAGCAGGTCATGCACAGCGCCGGGCTTGTTGGGCACAGAAATGATCAGGCTAGTGCAGTCTTTGCCACTCGCTGTCGGGGCTGGAATAGTTTCGGGCAAGGCGATGATGCAAAAGCGCGTGCGGTTGTAGGCATCGTCTTGAATCGCATGGCTCACGATGTGCAGGCCAAAAATACTCGCGGCGCGTTCGCCCGACAGCGCTGCCCAAGAGGGATTTTCAGCGGCCAAGCGTGCGCCTTCCGCATTGCTCGACACCGGTTTGCGCTCGGCATGTGGCAGATGTTTGGTGAGCCACTCTTGGCATTGCGCCAAAGCCTGCGGATGCGCAGCCACCACCTCAATGCCTTGCAACTCTTGCGATTTGCGCAGCAGATGATGGCGCACCATCAAGCTGACTTCGCCAACGATCTGCGCAGGTGTTTGTAGCATCAAATCCAAGCTGCGCGTGACCGGCCCTTCAGTGGAATTTTCTACGCCAACCACGCCAAAATGCGCCGAACCCGCTGCCGTGGCTTGAAACACTTGGTCGAAATTCGCGCAGTAAATCAGCTCCACGCTGGAGCCAAAAAACTCCAGCGCCGCCTGCTCGCAAAACGTGCCTGCCGGCCCGAGCACAGCCACGCGCTGCGCCGCCTCCAAGCTTCGGCAAGCAGACATCACTTCACGCCAAATATGGCTGATGTTGTCGTCTCGCAAAGGGCCCGCATTGATGTCCTGCAACTGACGAATCACCTGCGCTTCTCGCTCAGGCCGATATACCGCCGAGCCTTCCAAGCGCTTGATCTCGCCCACCTCACCAGCAAGCGCTGCACGGCGATTGAGCACGGCCAGCAGCTCGCTGTCTGCTGCGTCGATCTGCTGGCGCAGTTGATCAAGGGTTTTTGTGGTCATTCAGTGCTCTAGCCGTTCTAAATACTGTGTTTTATGCTATCAAATTAATAGTTATTCTTGCACAGGATCAGCAGGCTCGTCGCCTGCATCAGGCACGCCCGTTGCATCTGGTGCATCGTCAGCCGCTGCATCGTCCATCGCCGCATCGTTTTCCACGATGCGCTGCAAGCCACTGAGCTTGGTGCCGTCGTCTAAGGCGATCAAGGTCACGCCTTGCGTGGCGCGCCCCAGTTCGCGGATTTCGCTCACGCGGGTACGAACGATCACGCCCTTGTCAGTGATCATCATGATTTCGTCATCAGGATGCACCAGTGTGGCAGCCACGATCTTGCCGTTACGCTCAGATTGCTGAATCGCAATCATGCCCTTGGTGCCGCGACCATGGCGTGTGTATTCTTGGATGTTGGTACGTTTGCCGAAGCCATTGGCAGTGGCCGTCAGCACCGACTGCTGCTCATCTTCTGCCACCAGCAGCGCGATCACGTTTTGCGTCTCTTCCAGCATCATGCCGCGCACACCACGCGCTTGCCTGCCCATCGGGCGCACATCGTTTTCATCAAAGCGCACGGCCTTGCCGCCATCGCTGAACAGCATCACATCATGTTTGCCGTCGGTCAGCGATGCGCCGATCAAAAAGTCGCCTTCGTCCAAATCGACGGCAATAATGCCGCCTTTGCGTGGGTTAGAAAATTCATCGAGCGCCGTTTTCTTCACGGTGCCAAGAGAAGTGGCCATGAAAACGTAGTGATCGGCAGGGAATTTGCGATTTTCGCCTGTGAGTGCGAGTACAACGTTGATTTTCTCGCCTTCTTGCAGCGGGAACATATTCACAATCGGCCTGCCACGCGAGCCGCGTGAACCCGCTGGTACTTCCCACACCTTGAGCCAATACAAGCGTCCTCGGTTGGAGAAGCAGAGCAAATAATCGTGTGTGTTGGCAATGAAGAGCTGGTCAATCCAATCGTCTTCCTTGGTCTGCGCTGCTTGTTTGCCGCGCCCGCCGCGTTTTTGCGCTCGGTATTCCGACAGCGGCTGGCTCTTGATATAGCCCGTGTGCGAGAGCGTGACCACCATGTCGGTGGGTGTAATCAAGTCTTCGGTCGACATGTCTTGCGCGTTGTGCTCAATTTCGGAGCGACGCGCGCCTAATTTGGTTTGCCCAAACTCCGTTTTGATCGCCAACAGTTCTTCGCTGATGATCGCGCCCACGCGCTCAGGCTTGGCCAGAATATCCAGCAAATCATCAATCACTGACATGACCTCTTTGTATTCGGCCACAATCTTGTCTTGCTCTAAACCTGTCAAGCGCTGCAAACGCATGTTGAGAATTTCAGTGGTTTGCGAGTCAGACAAGCGATACAAGCCGTCTTTTTGCAGGCCAAATTCAATTTCCAAACCACTGGGACGATAGTCGTCTGCGCTGATCAACGAGCCATCGGCTTTGGCGCGGGTCAGCATCTGTTTGACGATCTGGCTGTCCCAGGTCTTGCTCATCAACTCGGCCTTGGCCACGGGTGGCGTAGGCGCATTGCGGATGATTTTGATGAACTCATCAATATTAGCCAGCGCCACCGCCAAGCCTTCAAGCAAATGCCCGCGATCCCGAGCTTTGCGCAGCTCAAATACCGTGCGGCGCGTGATCACTTCGCGGCGATGCAGCAAGAAAACGCTGATCAGCGTCTTCAGATTGCATAACTTGGGTTGGCCATCAATCAGCGCCACAGTATTCACACCAAAGGTATCTTGCAGCTGCGTGAGTTTGTATAAATTATTCAGCACGACCTCGGGCACTTCACCGCGCTTGAGTTCAATCACCAAACGCATGCCCGATTTATCAGACTCATCTTGAATATGCGAGATGCCTTCGAGTTTTTTATCGTGCACCAACTCTGCAATACGCTCTTGCAAAGTCTTCTTGTTCACTTGATACGGCAACTCATCAACGATGATGGATTGGCGCTGACCTTTGTCAATGTCTTCGAAATGCACTTTGGCACGCATCACCACGCGGCCACGGCCTGTGCGGAAGGCTTCTTTCACACCGCTCGTGCCGTAAATGATGCCACCCGTGGGGAAATCAGGCGCGGGCACGATTTCCATCAGGTCTTCAATCGTGGCATCTGGATTTTTCAGCAAATGCAAGCAAGCTTCGATCACTTCATTCAGGTTGTGCGGCGGAATGTTCGTGGCCATGCCCACGGCAATGCCGGTGGAGCCATTAACCAGCAGATTCGGAAAGCGCGCTGGCAGCACCAAAGGCTCTTTTTCTGAGCCGTCATAGTTGGGCCCGAAATCGACGGTTTCTTTGTCAATATCAGCCAGCAATTCATGGGCGATTTTTGCCAAGCGGATTTCGGTGTAGCGCATCGCGGCGGGGTTATCGCCGTCGACGCTGCCGAAGTTGCCTTGGCCATCCACCAGCATGTGCCGCAGCGAGAAAGGCTGTGCCATGCGCACGATGGTGTCGTAAATCGCGGAGTCGCCGTGCGGGTGGTATTTACCCATCACATCACCGACGATACGCGCGCTCTTGCGATAGGGGCGGTTGTAATCGTTGTTCTGCTCATGCATGCCATACAAGACTCTGCGGTGTACTGGCTTCAAGCCGTCTCTCGCATCGGGCAGTGCGCGGCCTACGATCACGCTCATAGCGTAATCGAGGTAGCTGCGGCGCATTTCCTCTTCCAAGCTGACGGGCAGGGTTTCTTTGGCGAATGGAGTCATGGGGTGGGGCACGTACAGCTGGGTTCTTCTCGGACTCTTGAGCTAGCTTTCGCCAGTGGCTGGCGCAGCGGTGTCGCTCAAAACCAACGATTTTAGCCCGCTTTAGACCTAGCTTTGACGGCTGTCAATAAGCTGTCATAGCTCCAAGGCGTCGAGCAAAGTGTCGCTCAATTGCAACAATTTAAGTGCAGACTCAGTTGTAAGGCTGCTTGCATTGGACAGGGCGAATGACTGTGGCACAATCACTTGACGAGTTAACAATCGACTCGCTTGGAGCAGCTAGCCTTGGCTGTGGTATCAATTTTGAGGATGAACATGAAAAAACTGAATCAAGTCGCCGTGTTGTTTGCAACCGTCGCCCTCGCTGGCTCTGCTTTGGCTGCCGGCTCTAACGTCGCTTCCGACAACTGGCGCTCTGGCCACGGCAATCTACAGTGGAAAAACGGCGACGGCACTCTGTGCTGGCGCGATGCGTTTTGGACGCCTGCTACAGCTGCTAGAGGCTGCGATGGCGCAATTGTTGCTCCTCCACCTGCACCACCCCGCCCACCTGTTGCAGCTCCTGCGCCAGCTCCTGCGCCAGCTCCAGCAGTTGCTCCTCGTCCAGCACCTGCACCAGCTGTTGCTCCTCCTGCACCCCCACCTCCTCCTGTTGCCACGAAAGTGACTTACGCTGCTGACGCATTCTTTGATGTCAACAAGTCTGTCATCAAGCCAGAAGGCAAAGCCAAGATGGATGACTTGGTTGGCAAGATCAAAGACATCAACCTCGAAGTGATCATCGGCGTCGGCCACACCGACAGCGATGGTGGCGATGCTTTCAACCAAAAACTCTCTGTCTCTCGCGCTGAAGCCGTGAAGGCTTATCTCGTGTCCAAAGGCATCGAGAAAAACCGCGTTTACACTGAAGGCAAGGGCGAGAAACAGCCAGTTGCTGACAACAAGACCAAAGAAGGCAAAGCGAAAAACCGCCGCGTCGAGATCGAAGTGGTCGGTACCCGTACCAACCGTTAATCCTTCGGGATTCATAAAAAAACCGCCTTCGGGCGGTTTTTTTATGTCTGCTTGTTTTGTTTGGGTGCTTTGTCGATTTGTGTCTTTTATGCTTGTGAATTGTGAGTTAGCCCTCTTTTTGATGTTTTATTGGCACTCGACTTGATCTTTAGCTTCGACCGTTGCACACCACCTTGTCCGCCCCTGCAAATTGAATACCTCGCCACGATCTACGCGCGAAGATCTTCAAAGTAGCTAACAGGCTCCGCCAGAGCGGGCATATCCAGAGCCGACACATCCGCAGCAAAGCAACAGTAGCGACGCATGCGTAACAACCTCACCAAAGAAAAACCATAATTCTTGCTTCACAATCCAAGCATGACCGCTCAAGCCACCCACGCACCGAACGCCGACCCCGCCGAACTGGCCAAATTCTCTGCTTTGGCGCACCGCTGGTGGGATGCCTCGGGCGAGTTCAAGCCTTTGCATGCCATCAACCCACTGCGGCTGGACTGGATTGACCAAACGGTGCAACTCCAAGGCAAACAGGTGCTGGATGTCGGTTGCGGCGGCGGGATTTTGGCGGATTCGATGGCGCGGCGCGGTGCGAATGTGCTGGGCATTGATCTGGCGGCAAAAGCGCTCAAAGTCGCTCAATTGCATGCGATTGAGGCGCAAACGCACAACGTGGATTACCGCGAAATAAGCGCTGAAGATTTGGCTCTGGAAGCTCCAGGGAAATTTGATGTCATCACCTGTATGGAAATGCTCGAACATGTGCCCGAACCTGCGTCTGTCGTGCAAGCCTGTGCTGAGATGGTCAAGCCCGGTGGCTGGGTGTTTTTTTCCACGATCAATCGCAATACCAAGGCTTGGTTGTTTGCTGTCGTGGGCGCGGAATATGTGCTCAATATGCTGCCGCGCGGCACACACGATTACGCCAAATTCATCCGCCCCAGCGAGTTGGCGCGCGATGTGCGCGAGGCGGGGCTGCAGGAGCATGAATTGCGCGGCTTGGAGCACAACCCGCTCACGGGGCGCTACTGGCTCAGCCAAGACACGAGCGTGAACTATCTGATGGCAACACGCCGCCCGTTGGCTTGATCCGCTGGCTACACATGCATCGCATTCACTACTAATTTCATAGCTGACTTCTTTTATTCCATAAGGGCGAGTGCCCCAAAAACCCTTGAACAAGACGCTTTTACCACCCCAAGCCATCTTCTTTGATTTGGACGGCACGCTGATCGATAGCGCCCCCGATCTGGCCGCCGCCGCCGACAAACTGCGCACGGATCGCGGCCTGCCTTCGGTGGCTTACGAACGATACCGCCCGATGGCCGGCGCGGGCGCACGCGGCATGCTGGCGATTGCCTTTGAAATGAAGCCCGATCATGCGGATTACGAGGACTTGCGCGAAGAGTTTTACGTCAACTACGAAAACAGCTTAACGGCACGTACTTTCGCTTTTGACGGCATCTTGCCGCTTTTGTCGCTTATTCGCAGCAAAAACATGCCTTGGGGCATTGTGACGAACAAATCCAAGCGCTTTACCGAGCCTTTGGTGGCGCAAATGCCTCTTTTGCGCGGCGCAGTAGCGGTGATCAGCGGCGATTCCACGCCGCACACCAAGCCGCACCCTGAGCCTGTGCTCGCGGCAGCGCGGCTGGCTGGTATTGATCCTGGCAAATGCTGGTATGTAGGCGATGATCGGCGCGATATCGAAGCAGGCCGCGCCGCTGGCATGCTGACGGTTGCTGCCAACTGGGGCTATCTTGGCGAGCACGCGGTGCACGAATGGGGCGCGGACGCGGTGGCCGAGCAGCCTGCGCAATTGTTGCAACTGCTGGGCTGGGCCGCTTGAGAGTCGCGCGATGAAACCAACCCATGGCCATGACACATGGCCTCTTAGCCTAGGAGGCTGGGCGGCAGAAAGATGTCGACTCCGACTTCTTGCACGCACTCACTTTGCCGCGACAAAGGCTCGCACACAACGCAGTTTGGCAACACTATTTACTCTCTTTTTCATAGCGCTCTACGCAGGAAATATAAGGGCGAATGACTGTTTTGATGATGAAAATCTATCTGTATTGAGGCAGCAAGCGGCGCAAAGCCAGCGTGGCGCTCTGATCTATGTTTGGTCGCCGCGCATGGTGTATTCGGTGCAGCAAATGGCGCTCGCCTCGCGCATGGCCGCTGCCCACGGGCTGGAATTTGTTGTTGTGCACGACATGCGCGTGCCGCAGCAAGAGCTGCTCGATCTGCCCAGAAACGCCACTGCGTCTGGGCATCTGAAGTTTCCCCCGTTAGAAGAGGCCGATCTGGCCACACCGTCGTTTTTCCCCTTTGCGGATCGCAGCCAGTCGCTGTGTGCGCCCACGCTGCTGGCCAGCGATGCGCTGCGGCATTTTCCAACCAGTTTCGTCATCACGGCGCGCGGCATACATCCGCATCCCATCGTTGGCGCAATGCCGCAGGCGGCTTGGCAAACCAGCCTTGAGCAACGCTTAAAGCCATGAATTCGCTCCTCCATATCGCTCTTATTTTTATAGCACTCTGCGCAGGCTCTATAAGGGCACATGGCCAAAATCTCCCAGAAAATCTCTCTCCAGAAGCGCTGCAAGCCTGCATTCCTGCGCACCAGTTTGCCGAGTTGAGCGCCAGCGTCGCGGGCTCACAAACCGATGCCTATGGCAAAACAAGCGTGGCGCTCGGCGCGTACGAGCGCGTCAGCCCCGATGGGCGCTTCATCTTGCGCAGCTATTCAGGCATCAGGCTGGGCGAAGTGAGCCTGATTGAGCTGACGGCTGATGCCAATGTGCTCCGTGCCATTCCTACGCCGCTCAAAAACGAGGCCTTTCCGGTGCAAGGCAGTTGGCGTTATTTGGTCGATACGAATGGTGATCACTATACTTTTGATAGCATAGTAAGTCCATTTAATAACGGGCAGAGGGCGATTTCTCTTCAAAATACTGCTCGCCCCGTGTTTCGCGGCGGCATGGACGGCTTCTACGCTGCCGCCTCCGAGCTGCCCTCACCCAAAGCAGGCCATGTCCGCATCCGCTCCCTGTCTTGGCCCAATGCCAACGGCGATTCGCAAACGCAGGGCGAGGGCGCACTTGTCTCGCGCACGATTGAGGTGGACACCCGTGCCCAGCGTATCACCTCGGATTCCGGCCCCGTCTTCCATTGCAAAGACCGCGTGCGCCTAGACGGCCCGCTCTACGCCCTGCCCATGATCAGTGTGGACGGGAACGAGTTCGCTGCGCTGCCGCAAACGCCCGTGCAAGGCAAACAAACCATGCGGATTTTTGGCTTTGGCGAAGACGGCAAAGGCTGCCATGCACGGCAAAGCTTTGATTTCTCCAGCGGGAAAACGATATTTGGCTTTCCTATGAACGCGCCAAACGCACAAAGCGGCCCAGCCGGTCGCGCCGCCGATCTCGCTTGGGAATACCAAGGCCAAGCCTTTTGGTACAGCCGTGAGCTACAGCAACCCTTCAACATCAGCCCCTTTGAGCTAGAAGGCCGCGCAACCGGCGCAGATTTCGAGCTCACCGCCAGCGCCTTCCCCGGCTTAACGGTGGACGGCCGCGTGATCTACGGCGCCACGCTCAAAGACTGCCGCACCGGCGTTTGCCGCGACCGCGCCGGCTACATGATCAGCGATCCTCACCAAAGCAATGCCTATCGCAATTTTTTGCTGACCTACAAAGGCACTGCAAGGCGGCAATGCATCACGCAAGGCGATGTGCTGCGCGCTCGGGCTGACTTTTTGGTGAGGTAAGGTTTTTAATACCGTGCGCGAAGGGCGCGAAAGTTGCGCGAAAGACGCAAAAAAGAAATACCAAAAATCCTCAAAGGATGAGCAAAGATTTAGCTAGCTTTTCAACCCGTTTTATCTTTTTTCTTTCTCTCTTATGTCTTCATTCTGAATTTTCTTTTTTTTGCGTCTTCTGCGTAACTTTTGCGCCTTTTGCGTCCGGTATCAGAAAAACCTCAGATCGCCATCACTTCACCCGCAGCCAAAGCCCGGTAATGCGGCGTGAAATCCGGCGCGGTCAGCCGCAGTAGCGCTTCAAAATTGTCAATCACGAAATACTGCGATTGAAACGTGTCGATTTTGTAGCTGGAAGCCATGCAGCGCAGCAGCTGCGCATCGTCACGCAACGGCAGCCTCAGCGAAGCAGATGAATTCACACTGTGCGGCAGCTCGCCGGGGCTGCTCAAAATGCCTGCGCCATAAGCGCGAACACCGCCCGCCTCGTTCATCAAACCAAACTCAATCGTGTACCAATACAGCCGAGAAAGATGCTCCACCGCCGCCTTGCAAGAAGCGTCCGCTTGCTCGAGCGCATGCGCCTTGAGTGCCCCTTGGCCATAAGCCTGAATATGATCCGCATACGTGCGGTCAAACAGCAGCGGCACATGGCCAAACAGGTCATGAAAAATATCCGGCTCAACGACGTAATCCATCTCCTGCGGCGTGCGAATCCAATCCGTCACAGGGAATTTGCGGTTCGCCAGCAGCGTGAAAAACGGCACCTCTGGAATCAGTCCCGGCACACCGACCAGTTGCCAACCTGTGGCCAGCAGCAGCCGCGCATTGATGTCTTCAAAGCGCGGAATGCCTTCTGTAGCGGCATCGAGTTGGGGCAACAAGTCGATGAAGGCTTGCGCGGCCAAGCCGGGCAGCAGCGCCGTTTGCCGCACATAAAGCTTGCGCCAAGTCGCGTGATCATCGGCTGTGTAAGCTGCGAAGTTTTGATCGCAGGTGTAATCCCCTCGCGCTCGCGCGTAGTCGCCGCGCGGCGGGCGATCAGATTGCCCGTAGATGACGGGTTGAACAGCCATCGCCTTACACCTTCAAAGCGCCACGGCGCATTTGATCCAGCTCCATCGTCTCAAACAAAGCCTTGAAATTGCCCTCGCCAAAGCCTTCGTTGCCTTTTCGTTGAATGAATTCAAAGAAGATCGGGCCAAGTTGGTTTTCGCTGAAGATTTGCAGCAATAACTCGTCTTTGGTGCCATCCATCAAGATATTTCGCGCCTTCAGACTTTCGACATCTTCGCCATGGCCCGGGATACGTTTGGGTAGCAGTTCGTAATAGGTTTCGCTGGTTTGCAGGAGCTTGACACCCGCCATTTGCAGCGCGTCAACCGTGTCATAGAGATTCGTCGAGCCCATCGCAATATGCTGAATGCCTTCTCCGCGATAGCGATCCAGATACTCGGTGATCTGCCCGGCTTTCTCATTGCCTTCTTCGTTGATCGGAATACGAATCTGGCCGCAAGGGCTGGTCATGGCCTTGCTTTTCACGCCAGTGGCTTGGCCTTCGATGTCAAAGTAGCGTACCTCGCGGAAATTGAACAGGCGCTCGTAAAACTCCGCCCATTCGTTCATTCGGCCACGGTGCACGTTGTGCGTCAAGTGGTCGATGTAGGTCAGGCCATGGCCGGGTGGGTTCAGATCGCCAGAAGTGGTATTTGGCAAGGGCTCAAAATCCACATCAAAGAAACTGATGTTGCCCAAATCGCCGTCTTGCGCACCATTTTTGCCGCGCCATTTATCCACAAAATAAATCACCGAATCACCAATGCCCTTGATGGCCGGGATGTTCAACTCGCCGGGGCCCGCTGTGCCAGCGTAGCTCCAAGCGCCCAAGCTCACGGCGCGCTCATGCGCAAATTTCGCATCGTTGACGCGAAAAGCAATCGCGCAAATGCTCGGGCCATGCAGGCGCGCAAAGCGCTGCGCAAACGAATCAGGCTCTGCATTGATCAGAAAATTGATACCGCCTTGGCGATAAAGGATGACGGCTTTGTGGCGATGTTTGGCAATCGCCTTAAATCCCATGCGCTCAAACAAAGCGCCCATGGCTTTCGGATCAGGCGCAGCGTATTCGATGAATTCAAATCCGGCGGTGCCCATCGGGTTGTCTAAAGCTGCTGTTTGGCTCATGTGTTTGTGCTCCTTCAGTGGTTGAAGATATTTTTTGAACGCACAAGGCGCTCAAAAGAGTATTGCGTACTTTATAGCGCCAAGATTTCATTTTTCCTGCAAGTTTCAGTCATAAAAATCAATTACACGCAGCAATCATGCAAAATACAGTCCATGGAAACACTCGACAAGCTAGATTCATCCATTTTGCGCATGCTGCAACAGGATGGTCGCGCCACTTATGACCTGATCGCAAGCGAGATTGGCCTGTCGCCTAGCGCGGTGTTGCGGCGCGTCAAACGCTTGGAGGACGCGGGCATCATTGACCGCTACGTCGCCCTCGTCAAGCCCACCCGCATCGGCCTGGGCCTCGTGGCTTACATCAATGTGCGCCTCGAAAAACACACCGAGAGCCACAAACGCAATCCGATGGATCTCTTCCGCACAGCAGTGCAGGTGTGGCCCGAAGTGGTGGAATGCGCGGCACTCACTGGCGAGATGGACTATTTGCTCAAAGTGGTGGTGCGCGACATGCCAGCGTATTCTCGTTTCGTGATGGATACGCTGCTCAAACATCCCAGTGTGCAAGATTGCAAGACGAGTTTCATGCTCGACAGCGTGAAATCAACGACGGCTTTGCCAGTTTGACAACTACTTTTTCCTCTGGCACCGTGAATACCGATATCTGTCCATCTGAGCAGGTGCAGCGCCTCAGCGTAGCCTCATTCACCGCAGACAGACCTTCAAAAGCAGCGGCATTTCAAAGAAAATAAGTCACTTACCCATATAAAACCTGCATAGTTAGCTATTTAAATCACAGCAAATACTGCTTTAGTAAAAATCCTCTAAACTGAGTGCTCTTGCTTGAAAATCTAGGGTTTACCCTTAAATTCCAAGCTATGAGCTTTCAAGACACCATGACGCAGACCAAACAGATCATTGCAGCCACGCTCGAAGTGCCCGCTGAGTTCTGGCGCGGGCATGCGCATGTGCGAGATGCGTCTGCTCAAGCCGAGGCTGGTGTCAATCCTCAAGCCTATCCAGAGAGCGATGAAGCTGGCCTCCAAGTGGCTGGCAGCGATGCCGACGGCAAAATCATCAGCGATCACGGCCTCGTGCCCATTCGTGCGCTGACCAGCCGCCATCGTCGCCGCATCGCTGAACACATCATCGCCCTGCCCGAGCATGACCGCTACCTGCGCTTTGGCTATGTGGCCACCGATGAGCAAGTGCGCAAATATGTCGATGGCCTCGATTTCAAACGCGATGAGATTTACGGCATTTTCAACCGCCGCTTGCAACTCATCGCAATGGCACATTTGGCTTTTTCAAGTGATCCGAAGAACCCCAATTGCGCCGAATTTGGTGTCTCCGTGAGCGCAGATGCACGCGGCAAAGGCCTGGGCACCAGCTTGTTTGAACGTGCTGTTTTGCATGCCCGCGCCAAAAACGTGGACATGATCTTCATCCACGCACTCAGCGAGAACACCGCCATGCTCAAGATTGCTCGAAAGGCAGGCGCTTTGGTGGAAAGCTTTGGCGGCGAAGTGGAGGCTCACCTTCAGCTGACCGCTCAGGATTTCAGCGACCGCGTAGAAAACGCCGTGAAAGATGCCGTGGAGAACAGTCTGGGTGAACTGGATTTCCGCCTGAAATTACGCGCGCTGCAATTTTGGGAATTCCTTGCATCGCTGCAAGACATCCGCCAAGGCGTGCGTTCCGCCCAACGTGATTCGGAGAGTTGACCAATTTCCGCTATCCTAGCGATCTGTTCAACTCTCAAAGCATTTCGTGTCCGATTCTCCCTCCGCTGCCCGCACCCATGTTCGCTCTGGCAGCAACACACCACCCAGCGATGCGTCCCACGCGGGCGTTCACAAGAACGAGGATCGCCGAGGCATCTTGCAAAAAATTGCTGAGTTCATCCATCCGGGCCCCGATAGCAAAGAAGAGCTGATGGAAACCTTGGCCGAGGCCGAGGACAACCAAGTCATCGGCGCAGAAAGCCGCGCCATGCTCGAAGGCGTGTTGCGCATCACCGACATGACCGCAGGCGATGTGATGGTTGCCGCGCCGCGCGTAGATTTGATCAATATCGACGCACCGTTTGATGAGCTACTCCATCTCGTGATAGAGACTTCGCACTCGCGCTTTCCGGTCTACGAAAATGACCGAGAAAACATCATCGGCATCTTGATGGCGAAAGATTTGCTCAAACTGCAACGTGCGCCCGAATTGCACCTGAAAGCCCTGCTGCGCCCCGCCGTCTTCGTGCCAGAGAGCAAAAAACTCAACGATCTGCTGCGCGAGTTCAAAGGCAACCGCAACCATCTGGCCATCGTGATCGACGAGTTTGGCCGCACAGCGGGCCTGATCACGATTGAAGATGTATTAGAGGAAATCGTCGGCGAGATCGAAGACGAATTTGACGATCACGCCACCGAAGGCGACATCTACGCCTTGGCCGACAAAACCTGGCGCGTCAGTGGCGATACGCCGATTGAGCGAGTAGAAGAGAGTTTCGGTCTTGATCTCAAAACACGCGGCGGCAACGAGGCCACAGACGAATTTGACACCATTGGCGGCCTGATCGCGCATGAAATCGGCCATGTGCCCAAGCGCGGCGAGCGCTGCACTCTGGGCCGCTTGCAATTTGTCGTGCTGCACACCAAAGGCGGGGCAGTGAAATGGTTCAAAGTCTCGCCAGTCAGCCCTGCGCCAGCTACCTAACATCACCTGAGCGATGACTTGCCAAATAGCGCTTGCTGCAAGCTGCGATTTCGCGCTATAATTCAAGGCTCAGCAGATTTGCTGGCGGAGTTAAGGCAGCCCTCGTGGATGCCTGCCCTGAAGTTAATTCTTAGGGGGTATAGCTCAGCTGGGAGAGCGCTTGCATGGCATGCAAGAGGTCATCGGTTCGATCCCGTTTACCTCCACCATCAAAGCTGTTGTAGAAATGAGTTTAATGACTCATAGTTTTTTAGGTCGCGATGAAATTACGACGATACGTTGTAATTAAATTGTTGCCCTAGCGCCTGACCCTATCGTCTAGAGGCCTAGGACATCACCCTTTCACGGTGAGTACCGGGGTTCGAATCCCCGTAGGGTCGCCAGTTTTGGTTCTGGTTGATGCGTTTGCTTTATCGCAAGCAGCAGCCAGACTACCGGGAGCGGTAGTTCAGTTGGTTAGAATACCGGCCTGTCACGCCGGGGGTCGCGGGTTCGAGTCCCGTCCGCTCCGCCAGTTTTTTAGAGAAGTTGCTACCAATTATGTAGCGCTTCGTGAAATAGTTGCTTCGCTTGTTTGCACTGCGGCATCCGGCTTCTGGAAGAAAGTCAACAGGATCCGATTGCCGCTCAGATCGGGTCTTCACGCGTCTTGAGCCAAGCTGCAAATTGCACTCCAACATCTGGGTGCTGTAGGGCTATATTGACCGTCGCCTGCAACATGCCCAGTTTGCTACCGCAGTCGTATCGCTGGCCTTCAAAAGACAAAGCATGCACAGGCTGCGTCTGCAACACCTCCAAGATGGCATCTGTGAGTTGGATTTCTCCCTCAGCATGCCTAGCAGCTATCAAGGCCAGGCGATCAAATATACTGGGATTGAGGATATAACGTCCCACAATTGCCGTGGTGGAAGTGGTCTGCCCCACAGCGGGTTTTTCAACCACATGCGATAGCTCTATTGCGCCACTGGCATGCGGCCTGCCTTCCACAATGCCGTATTTATTCACCTCAGAGGCTGGCACCTGCGCCACTGCCAGCACACTGCAACGAAATTGCTCAAAATGTGCCATCAATTGAGCCAACACAGGCTGCTGACTCACCATAAAATCATCTGCCAAAATAACAGCAAAGGGCTCATGTCCGATCAGAGGGCGAGCGCACAAAACGGCATGCCCCAGACCCAAGGCGCGATGCTGACGGACATAGATGCATGTCATGTCACTTGGCGCTATGGATTGCGCCAGCTCTAACAGTTCATACTTTCCCGCCCGCTCCAGCTCGATTTCAAGTTCGTAAGCAGTATCAAAATGATCTTCGACTGACCGCTTTGTTCGCCCAGTCACAAAGATCATCTGCCGAATACCAGAAGCATAGGCCTCTTCCACAGCATACTGAATGAGTGGCTTATCCACGATCGGTAGCATCTCTTTTGGCGTGGCCTTTGTCACAGGCAAGAAGCGACTGCCTAATCCAGCGATAGGAAATACTGCTTTTTGAATAAGCGAACTGGAGACGGAGATTTCTTTTTTCATATTTGGGCTATCAGGCAGGAATGTTGTGTGTCGGTCTAAGTGTCTGGCTCAGCGCTGGCCGAAGGCGAAGGTGTGGCGTGTTGGTATCAATCTGTAGAGTTCTTTCGTGCGATTTGCCGTACCACGACCCAAGCCTGCGCAGGAAGCTCTGCCAGCCGAATCCACTGACCGACCTCAACGATAAGATCAGGCTTGAGCTGAATTTCTTCTGTGCGCTGCCAGCCTATCCGTACTGATTTGCTATTCAAATTTAAGGCGACTTCAAACGACGGCCAGTCGGCAGGGACACAGGGCGTCAGTGACACCTCGCCTTGTCGCACTTTTAAGCCCAGCAAATTCTCCAGTGCTGCCCGGTAAAGCCAAGCAGCCGATCCGGTGTACCAGCTCCAACCGCCGCGCCCGGCGTAGGGTGCTGCGCCGTAGATGTCGCCCGCCACGACATAGGGCTCCAACTCGTATTGCGGGCCACGTGTGGGGTGCTGACTGCGATGAAAGGGGCTGATGGCACGAAAGCTATTCCATGCTGCGTTGACATCGCCAGTTTGCGCTTGCGCCATCATGGCCCACACGGCAGCGTGGTTGTACTGCCCACCGTTTTCGCGCACGCCGGGTGGGTAGGCCTGAATGTAGCCTGGGTTATTGGCTGATTTTTCAAACGGCGGGGACAACAGGTGCAGCAGCCCCGTATCCTGATCAATGAGCTGCTGATTCATGGACTGGATCGCGCTTTGAATATAGGGTTCTGATGACGCGCCCGACAGAACAGACCAGGCCTGCGCGATCAAATCGATACGGCACTCATCGTTGATCGAGGAGCCCAGGGCATCGCCGTTGTCAAAAAATGCCCGCTTGAACCAGTGCCCATCCCAGCCATGGGTATGCAGGGCTTGTATCCAGCCCAGTCGGGCGTTCAGCCATTTGCCTGCGCGTGCACTGTCTCCGCGCGCTTGGGCCAATGGTGCAAAGTTTTGCGTCACGCTACACAAAAACCACGCCAGCCAAACGGATTCGCCTTTGCCCTCATGACCGACGCGGTTCATGCCGTCGTTCCAGTCGCCTGTACCCATCAGTGGCAGGCCGTGTTTGCCTACTGCTAGGCTGCGGTCAATCGCGCGAGCGCAATGCTCATAGACCGATGCTTGCGACTCGCTGATCTCGGGAGAGTAGTAAGCATCTTCTGCGCCGTCGGGAATGGCCGCGCCTTCTAAAAACGCCACGGACTCGTCCAGCAGCGAGAGATCACCAGTCACGTCGAGATAATGCGCACAGGCAAAGGGCAGCCAAAGCAGGTCATCACTGAAGTGGGTGCGAACGCCTTCACCACCGGGTGCGTGCCACCAATGCTGTACATCGCCTTGCGTAAACTGGCGTGAGGCATTCAGCACAATCTGTTGACGCAAACGCTTTGGCGCCACCACTGCAAAAGCCATGCTATCTTGTAGCTGATCCCTGAAGCCAAACGCACCGCCTGCTTGGTAGAACCCGGCTTTAGACCACAGGCGCGAGCTCAAGGTTTGGTAGAGCAACCAGCGATTGATCATTGCGTCAAACAGCGGGTCAGGTGTAGTCACTTGAATCTGGTTGAGTAGATCCGTCCAAAAAGCCTTGAGATGATTCAATGCTTGCGGCACGTCTTGTTGCAACCATGTTCTGGCCAATTCTTCAGCTTGGACAGCATCTGGTGCATGACCTAACATGAAGGTGAAGCTAAAAACCTCACCTGGCAGCATCTTAAAGCTGCCGACCAATGCGCCACACGGATCCAAGCCGCCGCCACTACGCTGAGCCAGATTGGTGGGCCAAGTGAGCTGGCCGGTGGCGTTGAAAAATTCACTGCGATCGCACGTCCATTGCACGATGCCGGGCAACCCTGCCACAGCTAAAAATGCCGTGTTTCCGCCAAAGCCCGCGCCGCTTTGGCGCTGCTGAGCCATTACAACTGGATGACCAGCCAAATTCCAGCTTGATATCGTTCTCCGTTCAGCATGTGACGCACCCATTTGCCATTCGGTCAAAGCCATCGCTCGCAAGAGATATGGCCGATTGCCATTGTTGCGCAGCTCAACATGCACCAACTTGACAGCGGCCTCTCGGTCTGCGAAGAAAGTGGTTTGGCTACTCAGCTGAGCATGCGTGCATTCAAACACGCTGTAGCCCTGACCGTGACGCACTTTATGGATGGCTTGCACTTGACCTGCCGCGCTATCGAGATTGCCAGGTGTTAGGCTAAGAAATTTCCCCGTCTCTGTATCTTGCAGCAAATAGTGTTCATGACTTGGATCTTGCACTGGATCATTGCTCCAGGACGTGAGCTGGTGCAGCCTGCTATTCGTGGCCCAGGTGTAGCCGCTACCGGATTCAGACACCTGAAAACCAAATGATGCATTAGCGATGACGTTGACCCACGGGCGCGGCGGCCTCTGTTTGGAGCTGATGCCAAATTGAAATTCACCGCTGCTGATATCAAATTGACCGATAGGCGTTTTGATGTCTGCAAGTGCAGTTCCGCCCTGCAAAGAGCGCTCGTAGGGTGCGGTTTGAGCATTTGGCTTGCTCTGCGCTGCCCACAGCAGCTTCAGTGCAGCGACCTGCGTTTCAATCGGTCTGCCATCGGCTGTCAACACCACGCGTGCCATCACAGTAAGTGCCGTTTTTTCTGAGGCAGATACCTCATGCTCACGCAGCAAGTAAAAGCCCGCGCTATTAGCCAATGGGAAGCTGTGTTGCACCTTTTGATTCAGGTGGTCACGTTGAGCCATGATTTCATGGTGCAGAGGTGACAAATAGGAGCTATCCTCGCTATTGAGCACCACGACATCAGTGGTCAGAGCGCCAAAGTTCCACCACGGTTGTGCGCGTAGCAGCGACTGCACCAACCCCAAACCTTCACTTGAATGAATACGCACCAGTAGGATAGGTTTATCGCCTGAAATGCCCAGCCGCCACAATTGCCGTTGATCAATCAGCGTCCTGTTTGTGCTGCTCAAGGTATGGGCTCTGGGGCCGCTGTACATCAAGGCGGTTGTGAGGTCTTGCAGTGCAGCATTTTCTTCAGCGTCAATCCCTAAGTCTCGCAGCCGCACCTGAGCCAAGGTGGCCGCCATACGCGCAGCTCGCTCTAGGTGCATGGGCTGTAAATACTTGTCAATGCGCGCTGCCAACTCGGTACGGTCATGCGCTGCGGTTGTGGCAAAACTCATCCGTGCGACGCCGCCTGCTGCGATACGCACTTTGACGCGCAGGCAGGCCACTGGGTCTAAGCCATTGACCGTGGTGTTGCTGTTGTCCCAAACTTGCTCGTCCATCGTGCGCTGGGCAAGACGACGATTGCGTCCTAAAAATGTTCGACGGTCTGCAATACAGTCCAACAGCACAATGTCTGCATCGGCCTGTGCCAAGAAATGCGCCGCCGACACAGCTGCATCGCCTTGCAGCCGAGGACGGCGATTCAAAAGCAGGGCACGCCATGGCGCATGCCAAGTGGTGTCTATGAAGAGATTTGAAAATGCAGGATGCGCCTCGTCTGCTTTTGCATCTGCGAGCACCACCTCGAAGCATGAAATGACTTCATAGGTGACGGCGACATCCAGCAGGTTGGTGATGACTAGCGTGCGCAGCTCGGTGTCATCCTCGGGGCTAACGAGTACCGTGGTGGTCGCTTCTAGGGCGTTTGATGTGACATCAAACTGCACGCGATCAGCCATGAAGCAACAACTGTAATGCCACTGCGGATGCGGTGCCGGGTGCGCGGTGATGGAATATGCCGCCTCTTTGGTACTGGATGCCAATCCATCCGCGCTAGGTGCTGATGAACCGCCGCTGGATGATAATAAATCGCCGATGGCTCTGAGATAAATAAAACTGCCGTATTCGTCGCGCAACAAGTCATCACGCCAGCGGCTGATGTTGATTCGCACATTGCCTTGCTGCCAGCGACTCACGCCTGCACCGTTGGCCCGCAATGCTACGCTGTAATTACCGTTAGAGAGTAAATGTGTGGGCTGCCACTGGTTTGTGAGTGGATTGACGGCGCGTGATTGGAAAGCACTGCTTGGTGCACTTTCATCCAATCCGGGAGAGCTGCGCGGGTTGGCACTATTGATGATTTGTCTCGGACAGCGTTCGTGCAACAAAGTCTCGTACGCAGCGACCAGCGGGGTCTGCGCAAACCAGCGCTGGGGTGTATTGCCGCACAGCACATTGCACAGCGCCACCAGAGTCATGCCCTGATGATGCGCCATGTAGCTTTTCACCACACTGAATTTGTCTGCATGAGGCTGACGCGCAGTTGTAAAGTCTATTGCGTCCATGAAGCCGTACTCACCCCGGGCTTTTAGCTGCTCTAGGCGGCGTAGGTTTGTAATCGCTGCTTTGGGCATCAGCATCGTTGCCATTAAAGTGGCATAGGGAGCAATCACTTTGTCGCTGACAGGCGTGCGGCGCAATGCCAAACGTGGAACACCAAAAGGCGAATACTGGTAGGCCAGTGAATGGTCTTGTGCGTTGTAAGCGGACTCAGATACGCCCCATGGCAGGCCTTGCGCACTGCCGAAAATTTTCTGCTCCATCAGCGCTGCCAAATTCGACGAATGAAGCAGCCCTTGCTCAGGCTCATGCATCACCAAACCTGGCATGAGGTATTCAAACATTGAGCCTGACCACGACTTGAGCCCCGGTGTCACCCCGCTGGATAGAAATGCACGACCCAACGCCATCCAGTGGCGGTGCGGCACATCACCTTTTGCAATCGCTACAAAACTGGCCAGTCTTGATTCAGAAGCGAGTAAATCATAGTAACTGGCATCCAAGACTTGGGTCTGCACACGCAGGCCTATGTGAAACAGATGTCGTTTGGGGTTGTACAGGCTGCTGAAATTCATCGCTAAGCACAGGCGCATGCACTGTGCGGCAATCTGCTCTAGCTGCTGCTTTTCAATGTTGGTGATGTCTGCTTGGCGTGCCAAGCTGTTGCACGCTCCGCTTGTGGCCACCAAATGTCCGGCCAAATTTCCACTATCAACAGTAGATACATACGCAGGTTGCAGCACCTCCAATGTTTGCGTTTGATACCAGTTGAACAAATGTCCCTCGTACTTGGGCAATTTTTCAATCGTCTTCAACGTGGCTTGCAAACGCGCCACCATATCTGCCGTGCTGATCCAACCAAACTGGCGAGCACAGGCTACCGCCAACAGGTACAAGCCAATATTGGTGGGTGATGTGCGATGCGCCAGCGTAGGCTCGGTATCGATTTGCAGGTTGTCGGGTGGCAAATGGTTGTCTTGCGCTGTGATGTAGTGCTCAAAAAATCGCCACGTATCGCGTGCAATAGCAAACAGGTAGATACGCTCATCCGCATCAAGCCGCAGGGCTTTGGCTTGGCGTTTTGGCCGACTGGCCCACCACGCAAAAGCAGGGGCTAAAGCCCAAAGTGCAAACATCGCTGCACCGGCTTGCGGATACGGGCTGTAGAGAAAGGCCAATGCAGCCAATCCAACACAACTCAATGATGTGAGCGCCTGTTTGCGTACAAAATCCACTAGCATGTATTTGGCTGAGGCTTGCGCTTGTGCTGCCGTCGTCCATTGCAGCAAGTGCTTTCGGCTGACACCCATGCGCCACAAGGCTCGGAAAATCGCATCGAACTGCAAGCATGCTTTATGGAAGAGCTGGGTAAATTGCCAAGCCGCTGCAGCAAATGAACGCCACAACGCAGTCATACCCACATGAAAGAAATGCAACAGCACGATGCCTCGCCTGCTGGGCACCAGACATGAGAGCGCTCCCAGCAGTGGCCCGGCTAAAAAGGCGGCCAGCACAATGACAACTGCCTTAGATAGCGGCAGAGCCTCAGTAAAAGCAACCCATGACAACAGCGCCAGTGATGCAGGCAGCACCAGTGTGCGGCGCAGGTTGTCAAACATCTTCCACAAGCCCAAGCGGTCTATGCCATAGCTTTTGGCTTGCGCCATCAGCGGCAGCAGTTGCCAATCACCACGCGTCCAACGATGCTGGCGAGAATCATCGACACCTGCGTGGTGCGGATGTTCTTCTACCAGCACCACATCACTGACATAAGCGCAACGGCTGATGCAGCCCTCCAGCAAATCATGACTTAGTACCGATTCATCGGCAAATCTCTGATTCAGCACGGCATACAAAGCCTTGACATGCAACAATCCCTTGCCGGTAAACGAGCCCATCCCAAACAAGTCTTGGTACAGGTCAGACGTGCCATTGCTGTAGGGATCAATGCCGCATTGGCCTGCAAACAGTGCATGAAAGAGTGTGCACTCCTCTGGCTGCGGCAGCGGCGTTACAACGCGCGGCTGCAAAATGCCATAGCCACCTGTCACGCGTCTGTTGACCGCATCAATTTGTGGTGTGTTAAGAGGGTGAGCGGCAATCGACACCAGCTCGCGCAGAGTTTTGGGCGGCAAACCAGTATCACTGTCGAGTGTCACGATGTATTGAATATCACTGGCCAGATACATGCCGTCCGCCATGTAAAGTGCGCCGTCACTGCTCTTGCTCAAAATTTCATTTGCATTTTCATTAGCGATCAAGCGCACCAGCGCTTCCAGTTTGCCTCGTTTGCGCTCCCAACCGATCCATTTGCCCTCCGTGTTACACCATGTGCGTCCCCTGTGGATCACCAAAAAACGCGGCGCGCAACCGTCAGCCGAGGGATGGTCGGCGTTCAATGCCGCGATTTGCATCAGTGCATCTTGGAGCAATGCGTCATCTGCGGGTAGGCTAGCATGATCGGCATCAACCCAATCCGAGAGCAATGCAAACTGGGCATTCGGCTCTAGACTGGCGAGCCAGTGCAAGCGCAGCCGCTCGGATAAATCACGAATCGAAGTGGTGGAGACCAACATACAAGGCATCACCACCAGCACCCGATGCTCAGGAGGAATGCCGCTTGCGAAATCCATTCGCGGCATAGGCTTGACACGGGTGGACTCAGCAATCACTCGATGGATCACTGCCGCTACCGCTTCAGATGCAGGCCAAGCCATCAAGGCCAGTGCGAGCCATTGCGTCCATGGCCAGTCGGCCAAAGCGTGCTGTGGCCGACTGACCAGCGCCAAAAATGCTATGGTTCCGCACAACAGTGCCGACAGGTAGATGCACAGGCGCCAACTGTGCTTGAACTTGAAACCTTTGACAGCAAATACACTGCGGGGCATTTCTTGGCTGCTCTGTGACTTGAAGCTTTCAAGTAACACATCGCGCCCAGAACCTATGAGATAGTAGGCGGCTGTGGCCTGCCTGTTGTCGTTTGGATGGTTAGCAGCTTGCTGGGCACTGCGCACCACAGCCTGAGCTACCGCCAACTCGGTTTGACCAGTATCCCGGGCTACCTTTTCCATCGCTTGTGTGATTTGTTGGCGCGTGCCTTCGCTTTCTAAAACAAAACTGGGCAACTGTCTGAGTAACTGTAGCGAACTGCTGACAGGCTCAATCACTTCGCGCCAATCGATCTGACCAATCAAGCGAAAGCTGTTGATGATGTTGCTGATCGTCAGGTTGGTGTCCACCTGCGCTGTCTGGTTGTCAGAGATCAAGTCCAAGCCATTTGCACAATGCAGATGAATCCAAGTCACCAGCATGGCTGATGTGGTGCTTGAATCAGCGCTCTGGTCAGGAATACGCTGCCACAACTGCGTCAGAAAGCTGCGCTCTAAACCGCGGCAACGCATGGCTTCCAGAAGCTCGTTGAGGTCGTTTTCAGACAAGCTTCCTTGTGCGTCACACACCGCATGAGCCGCCTCGCGTGCAGCCTTACCCCCTGCAATATGATCAGCAACACGGCGCAGGTTTTCAAGTAACACCACCCGCAACGTTGTGGGCAGAGCCCATAGCTCACCCAACGTCAGTTGGCTCACCTCCTGATAGGCATGCAAAAAAGCGGTGAAAAGGGCTGGATCCAGCACACTGTCGGTGTGCGCCACATAGGCCCAAGCGATGCCATACACACGCGGTAAGCCTTCTAGGGGCTTGTCCAGCAACTTAGGTAAATCAGCGTAGTAACGACGTGGCACGCCTTCATGAATCTGCTGAAGTTGAACCTCCACCAAGTGAAAATTGTCCAGCAGCCATTCAGCCGCAGGCGTGACGTACTGGCCGCTTTGCGACAGTGTGGCAATGTAATCGTAGGCCTGCCGCAGCTTGGCAATATTGTCTTGAACACGCGGGAAAAACGACAGGCTTTCACCCCAATTGCAACTGGTGCGCACAGCTTGCGCCTGAGCCAAGCTGCGGCCATGCTCTTCAAAACGCTGCGTTCCAAACAACTCAGAACGTATTTGCGGCTCAAACGCACCTGAGTTAGCAGTCAGAATTCCTCTGGCATAGGGACTGAGGGTGTCCAGTCGATCAAATGCAGTCGTTCTCACATCATTAAACAATGCTCGTCACGACCAGCACAAGCACGGCAATCATCACTGTAGTCAACAGACGCGGAAAAAACAAAGAATGCGCCAAGTCAGTCGCTGCATGAAGACCGAAAAATCGACTGCGTTTGATAGCGCAATCGTTCATGTGCGATGCCAATGCAGCGCAATCGGAGGACACGAAATTTAAGGCGGGGTTGTGCGTTGTCATGGTCTATTTCTCAATGCTGTGGGATTTGCTGATTTGCGAGGCATCGAGCACACGCTTCACTCACGATTCATACTAAGGGCAATCCCTAGGATTACCTGTCAGATGTGGCTGCATTTTGTGTAGGACAAAGCCTCGTAGCAAGGCACTTAGATTTGCAATATCATGTTGCTTGCTATAAATTTAGGAGCTAAATTCTCCCGTATTTACTAGGCTACCAGCCTATGGGATCCTCAAAATCTAGTTTTTCAGTTGCCCGAGAGTCACTCGCGTTATTGGTCAACAAAAGGCTCAAACGCCTGCGCATTGACCCATCAAAGACACAAATGTCGTCTTGAGCGACGAAAATCTGTAGTTGCTCAAAATTTCAGCAGTTTTTGCGCAACTTGCGCTCTCTTCATTGATATTTGAGCACCTGCGCTTGGGAGTCCACTCTAAGCTTGCATGGGTTTTCCCCTGATTGTTTGCCACCGTTTCTGTCCTACGATAAGTGGTTGAACAATCTCAGGAATCTTTTCATGGCTTCTTCCAAACTCCTTCTCGACTACATCTACGAGCACGAAACCAACCGTGCCAATGAGATTTACCTCACGCAACCCACGGGTGGCGGCAAAGTGGTGGATTTCACTTGGGCGCAGATGATGGATCAGTCGCGCCGTATGGCCACGTATTTGAAGGCACAGGGCTTTGAACCGGGTGCACGCATTGCCATTTTGTCGAAAAACACCGCGCATTTCATGATGGCCGAGCTGGCCATTTGGATGGCAGGCTACACCACCGTGGCGATCTTCCCCACCGAGGGCGCTGACACTGTGAAATATGTGCTCACGCACAGCGAGGCTTCTTTGCTGTTTGTGGGCAAGCTCGATAGCTTTGACCAACAGGTGGGCGGCATTCCCGCTGGCCTGCCTTGCGTTGCATTCCCGCTGTCGCCCAAAAACAGCTACCGCACTTGGGACGACATCACGGCACAAAGCCAGCCCATCCCCGGCAAGCCAGCACGCGCGGGCGGCGATCTGTGCTTCATCATGTACACCTCGGGCTCAACCGGCACACCCAAAGGCGTGATGCACACCTTCGAGGGAGCCACGCGCGCCAGCGAAGGCATTGTGGCCTTCACAAACTCTCAAATGGGCAATTCTGCCTACCGCGCTCTGTCGTATTTGCCTCTGGCTCATATTTTTGAGCGTGCTTGGATCGAATGCTCTGGCTTTGTGATGGGTCGTGGCCGCATTTTCTTTGCTGAAGCACTGGATACCTTTGTGCAAGATTTGCAGCGCGCTCGCCCCACCGTGTTCATCTCTGTACCCCGCCTGTGGTTGAAATTTCAGCAAGGCGTGTCGGCCAAGATGCCTCCGAAGAAACTCAAAACCTTGCTCAGCATTCCGATTCTCAACAACATCGTGCGCAAGAAAGTGCTCACGCAGTTGGGCTTGAATGAAGTGCAGTTGGCTGGCTGCGGCTCAGCTCCGCTGCCACCCGCGCTGCTTCAGTGGTATCGCGATCTCGGTTTGCATCTGTCTGAAGGCTATGGCATGACGGAGGATTTTGCCTACTCTCACTCCACCAACAAGAACCAGCAGGAACTGGGCTATGTGGGTGTCCCTTATCCTGGTGTGCAGCGCCGCTTGGCCGAAGATGGCGAGATTTTGATCAAGTCGCCAGGTACCTTGAAGGGCTACTACAAGCAGCCCGAGCTCGATGCCGAGGTATTCACTGCTGACGGCTTCTTCCGCACCGGTGATTTGGGCGAGACGTTGCCCGACGGCCAGCTCAAGCTCACAGGTCGTAAGAAAGAGCTGTTCAAAACAGCCAAAGGCAAATACGTCGCGCCTGCGCCGATTGAAAACATGATCAACGAAAGCACGATGGTGGAGTTGTCGATGGTCTCTGGTGTGGGCCAGTCTGCGGCTTATGCTGTGGTGGTGCCAGCTGAAGGCCTGCGCCCTAAGCTGAAAGATGCGGCTGTGCGCGCGGAGTTTGAAGCTGAAATGGCTTCGATCCTGAAACGCGTTAACAACAAAGTGGCTGATTACGAGCAACTGCGCATGATCGTGGTGGCCAGCGAGCCATGGAGCATTGAAAACGGCCAACTCACGCCAACACTCAAGATCAAGCGCAACAAAATTGAAACCGCATTGGAATCGAATGTGGAAGGCTGGTATGGCAAAAAAGGCCCTGTCGTTTGGGCTTAATGCTTCTTTGATTTGCTATTAATTGAATAGCATTCGGCGCAGATTCTATAACGGGTCTGCGCCGATTTTCTTTACAAATTGGCTTTTCCCATGATGCGAGCAAGCGCTCAGTGCCGCTGCCAAAAATCACGGTGCAGTGCTGCGATCTCTTCTTCAGCTTGCGGCACAGGGCCGATCACGTCAATGGTTTTTTGGCCACGTGCGAACACCTCTCGACAAGGTAAATCGAGCGTTGGATTCTCTGAATGACTACCGGTGAAAGCCAGCAAACGCTCTTCCGTCATGCCATACACCACCCGACCGACGTTCGCCCAATACTGTGTCGCTGCACACATGGCACAAGGCTCAACCGTCGTCACCAACGTGCATTGCCACAAATACTCAGAGCTGTATTGATCGTAGGCAGCGCGAATCAGCGTGGCCTCTGCGTGATTCACCGTGTTGATATTGCCTTGGCTCATGAGCACTGTCTCGCCATCGGGTGCGATCAAGACAGCACCAAACGGATGCTTACCAAGCGCTACCGACTGCCGCGCCACGTCATTGGCTAAGCGCAGCGCAGAGAGTACTTGCTGCGGGTTCATGATCAATGATTCTGCGAGCCGCGATGTGCCCAAGCGGTGGTGTGTTTTTCAATGTAGCTGAAGAATTCATACATCGCCATCGCCATCACGCTGATGAGTACAAGACCAGCAAAAGCCAGCGGCAGGCGCTGCTGGCTGCCCGCAGTTTGCATCAGCGAGCCAATGCCCGAATCGCCCGCTGTCATTTCCGCGAGTACCGTGCCCACAAAAGCCAGCGTGATCGCCACTTTGAGTGAGCCGTAAAAATACGGCATACAGCGCGGCAGGCCGATCTTCGTCAAAATATCCCAGCGCTTAGCGCCCAGCACGCGCAGCACGTCTTCCAGCTCAGGCTCCAGTGTGGCCAAGCCAGTGGCGATGTTCACGGTAATGGGGAAGAAGCTGATCAGAAAAGCCGTGAGAATGCCTGGGCCAATACCAATGCCAAACCACACCACCAAAATCGGCACAATCGCCGCCTTAGGGACAGCATTGAAGCCCACCATCAACGGATAAAAAGCGGCATAGGCCATGGGCGAGGAACCCACAATGAAGCCGAGCAACACGCCGACCGCAATCGCAATCGCAAAGCCGACCATGGTGACCCAGAAAGTTTGCCACGCGGCTTTGAGCAAGGGCTCTTTGAATTGCACAAACTCCTTGGCAATTTGCAAAGGGCTGGGGAAGATGAACTCCGCGATATTAAACAGGGAGACGACCGCCTGCCAGAGCAGCACGATCACAATCAACACCGCCAACGGGGCGAAGCGTTCAAAATTCTTGGTCATGGTGTGATCTCCCGTTTATTGAACGACTGGCGCGACGGCCTTGGCCGCACCTTGGCGAATCGCGCCAATATGCCCGCGCAGCTCTTGCACGATGGCCGTGAACTCTGGTGTGTACGTAACTTCCAGATCACGCGGACGTGGCAAATCGATGTTGCGCTCGACAATAAAGCGCCCCGGGCTCTTGCTCATGCAATACACGCGGTCTGCCAAAAACACACTCTCGCGCAGATCGTGCGTCACCAAAATCACATTGAATTTTTGTACCGCATGCAAATCGCGCAGCGCACACCACAACTCTTCGCGTGTGAAGGCATCGAGTGCGCCAAACGGCTCGTCGAGCAGCAGCATTTTCGGCTCATGAATCAAAGCACGGCAAATCGATGCACGCTGCTGCATACCGCCTGAGAGCTGCCAAGGAAACATCTTTTCATATCCGCCCAAACCCACCGACTCCAGCAGTTTGGAAGCCCGCGCTTCGTATTCTTTTCGCTTGGCTTTGAAATTACTACGATACGGCTCCACGATTTCCAGCGGCAAAAGCACGTTGTCTAGCGTGGTTCGCCAAGGCAAGAGCGATGGCGCTTGGAAGGCCATGCCAGAGATTTTGAGCGGCCCTGTGACGGGCAAGCCATCCACATGAATCGTGCCCTTGCTGGGCATTTTCAAACCCGTGGTGAGTTTCATAAAGGTGGATTTTCCGCAACCCGAAGGTCCGACGATGGCGATGAATTCGCCTTGCGTCATTTGCAGCGAAATATCTTCCACCGCGTATTGGCCTTGGGCCAACAACTCGTCGTTGTAGGCGAGCCAGACGCTTTGAAAATCTACGAAAGGGCGGATGTTGGATGCTGCTGAATTCATGTTTTTTATGCCAAACAGGCCTCTAGCCGTTATAAAATATGCGCCGAATGCTCACTATTTAATAGCAAAAGACCAGAAGGCTTTGAACTCTTCTGGTCTTCGTTGAAAGCAAGTGAAGGCTTATTTCTTCACAGGTGGCAAGACGTTCAGCTCAGCCTTGGTGGGCAAGAAGCTGCCGTTCCACACCTCGTCCACTTTCACGCGGCTCTTGGTGTTGAATGCATCAGAGACTTGGCTGGCCATCAGCGCTAGGCGGCCTGGGTTGATCTGGCCAAAGCCTTCGGCGCGGGCATCTGGGCTGTTAATCACGGAGTCAATTGCCAGCTTCAGGCGGCGCTCTTCCAGATCGACGTTGATGATGCCGTCGCGGTTTTTCACGTATTGAATCGCCACATCAGGCTTGGCCATCACGTCTTTTGCGCCTTTGGTAAAGGCCAGCAAAAAGGCCTTCACAGCGGCTGGATTCTCTTTGATCATCTTCTGGCTAGCAACGATGGCATTGCCATACAGCTTCACGCCAAAATCAGAATAAGGCAGGATCACGATGTCTTCGGTCTTCACGTTGCGCGCTTCGAGATTGAGCAGCGAGGTGAAGGAAAAGCCGGTGATGGCATCCACATCGCCACGCGCCAGCATGGTCTCGCGCAGGGGTGGGTCCATGGTGACCCAAGTGACTGCGCCCACATTGTTGGCTTTCTGGAAGACGGGGAAGGCGCGGCGGCCTGCGTCAAACACAGGAGCGCCGAGTTTCTTGCCCACCAAGTCGGAAGGCTTGGTGATGCCGTTTTTCTTCAAGGTCAGCACGGCGGCGGGCGTGTTGTTGTAAACCATCATCACAGCCACAGGCTTGTTGGGCGCATCGGGGTTGTTGGCGTGGAATTCCATCAGCGCGGCCATGTCGGCAAAACCCATGTCATAGGTGCCGGAAGCCACGCGCTGCACGGTGTTGCCAGAGCCGGTGCCAGCATCAAGGCTGACATCAAGCTTGACGTCTTTGAAATAGCCTTTGGCAATCGGGCTCAGGAACAAGGCGGCTGGGCCTTCAAAGCGCCAGTCGAGCTGGAATTTGATGGGGGTCAGTGCCTGGGCGAATACGCCTGTGGACAACAGGGAGGCTGCGGCAACAGTTGACGCGGCGAAGGTTTTCAAGGCAGAACGCTTGTTCATAGAGACTCCAATGGATATGAAAAATAACAGTGATGCGCGCAGGGATTCGGCATGACATCCCTTTTGCAAGAAAAGTGCCGCATGTCAGCGTGTCTGAGGAATGCCTCATGCACGATTTGCGTGCAAATTGTATACAACTTGGCTCACAAAACAGTGCGCGATTACCCGTAAGCGTGCGTTTCTTGAGGTTTCAGCTCAGCAAGGAAGACAGACTGCGTGCGATGACTTTCGTGGCGCGGCGCAGGTCTTCAAGATCGAGCCGTTCGTCGGCGCGTTTGGCATTCGATTCCAACACGGTGCGCGGCCCTGCGCCATAGATCACACCTGGAATGCCGCGCTCGCCATACAAGCGCACATCGGTATACAGCGGCGTGCCCAAAGCGGGAATCGGCTCGCCGAAGACTTCGCTGGCTTGCTGTTGCAGGGTTTGCACCAATGCTTTGTTTCCGGGCAGGGGCTTCATGGCCTGCGCGAGCAGCATGCGTTTGATATCCACATGAATTGCGCCCGAGCCACGCGGCGGCTGGTAGCTCTTTGCCGCTTTGGCAATCACATCGCGAAGACTTTGTTCCACTTGCGCCGCATCTTCTTCGGGGATCATGCGGCGATCAAGTTTGAAGATCACTTTGCCGGGCACGACATTGGTATTCGTGCCGCCTTCGATCAGGCCGATATTCAGATAAGGATGGGTGATGCCTTCGACTTGCGATGTGATGTTTTTATAGCCGGCGTTGAGCGCATAGAGGGCGCACATGATGTGCGTTGCGCCTTGCAGCGCGTCGATGCTGGAATCTGGAATCGCGGCATGGCTCATTTCGCCATGCACTGTCACTTCCAGTTGCAAGCAACCATTGTGCGCAACGATCACAGAATAGCTGAAGCCTGCGGCAATCATCAAGTCGGGCTTCGTCAGGCCGTGCCTGAGCATCCAATCGGGGCCCAGCTCACCGCCAAACTCTTCGTCGTAAGTGAAGTGCAATTCCACACTGCCTGTCTTCGGCGGCGCGACGGCCTCCAGCGCACGTAGCGCGAAGGTGAAGGTCGAGAAATCGCATTTGCTCACGGCGGCGGCGCGGCCATAGATTTTCCCGCTCACTATCTCGCCGCCATAGGGATCCTGCGTCCAGCCTTCGCCGGGCGGGACAACATCGCCATGGGCATTCAAGGCAATCGTCAATCCGCCCTCGCCAAATTTGCGGCGCACTATTAAGTTGGTGATGCTTTGCAGACCAGCAGCCGTCACTGCCTCTTGCGGCGGGCAATGCTGCTCAGCCTGCAAACCCATCTGCGCAAGCAACTCGGCAGTGCGCAGCGCATGCGGCGTGTTGTTGCCGGGCGGCGTGTCGGTGGGCACGCGAATCAGCTCTTGCAGGAAGCGCACTTGCTCGTCAAAGTGGGCATCAATCCACTGGTCGAGTTGTTGTTGGGTGTTCATAGGTTTAAGAATTCAATACTGGACGCGAAAAACGCGAAAGTTACGCGAAAGACGCAAAAAAGATCCATGATTTTGTATTAGATATTTTTTGCGTCTTTTGCGAGTTTTCGCGTCTTTCGCGTCCGCATTTAATGAGGTTCATTCGCCAGTTCTTCTAGCAAATGTGAAAACGCCAGCACTGCCAATTGCATGTCGTCATTCGTCGTCGATTCCAGCGGGTTGTGGCTGATGCCAGCGTTTTCGCCGCGCACGAACAGCATGGCTTGGGGCATGATTTCGTGGAGTTTCATGGCATCGTGGCCTGCGCCGCTGGGCATTTTGAACACTGGCAGACCGGTTGCTTGTACGGCCTTCTCCCAACGCGTTTGCCAAGCGGCATCAGAGGGTGCAGCGGCGGCGCGCATGGTTTCTTCCAGCGTGTAAGCCACGCCACGCCGCTCGCAAATGGTTTTGATTTGCGCAAGAATGTCGTTCACGAGCGCGTCGCGTTGCGTATCCGTGGGCGCGCGCATGTCGAGGCTAAAGCTACAACGACCGGGTACCACATTGATCGAGCCATTCGGCACGTTCAACATACCGATGGTGGCCACGGAGTCGCCGTCTTTCGCCGCTCGCTGCTCGACATACACAGACAACTCAGCGAGCGCTGCAGCCGCATCACGGCGTGTGTTCATCGGCGTCGTGCCCGCGTGGCTGGCTTGGCCGATGATCTCGCCGAGAAAACGCACGCTGCCATTGATGGACGTGACCACGCCCAGTGGCAAATTCATCTCATTTAAAACGGGGCCTTGCTCGATATGCACTTCGACGAAGCCGAGATATTGAGCCGGATCACGTTCTAAAAGTACTATCTTTTTCATAGCTTTTTGCGCTGATTCCATAAGGGGAAGAAGGGTGTTTTTCATTAAAACACCATCTTTATCAGCCTGCTCAAGCCAATCGGGATTGAAATGCCCGGTGAGTGCACCAGAGCCTAAGAAAGTGGCTTTGTAGCGCTGGCCCTCTTCTTCTGCAAAAGCCACGACCTCAATGCCAAAGGGCAAGCGTTTTTGCTGTTTGTGCAGCTCGCGTACACACATCATCGGCGTGAAGATTCCGAGGCGGCCATCGTATTTGCCACCATTGCGCACGGTGTCGTAATGGCTGCCTGTGAGCAAGGCTTTTGGAGGTGATTTTGGCAATTCCCCCTTATGAATACTGCGTAGAGCGCTATCACATTCATAGCGACCAACCACATTCCCCAGTATGTCAATTTCTACCGAATCAAAGCCACATTCATGCATTCGAGCCGCAATCTCCGCCGCGCAGGCTTTGTGCGCCTCGGTCATGTAAGTCACGGTGAGCTGGTCGTTTTCCTTGAAGAGCGGATCGGAATGCTTGGCGAGGCTTTCATGCCAATCCCAAAGCTCGTTCCCCAAATCAGGCTGTTCGCCAAACTTATCGTTCAGGCGGATTTCTGCGATGCGGTGAATGTTGCGCAAACATTCAGCCAATTCAAAATCAGGATGGCCTTGCAAGCGCCTGGTGAAGGTGGTGATGATTTGCTCGCGCGTGAACCCGAGGCCGCGCGGCCCGCGCACGGCGAGGATGAAGGGGAAGCCGAACTTGGCGTTGTAATCTGCGTTGAGTTGTTGCAGTTGAACAAACTCTTCGGGTGAGCAATTCGTCAGCCCCGCTTTGCTTTGCTCATTCGTGGATTCAGCTGTGAGCGATTGACTCACCATCGCCTTGCCAGCCAGCTCGGGGTGAGCACGAATCAGGCTGAGTTGCTGATCGCGGCTGGCCTCTGTGACGACCTTCGCCATCGCAGATTTCAGCGCTGCGAGTGTGGCGAAAGGGCGCTCTCGCACGGCTTGCGCGGCGATCCAAAGCGAATGTTCGTAAATGCCATCGAGATGCGCAGCAGCAGCATCCATCGATGCTGTGCTGAGTTGTTGTAAGGAGAGCTTCATGTGCAAGGATGCACTTTCATCCAATGCTGCGCAATATCAATCCGCTTGGCCACCCAAACTTTTTCAAACTGCGCAATGTGATCTAAAAATCGTTGCAACGCTGCAATGCGTCCCGGCCTGCCGAGCAAACGGCAATGCATGCCAATGCTCATCATCTTGGGTTGATTCAAACCGTAAGGATCGCCTTCTGCATACAAAGCGTCAAACGTGTCTTTCAAATACTGGAAAAACGGATCGGCATAAGCATAGCCTTGGGGCAAACTAAAGCGCATGTCGTTGCAGTCGAGCGTATAGGGCACGATGAGCTGATGCGTATCTGAGCCATCCGTCTTGCGCACTTTCATCCAAAACGGAAGATCGTCGCCGTAGTAATCACTGTCATACGCAAAGCCGCCGAAATCTGCCACGAGGCGATGTGTGTTGGGGCTGTCGCGCCCGGTGTACCAACCCAGTGGGCGCTCTTTCATCAGCGCCTGCATGATCGCCATGGCCTCGCGCATGTGCTCACGCTCGACCTCATCGGGCAGATTTTGATAATGAATCCATTTGAGTCCGTGGCAAGCAATTTCGTGGCCTAGCTCGACAAAAGCTTGCGTCACATCCGGGCAGCGCTGCAAAGCCGTGGCCACGCCAAACACCGTCAGAGGTAATTTGCGTTGTTCAAACTCACGCAAGATGCGCCACACGCCTGCACGCGAGCCGTATTCGTAAATGCCGTCCATGCTCATGTGCCGTGCGGGAAAGCTGGGTGGGCTGAACATTTCAGAGAGAAAAGTCTCCGAGCCAGCGTCGCCATGAAGCACGTGGTTTTCGCCACCTTCTTCAAAATTCAGCACAAACTGCACGGCAATTCGAGCGCCGCCCGGCCATTGCGCATGCGGCGCGGATCTGCCGTAGCCTGCCAAATCGCGCGGATACGCGGCGCTGCTGTCGTAAATATTTGCCATGCCTTAAAGCCCTGCAAAGGCCGAGAGCACAGGCGCCGTGTCGCTCTCAGGCCGATCGTCTTGCAAACGCAGATTGGCAAAGACCTGGCTCAAATGCGCATCCATCAGCTGAGTGGCTTGTTCTGCATCACCACGCGCCAGCGCTTCCACGATGCCCGCATGCTCGTCATTGCTCATCTGCGCGGCATCTGTGCTTTGGTACATCAGTGTGATCAGAGCGCAGCGCGAGATCAAATCGCTGAGCAATTCAGCCAGCACCTGATTGCCCATGAGTTCGGCCATGCGCACATGAAAATCCCCGAGCAGTTCAATGCGCCCCGGCGCATCGCCGCTGTGCACCGCCATTTTTTCTTGCGCCACATGCTCGCGCAGCGATTTGATCTGGCTTGGCGTGACCTGCGCCGCAAAATGCCGCGTCATTTGTGCCTCCAGCATGCGGCGCACATCAAACACTTGGCCCGCCTCTTCAATCGAAGGCGAAGCCACAAACGCGCCCCGCGCGGGCTCCAGCACAATCAATCGTTGGTTTTCCAGCTGATACAAAGCTTGGCGCACCAAGGTGCGCGACACACCAAAATGATCGGCCAGCTTTTGCTCCACCAGTTTCACGCCGGGCGCAAGGCGGTGCGCCACAATCGCTTTAGTCAGCGCTTGCACAATGTGTTGGGTGGTGGATACTTCCATGGTTTGAGACCGGTGACAACGTATCGGTGAAATTGTATACACTTCCTCTACTGTTTGGAGAACACATTCATGGGCTTATCCACCCACGTCCTCGACACCATGCACGGCTGCCCCGCCTCTAACATGCGCATGCGCTTTTATGAGCAACGCGGCGATGCCCATGTGTTGCTCAAAGAATGCACGCTCAACGCCGATGGCCGCAACCCCGATGGCCCGTTGTTTGACAACGCCTCACTTAAAGCAGGCCGCTATCGCCTAAGCTTTGATGTGGCGGCATATTTCAAAGCCAAAGGCGTGAGCCTGCCCGAGCCTGCGTTTTTAGATGTGGTGCATCTCGATTTCGGCATCGCGCATGCCGATCAACATTACCATGTGCCCTTGCTGTGCAGCCCTTGGAGCTATTCCACCTATCGGGGCAGTTGACACACCCGCTTCATCAAGTGCTCTGACAATGGCTCACTCAAACTGCTTTAGCGTGGAAATTTTTTGACAAATCGCCGAATTGCCCTTATAAAATATGCGCAGAGTGCTATCGGATTAATAGCAATTCCCGGTCTGCTGAGTGCGCAAACGGCTCAGGTGACACGCATCGTCGTGCCCTTCGCACCGGGCGCAGGAACGGATGCCGTGGGGCGCTTGGTGGCGCAGAAGTTGGGCGAGGTGATGAGTACGACCGTGGTGGTGGACAACCGTGCGGGTGCCAGCGGCGCGATTGGCGCGAAATTCGTGGCTGACAGCGCACCCGATGGCTTGACCTTGCTGCTGGCTGCTGCGCCCTTCACCACCGTGCCCGCCGCGCTGCCCAACGCAGGCTACCACCCAGTACGCCAATTTGCACCCGTGGGAATGATTGCCAGCGGCCCGCTGGTCTGGGCGGTGAACAAGGATTTACCGGTCAGCAGTTTGCGCGATTTCGTGAAATTGACCAAGGCCAAGCCCGGCTACTTCAACTACGGCAGTGCAGGCGCAGGCGGCATCAACCATCTCGTGCTCGAAATGCTGAAAAACCGCGCTGGGATTTTCGTCACGCACATCCCCTATCGCGGCATCGCGCCCGCCACGATGGACATGATCGGCGGGCAGATTCATATGCTCACTGGCACCGTGCCCGCGCTCAACCCCTTCATCAGAGAAGGCCGCATCAAAGCGCTGGCTGTGACGGCATCGAAGCGATCAAGCGCCTTGCCCGATGTGCCCAGCATGACCGAGAGCGGGTTTGCAGGCTTTGATGTGCTCAACTATTTTGGCCTGATGGCACCGAAGGCCACGCCGCAAGCCATCGTCGAACGGCTCAATGCCGCTTTGGGCAAAGTGGTGCAGTTGCCTGATGTACGCGTCCGTTTTGCCACAGACGCATTAGAGCCAGTCAACGCTGCCTCCAGCTCACCTGCGCAACTGGCCAGCTTCATTGAGAAAGATTTTTCCGGCTGGCGGCAAGTGGTGGCAGCGCAGAATTTGAAGATCGATGCGACTTGAATTTCGCATATTTCTGGCTCTTGACTCGCGACTGCGTGACACGATCCCGTCAAGGCTTCCAATCGCGCAGCGCCACCAAGGTCTGATCCGTCAGCTTGTCTATCAAGGCAATTTGCGCAGCAGCATCCGCAGGCCAACCTCCTGTCTTGCAGGCCTGCTCCAATTCTGAGCACGCGTCAGACAAGGCCACCGCACCCACGTTTGATGCCGCGCCTTTGAGCGCATGCGCACGAAGCGAGAGCAACGCAGGATCGGTGGTGGCCAGGCTGGCCGTGATGTCGTTACGGCGCTCGGGCGCGTCGTGAATGAACAAGCCCATCACCTCGCGCGTCATGCTGCGCTCATCGTCGTCAAACTCTTTGAATTGATCCAGACGGCTCCAATCCATCAGCTGCATTTCAACCGGTGGTATAGAAGCTTCTTCAAGGCTTTTTAGCTCATTTCCCGTTATAGAATCTGCGTTGTTTGCTATTAAAAAAGGAGCGTTATACAGGGCATCTGGCAAAGCATCTTGAGACACGCGCGCATACTGCGTGAGCCCCATAGACAACTCGTCTAGGCGCAGCGGTTTGGGCAAAAAGCCGATCATGCCTGCATTCAAGCAGCGCTGGCGATCTTCTTCCAGCACGGAAGCCGTCAAGGCAATGATCGGGGGCGCTTTAGTGCCATGCGTGCTAATGATCAGGCGCGCAGCGCCATAGCCATCCAGCACCGGCATGTTGGCATCCATCAACACGGCAGCAAAGCGCTTGCCGCCCGCTTGCATGGAAGCGGCCACACTGTCAGCCGCCTGCTGGCCATCCATCACGCTCACCGACTCATAGCCCAGTTTGGTCAACATGCTCACAGCCACTTTGATATTGATCAAGTTGTCGTCAGCTACGAGGATAGTTTGGTTTTTGGCGACGACTTTCTTCGGCGACTCCACGGCCAAACGTGTGCTGTGCGCATACAAAATACGCGCCAGAATATTGAACAGCTGAGATTGCCGGTAAGGTTTGAGCAGCTTGCCTGCAAACTCACGGGCCTCGCCCTCAGTGGGCAAGGTGCCGGAGGTGAGCAACACAAGCTGCATTTGTGGCTTGATTTTGTGCAGCGCCTGCGCAAACATCACGCCATCCATTTCGGGCATGTGCATATCCGTCACCACCACATCCGCATCGCGGGTGCTCAGCCATCGCAGTGCTTCGGGTGCGTTATTGAAAGCCACCGTGTTCATCTTCCAGCGCTTGAGTTGCTTATCCAAAATCTGGATGTTGACAGGCATATCGTCCACGATCACGGCCAGCTTGCCCTCTAGGCTGGCCAGCTCCATGATGGACGTTTCAGATTGATTGGGCGCATCGCTGTAATGCATGCGGGCAGTGAACCAGAAGGTCGCGCCTTGGCCTGCTTCAGATTCCAGCCCCACTTGCCCGCCCATCAGCTCGGCCAAGCGCTTACAAATCGCCAAGCCCAGCCCGGTGCCACCGAATTTTCGCGTGGTGGAGGCATCAACTTGCGTGAACGATTGGAAGAGCGCACTTTGGCGCTCTTTTGGAATCCCAATGCCGCTGTCTTTCACACGAAATTCCACCAGTGCGCCTGGCTGCGAGCGGCCGTCGATCACACGATTCACATCAAAATCTTCTATCAAATGCGCGGAGACGAGAATATGTCCTTTCTCGGTGAACTTCACGGCATTGCCCAAGAAATTGAGCAGGATTTGGCGCAAGCGCGTGACATCACCACGCACCCAAGCGGGCACATCATCGCCCACATCCACCAGCAGCTCCAGGCCTTTTTCTCGCGCACGTGCTGCACCAATATCGCAAGCTTCTTCAATCGTGCTCTGCACAGAGAGGGGTTCGCTCTCCATCTCCAGTTTGCCCGACTCGATTTTTGAGAAATCCAAAATATCGTTGATCACCGAGAGCAGTTGGTCGCTGGACACGCGCATGGTGTGCAGAAAATCCTGCTGCTCTTCATTCAGCGGTGTATCGGCCATGAGCGTGGTCATGCCCACCACGCCGTTAAGTGGCGTGCGAATTTCATGGCTCATGGTGGCCAAGAATGCGGCTTTGGCGCGCACTGCGCCGAGTGCCGCTTCGCGCGATTCTTCGAGTTCTTGCGTGCGCAGCGCGACGCGCTCTTCTAAATACTCGTTCGCATCTTGCAATGCCTGTTTCTGCCCTTCAATCGCAATGCGGTTGTTTTGAATTTCCTCTGCACTGTGATGCAGGGTGCGTGCCAGCTCGCGCACTTCCAAGATACGCGCTTGAGATAGCAACGCCGGCACACGGCCTCGCCCCATCTCCTGCGCTGCTTGCATCAAGTTTTCGAATCGCCGGGACATACGCCAAGCCAGCAAACCTGCCAGCAAAGCGCCCACGACCAATACGCCCGCCATGAGAAGCATAGCTCGCTCCAAGCCTTGCTCAGCCTCGTTTGAAAAATCCAACTCTGGAGCGGCCACGATCAAAGTCAAAGGCAAACCTAAGTGCTCAGCGAAGGGCCGCATCGAGACCAAGGTGTCGCCCAAGGAAGTCTGGATCACGCCATTGAAGCGCTCGCGTTGGGCAGAATCAGATTGGCGCTTACCGATCAAGGGCTGCATCTGTGCAAACGCTTCGCGCGCGACTACGTTGGCGCTGTTGGAAGGTTGCTGCCGAATCAGTTTGCCATCTTGCTCTACAAAGAGCGGATCGCCGGCCGAGCTGGCCACCAACTGACCGCCGTCATCCACAATGAATGCTACGCCACGCGCTGAGATGTTGATCACTTGCAGTGCTTCAGACAATTGCTTGAGATACAAATCCGCCGCAAACACGCCGAGCACGCCGCCATCGTCATCAAACACCGGTTGCGCCACCGTGATCAGCAACTGCTTTTTCGATGCAGACAAATAGACGGGCGTGAAGATCCGCTCACGCTTATCAACAGCTTGCATATACCAAGGCCGCGTGCGGGGCTCATAATTTCGCGGTTCAGGATCCAGTTTTTGGCTGCGATCACCGGGTGTGATCGCAGAGTAAAACTGGCGGCCTTCATCGTCTTGGCGGCGTATGCCAATGCGCATCGCGCCAGTGCCGCCACGCGAGAGTTGCTCTACGCCATGAAAATCACCTTTGTTCGTGCCAAAGTAAAGATAGGGCACATCAGCTGCCATGCGTGTGAGCGAACTGGCCAAGCGTTCAAATTCTTCCGGCTGGTTGATCAAGCGACGCGCTGCTTTGGTTTGTGCATCGCTGGGCGCAGGCGCAATCAAGCCATTGAGCACCAAGCCTGCGGTTTGCAATTGCACTTCGGCATCGCCTTGCACGCGCTGCATAACGTCTTTGATGACCTTTTGCGACAACTGATCCACCGTTTGCACATTGCTGGAGTAAAGCAACCAGCCTACCAGCATCGCAGGCACTACGGCAAACAAGAGCAGTAAAGTCATCGACAGGCTGCGAACCGTCCAGCTCCAACGCGGCTGGCTTATGTGATCTTTCATATCAACGCTTTCTCGCAGGACGATTTTCAAAACAGGGCTGCATCAGGCCAAGGCGAGCATCCGATTCAAAGCGCCACCAGCTCAACCGCATCCACCGTGCCGCTGCGCCCAGGCATCTGGAGCATGGCGCGGCGGCCACTGCGTGCCACCGTTGTGACCATGCGCTGGGTTTGCACTGATGCGGCAATCGGCCAATCCAGCGCGGGCTGGCTTTGAAACATTTTAAGTACGGTGGTCACGGTTTCGCCCACAGGTGTGAGTTGCCCACCACCGCCAAACAGGCCCTCTAGCTTGGCAAAACTCACCGGGCCGGAATGCAGCCCGACACTGAGGCCAAAAGGCGGCAAACCGCGTTCGCCAAATTTTTGTTTGACGAAAGCATCCAAGCGACGCGTGCCATCTTGCAAGCCAAAAGCGGCTTTGGCTGCGCGCATCGCGTGGTTGACCGAACTGGTGTCGGTAGTTTCAACAAACACACACAACATGCCATCGCCTAAGAACTGCATATAGTGCGAACCGAAAAGATGCACCGTGTCGCCCACACTGGAATAAAACTGCTGCACCACTTGACTCAGCTCGCTGGAAGACAATCGCTGCGTCCAAGCGGTGTAGTCGCGCATATCAGCGTACAAAACGGTCGCGCTGGCAAAACGTTCGCCAGACTCAGCCTGCTGATGGCTGTCTGGCCATTGGGCAGAAAGCTCCTTGGCCATGCGCCTTTCATACAGGCGGCCAATTTTGTCTTGCTGATCAGCTAAGGCAGAGGCCACGGCGCGATCCACAATTTGCGCTTGCACGGCTTCCGCGCGCACCAATTTTGACAGCTGCGCATTCACGGCATCGCGCAGCTCTTGCGGCGCGAAGGGCTTGGTGAGGTAGTCGTCCGCCCCGGTGTTCATGCCTTGGCGCATGTGAGCACGATCTTGCAAAGAAGTGAGCAAGATGATGGGGGTGGTGGTGATGTTTTCATCCGCACGCACCGCTTCCAATACGCCAAAACCATCCAGATTGGGCATCTGCACATCGCTCACCACCAAATCAGGCTTGTGCTCGCGTATCAAGGCCAAGCCGAGTGCGCCATCTTCTGCGGCCAGCACGTCGTAGCCCTCTTTACGCAACACGGCCGAGACAAGCACGCGCGTGCTTGCATCATCATCCATCACAACGATCAAGGGCATGGTCAAATCTCCAGGAGGCCGAAACAGGCCTGTTGTATGTCGTTCGAAAACACCAGTTGCACATGCGCATAGCCTGCAACGTGACGATTATCCGCTCCGGGCAGGGTAGCTGAGCTGGCGGGGAAGACGATATTGTCGCAATGCGAGTAGTAGCAAGTGCAATGCTGCGCAAAATTGTCGGGCAAATGCGACGCATTGTGTTGTTGCCAGAGACTGCCTTGGCGCATTTCGCGCCCGTTTGTCGTAGACGACCAAGCGGCCATCGCCGTGCCTTGATGCGGCGTGCCCAGGGTGACGATGCGGTGCACTCTGCCCATGCCCTGGCTGCCGAGCAACTGCGCTGCCCAAGCGCGAATCGCCAAACCGCCCATACTGTGGCCGACGATCACGGGCGGCAGACCCGTCGCTTGCTCAACTTGCTTCACGGCCGCTTCCACCACCTGCGCATAGTTGCTGATCGTGCCAAAAGCGGGTTCTAAATCCACCGACACGAAAACACGATTCTCCGCCTGTAAGCGCAGCATCCAATCTGTCCACAAAGCGCGATTGCAGAAAAAACCGTGCACCAGCACCATGCCGCGCTTGCCCGGCTTGGGCTGCAAATGATTGGCCATTGCCCTGTGTCGAAACGGCTGCCACCAGCAAAACACGGTAGCGGCTGCGCGCCCTTCCGCTAGCCAAGCTCGCAGCCACTGTGCCAGGCTAGCGGGCTGCACGGTATCGCTGCGATTGACATGCGCTGCCCAAAGGCATTGCACTCCCAAAATCATCGGCGTGAGAAGCAAAGGCATCAAAAGGCACAAGACGGCCCAGCCACGCTGGCCACTCCAAGCCCAAGCAGCCAGCAGCCACCAAAAAATCAAACTACCCAGCGTGATAAAGCGCTGTAGCCAAGCATTGGTCATGTTGTTGTTCCTCTGTTGTTGGCATGATACAGAGAGATGCTGCGCTTGAGGAAGAGCTTTCACCCCAAAAAAAATCCCCGCCAGCGGTTGCGGGCAGGGATTTGCATTTGGTGGTGATAGGTGGATTTGAACCACCGACATCAGCATTATGAATGCTGCGCTCTAACCAACTGAGCTATATCACCGAAGGAACAGGATTATACCGAAGATCGCCAGGCGGCCTTATTCGTGTTTGAAGGCAGCTTTGCGTTTGTTGACGAAAGCATCCATGCCCTCTTTTTGGTCTTGAGTGGCAAACAGCGCGTGAAACAGGCGGCGCTCAAACATCACGCCATCAGCCAAACTGCTCTCAAACGCGCGGTTCACGCTTTCTTTGGCGGCCATGGTGGCAATTTGGCTGTATTCGCAAATTGTATTCGCTGCGGCCAAGACTTCGTCCTGCAAACTGGCCAGCGGCACCACGCGGCTCACAAGCCCTGCACGCTCAGCCTCAGCAGCATCCATCATGCGCCCAGTGAGCGCCAAATCCATCGCTTTGGCTTTGCCCACCGCACGCGGCAGGCGCTGCGTGCCGCCCGCGCCGGGGATGATGCCCAACTTGATCTCAGGTTGGCCGAATTTCGCGTTGTCCGCCGCGATGATGAAGTCACACATCATCGCCAGCTCGCAGCCGCCGCCTAAGGCGAAGCCACTCACTGCGGCAATCACGGGTTTGCGGATCGTGCGGATGGTTTCCCAGTTTTTGGTGATGTAGTCGCCTTTGTACACGTCGGCAAAGCTGTAGGTGGCCATCGCGCCAATGTCTGCGCCAGCGGCAAAGGCTTTTTCGCTGCCGGTGATGATCATGCAGCCAATGGCTTCATCCGCATCAAAGGCTTTAAGCGCAGCGCCCAGTTCGTCCATGAGTTGGCCGTTCAAGGCGTTGAGTTGTTTAGGGCGGTTCAGTGTGATTTTGCCAACTGAGCCGAGGGTTTCTGTGATGAGGAGTTCGTAGGTCATTTGGCAATCATAGCGTTGCTTTCTTTCTTTGGCTTTGCACTAGGTTTGCGTGCAGAAGCCTCGGCGAGCCGACTGCGCTTGGGCTATCCCCCTCCGCGAATGTCCTCCTGCGGGCTACGCCCGCATTCCCCCTTGACTTCGCTGCGGGAGATAACCCAATCACAGTCGGTTTTCTGAGGCTTTAGTTCACTGCATGCAATCCTAGTTCGGTGCGTAATAACTACAAATTTCATAGCACTCTGCACAATAAATACGCCGGCAGTATGCTCAAAACAGCATCAAAATAACCGTTACACCTTAGATTTCCCGTCTGCGCGGTTGGGCAATAGATTTTTCGGGTAAATTAAGCTCAGGAGACACCGATGACCGAACCTACCGTCTTATACGAATTACGAGATGCTGGCAGTGCCAAGATTGCGCTCATCACGCTCAATCGCCCCGCTGCGCTGAACAGCTTCATTCCAGAGATGCACGAAGCGCTTCGCGCTGCTTTGGCGCAGGCCAGTGCCAATGCGACTGTGCGTGCCTGCGTGATTACAGGCGCAGGGCGGGGCTTTTGCGCGGGGGCAGATTTGGGTAGCTTTGATTTCACGCCTGGCCCAGGCCTGAAAGAGCGCGCGAATCCCGGCCCCGTGATCGAGGCGAATTTCAACCCCACCGCCCGCGCGGTGATGAATTTGCGCATGCCTACGATTTGCGCGGTCAATGGTGTGGCTGCGGGCGCTGGCGCGTCGCTCGTGATGAGCTGCGACATGGCGATTGCCGCGCCGGGCGCGAGTTTCGTGCAGGCTTTTAGCAAGATTGGGTTGATCCCCGATGCAGGCGGCTCTTGGCTGCTGCCCCAACGCTTAGGCCTCGCACGCGCACTCGGCTTGGCTCTTACAGGTGACAAACTCTCCGCCGCGCAAGCCAAAGAGTTCGGCATGATTTGGGATGTGCAAGACGACCCACTCGCAGCAGCTTTGCAACTCGCAGAAAAGCTCGCGCAAATGCCCATAAAAGCCTTGGTCACCACCCGCCATCTGCTGCGCAACGCCCACATGAGCAGCTTCGATCAACAACTCGATGCAGAGCGCGATGCGCAAACCGCGATGGGCAACACAGACGATTACATCGAAGGCGTGAGCGCCTTCTTGCAAAAACGCCCAGCGCAGTTCAAAGGAGAGTGAAGATGGATGCTTTTGCACTTGCGCAAGCCGTCGGCCAACATATGTTTGCCAGCGATGTGGCATCCCGCGAAACCATGGGCATGGCACTTGTCGAATGCAAACCTGGCTACGCACGCATGCGCATGCAGGTGCGCGAGCTGCACCTGAACGGTCACAAAATTTGCCATGGCGGCTTCATCTTCACACTGGCCGATTCCACCTTCGCCTTTGCCTGCAATTCGCATAACAAAGTCGCTGTCGCAGCGGGTTGCAACATCGAATTCCTCAAGCCGGGCAAGCTCGGCGATGTGCTCAGCTGCGAAGGCATCGAGCAAACGCTCTCAGGTCGCCATGGCATCTACGACATGCAAGTGAGCAATCAAGACGGCGAAGTGGTCGCCATGTTTCGCGGCAAATCAGCGCAGATTCAAGGCAGCGTTTTACCTGAAGTTTGAATTTAATTGCTACTGATTTAATAGCATACTACGCAAATAACATAACGGGTAGAGGCCAAAAAATGCTTCAAAAATCATCTTTCCCACTGGAATCTATAGAAAAAGCGCCGCTGTCTGAATTGCGCACATTGCAGCTCAAACGTTTGCAAGCCACGCTCGCACATGCGTATGCGAACTCTCCCGTGTATCGCGCGAAATGGAACGAGGCTGGCGTGAAACCTAGCGATGTGCAATCACTCACCGATCTCGCCAAACTGCCCTTCACCACAAAACAAGATTTGCGTGATGCCTATCCGTTTGGCATGTTTGCTGTGCCGCGTGAGCAGTGTGTGCGCATCCATGCATCGAGTGGCACCACAGGCAAGCCCACCGTGGTTGGCTACACGCAAAACGACATTGATATGTGGTCGAATTTGGTGGCGCGCTCGATCCGCGCAGCGGGAGCCAAGCCTGGCGATATGGTGCATGTGAGCTATGGCTACGGCCTGTTCACCGGTGGCTTGGGCGCTCATTACGGTGCTGAAAAGCTCGGCCTCACTGTGGTGCCCTTCGGCGGCGGGCAGACCGAGCGGCAAGTGCAGCTCATCATGGATTTCAAGCCCACGATCATCATGGTCACGCCCAGCTACATGCTCGCGATTGCCGATGAAATGCAGCGCCAAGGCATTGATCCGCGCTCGACCAGTTTGCGCATCGGCATCTTCGGCGCAGAGCCATGGACGAACGAAATGCGTGCATCTATTGAGGCGCGACTCAACATCCACGCAGTGGATATTTATGGCCTCAGCGAAGTCATGGGCCCGGGCGTGGCCAATGAGTGCGTGGAAACCAAAGACGGCCCCACGATCTGGGAAGATCATTTCTACCCCGAGATCATTGACCCCGACAGCGGCGAAGTGCTCCCCGATGGCGAATTCGGCGAACTCGTCTTCACCAGCCTCACCAAAGAAGCCCTGCCCATCATCCGCTATCGCACCCGTGATCTCACCCGCCTGCTCCCCGGCACAGCCCGCACCATGCGCCGCATGGAAAAAATAACTGGCCGCTCAGACGACATGATGATCATTCGCGGCGTGAACGTCTTTCCTTCGCAAATCGAAGAACTGATCTTGAAGCAAAGCGCTCTGAGCGCCCATTACCAATGCATCTTGAGCAAAGAAGGCCCGCTCGACGCACTCACCGTGGCAGTAGAAACCAAACCCGGTATTGCTATAAATTCCGAAGCAGCTCGCGCAGCATCTGCGGCGCTATCTCACCACATCAAGACCTATATTGGCACATCTGCAGCGATTGAGTTGCGTGCTGAGGGCGGCGTGGAACGCAGCTTGGGTAAGGCTAAGAGGGTAGTTGATTTGAGGAAAAAATAAGTCCGGATGTTTGAATTTGAATTTGAATTTAAATAGGCAAGCGCACTCGCACATCCAGCCCCGCGACACGGCCATTCGCTATGCGGTTATCTAGCGCGATATCGCCTCCCAACGCCCCAGCAATCTCAGCGCAGATCGCCAACCCAAGGCCTGAGCCAGCTTGCATGCACCCTGCTGAGAAAGGCTGAAAGAGCCGTTGGCGCAGTTCTTCGTCAATGCCTGCGCCGCTGTCAGCGATCAAGAGTTCGGCAATTCGAGCATCAGCGCTCAAGCTCACGCGCAAAGCGCTGCCGCTGGGGCTGTGTTTGATGGCGTTGTGCAGCAAATTGCGGGCCAACTCGCGCAGCATCCAGTCGTGTGCGAGTACGGTGGCAGGCTCGGTATAAATATCGAATTCAATTTCTTTATCAGCGATCAGCGGTGCAAGATCAAGCGCCACTTCGCGCAACACCGTGCTCCAATCCAGCGCCGTGCTGGCGGGCTGCTGGCGCAGTTGCTCAACTTTGGCCAGCGACAGCATTTGATTGGCCAGCTCTGTAGCGCGATCCACCGTTTGGCTGATTTCCTCCAGCGCTTGCATGGGAGGCGCATCGCCGCGCAGCGCGGATTGGGTTTGGGTTTTCAGCACAGCCAGCGGCGTGCGCAACTGATGCGCAGCATCACGCACGAAGCGCTTTTGGTGCTGCAGCAAATGATCGAGCCGCGCCATGAGTTGGTTGTTGGCTTGCAGCAAGGGTTGCAATTCGCGCGGCGCATGTGTTGCATCCACCGGACTGAGATCGTTGTCTGCTCGGGAAGCAATCTGCCGACTGACCCGCCGCAGCGGGTGCACAGCGCTTTGCACCACCCAAATCACCACCGCCGCAATCACACTCAACAGCATGGCTTGCCGCCACAAGGTGCTCACCAAAATCTCGCGCGCTAATCCTTCGCGCAGCTCTAAAGTTTCAGCCACTTGAATCGTCGCCATACCAGAGCCGCCTGCGCCAGAAACTGGTTGCAGCAAAACCGCCACGCGAACGGGTACGTCATCCACGGTGTCGTCATAAAAATCGACCAAGGCGGCATAGCGCGGCTGATCGGCAATGCGCCCTTTCCACAGTTTGAGCGAGTCAAAGCCCGAGACCATCTCGCCCGAGAAACCTGTCACGCGATAAAACATGCGGCTGCGGTTGTCTGCTTCAAATGCTTCCAGCGCTGCATACGGCACACGCGGCACCAGCAGCAAATTGTCTGCTGTGCCCTGCACATCCAGCTGCTCGGCTATCGTCTTGGCCGAGGCGAGCAAAGTGCGGTCGTAGGCGGTATTGGCAGCAGCTAAGCTTTGGTGATACAAAATCACGCTGTCGATCAACACAAACAGCATCACGGGCAGCAAAATGCCCCAGAGCAAGCGGCGGCGCAAAGAAAGTGTCTTCATCCGGCTTTGAGCAAATAGCCCAACCCACGCAGCGTGATCAATTTGAGCCCTGTAGGCTGCAGTTTTTTGCGTAATCGATAAGCCAACACCTCTATCGCATCGGTCTGCACATCGGCTGCGTCAGCGAACACACGCTCTAGCAGCCGCTCTTTCGGCACCGCATGCCCCAAGCGCTCATACAAAGGCAGCAGCATCGCCGTCTCACGCGGGCTCAGCTCCAGTGGATCGCCTTGGAAAGAAAATGATTTGCTACTATTTTCATAGCTAATACCGCATATTCTATAAGGGCGAGTAAGTGATTTATCTTGTAAATCAGTCTCTGAAACCACACTGCGCTGCTGCGCCCGCACGAGCGCTCGGATGCGTGCCTCCAGCTCATCCAAATCAAAGGGCTTGGGCAAGTAATCATCCGCCCCCGTGTTCAACCCGAGAACGCGATCACCCACTGTGCCACGCGCAGTCAGAATCAGTACCGGTGTCGTCAAGCCCGCTTTGCGCGCATCGCTCAAAATCTCCAAGCCATCGCGCCCCGGTAAGCTCAAATCGAGCAGCACCACATCCAGAGACAATTGCTGCCACAGCGCCAACGCCGTTTCGCCATCGCCGCACGATTGCACCAGCCAGCCCAGTCGCTTGAACGAGCGTTCCAGCGGCTTGCGCATCGCGGGGTCATCTTCAATTAAGAGCAATTTCATGGTGATGTCCGCATTTTCCCTGATATGCAATGACAGGCAACTGACAGCCGCAGGGTAGATTATTGTCCTCTCACCCACTTCCTTTTCTAGGAGTTTGCATGCGTCGCGATCAATTCATTCATTCCCTGCTTGCGGCCTGTGCAGCTTCATGCGCCCAGCCGCTACTTGCACAAACCAGCCCCACGCTCAAAATGATGATTCCGGCCAACCCCGGTGGTGGCTGGGATACGACAGGCCGCGCCATTGGCCAAGCGCTTGTCGATGCGCGTTTGGCACAAGCAGTGCAATACGACAATAAAGGCGGCGCTGCCGGTGCGATTGGCTTGGCCCAATTTATCAACTCAAGCAAGGGTGACTCGAATGCACTCATCATGATGGGCGCAGTGATGTTGGGCGGATTGATCACCTCCAAAGCACCTGTGAGCATCGCGCAATGCACACCCATTGCGCGATTGACCAGCGAGTACAACGTCTTTGTCGTGCCAGCCAACTCGCCCTTCAAGACGATGAAGGACATCACAGATGCCATGAAAAAAGACCCGGCCAGTGTGAAGTTTGGCGGTGGCTCGCGTGGCTCCACGGAACATATTGCTGCCTGCATGATGGCGCGTGCCATTGGTGTTGACCCGAAAAAGGTGAACTACATTCCTTTCCGGGGTGGCGGCGAAGCGATTGCGGCCATTGTTGGCGGCAATGTGAGCGTGGGCGGTAGTGGTTACAGCGAGTTTTCAGAGCAAATTCAAGCAGGCAAGATGCGAGCGGTAGGCGTAACGAGTGACAAGCGCATCAAGGGCATCAATGTTCCCACGCTTAGAGAACAGGGCCTCAACGTCACGCTTGGAAACTGGCGCGGCATCTATGCTGCCCCAGGGATCACGCTTGAACAACAGGCCGCCCTGACCGCTCTGCTCAGCGCTGTGAGTAAGAGCCCAGCATGGCAGAGCGCAGTTGCCAAAAACAACTGGACACCCGCCTTCTTGTCTGGCAAGGAATTTACAGATTTTGTTGACTACGAATTCACCAGCCTGCGTGCGATCATGTATCTCTCGGGCATGCTTTGAGGTCAGCCCTAGCGTTTTCCCTCATTTGGAATGCCCAAAACTGCCAGCTATTTTTCAGTTTCAGGTGCACCATTGCACTATTGTATTTTTCACTTTTTTATTTGGAGACACACGTATGCGTCGCGACGAATTTTTGAAATCCCTTTTGGCAGCAGCTGCTGCCGGTAGCCTGCCCGGTATCGCCAGTGCAGCCACCACCTTGAAGATGATGATCCCTGCCAATCCCGGCGGAGGCTGGGACGGCACGGGCCGTTCTTTGGGCAAGGCTTTGACCGAAGCCAAGGCGTTTGACACCGTGCAGTTTGAAAACAAAGGTGGTGCGGCCGGCGCGATTGGATTGGCGCAATACGTCAACAGCGCCAAGGGCGATCCCAATTCGCTCATCATGATGGGCGCGGTGATGCTGGGCGGCATCATCACTGGCAAGCCGCCAGTGAACATCACGCAATGCACGCCGATTGCGCGGTTAACGAGTGAGTTCAATGTGTTCGTCGTTCCTGCGGCTTCTCCGTTCAAAAACATGAAAGATGTGGCTGAAGCCATGAAGAAAGACCCAGGCAGCGTGAAGGTCGGTGGGGGCTCGCGTGGCTCCACCGAGCACATTGCGGCCAGCATGATGGCGCGTGCGATTGGTGTCGATCCGAAGAAGGTCAACTATGTGCCTTTCCGTGGCGGCGGCGAAGCCGTAGCAGCCATCATTGGTGGCAATGTCAGCATGGGCGGCTCAGGTTACAGCGAATTTGCTGAACACATCAAATCAGGCAAGATGCGCGCGATTGGCGTGACCAGCGAAAAGCGCCTCAAAGGCATCGATGTACCCACGCTCAAAGAGCAAAGCATTGATGTGGTGCTGGGCAACTGGCGCGGCGTATATGGCGGCCCAGGTATCACGCCAGCGCAGCAAGCGGATTTGGTGAAAGCCGTGGTGGCTGCCACCAAGACGAAATTCTGGCAAGACGAGCTGGAGAAAAATGGCTGGACATCCGCTGTGCTCACAGGCAAAGAATTTGGTGATTTTGTCGACAACGATTTTGCCAATCTGCGCGGCACGATGTACCAAGCTGGCATGCTCTGAAACTGAGATATAGCGACAAGGCAAAACATGAGCACCCAACGCACCGAAACCTGTGTCGGCGCAGCCTGCCTGCTCTTAGGGGCTGCACTGGCTTGGGGGGCCACCAGCATTTCTTCTGAAGCAGGCTATTCGGGTGTGGGGCCGAATTTTCTGCCGTGGGTGGTGTCCGTTGCGTTGATGGTCTGCGGTGTGTTGCTGTTGGTGCAATCTTTGACGGGCGGCTTTCGTGGACGCGATGCCCCGGAGGGCGCTGCCCGTGGCGATTGGCTCTCTTTTGCTTGGATCAGTGCCGCTTTGCTGCTGAATGCCTTGCTCATCACACGCATTGGCTTCATCGCAAGCTGCACATTGGCCTTTGTGATTGCTGTACGCGGTTTTCATCTCTCCCAAGGCCGTCCGCGTCCCAGTCTCGCAGCTTGGTTCAAAGATGCATTGGTGGGCGCAGCCATCAGCGCCCCGGTTTTTTGGTTGTTCACCAAAGTTCTGGGCGTGAACCTGCCCGGTTTGACCTCCACTGGCTGGCTCTAAAAAGACAAGCAACATGGATATTTTCAATGCCCTGATGGCTGGCTTTGCCACTGCCATCACACCGATGAACCTGATGTGGGCGTTTCTCGGCTGTGTGATTGGCACAGCGGTGGGCGTATTGCCCGGCCTCGGCCCTGCGGTGGTGGTGGCGATGCTGCTGCCGATCACCTCTCAGGTCGAGGTGACGGCTTCCATGATTTTTTTCGCTGGCATTTACTACGGCGCGATGTATGGCGGCTCGACCACCTCGATCTTGATGAACACACCCGGCGAAGCGGGTTCGTTGATCACCGCAATGGAAGGCAACAAAATGGCCAAGAGTGGGCGAGCGGGCGCGGCGCTGGCCACTTCGGCGATTGGCTCTTTTGTCGCGGGCACGATTGCCACTGTGGTGGTCACAGTGGCTGCTCCCTTCATTGCCGAGCATGCCGTCAAACTCGGACCTCCTGAATATTTCTTGCTGATGGTGCTTTCGTTTTGTGCGGTGAGTTCAGTGCTAGGCGGTAGCGTGTTGCGCGGTGTGGTGGCTTTGTTCATTGGTTTGGCCATGGGCTTGGTGGGCTTGGATCAGATTTCAGCTCAGCCGCGCTACACAGGCGGTGTGCCTGAGATGCTAGATGGGGTGGAGATCGTGCTGGTGGCGGTGGGCTTGTTTGCGATTGGCGAGGCGCTGTATTTGGCGCTCTATCAAGGCAGAGAAGTGGAATTTCAAAACCCCATGAGCAAGGTGCATATGACGGCGCAGGAGTGGAGGCGCTCTTGGCCCGCTTGGTTGCGCGGCACAGCGATTGGCATTCCGTTTGGCACTATCCCCGCTGGCGGTAGCGAGATTCCGACCTTTCTTTCTTACGCCACAGAGAAAAAGCTTTCCAAAAATCCTGAAGAATTTGGCAAAGGCGCGATTGAGGGCGTAGCAGGCCCTGAAGCGGCCAACAATGCTGCCATCACAGCCACCTTGATTCCGCTGCTCACTTTGGGTATTCCCACATCGAACACCACAGCCGTGCTGATGGGCGCATTTCAAAGCTATGGCATTCAGCCCGGTCCGCAGCTGTTCACCAGCTCGGCCACTTTGGTTTGGGCGCTGATTGCCTCCATGTACATAGGCAATGTGATGCTCTTGATTTTGAATTTGCCACTGGTGGGCTTGTGGGTCAAGCTGCTCAAAATTCCAAAAGCGCATTTGTATGCAGGCATTTTGATTTTTGCCACGGTGGGCGTGTATGGCATGCGCCAAAGTGCTTTCGATCTGGTGTTGCTCTGGGGCATTGGCCTGCTCGGGCTGCTCTTGCGCCGTTTTGACTTTCCTACTGCACCCGTGGTGATTGGTCTGATCCTTGGGCCTTTAGCAGAAGCGCAAATGCGCAATGCACTGTCGATTGGTGAAGGCAAATGGACGGTGTTTGTCGAGCGGCCAGGATCGCTATTTTTACTGGCCGTGATTGTGGCTGTTTTGGTGTTGCCACGCCTACTGAAGAAGCGCGCTGCGAAGGCATGAACTTCCGGACGCGAAGGACGCGAAAGTTGGTTTTCCCTCCAATCAGCGAAGCTGAGCAGCCAGCAGCCTAGCCACATGAATCGCCTCGCGCCCTGCGCCATCTTGGATTTGATGACGGCAGCTCGTGCCATCGGCCACCACAATCGCATCTGGTTGTTTGCGCACAGCCGGTAGCAAGCTCAGTTCGGCCATTTGCATGCTCACTGTATAGTGGCTTGCCTCAAAACCAAAGCTGCCCGCCATACCGCAGCAACTGCTCTCAATCAACTCAGGCTGCGCATCAGGAATGAGCCGGATCACCTCCATGATCGGGCTGACAGCATCAAAGGCTTTTTGATGGCAATGGCCATGCAACAGTATCGACTGCTTGATGGGCAGCAGCTGCGCTTTGAGCGCATCCAACTGGCCAGCTTTGGCTTCTCGCGCTAAAAACTCTTCCAGCAGAAAAGCATGCTGGCTCACCAGCTTGGCATCTTCTCCCAAACCCATCACCAGAGCCTCATCGCGCAGCGTGAGCAAGCAACTGGGCTCTAAGCCCACAATCGCGATGCCTTTTTGCGCATAGGGTAGCAGTTCGGTAATCAACTCACGCAGTTTTTCGCGTGCTTCATCCACCATGCCGCTGGCCAGATAGGTGCGGCCACAGCACAGTTGTTTGCCATTATTTGCTCCTTTTTTAGTAGCTACTCCCGCAGTGTATCCGGCGGCTTGAAGCACTTTTAAGGCTGAAATAGCGTTCTCAGATTCAAAAAAACCATTGAAGGTATCCACAAACAGCACCACTGGCTTTGCTGCTTGGAGCACCGCTTCACGCGTCGCTATTTTTGGTTGCGAATTCCAAAACGTGGCGCTGCGCCACTTGGGCAAGCTGCGCTTGGCAGACAAGCCCAGCAGCTTTTCACTCAGCAAGGCCAAGCCAGGAATTTTGTCGCGCAAATTGAGCAGCGACGCAAAGCGAGAAGCCATCGCCGCGTATTCTGGCAGCTTGGCGACAAGCTTGTCTTTCAGCGTGTAGCCATGCTTGGCTTTGTAATGGTGAAGAAACTCCACCTTCATCTTGGCCATGTCCACGCCCGTGGGGCAATCACGTTTACAGCCTTTGCAGCCCACACACAAGTCCATGGCTTCATGCGCCGCCTCGCTGGCTAAACCATCGCCTCCCAGCTGGCCGCTGAGCGCTAGGCGAAGCGTGTTGGCGCGGCCTCGCGTGAGATGCTGCTCGTCGCGCGTCACACGGTAGCTCGGGCACATGGTGCCTGCGTCAAACTTACGGCAGTGGCCATTGTTGTTGCACATCTCAGCGGCTTTAGCAAAGCCTTCGGCGGGGTCGCCACCGGTACCGGGTGCAGTAGTTTGCTCGGTCACGGGATCGTTTTGCACATTCCAAGCCGACCAATCCAAAGCAGACTTAAGCGGAATCACGCGATACGGCTTCTCGCCTTGCGAGCCCGACGAGTAACGCATCAAACGCGAATCGTCCATCTTCGGGATCGGATGCGCTGGCGTGCTCACCATGCGGCCTGGGCAGAGTAAGTTGATCGGATCGAGATGCTGCTTGATACTGGCAAAGGCTTGCGTCACCGCCGGGCCAAACTGCCATTCAATCCATTCACCACGGCACAAACCATCCCCGTGCTCGCCGCTGTATGCACCTTGGAACTTGCGCACGAGGGCGCTGGCCTCGTTGGCAATTTCACGCATTTTTCCTGCGCCGCCGCCTGTACCGCTGCGCCGCATATCCAGAATCGGGCGCACGTGCAGCGTGCCCACACTTGCGTGCGCATACCACGTGCCGCGCGAGCCGTGCTTGCGGAAAACTTCCGTTAAAGCATCGGTGTACTCGGCCAAATGCTCCAGCGGAACAGCGCAATCTTCAATGAAGCTCACCGGCTTGCCATCGCCCTTCAAGCTCATCATGATGTTCAGGCCCGCTTTGCGCACTTCCCAGAGGTTTTTCTGTGGCGCGTCTTGCGTCATCTCCACCACCGAGCCGGGCAGGCCCAGATCGCCCATGAGTTCGACGAGTTGCTTGATCTTGGGAAGCAAAACTGCTTTGTTGTCGCCAGAAAATTCCACCAACAAAATCGCATCGGGCTGGCCGATGATGGCCGTGCGGATGGTGGGGGCAAAGGCTGGGTTTTGTAGGCTCAGCTCGATCATGGTGCGATCTACCAGCTCCACCGCGCTCAAGCTCCCATCATGGCCCAGCTTGACAATATGCTGCGCTGAATCCATCGCTTTGTGAAAGCTCTGGAAATTCACCACGCCAAGTACTTTGGTTTTTGGCAATGGAGAAAGACGCAGCTTGAGCGATTGCGTGATGCCTAAAGTGCCTTCGCTGCCCACGAACAAATGCGCCAGATTGACGCTGCCGTCTGGCGTGTAAGGCTTCTCGTTCTGATTGTGAAAAATATCTAGGTTGTAGCCTGCCACACGGCGCAACACTTTCGGCCAATGCGCTGCCAGCTCATGCTGAAGATCATCGGCCAATTGCTTCACATGGTCACCCATCACCCGCGCCAAGCCGTTGCTGGCCGCATAACCCCCTGCGCTGAGCGTTTGCCCATTGGAGAGCAAGATCTCTGCGCCCAGCACGTTATGCACCATGTTGCCATAGGCGATGCTGCGCGAGCCGCAAGAGTTGTTGCCCGCCATACCGCCCAAGGTGGCTTGCGCACTGGTGGAAACATCCACCGGATACCACAGGCCATGTTGTTTTAACTGCGCGTTTAAATGATCCAGCACGATGCCCGGCTCCACCGTCACCTCACGAGCAGCCACATCCAATGAAAGCACGCGGCGCATGTGTTTGCTGTGATCGATCACCAGCCCCGCGCCCACGGTTTGCCCGCATTGGCTGGTGCCGCCACCGCGCGGCACGATGGGCACATGCAGATCACGGCAAATAGCCACCGCAGTGGCCACGTCGTGGGCGCTTTTAGGTACAAATGCACCCACTGGCATCACTTGATAAATCGACGCATCGGTGGCGTAGCGGCCTTTGTCTGCGGCAGAGAACAACACCTCACCCCGTGTTTCTTGTGCCAAGCGCAGCGCTAGCTTGCCGGCTATTTCATTGCTGGCTCGGGAGACGATCTCAGCGCTGGCCGCTGCGGCTTCTTGGGTGACCTTGAGGGGCAAAGGCGCATTCATGCAGACAGACTCTCTTGGGATGCAGCTGATTGCTGGCGCAATAGCTCGATGACGACATCGCGTTTGTTGTTCAGGTGCTGCACGAGAATGCTGCGCAGCGCAGTACCATCTCGCGCTGCCAGCGCTTCGATCATCCGCTCATGCTCTTTCACGGCGCGCTTCCATTTGACTTCGTCTTGGTTCGAGCGAAAGCGCAGGGCTTGCAGCCGGGCATTGACTTGGGTGTAAGTGCTCAGCAGCACGGGGTTGTTGGCGGCGCTGTTGATCGCTTTGTGAATTTGCGAATTGAGCCGGTAATACGCCGAAAGATCGCGCCGCGTGTGGGCGGCCAGCATTTCATAATGCAGCGCTTTGATCTCGGCCAACTCTGCCTCGGTAATACGCTGCGCAGCCAACTCACCCGACATGCCCTCCAGCCCTGCCATCACTTCAAAGGTGTTGTGTACATCTTGTTCGCTCAAACTAAGCGCTACCGCGCCCCGGTTGGGCAGCAGCTCCACCAGGCCTTCAGCCGCCAGCATTTTGATGGCCTCACGCAAGGGTGTGCGCGAGACACTCAAGCGCTCGGCCAGCTCGCGCTCGTTGAGCTTAGCGCCCGGCGCAATCGCGCCTTCCACGAGCAGCTCACGCAGGCGGTAAGCCACCTGCTCATGCAGCGCGGCGCGGGGGATGGTGATGATTTCAGCAGTCATGGATTAATTTTGTATGCAAAATACACTTATGTCAAACCCTAATTTTTATGTATTTTCAAGGAAATTTATTGACAAATGTATTTTGCATGCAAAAATAGCCAAAATTTGACCAAGAAAGCTTTCGCATGTTGACTCTTGATTTTCATCCTACGGGCCGCCATTTCCTGCAAATCCCCGGCCCGTCTCCCGTGCCTGACCGCATCTTGCGCGCCATGAGCTACCCCACGATTGACCATCGCGGTCCTGAGTTTGGGGCTTTAGGTTTGCAGGTGTTAGCCAAAGTGCAGCAAATTTTTCAAACCAAACATCCCGTGGTGATTTACCCCGCTTCAGGCACGGGGGCTTGGGAGGCTGCACTGTCCAATATTTGTAGCCCAGGTGATCAGGTACTGATGTATGAAACCGGGCATTTCGCTTGGCTCTGGCAAAAGCTGGCCACGCGCTTGCAGCTCAAGGCTGAAGTGATTGCCCTGCCCGGCACGGATGCCGCCACCGGCTTGCCAAGCAGTTGGCGCAAGGGCGTGCAGGCCGACATGATTGAAGCGCGTTTAAAAGCTGATACGTCGCATGCCATCAAAGCGGTCTGCGTGGTGCACAACGAAACCTCCACCGGGGTGACGAGTAATATTGCTGCCGTGCGCAAAGCCATTGATGCGGCCGGGCATCCCGCACTCTTGGTGGTGGATACGATCAGTGGCCTGGCCTCTGCGGAATACAAACACGATGCTTGGGGCGTGGACGTGACAGTGAGCGGCAGCCAAAAAGGCTTGATGCTGCCGCCCGGTATCAGCTTCAATGCCATCTCCCCCAAAGCCTTAGGTGTCAGCAAAACAGCCACGCTGCCCAAAGCCTTCTGGGCTTGGGATGAGATTGTGGAGATGAACAAAACCGGCTACTGGCCTTACACACCGAATACCAATTTGCTCTACGGCCTGAATGAAGCTTGCGACATGCTGCTTGCTCCCCATCATGGCGGCTTGCCCATGACCTTTGCGCGGCATCAGCGCTGGGGCGACGGCGTGCGCGCAGCGGTGCGAGCATGGGGACTGGAGATTCAATGCGCAGATGCTTCTGTGTATTCGCCGGTGCTCACCGGCGTGATCACGCCGCAGAGCGTGGATGCTGATGCGGTGCGCAAAGTGATTTATGAGCGCTTTGATTGCTCGCTGGGCACAGGCTTGGGCAAGATCAAAGGCCGCATGTTTCGCATTGGCCATTTGGGCGACTGCAATGATTTGACTTTGATGGCAGCCCTGAGCGGCTGTGAGATGGGCTTGAAGCTCTCAGGTGTCAAACTGGCTGGCAGTGGCGTGCAAGCGGCGATGGATTATTTTGCAGGGCATGCCGCACCCAGCGTTTTGGCCAAGGCGGCTTGAATGGTATTAAGCTATATATTTAATAGCAATCTATGCCGAATTTATAAGGGCTAACAGCCTATTTTCTTAAAAATCTCATCTACTGGAGACATACCATGCAACGCCGTACCCTCATCACCGCCACCGCCGCATCGATTGCCACGCCTTGGCTACAGGCGCAGACCTTGCCCAATGGTCCCATCAGGATCATCGTGGGTTTTCCTCCTGGCGGCGGCACCGATGCGCTGGCGCGGGTGGTGGGCATCAAGCTGCAAGCCATGTGGGGCAAAACAGTCGTGGTGGAAAACCGGGCGGGCGCTGCGGGCGTGATCGCAGCCGATTTGGTGAGCAAACAAGCGCCCGATGGCAACACCTTGTTGATGGCGCATATCAACAGTCATGCGCTCGCTCCGGCTCTGTCCAGCGTGGGCTCAGGCACGAAGCTAGGCTACGACGCTGAGAAAGACTTCGTCCCGATCAGCATGGTGGGCGTCACACCGATGATGTTGATCAGCAATACGAATCAAAAATCACGCACGGTGCAAGAGCTGGTTGCGGAGTGTAGGGCCAACCCCGGCAAAGTCAGCTTTGCCAGCGCAGGCGGCGGCTCTGCGCAGCATTTCGCGCTGGAAATGTTCAAACTGCAAGCCAAGGTGTTTGCCCTGCATATTCCCTACCGTGGCTCGGGCCCAGCGATCACCGATTTAATCGGCGGTCAGGTGAACTATTGCTTTGAAACCATGACTTCGGCCACCCCGCATGTCAAAGGCGGCAAAGCGATTGCGATGGCACAAACCCGCCTAAAACGCGCTACCGGTCATCCCAATGTTCCGACGATGGATGAATCCGGCTTCAAAGGATTTGAGGCGACGGTTTGGTATGGCTTGATGGGTCCAGGAAAGATGCCGCAAGCCATGGCGCAGCGCATGAACGAAGATGTCAACAAAGTGCTGGCGATGCCCGATGTGCAGGAAAAGATGGATCAATTTGGCGCAGAAGATGGTGGCGGCAGTATCCAGAAATTTGCCGATTTCATCAAGGCTGAGCAACAAAAGTGGGCTGTGGTGGCCAAGCAAGCGGGTGTGAAGCCGGATGCTTGAGTTTTGGCGCTTTATTTAACGAGCAGGACTCAAGGGCTTGAACTTCAGGAACGCGAAAGACGCGAAAGTTACGCGAAACAAAATACCAAAAATACAGAGCATTATTTTGGATCTACGTCGCAGCAGATTTTCTGGTCTCTTTTTTGCGTCTTTCGCGTAACTTTCGCGTCTTTCGCGTTCCGGAAGTTGATTTTTCGCTTGAATCAACAGATCAGCGCTTCAACCGATAAGGTTCTTCAAAATCTCGGAAATCGTCTTCCACCAGCGCATCCGCAATCCAGTCTTTCACGCCCGGCGCATTGCGAATCGCTTCCACATAAGCGTTGATCTGCGGCTTGCTAGATAACGCATACGTCTTGAAACGCATGCACACAGGAGCGAAATAGGCATCCGCAATCGTGAATCGTGCGCCGAAAAGATACGGGCCACCATGTTGAGTGAGTAATTCGCTCCAAATACTCTCAATCCGCGTCACGTCAGCCTTGACTGCCGCAACATCACGCAACTTGAGCGCTCCGATTTCAGGTAGATCAGCTTCAATGTTCATCGGGCAATGGCCGCGTACGCCCAAAAAACTGCTGTGCATTTCTGCACAAATGCTGCGTGCATGCGAACGTTGCGCCTTGTCTTGCGGCCACAGCTGCTTTTCAGGGAAAGTCTCAAACGCGTATTCGGCAATGGCCAGCGTGTCCCAGACGGTCAAGCTGCCATGCACCAAAGTCGGCACTTTGCCCACAGGATTGATCTTTTCAATTGCCGCCTTGAATTGCGAATCTGCGCCAAAACTGTCAAATCGCAGCTTGATTTCTTCAAATGCAATGCCTGTATTTTTGAGCATCACCCAAGGGCGCATGGACCAAGAGGAATAGTTTTTGTTGCCAATGTAGAGTTTCATGGAAACGTCCTTTCAGACCTCAATATGCCACGAAGCGTGGGCAGGATTGATGCCAAGAATTGCGGTGATTCATGACTCAACGCGCTGCATGCTTTCGAAACTGATCCAGCTTGCTTGCCGGCTTGAGATACAGAGGCGCAATCGCTTCGATACTGGAAGGCTCGATGCCCAGCTCGCGCAGGCCAGGCAGCTTGCCGCCAGCGACATTGGGGCTTTTCATGGAATCGAGGTTGTCGCGGCTCATCAATGTGGGGCCAGGCAGGCGCTCCATGATGCCCGCTTGTACTGTGGCCAAGACATCCGGCAAATGAAAGATCGGGCGGCTAGCGCCTACGCAGCGGCCAGCCAGCTCAAACAACTGACGCAGACTCATCACTTTTTGACCTGCAATTTCAAACGTTTTAGGCTGTTTCTCCATATGAATACTGCGTAGGTTGCTATTTTTTTCATAGCGATTATCAGTGGTCACATTCACCACCGCCTGCGCCACATCTTCCACCCACACGGGCTGAAACTGCGCCTCGCTGCCCGCCAACGGCACGAGAGGAAAACTCCGCTGCAATTGCGCAAACACATTGAGCAACTTATCACCTGCGCCAAACACCACACTGGGGCGCAGGATCGTCACATCTAAACCGCTCTCGGCAAACACCTGCTCGCCGCGCCCTTTGCTGCGCAGATAGTGAGAAGGCGCATCCAGTGCTGCGCCCAAGCTGCTCATCTGAACGATGCGCTTGACGCCACCCGCCTTGCAAGCGGCCACGATGGATTGTGGGAGCTGGACATGCACGCGCTTGAATTCTTCTGCGCTGCCATGCAGGATGGCGACGAGGTTGATCAACACATCGTGGCCTTCAACAGCTGCTGCGAGTTGAGCAGGGTCGTGAACGTTGCAGACGAGAGGCTGCAAGCCAGGCAACATTTGAATCTCACGGGCATTTTCTAATCTGCGCGTCGGTACGGTGATGCGATGGCCGACGCGGATGAGTTTTTCACAGATGTGGCGGCCAATGAAGCCTGTGCCGCCTAGGATGATGATGTTCATTGTTTTCTTCTTTGGAATGGTTTGCTTGAGGACGGTAAATTCAAATTCAAATACAAATACAAAACTTCCGGACGCAGAAGAAGCGAAGGTTACGCAGAAGTCGCAAAAAATACCAATATAAGGTGTTCAAACGTCTTTAAAAACTCTTGATTCCTTATTTTTGTATTTCTTTCTTTTTTGTCTTTTTGCTATTTTTTCTGCGTAAGTTTTGCGTCTTCTGCGTCCGCATTTTGTATTCCATCGTTTATTTTCCAGCGTTTTGAGACACCTTGGCGAATGGTTGTGAATTAACTGACTCAATTCAAACACCAATCGCCACCACACAAGGCAGATCCGCAGCGGGTACAGCGCGGTGTTTCCAATCGGCGATTGTGGCGCTTTGCAGGCGGGCTTCGGGCAAGGTCAGGCCACTGGCGACGGATAGATAGGTTGTGGGCTGCAAAGCGGCAAGCAGCGCTTGCCAGAGCGCTGCATTACGGTGCGGGACTTCGATGAAGAGTTGGGTTTGGCCGGTTTTTTTGGTCAAGGCTTCCAGCTCACGGATGCGCTGCGTGCGAGCCGCAGCATCAATCGGCAGGTAACCCACGAAGGCGAAGTTTTGGCCGTTGAGGCCGCTAGCTGCCAAAGCCAGCAGCAGGGAGCTTGGCCCAACCAACGGGATCACGGACAAACCCAGCGCATGCGCAGCCCGCACCACCGAACTGCCCGGATCTGCCACAGCCGGCATGCCAGCTTCGCTGATGAGGCCGATGCTCTGCACACCTGCTGCCCCAGCTTGGGCCAACACACTTTGCAGCAAAGGCTTCGCATCAAAACGCCCGCCGTGATCACCCTTCTTATGCACCTCGCGCGGCAGCTCGGTGATGGTGTGTTGCTGCAATGGCGCAGCCAGAGGAAGCACCTCGCCGATGCGCTTGACCACCGCGCGACAGCTCTTAGCGTTTTCAGCAATCCAATGCGTGATTTGCGAAGCGGCTTGGAGCGTGGCTTGCGGCAACACATCTGTGATCGGCGCTTGTGAGTCACAACCAAAATCTAGCGGTGCGGGGACGAGGATGAGATTCATTGAGTTTGAAATTTTGACAAACGAAGAAGAAATTTCCGGACGCGAAGGACGCGAAAGTTACGCGAAAGACGCTAAAAATACCAATACAAAATTTTGTAAAGTCGACTTCAGTAGATTTCATTTCATTTTGAATTTCCTTTTCTCTTTTTCGCGTTTTTCGCGTAACTTTCGCGCCCTTCGCGTCCGGCTGTTGGTCTTTGAGTGGCCGTGCTCAAAGTCAAAGCAAATGGATACCCGCCGCACGAATCATCCGCGCTGTGCGGATCAGCGGCAAGCCGATCAAAGCCGTCGGGTCGTCGTTGTCAATACGCTCCAGCAGCGCGATGCCAAGGCCTTCGCTCTTGGCGCTGCCTGCGCAATCATACGGTTGCTCAATGCGCAGATAGTTTTCAATTTCAGCGTCACTCAGATAGCGAAATACCACGCGCACGGCGGCGATGTCTTGCTGCACGAAGCCTGTCTCAAGGCAAACAACCGCAAGCGCCGTTTGAAAAATCACCGTTTGCCCGCGCATTTGGCGCAGCTGCGCCACGGCATTCTCATGATTTCCGGGCTTGCCCAGCGGCAGGCCATGCAAATCGGCCACTTGATCAGAGCCGATCACCACGGATCGTGGAAACCTCGCAGCCACCGCTTGCGCCTTGGCCAGCGCCAAGCGCGGCGCCAAGGCTGCAGGCGCTTCTCCGGGCAGCGGCGTTTCATCTACATCCGGCGCGGCAATTTCAAACGGCACATTCAACCTAGAAAGCAGCTCACGTCGGTAGCGCGAGGTGGAGCCAAGAACGAGGGAGCGGGTCAGGTCAGACATATCCCGATTCTCTTACACTCTGAGCACACCCTATCCCAGCCATGACACAAGCCTCTTTCCGCCCCGACCATCTTGACGTGCGCGCCTTCGCGCAGAATGAAGCGCAGCTCTCAGGCGAACTTGCGCTATCAAAATTAGAGCGCCTCGCGCAGGATTTGTACCGGCTAGATGCCGATTTCTCTTCAAAAACCCTGCAATGGACGGCGCGTGGCCAAAGCATGAGGGTGGCAGGCGGCGTGGCGCAAAGCTGGCTGTATTTAGAGCTTCAAGGCCAGGTGCCTCTGCAATGCCAGCGTTGCCTGCAAGGCATGCAGGAGGCCGTAAAGTTGGAGCGCAGCTTTCGCTTCGTGCGCGATGAAGAGGAAGCGAATGCGCAGGATGACGATGCGCAAGAAGATTTGCTCGTCGCTTCCAAGCAATTTGATCTGCTGGAGCTGATTGAAGACGAGCTGATCATGGCCTTGCCCTTTGCGCCTGCCCATGAAGTTTGCCCCGTGCCTGTGAAGCTGCAAGCCAGCAGTGAAGCTTTTGAAGCCGCGCTGAATGAAAAACCCAAAGCCTTTGCGGCTCTGGGAGAGCTCAAAACCGTTTTAAAGAAAGCCAAACCATGAAACTCGTACGCTACGGCAAACCCGGCCTAGAAAAACCCGGCCTGATCGACAGCGCAGGCCAACTGCGCGATCTGAGCGCCATCGTGCCCGATATCGGCGCGGCGCAGCTCTCCCCGGCCGCCCTCAATAAACTGGCCAAGCTCAAAACCGACAAGCTCCCGCTCGTCAAAGGCGATCCCCGCATGGGCTGCCCGGTGGCTGGTATCGGCAAGTTCATCGCCATCGGCTTGAATTACCGCGATCATGCTGAGGAAGCGGGCATGCCAATCCCGAAAGAACCCATCGTTTTCATGAAAGCCACCAGTTGCATCCAAGGCCCCGATGACGATGTCATGCTGCCCAAAGGCTCGAAGAAAAGCGATTGGGAAGTAGAGCTGGGCATTGTGATTGGATCGAAGGCGCAATACGTTTCACAGAAGGATGCGCTAACTTACGTGGCTGGCTACTGCTTGGTGAACGACGTGAGCGAACGCGAATATCAACTCGAGCGCGGCCCCCAGTGGGACAAAGGCAAAGGCTGCGACACTTTCGGCCCGATTGGCCCTTGGCTCGTCTCGGGCGACGATATTCCTAACCCGCAAAAGCTGGACATGTGGCTTGATCTGAATGGCCTGCCCATGCAGCAAGGCAATACCAAAACCATGATCTTTGGTGTGGCAAAAATCGTCAGCTATCTGAGCCAGTTTATGACGCTCTTGCCGGGTGACGTGATCACCACCGGCACGCCGCCCGGCGTGGGCATGGGCCTGAAAAAAGACGGCCAAAGCGCCCCGCGTTACCTCAAAAAAGGCGATGTGATGAGTTTGGGGATCGATGGCTTGGGAGTACAGGCGCAAAAAGTGGTTGCCTACAAGGCGGTTCGCTGATTTTTTGCGCGAAGCACAAGTCCTGCGCAAAAGCGCAGGGTTTACCCCTTGGCCATCTCTGCGCCCCGTTATAATCTTAGGCTATATCCATTTCAAAGCCAAACATTCCCATGAGCGCAGATCACGATAGCCACGACGGCCCCATCAAAACCCCTATGCAGGCATTGATGACGGCATTCTTCTCCTTGGTCGCCCCGATTTTCATCATCATCGGTTTGGTGTATTTTGTGGTTTCCTATGCCAAACCCGGCGGCAGCGGGGGTGAATTGGGCGGCTTGACACCGGCCGAACTCAACAAAGGCATTGAGATGCGCATTGCCAAGGTTGGCTCAGTGGAAATACGCGATGCCAACCGTCCTTTGACCACTGGAGAAGCCGTTTACAAAGCGCAATGCTTGGCTTGCCATGGCGGTGCCGTGGCTTCTGCACCGAAGTTTGGCGATGCTGCCGCCTGGGGCACTCGCATCAAAACCGGCTATGACGCACTCCTGAACTCCGCTCTCAAAGGCAAAGGCGCGATGGGTGCACAAGGTGGTGGTGATTTTGAAGATGCTGAGATTGGCCGCGCCGTGGTGTACATGACCAACGCCGCTGGCGGCAATTTCCCTGTGCCTGAGCGTGCCAAGCCGGCTGACGCAGCCACGCCTGTAGCCGCCGCAGCGCCTGCCGCATCTGCCGCTAAGTAATCACCTGATTCAAGCCAAACAAACCGCCTTCGGGCGGTTTTTTGTTATGCAGATCACGCAGCCACACATCTACAATACGCACTCATGAGTTTAGTCACCCGCTGCACCGCCTGTGGCACCTTATTTAAGGTGGTGGCTGACCAACTCAAAATTTCCGATGGCTGGGTGCGCTGCGGGCAGTGCGCCACCATCTTCGATGCACAGTCCAATCTCGTGGCTGAGCCAGTTGCATACCAAAAACCTGCGCCTCCACCTGTCCTGGCCCCAACCCACAAGCCATTGACTTCATCTGATTTCGCGCCCGCAGCGCACGATGAGAGCAACAGCCGATCTTTTGGATCAGACTCCATCCGCGACAGCAGTTTCAATAGCCAAGACCGCGAAGCCTTGCTGGCTGCTTTTTCGCCTTCTCGTGCTGGAGCGACGGCAACGACCAAGACAGATGCCGCCACCGTGCCTGCCTCATTCGATACGCAGCCAGCCACCCCCACTTTTTCAGGGTTTACCTCTGACTTTGCCCTGCCCCGGCCTGAAGCTGTTGCCAGCAGCCCTCAACCTGCTCAGTTGGCGGGCCTCAAAACAAGTGCATCAAGCAAGACACCTGTCGATTCGCCAATAGAGTCTCGCCTTGATTCCCAATCCTTTCGCCCAGGTTTGCTGCGCGACAGTGGCGAGATCGACAGCGAGACCGGGCCATCCAGCAGCAGTTGGGCTGCGTCGGAATACCCTGCTCAAAAAGCGCGTCCCTCTGACGACCGCAGTATCTCAATCAGTGCCGAACCAACCACCCTGAATACGCCCTCGGCCAGCCAGATCCCCTCTGATGTGATGTCGCCCTCGCTGCCCGAGGTTGACCTGCTCGGCCCAAGCACCACGCCCACCTTCGTCACACAAGCGCAGCGTGCTAAGCGCTGGCGATCGCCTTGGGTGCGCCTCGTGCTTTGCCTGATCTTGCTCTGCTTAACGGCAGGTTTGGGCTTGCAAATGGCCTTGAATGAGAAAGACCGTATTGCCGCGCAATGGCCACAAACCAAAGCTTGGCTGGATCAGCTGTGTTCCTACGCAGGCTGCCAAGTGCAGCCCTTCAAGCGCATTGAATCCATCACGGTGGATTCCTCCAGCTTCAACCGCATCAATAAAAACAACGTCCAGCTCGAAGCCATCACGCAAAGTTATCGTTTGAGCGTCACACTCAAAAACACGGGCCCCCTGCCGGTGGCGCTGCCGCATGTGGAGCTCAGCCTGCAAGATGCGCAAGACCAACCGATTCTGCGCCGTGTGCTCTCACCTGCCGATCTGGGCTCGAGCCTGCAAGCCCTTTCGCCTTCTCAAGATATGGCTGGCAGCCTCACGCTGCAAATCGACAGCGCACAGCTGGCAGGTAGTCGCATCAATGGCTACCGCGTGCTCGCCTTTTATCCTTGATTTTTAACTTCTGAAACCACGCGCACAACATGTCTGCCATCATTTGCGGCTCCATTGCCATTGACACCATCCTCACCTTCATAGGTGATTTCGCCGAGCAAATCTTGCCCGAGCAAATCCATAAACTCAACGTCTCTTTTTATGTGCCCGGCATGCGCAAAGAATATGGCGGCTGCGCTGGGAATATCGCCTATGGCTTGAAGCAATTGGGCGGTGATCCGCTGCCCATGGCCGCCGTCGGGCCGGATGCGAGCGATTATTTGGATCGCTTTAAGAAACTCGGCATTGACACGCGCTTGGTGATGATTGACAACAGCAGCTACACCGCGCTATGTACCATCATGACTGATCGCGGCAACAACCAGATCACTGGCTTTCACCCCGGCGCGATGGCCAATGCGCACAACAATAAAATTGCGCCTGAGGAAAAAATCAAAGGCGTGCAAATTGGCATCATCTCGCCTGATGGCCGCGATGCGATGTGGGAGCATGCGCATCAGTTCAAAGCTACAGGCATTCCCTTTTTGTTTGATCCCGGCCAGCAACTGCCCGTGTTCAACGGCGCAGAACACCGCGAGATGATCGAGATGGCCGATTACGTGACGGTCAATGATTACGAAGGCGCGTTGCTCACCGAAAAAACTGGCTGGAACATGGCCGAGGTGTCTCACAAAGTCAAAGGCTTGGTGGTGACGTTGGCCGACCAAGGCTGCGAAGTCTGGACAAAGGGCAACAAGGTGCATGTACCCGGCGTCAAGGCGACGCAAGTGGTTGACCCCACAGGCTGCGGCGATGCCTTTCGGGCTGCGCTCTTGTTTGGCTTGGAGCGTGGCTGGGGCTTGGAGCAAAGCTGTGAGCTGGGCAACAAGGTGGGCGCGATCAAAATCGCCTCGCAAGGTGGCCAAAATTACACGCTGGATCGCGCGGCACTTGGCCTCTAGGCGAGATTGCCCACACGCACATCATGCGCGCCGTCTACGATCAACCGCGTTGGTATCAGCGCCTACTGCCGCTTTTTCAGGGCTTTGACGGCCCGCTCTCGGTCGCTGTGTTGCTACTGGCTTTAGCAGGCATGCTGGTGATGTATTCCTCCGGCTATGACCACGGCACGCGCTTTGTGGATCATGGCCGCAACATGCTGATAGCAGGCACGATTTTGTTCATCGTCGCGCAGGTCTCGCCACAGCGCATCATGAGTTTTGCTGTGCCGATTTATGTGGCGGGTGTGGCGCTTTTGATTGCCGTGGCGTTGTTTGGCATCACGAAAAAAGGCGCGACACGCTGGGTGAATGTGGGCATCACGATCCAGCCCAGCGAGATTTTGAAGATTGGCCTGCCGCTAATGCTGGCTTGGTGGTTTCAAAAGCGCGAAGGGCAGCTGCGTCCGCTGGACTTTATTGTGGCAGGTGTATTGCTTGCTGTGCCTGTCGGGCTGATCATGAAACAACCCGATTTGGGCACAGCGCTCTTGGTGCTGTTTGCCGGGTTGGCGGTGATTTTCTTTGCCGGCTTGCCTTGGAAACTGATCGCCCCGCCGATGATCCTTGGCGTGATTGGGCTGATTTTGATCGTTATTTTTGGTGATCCATTGTGCGAGGACGGCGTGGACTGGAGGGTCTTGCACGAATACCAGCGCCAGCGCGTTTGCACTTTGCTTGACCCCACGCGCGATCCGCTGGGCAAGGGCTTTCACATCATCCAAGGCATGATTGCGATTGGCTCGGGCGGCGTGTTTGGCAAAGGCTTCATGCAGGGCACGCAAACGCATTTGGAGTTCATCCCAGAGCGCACCACCGATTTCATCTTCGCAGCGTTCTCCGAAGAGTTTGGCCTGTTTGGCAATCTGCTGCTGATTGCTTGCTATATTTTCCTGATCATTCGCGGCCTGATGATCGCACTGGATGCGCCCACCATGTTTTCCCGCTTGCTGGCGGGTGCTGTGACGACGATTTTCTTCACCTATTCTTTTGTCAACATGGGCATGGTCAGCGGCATCCTGCCCGTGGTCGGCGTGCCTCTGCCCTTCATCAGCTATGGCGGCACGGCGATGGTCACGCTGGGTCTGGGCTTGGGTATTTTGATGTCAATTGCCAAATCCAAACGCTTGATGCAAACCTGAGCCCAGCATGAGTCAAAGCGTCAGCATCATCGGCGTGGGCAATATGGGCGGCGGCATGGCGCTTAATTTGCTCTCGCGCGGCTATGCGGTGCAGGTGCGCGATCTGGATGCCTCTAAAGAAGCTTTTTTAAAGGAAAAAGGAGCGATTGCCGTTATAAATCCTGCGCAGTTTGCTATCAAATCAATAGTAACCATTGTTTGTGTGGTGGATGCAGCGCAAACGCAGCAAGTGCTCTTTGGCGATGGCGGCTTGCTCAGCGCCGCGCCCGCTGATCTGCAAAATCACACCGTGCTCCTGTGCCCGACGATTGCGCCACAAGATGCCGAGCACTTTGCCGCGCTTATGGCAGAGCAGGGCGTGGCGATGATCGAAGCACCGATGTCAGGCGGCCCGCTGCGGGCGAAGGACGGCAGCATGAGCTTGATGGTGGCTTGTGAAGATGCGCTGTTTCAGCAGCATGAGCCTCTGCTGCGTGATTTGTCCAATCGCGTGTTTCATGTGAGCCAGCGCGTTGGCGATGGTGCGCGAACAAAGCTGGTCAACAATTTGCTGGCCGCGATCAATTTGACGGGCGCAGCCGAAGCTGTTCTCATGGCGCAACGCCTCGGGCTGGATGCCAGCCGCACGCTGGATGTGATCGAGCAATCCAGTGGTCAAAGCTGGATCGGCTCGGAGCGCATGCGCCGTGCCATCGCTGGCAAAATGCATCCTCCCGGTGCGCATATGAGCTTGCTGGCCAAAGACACGCAATTGGCTATGCAAGCCGCGCGAGAAGCGGGCTGCGCCAATCCTCTGGGGGAAGTGGCCACTGGCTTGTTTGCTCAAGCGCTTCAACGCGGTATGAGCGATCTAGACGACGCGCAGATGCTTCATCTGCTTCAGTCCATCACGTCTCCCGACTATCGGGCTTAGGTCAACCCCAGTCTCGCATGAAGCAGCGGCCACAACGCAGCATGCTTCTTTTGGAAAAATCCAAAATGCCCCACATACCGATGCTTTTGAAGACGCGGGTTGTACTCTTGAATCTGGGCGTCAGCGTTTGGAAAGCGTTTGACCAAATCGCGCACCGTCTCTGGGGGCGCATAGTCTTGATCGTCATTGAAATGCAAGGCCAGCAAACGGCCTGAAAACTGCGCATAGCCACGCAGATCAAGGCTTGAATCTGCAAACAAATAGCCGCGTTGAGCGCTCCAATTGCGCCAATCCCAAGCGACGCCGGGTGGTAAATCATGCCCCACACCCAACTTGCCCGGCCAATACCCCAAGGCACGCAGCACCGCCGGTGCCAAGCCATACCAAGCAGCGAGCAGCCGTGGCCATTGCTTTTTAGGATACAGCCGCCAATCACAGGTACCGCTGGCGACCAAGATCAAGTTCTTAACGTGTTGCATCGATGGTGCCAAACCTGTCAAATGCCCGCCTGAGCTGTGCCCGATCACCGTGATACGCTGCCAATCGCCGCATACCAACCCAGCAACATGGCTCAATACCGCCTCGAAATCCAATGCGCCCCAGTCGCGCATACGCGCCTTGCTGTGGCGTGCGTGGCCTGTGCTGGATTCACCGATGCCCCGGCCATCCCATGTGAGCACATGGTAGCCCAGGCCAGTCAAATGATCAGCAAACGCGCGGTAGTAGCCTCGCTGCACACCGGTTGCGGAATTGATGATGACGTAGCGCGCCGGTAGTTCGGCAGCTATTGCAGCGTGTTCCTGCTGAGGAGCGTTGAGCGTGCAGGCTAGGCGCGTGCCGTCTGAGCATTGAATCCACATGATAGGTTCTCAAAAGTGAAGGATGAACTATCGTAAGCTGTGGAGTTAACTCTATAGTCAAGTGTTTTTTCGCACAGGATAATCCGCTGACTCAGATGCCTAAAAACCTGAAGATGAGAAAGAATGCCCGTCCATGCTGATCGCTGAACTCGAACACCGCAGCGGCTTAGGCCGCGACACGATTCGCTACTATGAACGTCTGGGCTTGATCAGCGCACCGCTGCGCAGCAACAATGCTTACCGGCACTACAGTGCACACACCTTGGTTGAGCTGGCTTTTATCGGCAAGGCGCAACACATCGGTTTTACTTTGGCGCAGATCAAGCCCGCAATTGCGCATTTAGGCTCTCCACCACAGCAATGCGAAGAAGTGATCGAGAGCCTGCTTGCCAAGCGCAGCGAGATTGAACAACGTATCGCCCAAGACAAACTCAGGCTGGCACACATCAAAAAGTTACTCAGCAGGTTGTCAACTAAATAGGCCAGACGCATCTGCGGCCTCTTTGCCTGCGCTTACTTTCGCTGCCATACCGCTGCAAAAAATCCATCGCTGCCATGCACTTGTGGCCACAGGCGCAGATAGCGTGTATGGAATTCTTCTGAACCTGAGCAAAGACTGGCGGCGTTGTCGATTTTTTGCGACGTGAGCAATTCGGCCACATCCATGGGCTCAAAATCTGGATTCGCCGAGGAAAACGCCTCAGCAATCGCTTCGTTTTCTTCTCGCAGCAAGCTACAGGTGGCATACACCAAGCGCCCGCCGCTCTTGAGCAGTCGCGCCGAGCTTTGCAAAATCTTTGCTTGCAATACCGCTAACTCGGCCACATCGGTTTCCTTTTGCCGCCATTTCAAATCGGGATTGCGGCGCAGCGTGCCTAAGCCGCTGCAAGGCGCATCCACCAACACGCGATCCATCTTGCCTGCCAGGCGCTTGATGCGCTCGTCGCGCTCATGCGCAATCGCCACCGGGTGAATGTTCGATAGGCCGCTGCGTGCGAGCCGCGGCTTCATGCTGTCGAGCCGGTGGGTGGAGGTGTCAAACGCATACAGGCGGCCTGTGTTTTTCATCATCGCACCTAAAGCGAGCGTCTTGCCGCCCGCACCTGCGCAAAAATCCGCCACCATCTCGCCGCGTTTCGCACCGGTGAGCAAGGCCAGCAATTGCGAGCCTTCGTCTTGCACTTCCACACGGCCTTCCTTGAAGACCGGCAGCAGGTTCAAAGCAGGTTTGCCTTGAATACGCAAGCCCCAAGGTGAAAATGGGGTTGCTTCCGATTTGATAGCACCCTTCGCAAGCTCTTTCTGGGCTTCATCACGACTTCCTTTAAAAATATTGACCCGCAAGTCAAGCGGAGCCGCATCATTGAGCGCCTTGACCAGCGGCCAAAATTGATCGCCAACCTGCGCTTTGAGCAGCGTGGCCAGCCATTCGGGCAGATTATGTTTGTGCAAATCCAACAGGCCTTGACCGGTCTTCATTTGCGCATCGCATTCTTCCAGCCACGCGCGCTCCAGCGGCATCAAGGCCTCACCAAGCAATTCACGTGGCGCGGCAAAAGCCAACATCGAGAGCTTACGAAACAGCGAACCCATGCCTTTGGGCCCACTGCGCGCCATCAATTCATACAGCGCCCGATGACGCAAGATGCGGTAAGCCGTCTCGGCAAGAATAGCGCGTTCGCGCTGACCAATGCGATGCTCGCGGAAAAAACGGGAAAGAATCGTGTCAGCAGGGTGGTCAAAGCGCATAACCTGCGTGACCAATTCGGTACAGGCTTCAAGAAGGATTTTGGGGTGCATGCCTCGATTGTCCCACCTCTGGCTAGGCTGCACGCCCTACACCTGAGAGCAACGAAGCTTCTGCCCGGATAATCACCCCATGAGCCAAGACACTTTCCCGCCCTTGATCGAAACGCCGCTGGGCCGCTATCGCCACTACAAAGGGATGGAATACGAGGTGGTGGGCACGGTGCGCCACAGCGAAACACTCGAACCCATGACGCTGTATCGCGCCTTGTATGGCGAGCATGGCCTGTGGGTGCGGCCAGCGGCCATGTTTAACGAAGAGGTGCTGATTGATGGCATCCTGCAACCCCGATTTAGGAGAATTTCATGAGTAAAAAAGGTGACTTGAAAGTCCCGATTCAGATTGACGATGAGCTGTTTGACGAGGTCATTTCAGGCTCGGCACTGCTTAATTTAGCCAGCGGCGAGATCAGCCGCGTGGAATACCCAGATTACGACGAGGGCTTGAACGGTCTTCCTTGGGAGCGCAAAGACTACGACTTTTCATGCGGCAAACTGAGCAATGGCGGCAAAGATGTGGAATTCAGCGTTCAGGTGAACAAAACCACAGGCGAGTATTCTGTGACGGCTTCCGAATTGCAGGAAATCAAGCAAAAGGCAGCGGCGCTGTTTTCTGGGGTAGCTCCGGGTTAGGTTTTTGTTTGCTTGAGTATCACTCTGTGTGGGACAGCCCGCGGGAAGGCGTGCATGGAAGACCCTGCCGCGCAAAGAATTTAAGCAAAACAGCCCTCTACCCGTTGTAGAATTTGCGCAGTATGCTATCAAATAAATAGCAGACGAGACTTCACAGTAGCTGGATAAATCACATGCTCCTGTGTCAGCACACGCGCCGCGAGCGTGTCGAACGTGTCATCGGGCAACACAGGAACCACCGCCTGCGCAAGAATCGGCCCATGGTCTAGCTCAGTGGTCACTTCATGCACTGTTGCGCCAGCAAATTTACAGCCTGCGGCAATCGCACGTTCATGCGTGTGCAAACCGGGGAAGGCAGGCAAGAGCGATGGGTGAATGTTGATCAATCGGCCTGCAAAGTGCGATACAAAACCCGGCGTGAGAATGCGCATAAAGCCTGCGAGCACCACAAGAGCAGGCTCAAACTCGTCGATGCACAAAGCCAAAGCGGCATCAAAGGCTTCTCGGCTGGCAAACGCCTTGTGATCCAGCACCTGCGTCGCAATGCCCTGACTCGCCGCAAACTGCAAGCCCTTCGCATCCGCTTTGTTGCTGATCACCGCAGCCACGCGAGCGCTTAGTTTCGCTTCCCATTGTTCCAATTGCGCTTTTTTAACAATGGCCGCCATGTTGGAGCCGCCGCCTGAAATCAAAATCACGATATTCTTCATAGATTGCGTATTATCCTCATCCCATGAAAACACTCACCCCCATCGAAGCCCGCGTGCTGGCCACGCTCATGGAAAAGGCACGCACCGTGCCCGACAGCTATCCGCTGTCGCTCAATGCGCTCGTGCTCGGTTGCAACCAAAAAACCAGCCGAGATCCGATCATGGAAGTCTCGGATGACGATGCCCGCGCCGCTTTGGATGCGCTCAAAAGTCGCAGCTTGGTGTTTGAAGCTAACTCCAGCCGCGTGCCGCGCTATGAGCACAACATCTATCGCGGCTTGAAGGTGAGCGACGATCAAGGGGCCATCCTCGGCCTGCTGATGCTGCGTGGCCCGCAAACGCCTGCCGAGCTGCGCACCAATGGCGATCGGTGGACGAAGTTTGCCGACAGCGCTGCTGTTGAAGCACTGCTCGAAGAATTGCAAAAGCGCGGCGAAGATGGCGGACTGCAAAGCGTGGTCAAGCTGCCCAAAATGCCCGGCTCGCGTGAGCACCGCTGGGCGCACTTGCTCTGCGGCGAAGTGGACATGGCCTCGCTGTCATCCTCAGCCAGCGCCTTCGTAGCCACGGATGACAGCCTCGGTCGGCTCACAAAATTAGAAAACGAAGTATCCCTGCTCAAAGCCTCGAATACGCAACTGCAAACCACGCTGCGCAACGTATGCGAGCAACTGGGCATCGAGATGCCCGCAGAACCCACGTAAATCCCTAGCCAAGGCTGCATACTTGGTGACAGCTCTTCCAGCACGAACGTGCTAAAAAGTGGGCTTGATTTCTGGAGCATCTGATGGATTTGGCATTCACCCCCGAAGAAGAGCAGTTTCGCAAAGACATCCGCAGTTGGGTGCACGCGAACTTGCCTTCGCATATTTCGCATAAAGTTCACAACGCCCTGCGCCTCACACGCGACGATCAGCAAGATTGGGCGAAGATTCTTGGCAAAAAAGGCTGGCTTGGCTACGGCTGGGCGACTGAGTTTGGCGGCCCAGGATGGAACGCGGTGCAAAAGCATTTGTTTGAAGAAGAATGCGCTTTGGCGGGTGCGCCGCGCATCATTCCCTTTGGCCCCGTGATGGTCGCGCCCGTGATCATGGCATTTGGCTCGCCCGAGCAGCAAAAGCGCCACTTGCCCGGCATTGGCAGCGGCGAAGTCTGGTGGAGCCAAGGCTACAGCGAGCCGGGCTCGGGATCTGATCTGGCTTCCCTCAAATGCAAGGCCGAGCGAGTTATGGACGCCTCGGGTGATCACTACATCGTCAACGGTCAAAAAACCTGGACGACGCTGGGCCAATACGGCGAATGGATTTTCTGCTTGGTGCGCACCAGCTCAGAGGGCAAGCCGCAAACGGGCATTTCTTTCCTGTTGATCGACATGAAATCGCCCGGCGTGACGGTGCGCCCGATCAAATTGCTCGATGGCGAAGCGGAAGTCAATGAAGTCTGGTTTGGCAATGTCAAAGTGCCCGCTGAGAACTTGGTCGGCCAAGAAAACCAGGGCTGGACGTATGCCAAATACCTGCTCGCCCATGAGCGCACGAATATTGCTGACGTGAACCGCGCCAAGCGCGAGCTGGAACGCTTGAAGCGGATAGCCAAGCAAGAAGGCGTTTACGAGGATGCGCGCTTCCGTGACGAAATCGCAAAATTGGAAGTGGATGTGGTGGCGCTAGAAATGATGGTGCTGCGCGTTTTATATGCCGAGAAATCCGGCAAACAGTCGCTCGACATCGCAGGCCTGCTCAAAATTCGCGGCAGTGAAATCCAGCAACGTTACAGCGAACTCATGATGCTCGCCGCTGGGCCCTATGCCATTCCTCTCATCGAAGAGGCCATGGAAGCGGGTTGGCAAGGTGATTACCCCGGCTCCGCTTTGCACTGCGCTCCGCTGGCGGGCACGTATTTCAACATGCGCAAGACGACGATTTACGGCGGCTCCAATGAGGTGCAGCGCAATATCGTTTCTCAGGTGGTGTTGGGTTGATTTTTTAATACCAACATCCGGTGCCCGAGAGACGCGAAAGTTACGCGAAGAACGCAAAAGGAATACCAAAATGAAACCGAATTTTTTAGCATTTCCCTCATTCTTTTTGTATTTATTTTTCTTCTTTTTAGCGTCTTTCGCGTAACTTTCGCGCCCTTCGCGTCCGGTATTTATCTTTTCTCTCTCAATTAAGAGCACATCATGGATTTTGAATTTACTGAAGATCACGAACAATTGCGCGATGCGGTGCGCCGGTTTATTGACAAGGTTTACACCTTCGAGCATCGCCGTGCCATCGTCGCCACAGGCGGCTTTGATCGTGCTGCCTACTCATCCTTAGCCGAGCTGGGCTTAGCTGGTCTGTGCATCAGCGATGCCCATGGCGGCATGAGTATGGGGCCGGTGGAAAGCATGATCGTGATGGAAGAACTTGGGCGCGGCATTGCGCTAGAGCCGCTGTCGCAAACTTTGATTTGCAGCGTGCTGCTGGAATCTTTTGCGCCAGATGCCATGAAGCAAACTTGGCTTCCTGCAATGGCTTCGGGCGAAAAAATCGTGGTGCTCGCGCAGCAGGAGCGCAAAGCACGGTATGACCTCACAAAATGTGAGGCAAAAGCTTCTCCTGCCCTTACAGAATATGCGCTGAGTGCTATTAAAAACATAGTGCCTATTGGCGATCATGCAGACGCTTATCTCACGCCCGCGATGTTGGATGGCAAGCTGGCACTTTTCTTAGTGGAGCGCACAGCCAGCGGCGTAAGCACACGCGGCTACGGCTGCCAAGATGGTTCACGCGCTGCAGACGTAACGCTGGCCAACGCGCCCGCTCGGTTGCTCACGAAAGACGGCGCAGCCGCTTTGCAACTGGCCATCGACTGCGGCATTGCCAACACCTGCGCCTATGCCGTGGGCGTGATGGACAAAACCATCGCGGTGACTGCCGATTACATGAACACCCGCAAACAATTCAACGCCACGCTCTCCACCTTCCAAGCCCTGCGTCACCGCATCGCCGATGTGAAGATGCAGTTAGAGCTCGCCCGCTCGATGAGCTACTTTGTCAACATGAAGTTAGGCAACCCTGCCGCAGAGCGCAGCCGCGCAGCATCGCAAGCCAAAGTTCAACTCGGCCAGAGTATGCGCTTCGTGGGTCAGCAATGCGTGCAATTGCATGGCGGCATCGGCGTGACGGATGAATACATCGTGAGCCATTATTTCAAGACACTCACGCAGCTCGAAATGAGCTTTGGCGACACGATGCATCATCTGGGCGAAGTCTCAAATCGTATGCAAGACACGGCTGGCGTGTTTGCCTGAATCTGAAGGAAATCAGCCATGACCCTGCTTCGCCGCTACCTGCTTCAAGGAGCGGCCGCAGCGACTGCTCTGTTGCTCTGCGCATGCGCCCAATTTAGCAGCGCTCGATCTGAGATGCCGCCCATCGTTTTCGTGCATGGCAATGGCGACACGGCTGCGCTCTGGATGACGACGCTTTGGCGCTTTGAATCCAATGGCTGGCCACGCGATCGGCTGCATGCGATTGAAGTGCCATATCCGCTCTCGCGCGATGATGACACCCGGCCCCAACCAGGCCGCACCTCCACCGCCGAACACATGGCGTTTTTGAGCACCGAGGTGGACAAAGTGCTCACTGCCACTGGCGCCAAGCAAGTCGTGCTGTTTGCCAATTCACGCGGTGGCAATGCCGTGCGCAATTACATTCAAAACGGCGGTGGCGCTTCGAAAGTCAGCCATGCTATTTTGGGTGGTACGCCGAATCACGGCGTGTGGGCGATTCCCGGTTTTCGCGAAGGCAATGAATTTTCTGGCACAGGCCCGTTCCTCAAATCACTCAACGCACCGAAAACTGCCGCTGGCGATGAAGTCATCGGCCCGGTGAAATGGATGACGATCCGCTCCAACAACAACGACAAATTCGCCCAGCCCGATGGTCTGTGGATCGGCCAACGCGGCACACCTACTTTCGTGACCTTCGCCGGCCCCGAGCTCAAAGGCGCAACCAATTTGGTGATCCCGCGCATCGATCACCGCGAGACATCTTTCAGCCCCGCCGCTTTTGATGCTGCGTACCGTTTCATCACAGGCCAAGCGCCGCAAATCACAGGTGTCGCCCCAGAATCAAACATCATCCTGAACGGCAAAGTCACTGGTCTAGGCTTAGACAGCAACAACCCAGCAAGCGGTGGCTTTGTGAACAACCTGCCCGTCAACGCTGCCACTGTGGAAATTTTTGAAACCAACGTCGCCACAGGTGAGCGCATCGGCAGCGCCGCGCACCGCAAAACCACAACGGTTGATGGCAACTGGGGCCCATTCGCCGCCAAGCCCGGCAGCAGCTACGAATTTGTGATTTCCGCCGCTGGCTACGCGACGCTGCACATGTATCGCAGCGGCTTCCCAAGATCGAGCAATATCGTGCATTTGCGCGCCGAGCGTATCGCCCCCGCAGACATAGACGCAGGCAGCATCGCCAATTTCACCCGGCCACGCGGCTACTTCGATGCAGACCGCGATACTTTGAATTTCGACGGCATCACACCGCCCCCCGGCATCATCAAAGGCACTGGCGCAGGCTCAGCCGCCTCCAAAATCAAATCGCCAGCCGGCACAGCACCCCGCAGCATCAGTGCAGAATTCAACGGCCAAAAACTCACAGGCCGCACTTGGCCAGCCGCGCAAGGCCGCGTGACCTTGCTTGAATTGCACGATTGAAGTAAAAAACGCCCCAAATAAGAAAAGCCCCGCGACCGGGGCGCTTAACTCAAGCGGGCAACACTCAAACGTAAAGCCGCGAAGTCTTCGGCAAATGCGCCATTAAGAATTCCATCTGATCCGCCAAGATACGGCGGTTGCGCAAGATGAAATCTTCCCACAAGCTGGGCACATAGGGTGTGTAGAGCAGAGGCATATGTGCTTGCTCTGGCGTGCGGGCTGCTTTGCGGTGATTGCAGCTTTTGAAA
>JANMHJ010000074.1:0-39239 GCA_031375105.1 Variovorax sp.
AGCTGATCTGCCGTCTTGGCGCTTTTGAGGCTGGCTCGGGCAGCCTCGATTTGATCTGTACCGCTTGCGGGTCTGGCCATGATGATCTCCTAGGATTGAGGAGATCATATTATTCACTATTTTAATGGGAATCGGAATTACTTGCCGTTGGTTTGGTGTTTATGAATTCGGTCGTGTGGCATTCATCTTTGGCACTGGCGCTATCCCAGCCGACAGTTCAAAGCGCATACCTGCGGTACTTTCGCGCACTGGATAAGCTTGCCGGTCTGATGGTTGGCATCATAGGACTGAAGCTTATCTTTACGACCATTCAAGAGTTTTTTAAGCGCACTGCTTAATCACTCTAAAGGTAAGCAGCATTCAATCGCCCAAGCTCATGAAGCAAGGCCGCCCTCAACGCAGGAGGCGCGATCACTTTTACTTCTGCACCAAAGCCTAGTAATTGGCGCACACCATGCTCAACCGACTCCATCGGTAGCAAGAAATGCGCCCAGTCGGATGGCAACTTAGCATCGCGCGGTGCATCAGGCAGCGCAACGGCTTTAACACGGCCATTGGCAAGCCAATTTTGTGCACGCGGCGAGGCCACGATGTGGGCGCTGTGTTTGTACTGCTCGGCTTCAAAGCGCTGCGTGGAGGCTTTCCAATGCGCGGCTAGGTCAAAGCGGGCAGGGCGTTTGAAGCGCTGCGGCAAGGTGTTTGCAGATTGAATATTGGCCAGACGAAAGGTCAAGGCCTCTGGCTTGCCTACAGGCCGCGCCACCAAATACCAAGTGCCTGCTTTGAGCACCAAGCCGAAGGGATCAACCTCGCGCTTGGAGACCCCGCGCCAGCTTTTATACTGGATCTTCAATCGCACGCTGCGCCACACGGCGCTGGCCACTTCTTGCAGTGCTACGGGTGTCTCGGTGCTTCGATACCAATCTACAGGATCAATATGTAGGCGGCTGGATACGTTGTTGGCTTGTTCGCGCCATTCGTCAGGCAAGGCAGCCACCACTTTAAGCCGGGCCGATGTGGCTGCAGTGCCTAAGCCAAGCTCGGTAGCTGCAGTGGGCAAGCCTGCCAAAAAGAGCGCTTGTACTTCAGGTTGCGTCAGGCCAGTAAGCTGCGTGCTCCAACCCGCTTTGAGCTGAAAGCCACCACTGCGCCCCCGGTCTCCCCAAATGGGCACACCTGCCGCTGAGAGTTCATCCACATCGCGCAAGATCGTGCGGGTAGACACCTCCAGCGCTTGTGCGAGCGCAGGTGCAGACATGCGCCCCCGCGCCTGTAGCAGCATCATGATCGACAGAAGGCGGCTGGCTTGCATTTTTTTAGTTTAATTCAAATACATGACATGCAGTGTCATGTATAGATTCATATGCTCAGTTTTCTACTATTTCAAACTCGACATGGAAAGAAACTCCCGCTATGGAATGGCTTCAAATTCATCACGCTGGCCACTACTGGCTGTATTTCATACTCGTTGCTGGCATCGTTGCCGTGCCCGGTATGGACATGGCCTATGCCTTGAGCAGCAGCTTGGTCAATGGCAGAAAGGCGGGTTTTGCTGCAGTGGCGGGGAGCATTGCGGGCGGCGGGGCGCATGTGGTGATGAGCGCACTGGGCATTGGCCTGTTGTTGCAAGTGTCCACCTTGGCCTTCAATGGTTTGCTGCTGGCTGGGGCTTTGTACATTGCATGGATGGGCTACGGCATGCTGCGCTCGCCTGGGGCTTTGAGCGAGGTGGCTGATCAGCCTGCGCAAACAGCGTGGCGCACCTTCGTGCGCGCCATGACCACTTGTTTGCTCAATCCCAAAGCCTATGTTTTCATGATCGCCGTGTTCCCGCAGTTTCTCAAGCCGCAATATGGATCGCTCATCGTGCAATCACTGATTCTCTGGCTGCTGGGGGCAGTGGCGCAATTTTTGATTTATGGCGGCGTGGTGCTGGCTGCTGCGCAGTTTCGCCAATGGCTGCTGAACAGCGAGCGTAATCAAAAAGCCGTGTCCCGAGCGGTGGGTTTGATGATGATGGCCACGGCTGTGTGGACTCTGGCGACTGGGTGGCTAAAAACCTAGTGTGGAGCACGAAATTCAAAGAAAAACAGGCTCTAGCCGTTATAAATACTGCGTAAAATGCTATTGAATCGATAGCAATTCTAAACTGCAATCGCATTAACTCCGATACCCAGCGCCACCGATATTTCCTGCGCAGTGGTTTGCTACGGTTCGTATTGGCATCGCCGTTAAGTGGTTAAATCATCAGGGTTTGAGCCGGTTTAGGCGATGAAAAGCTAGCTAAAATCACTTTTTGCGAGCCAATATGTTGCTAAACCGTCACTGAAACTTGCATGTTAGCTATCAATTCAGTAGCATACCTTTTATGAGCAAACCCAAAACCCCCCGCTTGGTGTCGGTGCCAGAGTCGCCAACACGCACAGCGCAGACAAGCATGATGACCATGCAAGCCAATGCAACCAGTTATTTTGCACAAGGCGAAGAGGCAGAGCGAGAGCAGCGCCGATTGGCTGCCGGGCTGGGTCGACGTCTGATGGCAGGCAAGAAACTGACGCCCATTCGCACTTCTGCTGCGCCATGACGGCAGGCAATTCTTTCATCTACAGCGATTTAGGCGACGAGAACAAAGACAGGGCGAAGTTTCTCAAAAGCATTGGGGAATACTTCGAGGATACTTTCGCTGGCCAATACAAACCAGCCATTGATCTTGATCGGCTTGATCGCTTTTGCCAACAAATCGCCATGTCTGTGCGGCCCGCTGAGTCGCCAGACTTTTTAAGCGGTTTCCCCCATTTAGATGGATTCTCACAAGCCAGCGTTTTCAAGAAACTGGCTAACTTTGTCGTCTTGTTCTGCGAGAACAGCCCCATTGAAGGCATTTTGGGTGAAGACGGGCAGGTGTACACCTTGGGGGACGCATGCTGCCGAAATTACGAGAACACGTGCTATGCCGTGTGCAAGGCATTGGCTTTGCTCAAAGATGTCGAAATCAGCCGCCCTGCACCTGAGCCTAGTGTCAAGCTGGTCAATCCCGTCACGCTTTCTCAGCACTCGTTTGACGCATTGGCGGAAATTTTGCAGGACTATCATATGCGCCCCAATGAAGACGAGGCGGTATACGGTTCGCTAGATGCCATCAAGCTGCGTCGGCGCAGCGTGCGCCGCTACAAATATTGGGCTGTGCTGTTTGAGCAAATCGCCTATCGCAGCAATCCCAAGGCGCGATACGACGATGATGCGCTGGGCATAGAAAGCGCGAAGTAAATAGGAAAATCGGCCCCTAGCGTTTGTAAATACTGCGCAGAATGCTATTGAATCGATAGCAATTCTAAGCAACTTTGCATCATTTCCGATACCCCAGCGCCACTGAAATCTCACTCGCCGTGGCTTGCAATCTCAGTAGCCATTCTTCGTTGATGCGGTCTGCGGGGGCGGAAATCGACAGGCCCGCCACAAGGCGAGATTGGTCGTCGTAAATGCCTGCGGCCATGCAGCGCACGCCCAGTTCTAGCTCTTCGTTGTCTCTGGCCACGCCGTATTGGCGGCATTTGGCCAGCTCGCGCTCTAAGTTGGGCAACTGAGTAAAGCTGTTTTTCGTTTGCCCGGCGAGGCCGGTGCGCGTGGCATATTGGCGCACGCGGGTGGCATCATCAAACGCAAGAAAAAGCTTACCAACAGACGTTAAATGCAGCGGGGCGCGGCCACCAATGGCGCGCACCACCTGCATGCCGCTGCGCTCAGAGTAAGCCCGCTCCACATACACAATCTCATCGCCTTGTCGGACCGACAGATTGACGGTTTGCTGCGTGAGCTTGTGCAGCTCGCGCATGGCGGGCAGGGCGACATCGCGCACATTGAGGCGATCTTTCACCAAATTGCCCAGCTCCAAGAGACGCAAACCCAGGCGATAGCTGCCCGATTCAGGGCGATCCACAAAACGGCCCAGTGCCAGATCGTTCAAGATGCGGTGGGTGGTGGAGGGATGCAGGCCCGTTTTTTCACTGATTTCTTTCAGCGAAATCGTGCCCTCGCGGGCAGAGAGCACGTCAAGCAGCGCAAACATGCGCTCGATGACCTGGATGGTGGGTTTGGTAGAAGGCGTTTTTTTCATGCGGCCCTGCTGTTCATCAGCTAAAACTACATTTTATCTTGTGAAATCCAGCGGCCGTCCAGCAGCATCTCATGGGGGCCAAATTGCGCTTTGTAAGTCATTTTTGGGCTGTGCTCGATCCAGTAGCCCAAATACACATGCGCCAGCCCCAATTCGCGTGCTTGGGCAATTTGCCAAAGAATGCTGTAGCTGCCATAAGCGGCTTTCGCCTCAGGCTCATAAAACGTGTAAACCGCAGAAATACCCACCGAGAGCACATCCAAAATCGCCACGATTTTGAGTGCGCCCAATTGCCCATCCACCTCGGGCTCTCGAAACTCCACCATACGCGAATTCACGCGGCTTTGCAGCAGAAATTGGGTGTATTGGTCAATGCTGTCGTGATCCATCCCGCCGCCGGCATGCCGCCCGTTTTGATAGCGCAAATACAGCTCGTAATGCTCGGGCACGAAGCCTAGCTTCAGCACGCGCACTTGCAAAGCGCTATGCTGCTTTTGCGAGCGCTTTTGGCTGCGCGTGGGCTTGAAATCGGCCACGTTCACGCGCAGCGGAACGCAGGCTTTGCAGCCATCGCAATAGGGCCGGTAAGTAAACATGCCGCTGCGCCGAAAGCCGCTTGCCACCAGCTCTGAATAGGCTTCGTTATGCACCAAATGGCTGGGCGTGGCCACTTGGCTGCGCGCCGTTTTGTCCGGCAAATAGCTGCACGGATACGGTGCCGTGGCGTAAAACTGCAAGGTCTGGAGGGGGAGATCCTTCAGCAGCGTCATGGTGATGTGGAATCGGGCAGGGTTTGGAAAGCAGGGTTTTCAAAGGGCGCTTAAGCGTGCGTCCAAGAGTTTCCATTCTACGGAATCTGCATGCCATGGCAGTGGTTTTTTTGCAGCTTCGCAAGCCACTTGGGCGCAGAATGCCTCGCGCGAGATCGGCCGCGCGCCAAGAGAAGCCAAATGCGCGGTGTTTTGCTGGCAATCGATCTGGGTGACACCTTGCGCTTTGCATAGCGCCACCAGCGCTGCGAGCGCGATTTTGGAGGCATCGGTGGCGCGGGAAAACATGGATTCGCCGAACACGGCTGCGCCGATCGCAGTGCAATACAAGCCGCCCACGAGCTGGCCGCCTGCCCAAGTTTCTACGCTGTGCGCTAAGCCAGCTTCGTGCAAACGGCAATAAGCCTGCTGCATTTCGGGCAAGATCCAGGTGCCGCCTTGAGCGTCGCGCGGCGTGCTTGCGCAAGCGGCAATCACAGCGGCAAAGTCATGGTCAATCCGAATTTCGCAGCTTGGCGTTTGCAAAAACGCAAGCAAGGTTTTGCGCAAACTGCGGTGCAATTTGAAGTCGGCGACTTGCAGCACCATGCGCGGATCGGGGCTCCACCAAAGAGTCGGCTGGCCCGCGCTATACCAAGGAAAAATGCCTTGGCGGTAAGCGTTTTGCAGCGTAGAAACGCTCAAATCTGAGCCGCCCGCCAGCAGGCCGGATGCCGGGTCATGTGGCCCCCAAGCCTGGCCCACAGGCGGGAAATCTTCGCCCGCAGCCAGCCAAGGCAGACGGGGCGGAGCGGTGGGCGTTTTCATGCCTTGATTTTGCGTGTTTTTTGCAACACTTTGGCCTTCGGGCATTACTATCAAAACATGAGCACTCCGCGTAGGTTTTATAAGGGCGAGAGGGCTAAAACACTTAAAAAATACAAATGTGTGCATTTGTAGGCCAAAACCAGACCTTGGCGGGGTTGAAATCGTGTATTTTTCACACGCAATTTCACATCTTTCGCCTATATTGCATAAGAGTGTAAATCCGTCTGCGCACAGCGTAGGTGGTTTCCGTGAAAAAGGCGATGCTTCACACTTGGTTGAAGCAAAGAAAGTGGCGATAAAAATGATGCAAAAACCCCTGATCCAACGCACGCCCAGTGGCGCGGCAGTGATGCTACGCGGCACAAAAGCGCGCAGCCCCTCCAGCCAGCGCGCCCGGCACACGCGCTTTTCGCCACGCAGCTTAAGTTTTGCCATCGCAGCAGGCTTTTCGGGCGCTTTCAGCGCAGCCAGCGTCAGCATTTCCCAAGCCATCACCGGCCTGAGCATCACGCTTGCTGGCTTGGCCAGTGCCCAAGCGCAGAGCCAAGCGAGCAATTTGCCCCAAGGCGGCGTGGCGGTTCACGGCACAGCCAACATCGTGCAAAACGGCACCACGCTCAACGTCAACACCACCAATGGCGCAGTCAATGGCGTAGGTACAGGGCGCAGCATCATCAACTGGCAAAGCTTCAACATCGGCACCGGCCACACCACCAACATCAATCAACCCAATGCGCAATCAAGCAGCTTAAATCGCGTCATCACCCATGTGCCCAGCCAAATTCACGGCACGCTGCGCTCCAATGGCCAGGTGATCCTCGTCAATCAAAACGGCATCGCCGTGGGCGCAGGCGGCGTGGTGGACACGGCGGGTTTTACGGCCTCCACATTGAATATTTCAGACGCGGATTACAAAGCCAATCGCCTGCGCTTTGAGGGCAATGCGCTCTCAGGCGGCGTGCAAGTGGATGGCGTGATTCGCTCCAGCAATGGCGATGTCGTGCTTTTTGCGCCGCAAGTGTCGGTGGGCAAGAATGCAGCCGTCAAAGCCGACAATGGCAACGTCATCGTCGGCGCAGGCCAAAGCGTAGAAGTCACTGGGCGCGGGCTCGAAGGCGTGAAATTCCTCATCCAAAGTGCAGACAACAAAGCCATCAACCTGGGCACATTGCAAGGCAATGCCGTGGGCGTGTTTGCCGGCACACTGCGCCACAGCGGCGTGATCCAAGCGCAGCAGGCCACGATGGAAGGCGGCAAAGTGGTACTTCGCGCCATCAAAGACGTGGAAATCGTGCGTGACCCATCGCTCGCGCATGCGCCGGTGATCCGCGCAGACGGCGGCGTGAATGCGCAAGGCGTGGCGCAAAACGGTGGCAGCGTGCGCATCGAATCCGCTCAGGGCAACGTGACGGTGGGCGCGGGCAGCCAGATCAGTGCGAATGCGGGTCAGGCTCAGAATTTAGTGCCAAATCAGCCAGTAGCCGTTATAAATGCTGCGGGAGGTGCTATTGAAATAGTAGCAACGCAAGGGCGTGTTGTTGCTGAAGCGGGCAGCAGCATCAGCGCACAGGGCAGCCCCGGCGGCACGATCCGCATCTTCGGTGGCCAAGAATCACGCATCGGCGCTTTGCTCAATGTCAGCTCGCCCAGCTTTGGCTCGGTGGATTCAGCAGGCACTTTGCAGCTGATTGGCCCAGGCCAGATCGGCGGCACGATACAAGTTTTGAGCCCCGGCATCGTCAGCCTCACCGAAGGTGCTCAGCTCCTCGCCAGCGGCGACGCAGGCGGCGGCACGATTTTGGTGGGCGGCGACTACCAAGGCGCGAATACTGAGATTGCAAATGCGCAAAACACCAATGTCAGCCAAGGCGTGCTCCTAGAAGCCAGCGCGCGCGTCAACGGCAACGGCGGCAAAGTCATTGTCTGGGCAGACAACACCACCCATTTCTCTGGCGCACTGAATGCGCAAGGCGGCGAGCGTGGTGGCGATGGCGGCTTTGGCGAAACTTCGGGCAAGAAGCATCTTTACTTTCGGGGTCGGGCGGATTTGAGTGCGAGAAGAGGGCGCACGGGCACGCTGCTGCTTGATCCGGAAACACTCACGATCAACGGGGGTAGTGGTACCTCTGATGATGGCAACTCAAACGGTGCAAACACTTCTGCAGATGAAGGCGGCAATGTCAGTACAAATTACACAATCTACGAAAGTGACATTGAGGCGTTGGGCTCAACAGCAAATGTGATTCTCGAAGCAAGTAGGAACATCAATTTTCAAGGCACATTCACCAACAATGATCTAGCAGTCTCCAAGAGTCTGACGATCACAACCCGCAATGGCTCACTTGATCCCGGTACGGGTGGTATCAGCCTAGGTGGCTGGGGCAACAGCAGCTTCACCATCAGCGCCGGAGAAAACCTAAACATCAAGGCCGGAACGGCCTACACCGGCACAGTCACCAATGCGCCGAATATCTTTAGCAATACAGGTGCTATCTTGTTGCTCAAATCCGGTTCAGCAAGTGGCGATGTTTCACTGGAGGCTGCAGGCATCATTCAACTCGGCAAGGGAACATCACTGAGCGCTGCAAATGGTCAAGTCAGCATCGTCTCCAAACTCGCCGATGTCACTTTGGGTTGGGGTGGGTCTGGGCCTGTGTCCATGCTGACTGGCAACACCGTTACGTTAACCACGCAATCTGCAGATGCACTGATTGAGCTGCAAAACGGCACAACGATTACCACCAATGGAGCGGGTTTGCTGATTCAGACAGACCGCTTGGCGATCGATGCTGCCTCCACGCTAACGGCCTCTGCCGGTAGTATCGACATCCGCCCGAACACCAACAACCGCCTTATCATTTTGGGCGGCACTACCGACAGCACAGGCTCGGGAAGTTTGCAAATCAGCCAAGCTGAATTTAATAGGCTCAATGCCTTAACAGCCATTCGCTTTGGCAACACCTCGACATACAACGGCAATATCCAGATTGGTGGAGTCGCAGGCTTCAACACTGGCTTCGATGCAGTCGCTTTGCTGAGCAACGGCGGCAGCATCACCCAGACCGTTCCCCTCATTTCCAACCAACTCCGGCTTTCTGCGGGCAGTATCAATCTGAACAACAGTACGAATTCGTTTTACAAACTGACCGCCAATTCCACCACAGGTACGATCAACATCGCATCGGGGGGCGACCTGAGCCTGTCTACGGTGGACGGGCAATCTGGCCTGAGCAGCGCTGGTGCTATCACGCTCAGCGATACGAGTATTTCCAGCGCCAAGTCGCTGAGCTTGGAGTTTGGTGCCAACATCACTGCCGAAGGCGATGTCAAGGTTCAGCTCTTTGAGACGCTCACCGTTTACAGCGGCAATTACACCATCGACAGCAATACCGATAACTTAGGCAACTCAGGAAAGATTGATCTGGGTACGGCTGTGATCGAAGCTTCGACAACTGGGCGCGGCCTCACTTTAGATACGTCGACCACCAGCGGTGTAGCAGGCCAAGTGAATATGGGCAATGTCGTTGGCAACACTTTATCTGAGTACATGGGTAACTTGACGATCAACACCACCGCACCATCTGCACCCAATTACGGTGCCATCAATTTGCCTGCCAGCATCGCAGTTTCAGGCGGTAATCTCAGTTTGATTGGCCGAACCATGCTCGGGCAATCCAGCACCTTGACCACCTTCTCCAACGGCCAAGTTGTTCTTCAAGGTGAAGTGCAGGGCAATCAGAATTTAACGATCAATGCGAATGGTCAAGCGAATTTGCAAGCTGAGATGGGCACAGGCACACAGATCGCTAACTTAAGTGTGACCAGTGACAGCGTGATTTCTGTGTCGAATCGAATTCGCTCTGGCGGCAATATAAGCTTGATCGCTAACAGCGCAGGTTCGATCAACATGACGTCTGTGGCCGAGTTAGAGGGCATCGGAGCATCAGCGTCGTCGATCAACATTCTGGGCCAAGGCGGCGTTCAGTTGTCCAAGATCACGGCGAATTCGAATTACAACGCCACCGTCGCTGTAGGAACTACAGGCGCATCTATCACCAGCGTAGCATCGACATTGGTCAACTTTGGCGGCGGTATCAGCGACATTCAGCTTGGCTCTGCTGGCACGCGGGCAGAGATCGGCACGAGTGCGATTCCGATCCGGGTAGAGAACGTCACAGGGGAAGTTCAGGCATTTGGTGCAACGAAGATTTATATCAAAGACACCACAAGCGCAGGTAACTTGGCAATCGCTGTCGCTAGCGTGGATACGACACTGGGCGATGCAGTGATGGATATCAAAAGCACCGGAGGTATTCAAATTTTCGGTGGCGCGGGAATTTCTGTCCTTGGCTCGGGTAAATCCGATGTGTCATTCCAAGCGGGTGGGTCGTTTGAAGCACTCACGGGAATATCAGGCAGCGGTGCCTTAAGTACGGTCTCCATCACGGCTAACGATAAGCTCATCATCGGTGGCGGCGCACAAATCAGTAACTTGGGCTACCTCTCATTGGCTGGAACCAATACTGCTCAAGCCATTCGGTTTGTGGATTCAGACACGGTCTCAGTGACTGGCGGATCACTCAACATCGCTTATGGCAGCTTGAATCAAATCCAAAACTCCGTTGGTCATGTGATTGTCGGAAAGACGGACTTATCTGGCGGCAATATTTCTTTTGAAGGCGCTTCGAACTTAGCACCGAGCGGCGCAAAAAACTACTCGTTCTTTTCAGGCGGCAGCATCAGCTCAACAGCAGTGCGCAATCTACAGCTGGACACTGCAGGCTTTTCAGCAACAGGCAATATCGCTCTGGGCAATGTCGGCATTCAATCTGTGGCCGCTTCTACGGGTGTGACCTTGGCTGCTAACTCAGGTGGAAGCATTGATTTGAAAGTGACAGATGCAGATGGTGTCACCATCGGTCTGGTGGGCGGTTCATTGCCCTCGTTAGCGCAAATTAATACCATCACCACCACCGGAGGCGATGCCAAGCTGATCAACACGCTGGGCGCGATTGTGAGCGGCTCTACAGCTTTTGACATTTATGCGGGCGGTGGAAATATCACTGCCAAGGCATACGGCAATATCGGTTCGGTGGTGAATCCTCTGGCCTTACACGGCAGTAGCTTCACCTTAGGAAATACAGGCGGCGTAGTGACGCAAACCCTCATCGCTGCCGCACTCACCCAAAACTCCAATGCCACGCTCAGCTCTTCCAATATCAGCATCGGCAGCTATGCCGCGACTCTGACCGATATTTATCTCGCGGCAGGTGTTGGCACAACAACTTTAAAGATGGATAACAACCCTGGCTCGGGAAATGCCATCAACCTCACAGCATCGAATGCGGCTGGCAACATCATTGTGACCCAACCCAATGTGGATTTTTCTGGCGCGGGTAGTTTTACCTTCGATGCACTTAGCACTGAATTCCAGACCACGACCAATATTGCCTCCGGTCATACAGTGCACGTTACCTCCGGCAACAGTACCATCGCCAGCCCCGGCGGTTGGTTGCAAGGTGACGGTAGGCTCAACAATGCGGGAAAGTCACTGCTTGTCAATGGCACGGTTTCGCCAGGTTTAAGTGGCGCGATTGGCACGCTGACAGTGAGCGGTAATTTGATCATGGGCAGCACAGGGGTGATGGATTTGCAGATAGGCACCAACGCCACCAACGGTGATCGTATCGCCGTGAACGGTGCTTTTACTGCCATCAATGGCACATTACGCATCACAGAAAGCGCACCAGGATCGACTGCAACGGGTACGCCTTACACACTGGGTACGTCCCCGAATTTCATCGGCACATTTGCGACTTTGGATGCGCCTACAGGCATCTTTAACCGATCTCTTGGCTCAGGCTTTCTCACCGTCACAGCCACCAGCTTGACCAACAACTGGATCAACAGCGCAGGCGGTTTCTGGAATACCGGTGGCAATTGGTCAAGGGGTGTTTCTCCAACAGCTTCGCACGATGCTGTGATTGATATGGTGGGCTTTAACCCTATCGTCACTGTTGCAAGCGGGGCTGTTGCTAATTCTGTGAAGATTGGCGACACGCTCACGCTCGATGCCAGCCTTGGGGTGATGGGTGGCATGCAGGTCTTCAATGGGGGCACTTTCAATCATATGAATGGTGGGAGCGGCATCATCACCACAGGTAACAACTTGAGCATTGATAGCGGCGGCGTGATGAACTGGGCTGGCGGAACGATTGGCTTGGCCACAAATACTTCGCAGCAATTCAACAACAATGGAACAGTCAACATCAGCGGGCCTGGCTCAAGTCTCCAAAACCTATACCTCAATTGGAACAACAACGGCATCGTTGCTTGGACGGGCGGTAGGCGCATTGATTTGATCAGTAATGCGTCTGGCGTTATCAATTTAACCAACACTGCAACGGGTCAAATCAATCTCAGCACGACCCTCGCTGGAACAGATGATTTCATCAACGGTGGTCCGGGAAATATCATCAACCAAGGCACGATCACCAGTGCCAGTAGCAATGCCGCAACCACCACGCGTTTGAACGTGATTTCAAACGCGTTACAGAATACTGGGAAGATCATTTCCAATGTGGGCACTTTGTCAATCGGCACAGCAGGAACGCTTGGCAACGACTCTGGCAGTTATACCGTCGCAGCTGGCGCTGGCTTGAGCTTTGCAGGTAACAGAACCTTGAGCTCTGGTGCTTCCATCGCTGGCGCAGGGCAATTTGGAGTGTCTTCTGGCACGTTGACGGCCAACAGTGGCGTGAGCTTGGGTGTGCTGACGACAGGCTCTGTCAGCCTCACCGGTGGGTTGAATCTTTTCATCGGCAATGCGCAAACCATTGCCGATCTCATGCTTTCTGCCGGCAGCAACATCACCACAGGCGATGCTCTGAGTATCGGCACTTTGAATGCTGCAGGTGGAAAATTTAGCGGTACGGGCCTCGTCACCACAACGGGAAATTCCACCATCACCGGCCAACTGGAGCGCGAGGGCGGCAATTGGCTGAATTCTGGCAACGCAACATTCAATACCGGTGGATTGATTTACCTCAATAACACCTCTACGCTGACCAACGACGCTGCTGGCAGTATGAACTTCTTGTCTACAGGCTCAACAGCTATGTACAGTGGATCCGGATCAAATCGCTTCATCAATCAAGGCACACTCATAAACGGTGCAGGTGCGGTGAGTCGTCAGGTGAGCGTTGCCTTTGACAACTCGGGTGTTGTGAATGTGAATTCTGGTCGCTTGTTTCTCGACAGCACGACTGCAGGTAGCGAATCAGGCACTTACAACGTTGCTACAGGCGCAACACTACAAATCAATGCATCACGTAACTTCAGCTCCCTTGCGGCTGGAGCTGGCCTGTTTGGCCTAGGTTTTCTAGATATTCAAGGTGGCGGCACGCAGGTGAGCTTATCTGCAGGCGTGGGCACGAGCCTCCTACAAACCGGCACGCTTCAGGTCGGCAGTGGCAAATTGACGATCAACACGGGCTCAGGCTTCACATTTAACAACACAGTTCAGTTGGTTAGCGGCACGATCAGTCATGCCAGCGTGATGACGGGCGCGATCAATGTTGCGGGCAATTCATCACTGACTTCCCCCGCAGGTGGCACGATTTGGACATTGCCAAGCTTGAGCACATCGACTTTGGCCATGGCCTCAGGATCTACCTTTACAACCACAAACAGTATTCTTGAAAACTTTGGAACTGTTAATTTTTCTGGCGACGGCGCTCTTTCAATTGGCAATAGCTTCACCAATCAAGGCGTGGTCAATCTCGCAGGTAATGGGGCATTGGCGGGAGGCGTTGCTACTTTCAACAATACCAGCGCTGGCACGGTCAACCGCAACGCCAGCGGTGGCACGTTCACCATCAGCTCGCCCTTTGCTCAAGGCGGCACACTCAACGCCAATTCAGGCACATTGGCATTTACCAATGCGTTAACCAACTTCGGCCTGCTCCAGGGCACTGCAAGACTCAATGTGGGCGCAGCGGGCTTGACCAACAACTCATCCGGCACGATCGCTCCCGGCGGTGTAGGCACGGTTGGCACATTGACCCTCGGCGGCAGTTTGACAATGTCAAGTGGAAGCAAGTTGTTGATCGATGCAACGAGCGCCGCCACTTACGACAAACTCAATGTGACGGGCAATGTTGCCAGCGTAGCAGGTGCCACGATCAGCGTGGCCGAGGCGACGCCTTTCCTAGTAGTGAACGATCAGCTCGACGTCTTGTCTTTCGCTGGCACTTTCTCGGGCGCTTTGCCCACAATCATTTCCCCTCTGGGTGTGACGCTCACTGGCAGCACGACCACGCCCAGCAATGGTTCTCTGCGCTTAACCACGAGTGCCGTCAGCAATTTCTGGAAAGATGCTTATTCAAACAGCAATTACGCCGATGCGCTGAATTGGTCGCGCGGCCACACACCCACCATCACCGAAGATGCCATCATCAATCCTGCCTTCACAGGCCTGAACGTGACGCTTGCCAGCGGCACACAAACCCCGCGTTCACTTCAGCTCACAGGTGATGATCGGCTCACCGTCAATGGCGGAATACTCACACTCGCCCAGAGCTCCACGGTTGCTAGCGCAGCTAGCCTGGCCTTGAGCAGTGGCCAGATCAATGGCGCTGGAGACCTCAACATCGCAGGTGCATTCAACTGGAGCGGCGGCACCATGGGCGGCACAGGTGCTCTCTTGACTGCGGGTGTCAGCACAATCACGAATGCTGCGACCTTGCAGCGAAATTGGAACAATACAGGCGGTATCACGCTCGCTACGGGTGCAAGCAACTCTTTAGAGCTGCAAGGTACCGCCACTTTAACCAATGCTGGCAGCTTTGTCGTGAACAGTACATCGAGTGGCCCATTTGTTTTGAACACTGGAACGGCATTGATCAATTCGAATGCTGGCACGATCGATTGGAACAGCGGCGTTAACAGCTTTGTAGGTATCAATGGCCAATTCCAAAACAACGGCTTGGTGAACGTGAATAGCGGAACGCTCAGAATCGCCTCGCCAGGTGCGACAGACACCGGTATTTACGACATTGACAGTGGCCAAGAACTCCAATTTTTGGGTAACCGAACATTGGGTGTGGGCAGCAATATCACTGGCGCTGGCACGGTGAATTTTGCAGGCGGTACACAAACGATCAACAGTACGGTGTCTGGAGGCTTGGGTATTGCGAACACCGGGTACGTCCGCGTAACAGCTTCCACCATCGATCTCAATACGGCGAACACCACATTTGTCAACCCACTGACCGTCAGCGGTGGCTTTGTGCAAGGCAGTGCTGATATCACGATTGCCAGCGCAACTGGCGCGTTGAACTGGAGTGGCGGCATCATCGCCGGCACAGGCGATTTGATCACGCCCTCGGGCGCAAACACCACGATCACTGGCGCAGCGACGATCCAGCGCGATTGGAATAACGCCGGCAACATCACTTTGGCCGCGAGCGGCACCGCTGCTCTCACCGTGCAAGGCGCGCATACCCTGGCCAACAGTGGCACGATGCAGGTCAACAGCACCAACGCGACACCTTTGTCCATTGCAGGTGGCGCGACGGTGAATAACACGGGTACGATCAATTGGAACACGGGTGTCTCGAGCAATATCAGCAACGGAACAGGCGTTTTTAACAACAATGGCCAGTTCACGGTGAGTGGTAACTCCACGGTGGGAATACTGACCAGTACTGGCAATGACAATGGCGATTACAGTGTCGCTGCGGGCTCAAGGCTCAATTTCAATACAGGTGTACGCTCGCTGTTGGCTGGCAGTGACATCAATGGTGCAGGTATCGTTGCCAGCATCGGAGGAATCGTTGCAATCAACGATGCATTGGGTATTGCAAACACAGGAACGCTTCGTGTGGAAGGCGGTTCAATGGCTTTGAACTCTGCATCTCCCATCACTTTTGCCAACCCCATCACACAAACTGGCGGCACGCTCACGGGCACGGCGGACATCACCTTAGGTGCAAGCAGCGGGTGGCTAGCCAGCGGTGGTACTTTCTCTGGCGCAGGCAGTCTGACATCAGTAGCTGGCTCAAATTCACAGATCAGCGGGGCGGCTAACCTTTCGCAACGAAACTGGCTCAACGAAGGCATCATCACCTTGGATAACGGCGCAAGTACATCGCTGGGTCTTTCGGGGAATGCTGATCTCACCAATACCGGCACGATCCATGTCAATAGTCAGTCCACGGGCAACGTGATCAGCCTAGGAACCAATAGCGATTTCAACAACTCGGGCATCATCAACTGGAACACGGGAAAAAGTGCCGGTTTCGCTGGCGCAGGAAACTTTAACAATCAATCAGCAGGTGTGTTCAACATCAGTGGCGCGAGTACGGCGGTCAGTTTGTCGGCCACGGGCTTTGTGCAAGCTGGCATCTTGAACATCGGCGCTGGCAGCAGCTTGATTCGCAATTTATCGGGCAACGTGGCAAACACTGGAACGCTGATGGGTGCGGGCACAATTAATGTGGGTAGTAATACCCTGACGAATAGCGGTGGCACCATCGCACCCGGTGGAATCGGCTCTGTTGCTACATTAACCATAGCAGGTAACGCAGATTTATCAACGGGAAACCTGCTATTTGACTTACAAACACCGGCTTTCAGTGACCGTTTGGCTGTCACTGGAGGGGTTACTTTTGGCACCGCGCCACTCAAGTTGAGTGAGCTTTCATCTGTTTTTGTCGGCGACAACCTCAGTTTGGTGACTTTCGGCGGCTCAGTGACGGGCAGTTTGCCAGCCTTGGATACCACCGTCATCCCAGATGTGGTTTTCAGTCGCAGCACCACAGCCAGCTCAAATGGTGCGTTGGTGGCAAGCGTTAACGCGGTAACCACCCGCTGGAAAGACAGCCCCACCAATCAGCAATGGACCACAGCCACCAACTGGACGCGCGCCCATGTGCCCACGGCTTCAGAAGACGTGGTGATCAACCCAACAGGAGTTCAAACCGTTACGCTCACCGGCGCGGCTGGCAGTGCGCGAAGCCTTGCCTTAACCGGCAACGACACGTTGCGCATCAGTGGCCAAACGCTTTCATTGGGCACGACTTCTTCGACCATTGCAGCTGGCGCAAGTCTAGAGCTGGCTAGCGGCGCTCTCGTGGGCGCGACCAGTAGCTTGAATTTAGCTGGGAACCTGACTTCAACCGGTACATCGTTGATCGAATTGACGACATTCAATAATTTTGGCTCTGTGAATGTTTCTTCTGGCACTTTGAGCTTAAATGCTTTTGGTTTAGATCACGGCACTTTTGACATTGGCGCAAATGCCACCTTAGCCATTGTGGGTAGATCCCGGCTGCTGGACAGTAACGCGACTTTAGAAGGCGATGGCACTTTACGCCTTAATGGCTCAGGCACACTGCTGACCTTAAGCGGCGGCACCAATGGCAATTTCCTTGACAACGGCACGCTTGACATCAACGCTGGCAACCTACTTTTGAGCGGATTTGATGACGAAGTGAAATTCTTGAAGCTGGGCGGTAATGGCACGCTCACGACTGCCAGTAGCGCAGACAAGATCGAAGTCACTGATAGCCTCAGCGCCAACGGTGGAAACATCACTGGCCCCGGCACACTAACCACGTCAGGCAATTCCAGTGTGACGGGTTTGCTATATCTTTCTGCCGGGAATTGGAACAATTCTGGCAACTTGAACTTCACAGCAGTTGCAAATGGCGATGCAATTGAGGTGGTCAACAATTCGGTATTTACCAACACCAGCAGCGGCACAATATCGTCCAACAATTTGCAGCAATGGGCTATTTTTGATGGTGCAGGTTTTTTCACGGGTGGCACCGTTATTAACGAAGGGTTGATAGACTTCGCGACCCAGTCTGGTCAAAAGCATCACCTATACGTCACACAATTCCAAAATAGTGCATCTGGTGAAATTCGAGTGAATGGCTCGGGTACTCTCGTCAACTACGAGACGAATTTTGCAAACGCTGGCACTTTGACTTTGCTTGGAGGCGCTACTTTTTCGTCAGACCTGAACAAGAGTAATAACATCACCAATACGGGATTGATCCGTGGCAACGGTACTTTGAATGTAGGCACTGGCACCCTGACGCAGCTCGGCGAGATGAAACCCGGCGATATAGATTCCAATGCGGCTGTCGGTACGTTGACGGTGATGGGCAATTTGATTTTGGGAGAAAATTCCGAACAGACTTTTGACCTCACTACATCTAATTCCGACAAAATCAATGTAACTGGGAATCTGTCTTTAAGCTGGACAAGCAATCCACCTCTGCTCACATTTAACGAACTTATTACGAATCAATTCGCAGGCCCAGAAACTTCAATCACAGTGATCTCTGTGGGTGGAAACTTCACAGGCGGTTTTTCTGACTATAGCTGGTCAAATTTCAGCAGTGATATCGATTTCTCAGCTTATGCAGATTTCTCTGGCAAATCAATGTCGGCATCGATTGCAGATATTAAAAATTATTGGAGCAGCGTAACGCCAGGCGGTGAAAATTGGTTTGATGCAAGCAAATGGTCGCGCGGTATCGTACCCAATGAGCATCACAGTGCGTATCTAAGCCAATCAAGCCCTAATCTCGTCACGATCAGTTCTGGCGCAGCAAACGCACGCAGACTCATCATGGATGGTACAAATAACACCTTGTCGATCAGCGGTAGTACGACATCCTTGACCGTGAATAATCAGCTAGATGATAGCGGCACCTTGGTCGATGTGTTTGTAAACAACACCTTGAACCTGTCTGGTGGCGCAACACTGGCGCTGGGCGGCGGCTACATATACATTGATTCGGGCGCTGTATTGAATTTGAATGGTGCGACATTGGCCGCTGCTGCTTCAGGCCAAGCAGATGCCACAGTTTATAACTACGGGTTGATCAACAACATATCAGGCACGAGTGTGCTGGGGCGTGCGGCAAGCTTTGATGTTCATCTAGAAAACACCAGCACCGGCACGATCCATGTGCAATCTGGCGATTTGCAAATTGAGGCGGTGCATTTGCATCAACATGGCTTGATCACCCTCGCTTCTGCAGCGTCTAGCTTGAGTTTTTCTCAAGGTGATCTGCTCAATGAGGGCACGATTGATTTATCAGGCGGCATTTTGAACCTCGGCAGCAATCTGTTGACCAACGACAGTGCAGGCACGATCCGCGGCACCGGAACCGTCATCACATCGGAATTGATCAACGAAGGCACTTTGGCACCTGGTGCACCTTCCAGCTTAGGCAACTTGACCATCTTTGGCAATTTCACCAACGACAGCTCTGGCGTTTTGCAGATCAGGGCGGATTCTGCTAACAGCAGTGATCAGCTGATCGTGAATGGCGATTCATACTTAGATGGCACTTTGTCTTTCAGTGCGCTGCCCTTGAGCACACATTCCTTCGCTGCTGGTAACGTGTATCTTCCCATTTCGAGCACAGGCACAAGCACTGGCGGTTTTGCAACTGTCGATGGTATCGGGCCGTTGGTGGCAACGGGCTTGATCCAACCCTTCAACGGCTATCAAGTCTCTCTCAGTAACCCCTCCGGTAGTATCTCTTGGATCGTTGGAGACGGTGATTGGGACGATACAGCCAACTGGAATCTGGGGCGTCTGCCTCAAGCCGGTGATCTTGTGATCATCAATCCGAGTGGCACACACACGATCACCGTGGATAGCGCGACAGCTCTTTCGAATCTGAATCTTTCTGCTACCGGCTCAGACGACACTCTTATGATTGTTTCGGGCGGCCAACTCACGCTACAGGGCGGAGATATCCTTAAGGGAACGCTGCATGTAAGTGGCGGTACGTTGACCAATGCCGGCAGCAATACGGGTACCAATGCTGCGAACGATATCTTTATGTCCAGTGGGCAGATCAATGTAGGTGCCGCTTTGGAAGTGAAGACGCTGACTTTTCAAGGCGGTACTTTGAACATCTCTTCAGGCAACACCTTATCGCTCACGACCAATGGCAACTGGAATGGCCCAGCGCCGATCATCGGCGGCGGAAACTTTTACATTGCCAATACCGGTGTGTTGACGATTTCTGGCAGCGATCAACGTGTGATCACAGGCACAAACATCATTAACGATGGCAGCCTTCGCATGGTGATGGCCAGCGGCAGCGACAAACTGGTCTTGGCATCAGGAAGCGTATTGACTAACTACAGCATTGTTTCTGCCTCGGGTGGAGGTGGCGTGACACAGGTGATCTCTGGAGATGGCACGCTCAACAACCAAGGTGGCACCCTGAGTGTAGATAGCAACGAAATCCTCAATATCCGCACGGGCTCGCTCAATATCAACGGTGGTACTGTGGATGCAGGCGCCGGGTTGATTCAGTTGGAGCCGACGATAGCCAGCTACACGGGTAAGTTGACGCTTGTGGGTGGATTGACGCAAATCAGCGAAGGCGCTCACACTTTCAACGATCTGACTCTTAGCGGCGGTTCAGGCACTTTGCGGATCGATGGAACAGGCAGCCCCAGCGTGGTTTACAACGATGTGAAGTTAGACAACTACCCTCAGCTTCAAATTTATGGTGGAACGAACACGATCCCGAGTGGTAAAACTTTAGATATCGCAAGTGGATACGTAGAAATCACCTCAAACATTGCAGGCACTGGCCATATCAACAATGAATATTATTTGTCGATCACCAATGCGAACATCACGCCGTCTGTCAACAACAATAACACTTTAGATATCTATCAAACTGTCAACCTCTCCAGCTTAACGCAATCTTCAGGGGGTGGTTATCTACAGCTTAATAATGACGCCACGCTGATTCATGGCGCGGGCAGTTTGCTCAATCCTTTGGGTGCGGCAATCAGCGGCGATGGCACGATCAATGTAGGCGCTGGTTCATTGACCAATCAAGGCTTAATTCAGATAGGTGGCTATCAGCAAGTCGGTGCGCTGAAGGTGGTCGGCAATGCGAATCTGTCTTCCGGGACGATTGAGTTTGATCTGAACAGCACCAGCAGTTATGACAAATTTTCTGCGACAGGAAATATCACTCTGCCCAGCGCAGTGAAGCTGATTGAGCTTGCACCTTTCATTGGCTCCGGAGACAGCTTCACGTTGATTCAATCTTCGGGCGGCAACGTCGCAGGCTCTGCGCCCGCGCTGTCACTGGTCGATACATCCAACAATGCGGTGACAGGCGTTAGTTTTAGCAAAGCACTCAGCGCAACAAGTTTTAGCATTTCCACTGACGTGATCACAAATGCTTGGGTTAATACGGGCAGCGGTGATTGGTCTGTCGCAGCAAATTGGAGCCGTGGGCACATCCCTCGTGCGGCAGAAGATGTCTTTATTAATGCGCCTTCAACTAACTCTGTTGTTAGTATCACAACGCCAGGTATGACGGCTCGCTCCTTGATCTTTGCTCCGGCGAGCGATGAAAGCTTGGCTTTCAATAGCGGCACCTTGAGCATTGGCTCAGGAGGCATTAGCACGAATGTTGGCAACACGCTCTTCATGTCGTCTGGCAAGCTCAGCAGTGCAGGCGTGATGAATTTTGATGGGCCGATGCAACTGAGTGGTGGCCAGATCGATATTGGTTCGACGCTCAATTCCACCGGGCTGATATCGCTCAATGGCACGATGATTGGCGCGGGCAGTGGCAACTGGAACAACAGCGGCACGTTGGCAGGCTCAGGCAGCTTAGGCTTGGGTGCCGGCACGTTTCTGAATACCGGCACAATTTCCCCCGGTGGCGCAAGTTCAATTGCTATGCTTTCAATAGCAGGCCACGCAGATTTCACGTCGGGTACAGTCGATATTGACCTGCAAAACACGAGTAATCACGACAAATTAGCCATCACAGGCAACTTAAACAGCGGTGGCACGATTCGCATCAACCAGATTGGCACGGTGGCCATCGGCGGCGGTGATGCCTTCACAGCGGTGAGCTTTGGCGGCAACTTGACTGGCGGCAACCCCGGTGTTGTATCCAACATCAGCGGTAAGAGTTTTGCCATCAGTACGAGCGGCACGAGCAACAGCTTCTTCACCTTGACCGCGATCACCCTTGCTCCGCTGGGCAGTATTTTCTGGGATGGCGATGCAAACGATGGTTTGTGGTCAACCGCTTCGAATTGGTCGACTGATTTATTGCCCGCCTCGGGGCAGCGCGTCACCATCAATCCTGCGGGCAATGGCTCTATTACGATTGCATCGGGCACCAATATCAGCGGCTTGTTTGGATTGAATCTGGATGCCACGGATGCACTGTTCATCACAGGCGGCTCTTTGGCACTGCCAGGGACGAATCTGGCCTTGAGCGGCACAGTGAATTTGCAGGGCGGCACATTCGTTGGCAATTCAGCCGGTGGCACGATCGGCCAGCTCAATTGGGCGAGCGGCACGATCGCAGGTTCGGGCAGTTATTTGGCCAATACCTTCGCCTTCACGACACTGCCTTCAGGCACAAACTCACGTGTCTTGTCGATGGCTTCGGGCAGCAGCTTGAATGCCAATGCCTTCACCACCACCATGTCCGGTGGCTCACTCTCGTTGGTCTCTGGAACATTTGGCGCAGGCTTGGGCATGGTTGTTGGCGCAGGATCCACGCTTGGCTTTGATGGCGGTTCTCTCGGCGCCCTTTCGTTTAACAACCAAGGCACAACACAAATCAACACAGGCAATGTTGTGTTGCCAGTGACTGCCACGCAAACAGGTGTGTTTAATATTGCCAATACCGCCAGCCTAGAGTTCAGCAAAGACACAACGCTTGCAGCCGGTGCAAGTGTCGCGGGTGGTGCGTGGGCGATTGCCAATGGCAAGACAGTCACCTCTGCTGGCTCTTTGAATCGCGGCTCTGGCGGCGTGACTTTTGTGAACGGTACGCTGACTGTGGGCTCTGGCTTTGAGACGGATCAACTGATCATGTTATCGGGCGGTAGCTTGGCATCCAGTGGCAGCGGTGTGCTCAAAGTGAACACCCAGTTTAATGACCTAGCCGCCACCCATCCGATCACAGGCTTTGGCAGCGCGACCCTCACCCAGCAAAGCGGCAATTTGGCATTTCATCAAGATCTGAGCGTCACGGGCGCGATGAGCTTAACGTCTTCTACGGGGGAAATGCTAAGCAATGGCGGAACGCTTTCTGGTGGCAATCTGTTTGCAGTCGCAGCAAGCCACATCGAGCTGGATGTTGCCAACACCGCCACGATAGGCGCTTCCAGCACGGGCGGCAACATCACGCTAGATATCTCCGGGCCCACCGTGCTCAATGCCCTTTCCACATCTGCCGGGCGCTTTGCTAGCGTCACGTCGGATAGCAATATTGGCCATGTGGCCAGCATCAATACCTTAGGCAGCATAGAGCTTGACGTAGGAGCTAACAATGTGTCTTGGGTGAATTTTGGCAACAGCATTGCACAAGGTGTGCATGTCGTGTCAGGCAATCAGATTCAGCTCACTTCAAGTGCTGCAACGCCACTGACTTTCAGCGGCGCAGCCAATAGCGTGCAACTGGGCGGCGGGGCGATTCAACTCGGCTCAAGCACGGCAAGTCTCAGCGTCGGCGGCCCGCTTACTGTGGTGGCCAGTGGCAACATCACGCAAGGTGCGTCGCTCAATATCTCAGGCATCACCAACCTGAGCTCCACAACGGGCGATATCTTGCTGCCCATTGCCAGCAGCTATTCTGGCAATGTATTGCTTGATGCTATTGGTACGGGTGGCACGGCAACCATCAATAGCAATCGCCTTGGCGGTATCAATTTTGGCGCTAGCGCCGTCAATACGCTCAATCTCACTTCGCTTGGCCCCGTCACCCAGTCTGCTCCGATTGAAGTTGCAGGTTTGGCAACAATTAACGCCGCTGGGCAGGCAGTGAATTGGCTTCAAACAGCCAACGATATTGGCAGCTTGCAAATCAACGCCAGCACCTTGCAGTTGGCAGATACCAATGGCTTGAGCTTGGGCGGCTCGGTGACGGTAAATTCTGCTATCAATTTTGGCGGCGCTCTGTCGACCCGTGTTGCTGGGTTCACCACACCTGTTCTGAATCTGGCGGCGCTGGCGGCCAGCAGCACGGTCAATATGGATGTCAATGTTTCTGGTGCAAGCAGCTTCACTGCTGCTGGTGGCGATTACTCTACCGTCAGTTATCGCAACGCGAACACAGGTGTCGCTGCCTTGTCTTCAATTACAGCGACTGGCTCTGTGGGGCTCACCCATGGCGGCGCATTGCCGTTGCCAAGCATTCAGGCGGCAAGTCTGAGCGTGACCGCTGCTGGGCCAGTCACTCAGTCTGGTACTGCGCTACAGATCGCAGGCAATGTGAACGTCAACGCAGCGGCTCAAAACATCACGCTAACCAAGGCGGGCAACAGCATCGGCAATTTCTCTGCAACCGGAGGCAACATCGCATTGGTCAGCAACCAGACGGTCAACCCAGACATTGATGCCACAGGCAGCGTCAGCATCACGGCACCCAATATCAACCAAAGTGTCGGCAATGCTATCAATTCCGCAGCATTCAGCGCAAGCACACCGGGGGGCTTGGGCCTGTTTGGCAACAATCAGCTGGGTAGCGTGAGCGCGACCGCAGGCGCTGATATCAATATTCGTGATGTGGGGGCTTCTCTGGTGTTGGGTAATCTAACGGCTGCAGGTGCAAACGGCATCAGCATCAATGCCACTGACGCTGTGACGGCGCAAGTGGGCACGTCGCTAGCGACCAGTCACAGCGCAGCGGCCATCGCCTTAACGGGTACTTCTGTGGGCGGCAGCGCAGGGTTGATTCAAGTCGACACCAAGAATGTGCGCTTCTTAGCGACCAATGGAGATGCCTATGTGCGCAACATCAACAGCCAAGCTCACGAGCTGACCAGTGCGCAAGCGAAAGGCACGCTGCATTACGAAACGGTCACTGGCGATGGCTATGCCGTCACGGGCAATATCTCGGCAGCGAATGTAGAGCTTTTAAGCGGCGGGAATCTCAACATTGGCAATGCAAATACACCTGTTGCAATCAATGGCGGCAATTCAGTGCTTCTGAGTGGTGCCAACATCTCGTTGGCGGGCGGCTCAAAGGCTGGTGCATCCAGCAGTGTGTTTTCAAAGGGCATCATGAATGTGAATGCAACTGGTAATTTGGTGATTCAAGGGGGTAGTGCTAACGGCACGTTTGCGAGCATCGATGTGCTGGGCGCAGCCAAAGCGGTCGTGACAGGCACACTGAGCGTGATAGGCGGCACGGGCTTGGGCGCTTACGCAAAGCTTGATCCTGCTGTGGGCTCGCCACTAGACGTGATCGCGGGAAGTGTCAATTTGCGAGGTGGCACAGGCTCAGGTGCTTATGCAGCCATCATCTCGGACGGAAACATCACCATCAGCGCCAACAGTTTGAATCTGCTGGCTGGCTCTGGCTCTAACGCAGATGCGGTGATCATCTCCAATTTTGGCAGCATCTCTGTGCCTGGCAATTGCAATGGTTGTGTGAACTTGGCCGCATCTCCGCTGGGTGATGGCGTTGCCAATGCAGGCCTTTTTGCGCCCGACCGCGTGCCGTCGCCTCCGCCAGTCAACAACGATGCACAGGTCACCCAGAGCCTGTTGCTAACCTCGCAACTCACTCAGATTGAAACCTCCTTAGATACAGCCGCAGCCGATCCAGATGAAGACAAGCGCAAGCAGCAAGAAATTGTTGTGGAAGGGCAAACCTGCCCTTGAGTTGAGTGCCGTAGACGGCGCAAGCACTGATTGAGCAAATGCGGCACTATCAAGGTGCTCGATTGCAGACAGGCCACTTCGGATGCCGTTTCTCGGCTAGGATATTGGCATGAATTCTCCAGAACTTTTGTCTATTGACTGCGACCACGCTGGCGCACAACCGGGCACCCACCGCATGGCCTATTGGAGCTGGGGTAAGCCGCATCATGCGCATGTGGTGCTGTGTGTGCATGGATTGGCGCGCCAAGGGCGTGATTTTGATGTGCTCGCCCAAAAGCTGATGGGAGTGGATCGCCAGCGCTGCCGTGTGGTGTGCGTGGATGTGGCGGGGCGTGGCATGAGTGATTGGCTTGCCGATCCAGCGCTGTATCAAGTGCCGCAATACGCGGCTGATTTGGTGACGCTTTTGATGACGCTCAAGGCTCAAGGTGCGCAGACCATCGACTGGGTGGGCACGAGCATGGGCGGATTGATTGGCATCGCCGTGGCGGCGCAAACTGCGCTACAGCCGCAGCTCAAAAGCCTGATGCCGCGCAAACTCATTCTCAATGACATAGGCCCGGTGGTGCAATGGACGGCGTTGCAGCGTATCAAAAGCTATCTGGGCAACGACGCGCGCTATGCCTCTGAGCAGGAGGCCATGGATGCGATGTGGCAGATATCCACCAGTTTTGGGCCGCACAGCCCAGAGCAATGGCGTGCGCTTTGCAAACCGATGATTCGACCTGATGGCGATAAATTCAAACTGTACTATGACCCTGCGATTGCCGTGCCGGTGCGCGCCACCACGCCTGAGATGGCGGCCCAAGGCGTGGCCTTGCTCTGGCAGCTGTATGACGCTATTTCTTGTGATACGCTGCTGATTCGCGGCATGGAATCTGATCTGATCAGCATGGCTACGGCGCAGCAAATGCAGCAGCGCGGGCCCAAAGCAAAATTAGTGCAGTTTGCAGGCGTGGGGCATGCGCCCACGCTGGTGCAGCCGGATCAAACGCAGGCGGTTGAAGATTTTCTGTTTGGCGCGTGATCGAAGATTGAGCAGGCGATCTATCGGATGAAGCATCTGCACAAGCTCAGCTTCCCAGAAAACGCTGAAGAAGTGGCGGCGGCTGTCGCTGTGGCTGGGCAAAGCTTTGCGACAGATGATTTGGCACTGGATGCAGAGCGGGGCAGGGCGCTTGCGCGGGCGCGAGCGTTTGCCGAGCCGCTGATTGCCAGCGAAACGCTTGATACTGGGGAGAATACCTTTGCCCACGCAGAAGCGGTGGCCGCTATTCTCAGCAGCATTGGTGGCTCTGAAGCCATGCAGGCAGCGAGCTATTTGGTGTATGCCTGCGAGCATCTGAATAAGCCGCAAGACATCATCACCAAAGCCTTTGGCGCAAGCTATGCCACGCTGGCCATGGAGACCACGCGCCTCGTGCAGATTCAGCGGCTTTCTCGCGCGGCTTCGCTCAAAACCACCATCAGCCCCGGCGCGGCCAGCCAAACAGAAAACATCCGCAAAATGCTGTTGGCTTTCTCGCGCGATCTGCGCGTGGTGATGCTGCGCTTGGCTTCTCGCTTGCAAACCTTGCGGCACTACGCTGCTACTAAATCCGCAGCACCCAGCGCAGTGGCGGCGGAGGCTTTGCATGTGTTTGCCCCTTTGGCTAATCGCTTGGGCATTTGGCAGATCAAGTGGGAAATGGAAGATTTGGCTTTTCGTTTTTTGGAGCCCGAGACCTACAAAACCATTGCCAAGCAGCTCTTGGACAAGCGCACCGAGCGCGAGCTGGGCATGGTGCGGCTGCGCGAAGGGCTGGAGCTGGATTTGAAAGCGCAAGGCATCGAAGCTGCCGTGCAAGGCCGACCGAAGCATATTTACAGTATCGTGAAAAAGATGCGCGGCAAGCAATTGGGTTTTGAGCAGGTGCTGGATGTGCGGGCGATGCGCGTGATCGTTCACGACGCTGCAGCTTGTTATGCAGCGCTCTCCCGTGTGCATGAGCTGTATGAGCCGATGGTGGGCGAGTTTGACGATTACATCGCCAAGCCAAAATCTAACGGCTATCAGAGCTTGCATACCGTGGTGCGCGATGACACAGGTCGTCCCCTAGAAATTCAGATTCGCACGGCAGCGATGCATGAGCATGCCGAAACCGGCGTGGCTGCGCATTGGGCTTACAAAGAGGCCGGAACGAAGGGCTATGCGGGTGTGAGCGCCGGTGGCTCATATGACGCGAAGATCGCGGTATTGCGACAACTCTTAGCCTGGCAGCAAGACATTTCAGGAGATGCCAAGCTCACTGATGTGCTCGATGACCGCATTTACGTTCTCACGCCGGATGCCGCCATTGTGGATCTGCCGCAAGGCGCAACGCCAGTGGATTTTGCCTACGCGGTGCACACCAATCTAGGTCACCGCTGCCGAGGTGCGCGGGTCAACGGCCACATGGTGACTTTGAACACGCCGCTGGCCAATGGCCAAACGGTGGAGATCAATGCAGCGAAAGAAGGTGGCCCCTCGCGCGATTGGCTCAACCCTGAGCTGCATTACCTGACCAGCCCGCGAGCTAAATCCAAAGTGCGCGCTTGGTTTAACGCGCTGCAATTGGACGAAACGGTGGCGCGAGGCCGCGAGGCGGTTGAAAAGCTCTTGCAGCGCGAAGGCAAAACTGCTCTGAAATTCGATGATTTGGCCGCGCAACTGGGCTTCAAAACGGCGGAGAGCTTGTTTGAAGTGGTGGGCAAAGATGAGTTTTCTGTGCGAACCATTGAGCAGTATCTGCGACCTGCTGCACCAGCGGCAGTGAGCGAAGACGAGCAAGTGTTGCTGCGCACGAATCGGGTGGCCGAGAAAATTACGCCGTCTAAAGCCACGGGCAGTGTGCTGGTGGTGGGGGTGGATAGCTTGCTCACGCAATTGTCCAAATGCTGCAAGCCCGCCCCGCCGGATGCCATTGTGGGCTACGTCACGCGCGGCAAAGGCGTGAGTATTCATCGCGCACTCTGCACCACGCTGCGCACTTTGATGCAAAAAGAGGGGGAACGCCTTGTAGATGTTGCGTGGGGTGCTCCTAAATCAGGAGCGAGCTATGCGGTGGATGTGCGTGTGATTGGGGCAGAGCGAGGCGGTTTGCTGCGCGATGTGACCGAAGTTTTCTCTAAAGAAAAAGTGCCTGTGCGCAGCGTGCAGCAGCATGTGGCGCGGGGAGCGAGCTGGATCACGCTGACGCTAGAAATTCACGATGCAGCGCAGTTGGCCAAGGTGCTGGCTCTCGTGATGCAGGTGCAGGGTGTGGAGAACGTACGGCGAGTTTAATGAGTGCTATTGATTCAATAGCACTCTGCGCACGTTTTATAAGGGCAATTGTCCTAAATGGCCTAAAAAACTCCAAGCAATAGAGCATACATCTTGACACACAAAATAGATTGCTAGGTGAATCCCGCTAAACCTGTCAGTATGAGGCTGTCCTATCTTGGGGCCTTGGGGAAATGGTATCAACGTTTATATCTGGTGCGCTATTGGCGCTTTCGCGGGCTGGCTCAGCACCCGCATGATGGACTCACCCGCACGCAGCGTGCAAATTGAAAATATCTTGATCGGTATGTTTGGTGCCTTTATTGGCGGTGATTTTGTGGCTGCGCAATTCAATGGCGGAAAAGTCATTGAAGGCTTTCAAATGACCTCGCTGTTGCTGGCCATAGTGGGCGCGATTGTCATGCTCTTTTTACTCCAGCTCATGCGCAAGGTCGTCGGCCCGATGCGCAAAAGTGTGAGTAAGAAAAAGCGCGATTATTAAGTGCACTCAAAGCGTTTGCCGATAACGCACCAGCTCAGCGCTTAGCACCTGCTGCGCGTAACAAATTCACAATGCCCGATTGCCCACGCTGGCGTGCATGTGCCAATGGCGTGATGCCTTGACCGTCTGCCAGCTCAGGCGCAGCGCCATGGCTCAGGAGCAGGCGCACGATCTCAGTGTGCGCTGCGCCGCCATCGCCCAAAATGATGGCTTCGAGCAGCGCCGACCAACCGAGGCGATTGATGTGATTCACGTCCACCGCAGTTTTCAGCAGCTCGCGCACCACGTCCACATGCCCGTAATGCGCGGCGGGAATCAGTGCGGTGCCGCCATAGCGGTTGGTGCTGCGCAGGTCTGCACCTGCGGCCACGGTGAGGCGAAGAATCTCCAGCCGTCCGCGTGCGCCCGCAAGAAGATAGGGTGAATCCGATATCGCATCTTGCGCATTCACGTTCGCGCCGCGTGAAATCAACCATTGCGCTAACGGAATGTGATTGCGATGCGTCGCAATCAACAGAGCCGTTTGACCTTGTGAATTGCGTGCATCGATGGTTTGGCCTGCATTGGCCAAACGCTGCATGGCGGCTAAATCGCCGTGTTCAGCAGCGGCAAACCAAGCCGTTTGCTGCGCACTGGCCGGGGCTGTGTAGAGCATGGCCAGCGTAAACGCAAAAGCGGCAAGCAGGGCAAGGCGAAGCTGCATTGTCATCGGGGCGCTCCAGCATCGGTCAGATTTTCGCCATAGATCATTCGAGAGATGCCCGCCCACATCGCCGCTGTCTCGCACATACGGCAAGGCCGCGAACTCGACACCAACACGCATCCTGCCAGCTCCCGAGAGCGCAAGCGTTTGGCGGCATCGCGGATAGCTTCCATCTCTGCATGCGCCGTGGGATCGTTGTTGGTGACGACGCGGCTGGGTGATGCGCCAACAATCTCCTGCCCTCGCACCACCACCGCTCCGAAGGCTTGGTCGCCTGCGCGGATGGCCTCATCTCTGAGCGCGAATGCGCGGCGCATCGCCAGCGCAAGAGCAGCATCTGCTGGCGCGGCAACGGCTACCCATGCGAATGGCGCAAGTGTGAGCATGGTCAAGCTGTGGCGGCGAGTTATGAGGCAGCACATAAAAGCAGATTGAAACCTTTGATCGAGGTTTCGTCAAGAGCCGCTATAGTGAAGCACAGTGCATTGAACCGCCTGAAACCGAAAGTCACCATGGTCACGAAAAAATCTCCCTCACCCGCTGCCTCGAAAAGCACCCGTAAGACTGCGGCAACGCTAGAACCCGGCAACTACGCGTTGATCACGGGCGCATCTTCTGGCATCGGCTTGACCTTGGCCAAGCAGCTCGCGGCCAAAGGTTTTGATGTGATCTTGGTAGCTCGCAGTGTGGATAAGTTGCAGGCTTTGGCAACCGAATTGGCCGATCAGCATGGCATTCAAGCCCGCGTGGCTGCGGCGGATTTAACGCAGCCCGCGTCGATTCAAAATCTGGCCACCTTGCTACAAAATCAGGGCTTGAGCATTCGTGTGTTGGTCAACTGCGCGGGCGTGTTGCACCAAGATGCATTCGTCAACATGCAAGCAGCGCAATTGCAGCAGATGATTGATCTGAACATCAGTGCGCTCACAGCCATGCTGCATGCCGTGTTGCCGATGATGCAGCGCACGGTGGCTGAGCGTGGCGGCAAGGCGCATGTGCTTAACGTGGCATCCATCGCCGCCTTCCAGCCGATTCCCATGCTTGCGGCCTATGCGGCCAGCAAAGCCTATGTGCTCTCGCTCTCAGAATCTTTGGCTGAAGAACTGCAAGGCACGGGCGTGAGCGTCACCGCCCTGTGCCCCGGCATCACAGCCACCAATATGTTTGCACAAGCCAAAAGCGCGAACGACAAACTCAGCCAACTGCCCAGTTTCTTGATTGCTGATGTGAACGACGTGGCCCGCCAAGCGCTGGAAGCGATGTTGCGCGGCGATGCGATCTGCGTGCCCGGTGCGGTTTACCAGCTGGGTGCTCTGGCTTCGCGCAGTGCGCCGAAATGGCTGGTGCGCAAGATGGGTGGCTTGGTGGGGCGCGGGGCGATGTGAACTGCCTATAGCGCAGGCAAAATCACGCTGACCTCTAGCCCAGGCTGCGCATTGCGAATCGTCATGCTGCCAGCGTGCGCTAGCGTCACGAGTTTGCAAAGGTAAAGCCCTAAGCCCACGCCGCCTGTTGCACGTTCGCGCGCCGCATCGGGGCGATAAAAAGCTTCGGCTAAATGAGGTAGGGCAGCTTCATCAACGCCGCTGCCAAAATCACGCACGATGATGCACGCGCCACCATCTGATGCGCGTTGCACCGTCAGCTCAACAGCGGGCATGCCGTTTTCTGATGAGTTGTGCCGCAATGCGTTGTCTAGCAGATTACGAAGAAGAAGGCGAATGCGGGTGCGATCCAGAGCTAGGGTCGGCAGGTTTGCCGCCATGTCTGGCTTCACGCTGGGTTGACTCGTATGGTTGACCATCACCGCTTCACACACTTCTTGTGCCAACACAGCCAGATCGGTCGGTTCGCGGTGCAGCTTTGCGTGTGGGCTAGATAAACGCTCGCTTTCTAGCAAATCGGTAACTAAATCGCGCATCAGCGCCAAATCGCTGAGCAAGGCCTCGCGGCGGGGCTGTACATCGGTTGTCTCGGGCAGCAATTCGGTATTGAGCCGAGCGCGCGTGAGCGGGCTGCGCAGCTCGTGGCTGATGGCCAGGAGCAAAGCGCGTTTGGCATCTAGCATTTGTTGAATGTCAGACCCCATCGCATTGATCGTTGTGGCCAGTTGCCCTAACTCGTCGGGTCGATGCGCATGACGCACGGGAATCGGTGCTGCAAAATCCCCGCCACCAAAACGCTGCGCTCCAGCGCTGATGTCATCAAGCGGGCGGAGCAGCCGGCGCACATACAGGTACGCCAGTAAGGTGATGATGAGTAGAGCCACCAGGGTGAAGCCCACCCAGCGAGGTCGCCGCTCAAGCACACTGATGTTCAGGCCAAACTCAATCGTGTGAGCATCGGCGGTGTTGCGCACCAACAAGCGCCGCCACGTTTGATGGTCGCCCCAATCCTCGTTCTTCCATTCGGGCCGTGCTTGGGTTGGGTGCGATTGCCAGTTCACAGCGGCGCCTGAAATGCGCACGGTGATCGGTAATCGTTCAGTCAGGGCCTTGGCGCGCTCAATGCTTGGGGCCGCTTGTTTATCGGGTGTGATATCTGCGGCCAGATGGTCCACATAGTCCATCAGCATTGGGCGGGCGGCATCGCGCCAGCTCAACGAAAATGCTTTTTGCAAGCTGCCGATGAACACAGCGGCCATCGCACCCGCCAGCAGCAAGAACACCACAATCAGCCGCAGCTTGAGCGAATGCCCCAGCGCGTGTCGCATGCGTTTGAACCAGCCTTTTGTCATGATGGCAGCTTGGGCAGTGCCAGCGAGTAGCCCGCGTTACGCAGGGTTTTGATGCAGTCCAGCGGTTCCAGCTTCTTGCGCAAACGGCTGACCACAATATCCACCGCGCGGGTGAATAGTTCGGCCTCATGTCCACGCAGGTGATTCAAAATATCATCGCGGCTCAATACTTTGCCCGGCTCACGTGCCAGCAAATGCAGTAAGTCAAATTCAGTGCTGGTTAGCTCAATCACTTCAGCTTGACGCATCACGCTACGGCGTGCAGTATCCAAAACAAGACCCTCAAAGCGCAAGATGCCCGGCTCTGACTCGCTTGTGCCAGCTTGCACCGGCTTTTGCGTGCGTCGCCGCAACACCGTTTGCAGCCTTGCCACCAGCTCGCGCGGCTCAAAGGGCTTGGGCAAGTAGTCGTCTGCACCCAGCTCCAAGCCCACCACACGATCCATTACCTCGCCACGCGCGGTGAGCATGATGATCGGAATATCGCTTTCTTGGCGGATGCTGCGGCACAGCGCAAAGCCATCCATCTCCGGCAGCATCACATCCAAAATTGCCGCATCAAAATCACCAGAGCGCAAACGCTGCAAGCCATCGCTAGGGCGCAGGGCTTGGGTTAACGCCAGCTCAAAGCGCTGGAAATAAGCCGCCAGCGGTGCGCCAAGCTGCGTGTCGTCGTCAATCAGCAAAATCCGGTGCATATGGCCATCTTAACTGCCTGCTTGGCTCAGAGTACGATGCCGCAAGATCAGGCGGCGCAAATGCTGCTGCCTAGGTGCTGCCAAGCCGTCAAAGCGCTCGGCAAGCGTGTGCAGCGCCTGCCACAGCGGTTGTGCGGCTAATGCAGTGGCTTGCGGCAGCTGCGCCCAAAGATCCATCGCATGTTGTCGGTCAAAGCGCGTCCCCCAGACCATGGCCATCAGCTCGGCGTGCGGGTCAGGGGTCACGGCCATCAGGGTGGGGATATGTGCGCGAACCTGGTTTCGCAGGTCGCGCACAGGTGTCTGTGCGCAGGGCATGCTCGGCCCCGATCAGCCACGGCCCCACCAGCCACGGTGCTCAAGGCGATCACGCACTTGTTTTTGCTGCTCTGGGTTCAGGCTGTCATAAAAATCAGCCATCGCTGCAATCAGCTTGGGGCCATTGCCTTGCACCACTTGGGTTTTTTGCTCTAGCATCGCCTGGGCGCGGCTGCGATCAAATTTCGCGCCAGCGATCATCGCTTTCATCTCGGTGCGCGGGTCGGCATCTTTGCCGCGAAATGCTGTACGTGAGGCCAACATTTCATCAGCCAAAACGCTGAGCTTTTGTTTCTGCACATCGTTCAGTTCGAGTTTGCTGCTCACGCGCTCAATCACTTTTCCGCGCATTTCGGTCACGCGCTCTGGGCTCCATTCGCCATGATGGCCACGAGAGCAACCCGCGAGGCTACCGATCAGAACAGAAGCGCCAAAGACACCCAACAGCGTGCGTTTAATCCAAGATTTCATGGGAAGGTTTCCTTTACTCAAAGAGTTGTTGAACAAGGCTTTGAGTGTGCCCAGCAGCGCCGCAGCGGTCATCTCAGGGCGGTATCGGTTTGTTTCGTTTTATGTCAAGGCGGCGTGAGAGCCGCACTCGCCAGCCTAGGCAAGTGGGCGGCTGTTTGGGCTGCCACGGATAATGCGCTCGTCGCATTTGATCTTTTTTCCCATGAACACTCTGCATTCCTACCCCATTGGCACGCCCGGAAAAGCTTGGGGCGCTGCTGAGATCGCGCTGTGGCGCACCAAGCAGCTGCGCCAGCGCAGCTATGCCCAGGATGTGCTGGGCGCTTTGGAGCCGCTTTCCGAGCGCTTCGATGTGTTGAACTACGGTGAGGTGACGTATGCGGGCGAAATTTTCCCCCTGATGGCGCTGCGCAGCCGGGATAGGCAGCCAGATTTGCCCTCTGTGCTGATCACAGGCGGTGTGCATGGCTATGAAACGAGTGGTGTGCAGGGTGCACTGCGCTTCTTGCAGACGCAGGCGCTGCGCTATGCAGGCCGGGTGAACTTGCTGGTGGCTCCTTGCGTCAGCCCTTGGGCTTACGAGCGCATTCAGCGCTGGAATTTTGATGCGATTGACCCGAATCGTTCGTTTAAGGAAGGCAGCACAGTTCAAGAGTGCGCCGCATTGATGAGCCTGATTGCACCTTTGCAAGGCCGATTTGCAGCGCATATCGATCTGCACGAAACCACCGACACTGACGAAACCGAATTCCGCCCCGCCTTGGCCGCACGCGACGGCACGCGCTTTGTGCCTGGCAGCATTCCCGATGGGTTTTACTTGGTGGACGACGCGGCCAACCCGCAGCCCGCCTTCCAAGCGGCCATCATCGAAGCTGTGGAGTGCGTCACGCCGATTGCTGCGGCTGACGAGGAGGGTGCTCTCATCGGCTCACCCGGTATGGCTCGCGGCGTGATCGCTTATCGCTTAAAAGGCCTAGGCCTGTGCGCCAGCATCACCGGCGCACGCTACACCACCACCACCGAGGTCTACCCCGACAGCCCCCGTACCAGCCCCGAGCAATGCATTGCCGCGCAGGTGGCTGCGGTGTGTGCTGGGCTGGATTTTTTGATAAAAATAGGCCAATCGCCCTTATAGAATATGCGTAGAGTGCTATGAATTGAATAGCATACTAAGCCAGAATCGCATCCTCTGAAACCACGGTTGTGAGGCCCTGAGTGAAAGAGCGTTACACTCTAGCTCTCCGCAGCTATTTGCTTTCCTTTGCTGCGGTAAGGTGTGCTTCAGACATTTTTGTCTCCATCGCTTCAACGCTACGCTGCCCTGCTGAAAATGCAGGTGCTAGTGGGTCATGCTTTTTCCTTCGGCGAGCTTGTGAACCTTGGAGGCCGCATGGCCAAAGAAGACTTGATAGAGATGCAGGGTAAGGTGGATGAAATCTTGCCTGATATGCGCTGCCGCGTGACCCTAGACAATGACCACAAACTCATTGCCTACACCGGTGGCAAAATGCGTAAGCACAGCATTCGCATTTTGGCAGGTGATAAAGTCACCGTTGAAATGTCGCCCTACGACCTTTCCAAAGGCCGTATCACCTTCCGCCACATTGAAAACCGCCAACCTCGTGTGGGCGGCCCCTCAACCGCGGCGCGCCGCTAAAATAGCGGCTGACTTCGTTTATTTGATTTTTACCGTGCGCCCTCTTTCTTTGGGCGCACATTTTTGAGAAAGACTCACTATGAGCAACAAACTATACGTCGGCAATCTCGCCTACACCGTGCGCGATGAAGACCTGCAGCAGCAGTTTTCTGCCTTTGGCCAGGTTCAGTCCGCCAAAGTGATGATGGAGCGCGATACCGGCCGCTCCAAAGGCTTCGGCTTTGTGGAAATGGGCAGCGGGGAAGAAGCGCAAGCAGCTATCGCCGGCCTACACGGTCAAAACGTCGGTGGCCGTGACCTCACAGTCAACGTTGCCCGCCCAATGGAAGCTCGCCCACCGCGCACCGGTGGCGGCGGCTATGGTGGTGGCGGCGGTGGCGGCGGCTATGGTGGTGGCGGCGGCGGTGATCGCGGCGGCTACGGCGGTGGCGGTGGTGGCGGCGGCGGTGGTCGTCGTTATTAATCTACTTTCAGTATTTGAAAAAACCGTCTCATTGAGGCGGTTTTTTTATGCCAAATTGGCTTGTAGCCGTTATAGAATTTGCGCAGAGTGCTATTGAATTAATAGCATTTAAAGTGACACATTGTTTTTAGGCAACACTCGCCGCAAAGCGCGAATTTTTTGCCACAGCACGGCTTTGGGCATAGCCATTGCCATCACCTGCATGCAGCGCTCTAGCCAGCCTGCGCGAGTTTGCAGGAGGTCAATCGCTTTGCCCAAATCGCGCATCACAGCCGCGCCGTAAGCTTGCTCGGCTTTGGCCAAAGCCTTTCGCAGCTCAGCCAGAGGTATAGCCATCATCGCCAAATCAATCACGTCTCGGCTGAACGCGCCGTCGTCCGCATGTCGGTCTGAGTTAGCCAGCAGCTTGGAGGCGGCCATGTCCTGCCGCGTCAGCGTGCTGATGCCGCATATCACCTCATCGGGGCTCGGTGCATCCAGCGAGATACGCGCCTCGCGCACGATCTCTAGCTTGATCGCCATGCCATCCATCTGCACTTGCGTGCGAATCCCATATTGATCTGCCCGCACTTCGCGCAGCATCACCAAAGGCTGCGCCCCCGTTCGCAAGAGGGCATTGAGCCCAAGCGATCCTGTGAGCAACTGCCGCAGCTCGCGATAGCCATCTGCATCCGACACCAAAAAATCTATATCCACAGACTCGCGGTATTCGCCATAGCGCAGCGCAATGCAGGTGCCGCCGCCAAACAAGCAGCCATGTGCCAGCAGCAAAGCGCCATCCAGCGCCGCCAACACATGCGCAATGCGTTGATGGTGTGGCCGCTCAAACATGTTGCGGCCCAAACGCCAATCGCAGTGCTTGGATCAGCGCCTGCTCTTGCGCAGTCAGCGCCGCTGCATCCATATGCCGGGCATTGCGCTCATAAATATCATGCGCTTCACCCGGCGTGAGCCATTGCGCGCCATGCACCTGCCAAGCCAGCGCCTTGAGCTGTGGGTAATTCGCCAAATGCACGCGCACCGGAATCCATTGGCTCAGATCAGGGGCGGCAGCGCTAGCCACAGGCGCATCAGTAGGCTGCGCAGCCAGCGCCATCCCCAGCGCCGCCAACACATTGCCCCAAGCCCCCATCGTCACCGAAGGCTCGCCCTTTTCAATGCGATGCAGCGTCACCCGCGACAAGCCCGCCGCCTCCGCCGCCACCACCCCGCTCACCCGCAATGCCTTACGCCGCGCACGAATCTGCTCGCCCAAGGCTGCAAGCTGGGCTTGGGTGGTTTCTGTGATCGCAGGTGTGGTGGCTGGCATTTGTATTTGTATCTCATTATGTTCATTTTCTTATTAATGTCAATAACTAGAAACAAAAATAACCTTTAACCCGAGTGCCTACTCTTTCGCCAGCTCTGCTACAGCGTTTGCCGATAACGCGCCAGCATCTGCTCCTGCGTTTCAAATACCGTCTCTGGGCTCACCCGCGAGCCCACTTGGTCGCGCAGCATCTCGCCCATGCTCGGCAGCTCGGCGCGCTGCACATGCTTGGCTGGGTTCCATAAATCCGAGCGCATCAGCGCCTTGGCGCAATGCAGATAGCTCGATTGCACACGCACGCGAATCACGAGTTTGGGCACGCGTCGCGCACCTGTGAGCGTGTCGGCGCAACGCTCGCGCTCAGCTTCATCCGTGCTCAGCACCGCCGTGCCATTGACGCGCAGCGTCTCGTCTGCGCCCGGCAGCATAAAGAGCAGGCCGATTTGCCCTGTGGCGATGATGTTTTCCAGCGAATCCAAGCGGTTGTTACCCGGCGAATCCGCAATGAGCAGCGTCAAGTCATCCACCACCTTCACAAACCCCGCCGCCCCGCCACGCGGCGAAGCATCTGCGCGGCCATCCGCTCCGTGAGTAGAGATCACCACAAAGGGTGACAACGTAATGAACTTCTTCGCATGCACATCCAGCGCAGGCAACTCCTTGAGCACAGAGCGCTCGCGGGCAGCGTCATAGAGGCTGCGCAAAGCGGGGAGGGTGGTGATCGTCATCATAGACTGCTTTTTAGCATGAAAATCGGCAGTTAGCCGTTATAGAATATGCGTGGGGTGCTATTGAATTGAGAGTAAATCGCGTGCTCAATCATTGTTGGTGTTCCAGTCACTTTCACCCAAAGCGCGAAACCGAGCGATTGTCTGCTCAATGGCTGCTGTATCCAAGGTAGCCACATTCACCACCGCGTGCAACCCAATCCCATAGGCATAACCACGATCAATCTCGAAGCGCTCTGGCGGCGTGGGGAGGGTTTGCATGAGCTTCATTTGCAGCGCATCGCAAGCCTCGCGGTAAGTTTGGCCTCCTAGCGCGTCGTAGCGCAGCTCGGGTGCAAATTCCATCCGATACATCCGCATTTCGCCCGGGCGCTTGGGTGGAATGAGGTGGCTTGTCCAGCTTGGTTCATAGGCCAAGCCCATCTGCGCGAGCTGCGCTGTGGTTTGCTCATGCGCCGCATTGCTGGCCGCATCTAGCTTGGCCAAATGCGTGGTGATGAATTCTGCGTTCCAAATCGTGAAGCGATCCAAGCCCGGAAACACAATATCCACCCACTCATGCACGCGCTGCGGCTCATCTGGGTCGATCAAGAGATGGTGAGAGTCAAACAACGCTGAGCCTGTGTGCGGCGCGTTGCGCAGCATGCGCCCTTTGAGCGCAATCACAGCCGAGCGGCGGCGATGCCGAGGCAGATTGACAAAAGGCGTGATGGCGCGGCGGCTTGAGCGCTTGGGCATGGAAATGGAACCTCTTGAGTTTTGGATCAATGCGAGTAAACAAACTGTATGTTACATCAGTATTTATCTGCCAATTTATTCCAGTACGAGTATCATCGAATGAGCAAATTGCAAAGGCACTCAGGTATGAAAAAACTGGAACAACGCTCCATTGATGGCATCGAAGTCACCCTTGGCTCCGGTAATGTGTTTGCCGATCTGGGTTTGCCCAATGCAGACAAACTTCTCATCAAATCTGGCCT
>JANMHJ010000017.1:0-28758 GCA_031375105.1 Variovorax sp.
TAATCTCACCGCTGGCCCTGCGCCTGATGGGGTTAAGGATCCCTACTTCGCCACTTCCGGCGTGGGCACAAGCCTCGGCACAGGCGCCACCCTCACCACCGCTTGCTCCACCGCGCTTGCCGTGACCAAAAACAATGGCACCACCACACTGGTCGCTGGCACCACCACAAGCTACACCGTCACCTTCACCAACAGTGGCCCCACCTCCGCCAACAACGCAATTGTCAAAGACGCCCCCAGCGCGGGCCTGAGCAATTGCAGCGTCACCGGTTGCTCCGCCGCGGGCTCGCCAGCCGCGAGCTGCCCAGGAGGGCTTGCGAATTTGTTTACGCCCAGTGGCTTGACTCTCACCAGCCTGCCCGCCAACTCCAGCATCACTTTCAACGTGAGTTGCGGCGTGACGGCGACGGGGCAATAGCGGCCATGTCAGCGCAAGCTGGCTCGGTCGCTAGGGCCGCCCCCACAGCGCCCCCCAAAGCGGCCTCCTTGGAGGCCTCCCCAACGATTTCTCACGCTGGCCTTCATGTCGATTTGAACAGCAGCAGTCCCGTACAGTTACAGGCGCAGTTTGATTGCGCACCGGGCGAGCTGGTGGCTTTGGTGGGCGCCTCAGGAAGCGGCAAAACTACCCTCTTGCGCTGCGTGGCGGGTTTGCACCGCAGCCCAGATATGCGCGGCATCGTGCGCTTGGGGGATCAGCTCTGGATGGACAGCGCCAAGGGCATTTCACTCAGCGTACAGCAGCGCCGCGTGGGCTTGGTGTTTCAGCATTACGCGCTCTTTCCGCACCTAACTGCTATAAATAACATAGCTATCTGCGCATATCCTATAAGGGCGGATAGCCAGAATCATTCAAAAAACACAGCGCAAGACTGGTTGGCGCGCCTGGGCTTGGCAGAACTGGCTCAGCGCCTGCCGCATGAACTGTCTGGCGGCCAGCAGCAGCGCGTGGCGCTGGCCCGGGCCTTGGTGCGGATTCAAGGGGATCAAGGCGAAGACCAGCAGAGCACACCCGGCGTGCTGCTGCTCGACGAGCCGTTTTCAGCGGTAGACGCGCCGATGCGCCAAGTGCTTTACCGCGAGCTGGCGCAGCTGCGGCAAAGCCTGCAAGTGCCGATTGTTTTGGTGACGCATGATTTGCAAGAAGCGCGCCGCTTGGCTGACCGCATCGTCATCATTGACCAAGGTGCCAGTCTGCAAAGCGGCACGCCTGCCCACGTGATGCGCAGCCCGCGCAATGCCCGTGTGGCGCAACTGGTGGGCATTCACAATCATTTCCATGCCCAGTTTCACACCTTCGAGGCAGGCCAAGCCTTGCTGCACTGGGGCGAGCTGCGCCTGCGCGTGAAAGACAAAGGTAAGATCGACAGCGGCACAGCCGTGACGTGGGTGCTCGCTGGCGAAGCGGTGCAACTTCTCTCGCCCCCAGAGGCTGCGCAGAGCGATGCCAACTTACTCGCATGTCAATTGACCGAAATGCTCCCCTTGGGCGAAATCAGCCTGTGCCGCCTGGCCGTGAAAGGCACACAAGACACGATTCAACTCAACCTGCCCACCGCCCAACTCACCGGCATGGGCTTGGCCACGGGTGATGAGATCACACTTTCTGTGCCGACCGATGCCGCTCACATCATGCCTGTGCGCGTTTAAATACTGTATATTTACGCAGATTCATCATTCCCTCCCAAGCCATGAAACCGTCATCTCGCCCGATTGCCATTGACCTGTTTGCCGGCGCAGGCGGTTTGTCTTTGGGCTTGGAGCAAGCGGGTTTTGATGTCGCTGCAGCCATTGAAATTGATCCGATTCATTGTGCAGTGCATGAATACAACTTTCCTCAAACGAAAGTGATCTGTGCCAGCGTGACGCAGTTGACGGGCGAAAAAATCCGCAAGCTCAGTGGCTTGCAAGGCTTGGATGTTGATCTGCTCGCGGGCGGCGCACCCTGCCAGGGGTTTTCCATGATGGGCAAGCGCGCCTTGGACGACCCGCGCAATCAACTCGTACAGCACTTTGTTCGTCTGGTCTCGGAGATCCAACCTAAATACTGCCTATTTGAAAACGTCAAGGGGCTCACCTTAGGCAAGCACGTCAAATTTCTCGATGAGCTGATAGTTGCCCTACAAGATATTGGCTACCAAGTGCAGTCACCCTATCGCGTCCTTAATGCGGCTGATTTCGGTGTTCCACAAAACAGGCAGCGCCTCTTCTTGATAGCGGCTAGGACAGATCAAGTCTTGCCAGACTACCCAAAATCCAGCCGCAAGAAAATCACTGTTGCCGATGCTATTGCTGATTTGCCAGATGCCGATCAGTTTGACACTCTATTGGAGACGGACAACTTATCTTTGCTTTGGGAAACACACAGCAGCTACGCCAAGCAGCTTCGCGGCCAGATCAAAGACTTATCAGATTTCAGCCATCTACGGGAGTTTGACCATCAAAGCCTGACCGCCAGCATGCGCACCATTCACAACGATCTGTCTCGCAAGCGCTTCCATGCAACCCCTGCGGGCACGACGGAGTCTGTGAGTCGCTTCTACAAACTCGCACTTGACGGCGTTTGTAATACGCTACGCGCGGGAACTGACAGCCAGCGCGGCGCGTTCACCGCACCCAGACCGATTCATCCGACCCTGCCCCGCGTCATCACTGTTCGAGAGGCCGCCCGCCTGCACTCCTATCCAGATTGGTTTCGATTCCATATCACCAAATGGCATGGCTTTCGCCAGATTGGCAACAGCGTACCGCCCTTGCTCGCTAGAGCGGTTGGCGCTCAGATCATGCATGCTCTGGGAGTCACGCCTAAACGCCCATCCAAGCTGTTGAGCTGCGGAAACCCTGAGCACCTAGCCTTTAACATCAGCGAAGCATCTCGGTATTTTCAAGTTTCACCCAAGGTCATCCCGCAACGCAACAGAGCAACATTGCCTGCGCCTATGCCACCTGCACAAGGCCAGCTTTATGCCTAAGTTATCCGCATCCGCGCCACCACCTGCACCCGTGCAAAACAGATACAACGCGCTGATAGAAGCACTTTTTAAGAAACACTTTCGAAAAGGCTTATCTGAGTTTGAATTTGAGCGCGATGAACTTGTCTCCTTGGCCTTCGACTTGGGTATTGCTTTGCCCAAAAATGTTGGCGACGTGATTTACTCCTTTCGTTATCGCGTTGACTTACCAGATGCCATTTCTAAGACTGCGAAGAATGGAATGGAATGGATCATCGAAGGTGGCGGCAAAGCGAGTTATCGCTTCAGAATGGTCAAATTCAATCGGATCATTCCGAGGCAAGAACTGCTGACCATTAAAATTCCAGATGCCACACCTGAAATCATATCTAAGCACGCGCTCGGAGATGAGCAAGCCTTGCTTGCCAAAGTACGCTACAACCGTTTGATTGACATTTTTTTAGGCATCACAAGCTACTCGCTCCAAAACCATTTGCGTACCACTGTGAAGCAAATCGGACAGATCGAAATTGACGAAATTTATGTTGGCGTTGACACTTATGGACGTCAGTTTGTCATTCCGGTTCAGGCCAAAGGCGGTAGCGACAAGCATGGCATGGTTCAAACTGTGCAAGATGCTGCCTGCTGCTTTGAGAAATTTCCCCACCTGCTTTGCAGACCAGTATCTACGCAATTCATGGATGATGGTCGAATCGCCATGTTTGAATTGATCGTCGATGCAGGCGAAGTGAAAATTGTCAGAGAAAGCCATTACAAGCTCGTCAATGGTGTCGACATTTCTGCGCAGGATTTATCGATCTACTCCACACTCTCCAAAGCCTATGTCTGACATCCTTAACAAAATCGTTGAAACCAAGCGCGAGGAAATCGCAGCTGCTAAGCAAAAAATCTCGCCAGCGGCAATGCGCGCCGATGCCGAGAGCCGCGTGATCGTGCGGGATTTTGTGGGCGCGATGCGTAGCAAGATTGCGCTTGGCCAGGCTGCTGTGATCGCCGAGGTGAAAAAAGCCTCGCCCTCCAAGGGCGTGATCCGCGAAGATTTTGATGCGGCAGACATTGCGCAAAGCTATGCGCTGGGCAACACGGCTGCTGTGATGAAGGCCGAGAAAACCAGCAAGTTGAGCGATGCTGCGAGAGGAAAAATTATCTCTGCGGCCTGCCTGTCTGTTCTCACTGACAAGCAATTCTTTCAAGGGCACCCTGATTTTCTGAAGCTCGCTCGCGCCTCGTGTGAGCTACCCGTGCTGCGTAAAGATTTCATGATTGAGCCGTATCAAATTTATGAATCGCGTGCGATGGGCGCCGATTGCATTTTGCTGATTGCCGCTTGCCTGGATGATGCGCAAATGGCCGATCTGCAAGCCTGTGCGTTGAGCTTGGATATGGCTGTACTTGTGGAGGTGCATGACCGCGCGGAGATGGAGCGTGCTTTGAAGCTGAAAAACGTGCCTTCTAAGACAATGCTCGGCATAAACAACCGCAATCTGCGCACCTTTGACGTGACACTTGACACCACGCTGGCCATGCTCGCTGATGTGCCGAAAGACAAGCTGTTGGTCACAGAGAGCGGCATCAGCACACACGCTGATGTGCAACGCATGCGCGAGGCAGGCGTGCATGCCTTCCTCGTGGGCGAGACCTTCATGCGTGCAGACGATCCGGGTTTGCTGTTGGCTGAGTTGTTTGCTTGAGTCGATTCAAAGAAAAACATCCAGAACGCGAAAAGCGCGAAAGTTGCGCGAAAGACGCGAAAAACACCAAATCATGAATAGCTTTTTCGCGCTTTTCGCGTAACTTTCGCTTCTTTCGCGTTCCGGAAATTCAAAGTTATTTAGACCGCCAGATGCATGACCTATTCGCAAACGCTTCCTGGCAAGGCGACCTATCGACAACTGAAGTGCTTGCCGATTGGCAGCCCGTCGTGCAATATTTTTTGCACAGCGCCACTGGCCAATCGCTTGAAAAATTCCTGCAAGCTCGCCTAGCAGCCAGCGCCGTGATCTACCCGCCCGAGCCCTTCAAAGCGCTCACACTCACTTCGCTACACGAGGTGCGTGTCGTCATCCTCGGGCAAGACCCTTATCACGGCGCGGGGCAAGCGGAAGGCTTGGCTTTCTCTGTGGCAAAGGGCGTGAAAATCCCGCCCAGCCTACGCAATATGTTCAAAGAGCGCCAGCGTGATTTGGGCATCCCGCCCGTCGCGCATGGCAGCCTGCAAAGCTGGGCGCAGCAAGGCGTGTTGCTGCTCAACACCACGCTCACCGTGGAAGACGGCCAGCCCGCTTCGCATGCCAAACGCGGCTGGGAGCAGCTCACAGATCGTCTGATCGAAGCCTGCGCTGCGAAACCGCAGCCCGTGGCATTTCTGCTCTGGGGCGCACATGCTCAAGCTAAAAAACCGCTGATCGCCGCACACAACCGCGACGCTCGCCATCTCGTGCTCAGCGCCAACCACCCTTCGCCACTCTCAGCCATGCGAGCGCCTGCGCCTTTCATCGGCTGCGGGCATTTTGGCCAAGTGCGGCAGTTTTTCAAGCAACGCGATAACGCAGATTCACTATTATTTTCATAGCACACTGCGCAGGTTTTATAACGGCTACTGGCCTAAAACGCTTAAAATCTGACTCAAAACCACTCTCAGGAGCAACCCGTGGCAACCCAAGCTGAAATTTCCGATTTTCTCCAACAAGCCTTCCCGCAAAGCAAATCCACGGTGGAATCCGTCGGCCCGATGTGCGCTACGGTGCGCCACAGCATTGGTGAACAAGAGCTGCGCCCCGGCGGCACAGTGGCTGGCCCGGTGCTCATGGCCACGGCGGATGTGGCGCTGTATGTGGCCATCCTCGCGCAAATTGGCATCGTCCCGCTCACCGTGACGACGAGTTTGAACATCAATTTCTTGCGCAAACCCGCCGCTGATCGCGACATCATCGGCATTTGCAAGCTCATCAAGCTGGGCAAGACGCTCGCGGTGGGCGAAGTGCAGCTTTTCTCGGAGGGCAACCCCGACATGGTGGCGCATGTGACCGGCACTTACGCGATTCCGCCCAAAAAGTAACTGAAAAAATAGTCACAATCGAAGCCACTGAACAGACTGAAGGAATACGCCATGGGTGCGCAATGGAAAGCAAAAGGCAAAGAAATGGCGGCCAACGCCAGAGGCAAGCTGTTTGGCCGTTTGGCCAAAGACATCATGGTGGCCGCGCGTGGCGGCGCTGACCCTGCGGCCAACTCCAAGCTGCGCATGGTGCTGGAGCAAGCGCGCAAAGTCTCTATGCCCAAAGAAACGCTGGAGCGTGCCATCAAAAAAGGCGCGGGGCTCACGGGTGAGACGGTGCATTTTGAGCATGTGATCTACGAAGGCTTCGCGCCACACCGCGTGGCCGTGATGGTGGAATGCTTGACAGATAACGTCAACCGCACTGCGCCTGAGATGCGTGTGCTGTTTCGCAAAGGGCAACTGGGCACCAGCGGCTCAGTGGCTTGGGATTTTGACCACGTTGGCATGATTGAGGCGGAACCCACAGCAGGTGCCGCAGGCGCAGATGCCGAACTCGCCGCCATCGAAGCCGGGGCGCAAGATTTTGAAGCGAATGCGGAAGACAACACCACACTTTTCTACACCGATGCCACCGATTTGGATACCGTCTGCCGCGCCTTGCCCGCGCAAGGCTTCACCGTGTTGTCTGCCAAACTGGGCTACAAACCCAAAAACCCGGTCGATCCCGCAAGCCTGTCTGCCGCCGATCTAGAAGAAGTTGAAGCCTTCCTTTCGGCGATTGATGGCAATGATGATGTGCAAAACGTGTATGTCGCGCTGAGCTGATCTCTCGCTTGCATTTGTCTAGGGCGTTTTAGAGCCAGAGAACATACAAATACCGCGCCCTTCGCGCACGGCTGTTTGGTATTGTGCACTTTAGCTGTTTCTTTCAGCATGCTGAGCTTCAGCAATACAGCAAAGCCAGCCGGGCAGGTATCATGCATCTCCCATGTCCGCAACTCCGCCCAAAGACTCTCTCGCTGCTGCTGACGCACTGAAAGCGCAGCCCGTGGGCATTCACATCAGCGACATTGAAGCAGCCATCAATTTTTGGCGCATTAAATCCCCGTCACCTGATGGCATCACACTCGCTGCACCCCTGCGTGCGCTCGGCGAAATATATGCTCTGCTGGTCTATTACAAACAAGACCGCGTGAACGAACGCACCATGCCGAAAAAAGCGCTCCAAGCTTGGCTGGCTTGGTATGAGAGCACGCCCGACACACCCTGCATTGCCATTTGCTCGACCAGCCAGGGCGACGAACTGTGCAAGGGCTGTGGCCGCACATTCAGCGAAGTGCAGCACTGGCCCGAGATGAGCCCCACCGCCAAACGCGACACTTGGCGGCGCATCACGACGGAAGGCACCTCTTGGCGTTTTAACCGCTATGCCGAACGCGCGGCGGAAAAACGCCAACAGGCCGCACAAGCTGCACAAGCTGCACATGCAGCTCAGATGGAGCGTGCCACAGAAGGCGCAAATTTAAGCCCCACAGTGGCGACACCCCAGAGATAATCTGTGTATGGTTGATGCTGTTGTCTTGTTTTTCATCTTGGGCGTGATTGCTCGCCTGGGAAAAAGTGATTTGAAATTACCGCAGGCGCTGTATGAAGCGCTGTCGGTGTATTTGCTGCTGGCCATTGGCCTGAAGGGTGGCATTGAGCTCAACAAACAAAGCTTGGCTGCGGTGTTGCCGCAAATTTTGGCTTGTATGGCGCTCGGCGGGCTGATTCCGATTCTCATGACGCCTGCCTTGAAGCGCATGGGCTTCTCAGGGGTGGATAGCGCGGTGCTTGCTGCGCATTACGGCTCGGTGAGTGTGGTGACGTATGCCGTGGCTTCGAGTTATTTGCAGCGGCAGGGGATTGCTTTTGAAGCACATGCGGCACTTTGGGTGGCGGTGATGGAAGCGCCGGGCATCGTGGCGGGTGTGTTTTTAGCGCGGCGGGAATTGAATCGCTTGAAAACGCCCGAGGCTGTTGCAAAGAGTTCAGGCAATTGGCGCGAGCTGGCGCATGAGGTGTTGTTTGGCAAATCGGTGCTGCTGCTGGTGGGCGGGCTGGCCATTGGCGCGGTGATGGGTGAGGCAGGTTTGAAGCCGATTGCGCCGCTGTTCACCGATTTGTTCAAAGGCGTGCTCGCACTCTTTTTGCTTGAATTGGGCTTGGTCGCGGGGGCGCAGTTGCCCGAGGTCAAGCGCTATGGGCTGCGACTGCTGGCGGTGGGCATTGTTTCGCCGTTGCTGCTCTCTTTGCTGGGCTTAGGGTTGGGCAAATTGCTGGGTCTGTCCACTGGTGGCATGGCTATTCTTGCCACGCTTGCCGCCAGCGCGAGCTACATTGCCGCGCCGACTGCGATGCGCATGGCCGTGCCGCAAGGCAATGCGGGGCTCTCCATTGCAGCGGCGCTTGGCATCACGTTTCCGTTCAACATCGTCGTCGGTGTGCCGCTGTACACCTGGCTGGCGAAACAGATTTCTTGAATCATGAACAAACACCCGAAAAAACTCCTCGTCATCTTCGCCGAAGCTGCTTTAGAAAAGCGCCTCGTGCAAGATGCCCAGCGCTTCGGTGCGCATGGCTACACGATCTGGGATGTGCGCGGCGGCTCAGATCGCGGTATGCGAGCGGGAAGCTGGGACAACGATCGCACCATTGAGATGAAAACGATTTGCAGCCCCGAAGTGGCAGATGCTCTTGCCGCGCATCTGCTGGCAGAATATGCAGAGGATTTCGGGCTCACGCTCTACTTTGCTGATGTGCAGGTGCTGCGCAGCGAAAAATTCTAACGCTATCGATTTCATAGCTGATCGCGTAGGTTTTATGCCGGCAAACAGCCATTTTTGATCAAAATATCGAGGTAACTATGTCTTTGCAACTCTATTTTGCACCCGGCGCATGCTCCTTCGTGCCCCATGTGATGCTCGAAGCCGCTGGCGCTGCCTTTGAACCCAAGATGGTCAAGCTCCATAAAGGCGAGCAATACGGTGAAGAATACAAAGCGCTCAACCCCAAATCACAAGTGCCCGTGCTCGTGGTAAACGACGCGACGGGTGGCCAAGTCATCACGCAAATCGTGGCCATCACCACATATATTGCAGACAGCTTTCCCGCAGCGCTTTTCCTGCCTGCTGACCCGCTGCAAAAAGCCCGCATCCTGCAAACCCTCGCATGGATGAACAACAGCGTCCACCCCACCTTCACCCACATCTTCATGCCGCAAAAATTCACGTCTGATGCAGCCGCGCAGGCTACGATCAAGGCACATAACGTGCAGCTCTTCGCCGAGCAACTGCGCGAGATGGATGCCCTGATTGGACAAGCCAAAGCCGCTGGCGGCCAATACGCCGCAGCCGCGCATGGCCATGATCATCTGACAGCGCTCGATGCCTACACTCTCACGCTCAATCGCTGGGGCTCAATTGCCGGCATCGACCCGACGCAATTCACCCACGCTTGGGCGCATATCCAAACCCTTTCCGCTCACCCCGCCGTGGCCAAAGTGATTGAGCGCGAGCGCTTGCAGCTCAACGTGATGGCATCCGCCTAAGGTCAAATGCAACTCGCCGCCGCGCAACTCTCCCAGCATCTGCAAAAGGGCCTCAAAAGCCTTTACACGCTGCATGGCGATGAGGCTTTGCTGATTCAAGAGGCGGCAGATGCGATTCGCGCAGAGGCGCGCAAACAGGGTTTCACCGAGCGCGTCGTTCATACCGTGGCGGGCGCGCATTTCGACTGGAGCGAGGTGCTGGCTGCGGGTGGCTCGATGAGTTTGTTTGGTGACAAGCAAATGGTGGAAGTGCGCATCCCCAGCGGCAAGCCCGGCAAAGAAGGCAGCCCCGCGATTCAGCAAATGGCTGAAAGCGCCAAGGGCAACGACGATGTGCTCACAATTTTTGTGCTGCCTAAGCTCGACAAAATGAGCAAAACGGGCGCATGGTTCAGTGCTTTAGACAGTTTTGGCGTGACGATTGAAGTGCAAGAGATTGACCGCCGCGCCCTTGCGCCTTGGCTCACGCAGCGCTTGGCGCTCGCCGGCCTGCGCGTGAAAAGCGGCGAAGAAGGCGAGCGGACGTTGAAATTCTTCGCGGATCGCGTGGAAGGCAATCTACTCGCCGCGCATCAGGAAATTCAAAAGCTATCTTTGCTCCATCCTTCGAGCATGGATGCACCAAAGGAGCTGAGCTTCGAGCAAATCGAAGCGGCGGTGCTCAACGTTGCCCGCTACGATGTTTTCAAATTGTCTGAGGCCGTTTTGAGTGGCAACCTCGTGCGCACCCAGCGCATGCTCGACGGCTTGCAAGCCGAAGGTGAAGCGGAGGTGCTCGTGCATTGGGCGCTGTCCGAAGACATCCGCAACCTGCACCGCGTGCGCAGCCTGATGGACGAAGGCAAACCGCTACCGATGGCGTTGCAAGAAGCCCGAGTCTGGGGCATCAAACAGCGCCTGTATGAACGCATCCTGCCGCGCCTATCCCCGCTTGATTCAGCCAATTTGCTACACGCCGCGCATCAGGTGGACGGCATCGTCAAAGGCCTAAAAAGCCCCGGCTGGCCCACGCAGCCCTGGGTGGCGCTGCATCAATTGGCGGGGATGGTTTGTAAGGTGGCGGCTTAATCCTTCGTGCAACAGCTTGAACTAGATTATCATGCTGCATGACGACATGAATGGTTTATAGGAGAATACCATGCTGAAAGAGGTTGGAGCCAGTGGTCAAATCTCGCTGGGTAAGCGCTTTGCTGGCCAATTGTTTGACGTGCAATTTCTGGAGACTGGGGCGGTGCAAATGATGCCTGTGCGCGTGGTGCCAGTTTCTCTAGAAATGCCAAACACTGCTGGAAAGTCCAAGTCAACAAAGCACACCATCCATGCGAGTGCCCAAGAGAAATGGCAAACGGGCAACGCACCAGCGATTGAAGCTTTCAATCAACGTGTGGAGCTATTAGGATCGCCTGCGCAGCGCCTGCATGCGTGGCGGGAGGAAGAAGCGAATCATGCGTCAGCTTCAGGCGCGGCGTTTCATCAGCAGTTTGGTGCTTGGGTCAACGAAATGAACCAAATGGTTGAGCAGCATGGTGTGTGGAGCGATGGTTTGATGGAAGCTGAGCAGCCTCATGGCGCAGTTTGATGTCTACCCCAATCCCAATCCTGCCTACCGACAAGCTTGGCCATGGATTGTGGATGTGCAGCATGAATTACTCAGTACGCTGCAAACACGCCTCACCATTCCATTGGCGCAAGCGAGCCCAGCAAATCAAGGCTTACCAACCCGCTTGTTTCCGCGTTTAGAGTTTCAGGGCAAGAGCTACACCTTACTTGCGCAAGTCGCAGCACCTGTGCATATCAGCCGTTTGAAATCACCGCAAGGCACCATGCTTGAGCATCGTACAGAAATTCAAGCCAGCCTAGATGCAGTGGTCGCGGGCGTTTGATGAAGCATCACTCCACATGACCCCCTACGACTTCATCGCCACTTGGGGCAAAGGCGGCTCGCGCGATCTGGAAAACGAGCGCCAAGGCGCGCAGCCTTACTTTATTGACCTGTGCGAATTGCTGGGCGTGCCCAAGCCAGGCACCACGGGCATTGAAGACAACTACATCTTTGAAAAGCTCACCCTCGCTCTCGGCCAAGAGCGCGGCTTTGCCGATGTGTTTTACAAAGGCCGCTTCGCTTGGGAAAACAAAGCCCCTGGCAAAAACTTAGACACCGCTCTGCGCCAGCTTTTGGGCTACAGCCTGGCGCTGGAGAATCCGCCGATTTTGGTGGTGTGTGATCGCCACACGATTCGGATTCACACGCAGTTCAACGGCCATCCGAGCGAAAAGCACATCGTCCCCATCGAGGAGCTGAAAGACCCAGCCAAACAAGAGCTGCTGCGCCGGGTCTGGCTGGACCCCGAGAGCTTTCGCCCCAAAGAAACCAACCGCGACATCACCGAAAAAGCCGCCAAAAGCTTCGCCACGCTGGCCGACGGCCTGCGCAAGCGCGGCCCGCAAGAGTCGCCGCGAAAAGAGCAATACGCCGAGCAAATCGCCCATTTCCTCACGCAAACCCTGTTTTGCTTCTTTGCCGAAGACGTAGGCCTGCTGCCCGGCCGCATGTTTGAAAAAATCGTCAGCAACCGGCAAATGTCGAGCCAGCAGCTCACGCAGACCCTGCAATCGCTGCTGACCACCATGCGCGATGGTGGCATTTTTGGCGCAGACATGCTGCCTTGGTTCAACGGCGGGCTGTTCAAGCGCGTGAACGTGCCCAAACTAGAAATCACCGACATCACCGAGCTGCGCAACGCCGCCCGCCTGAACTGGAGCGCGATTGCGTCTCCATCTTCGGCACGCTCTTTGAGCGCGGCCTAGACCCCGCCAAACGCAGCCAACTCGGCGCGCATTACACCGACCCAGCCACGATTGAGCGCATCATCGAGCCCGTGGTGCGCCGCCCATTGCTACAAAATTGGGAGCGTGCTGCGCAGGAAATACAACGGCTACTGGCCAAAAACACCAAAAAAACCAGCAAAGAAGCCCGCGATGTGTATGCCACCTTCCTGCAAAGCTTGGCGGATTTCAAAATCCTTGATCCGGCAGGCGGCAGCGGCAATTTTCTCTTTCTCGGCCTCAAAGCGCTCAAAGATTTAGAGCATCAAGTCATCAACGAAGCGGAAGTCATGGGCTTAGATCGCCCGGTCGATCTCGTCACCGGCCCGTCCAACATGCTAGGCATTGAATTGAACGAATACGCCGCCGAGCTAGCGCGAGTCACCGTCTGGATCGGCGAGCTGGAATGGCGCATGGAGCACGGCTACCCCTTCAAAGACAACCCCGTGCTGGAGCCGCTCGATTTCATCGAACACCGCGACGCCCTGCTGCGCTGGGAAGCCGTGAAAACGGATGAGGGCGAAACCCGCGTGGCAAAAGAAGCCGAATGGCCAAAAGTCAGCGTCGTGATTGGGAATCCGCCGTTTTTGGGCGGCAGCAAGAAGCGCGGCGAGCTGGGCGATGAAACCTTTGAAGCGCTCAAAACCGTCTTCAAAGACCGCGTGCCGGGTTTTGGTGATTTGGTTTGCTACTGGTTTGCCAAAGCCTTGAAAGCCATTGAAACGCAAGGTTTGGGCGCAGCAGGCTTCGTTTCGACCAACTCCATACGCGGCGGCGCGAATCGGCAGGTTTTAGATGCAATTACTGAAAAAAGCCGCATTTTCGAGGCTTGGAGCGATGAAGCGTGGGTCAACGACGGCGCGGCAGTGCGCGTCTCGCTGATCTGCTTTGGGCACAGCGCGGAGGCAAGGCTCAATGGATTGGAAGTTGAGCGCATTCACGCCGATCTCACGCCGGGTCAGATTGGCGGCAGCGCGAACCTCACTTTGGCAAGCCCCTTGAAGGAAGCCGCAGCCACTTGCTTCATGGGCGCGTCCAAAAAAGCCCCTTTCGATATTGAAGGCGAAATGGCGCGCGATTGGCTCCAAAAGCCCAACCCGCATGGCAAATCCAACGCCCTCGTTTTGCGCCCGCTTTGCAATGGCATTGACCTAACGCGGCGCTGGGGCGACCGCTGGATTGTCGATTTCGGTACGTCGATGGAAGAGCATGATGCTATGCTTTTCGAAGCGCCCTACGCATATTCCATGAGGGCTGTTAAGCCTTTGCGCGAGAAAAATAACCGCGAGGCATACCGCAAGTTCTGGTGGCGTCATGCCGAGGCGCGGCCAGGCATGCGAGCAGCGTTAGACGATTTGCCGCGTTACATCATCACCGCCGCAGTCGCCAAACACCGAACTTTCGCGTGGATGCACAGCGCCGTTCTCCCCGATCAAGCCACGCTAGCCACCGCCCGCGCCGACGACACCACCTTCGGCATCCTGCACAGCCGTTTCCACGAAATCTGGTCGCTGCGCATGGCCACCTCGCTGGAGGATCGTCCGCGCTACACCCCCACCACCTGCTTCGAAACCTTCCCCTTCCCCGCCGGCCTAACGCCCTTTGATACGGCGCATCAGCGCACAGAAAGCATCGAAGGCGGCGCGCTCATTCCAGCAGGCTTAGATTCAGCCATTTCAAAGCAAAAAGTGCCAATCGCCGTCGTAGAATATGCGCAGAGTGCTATGAAAACCATAGTATCTTCCGCGCCTCCGCGTGAGCTGGCCGCATCCATCGCCCGCGCCGCCCAGCGCCTGAATGCCCTGCGCGAAAACTGGCTCAACCCGCCCGAGTGGACGCAGCGCCTGCCCGAAGTCACGCCGCTGGGCATGGAAACCAGCCCTTACCCCGATCGCATCTTGCCGCGCAACAACCTTAGCGAACAAGACCTCAAAGAACTCTCCAAACGTACCCTCACCAATCTCTACAACCAAAAAGCTTCAGGCCAAGTGCAATGGCTCCAAGCCGCCCACGAGCAGCTCGACGCAGCGGTAGCCGCCGCCTACGGCTGGGTGGATTACACGCCAGCGATGCCAGATGAAGAGATTTTGAAGCGGCTGCTGGCGTTGAATTTGGCGCGGGCGGCAGTGTGAGCGCTCAAGCGACAGGCTAGGCGCAGATTAAAAGCTACGGCGACAGCCCCGTCGCCGTCACGCCGCAACCCACCTGGAAAGTGAGCGTGGAGGCGGCGGGGAAGCTGTTGATGGGGATGCCGCCGCCCAGCAGATTGCCGATCGTGACGCTGGCCGCGGGCACCGACGCGGCGCAGGTGGTGCCAATGGCGGAGGTGCAGGTGACCGAGCTGCAGCTCAGGCCCGAGGCGGGAAGATCGCGAAACAAGCTGCCGTTGGCGGCAGCGGGGCCGGTGTTGCTGATCACAATGGTGTACGTGGTGGTGGCGCCGGCAACGAGTGTGCTGGTGTTGTTGTTTTTGGTGATGGCCAAGCCCGCGCATAGGATGCCCGGGAAGATGAGCTGTGGAGCGGTTTGCCCGGTGAGCCCTGCGCTGGCATCAGTTGCGCCATTACGCGGAAACTCAGTCATGGCGGTCGAGCTTGTCGTTCCGCCAAGGCCTCCGTTGGCCAACTGCGTGCCACCTATGAAGGCAACGATGCCGCCGCCACCGCCACCGCCAGGGCCCTCACTTTCGTCATTGCCAATCAGCTGATTTCCGCCATTACCGCCGGCGGCTTGCATCGAGCCGACACTGCCGCTGCCCGCCCTGACAACAATACTGCCACCCGCTCCGCCGCCGCCTGGCGCATCATTTCCGCCACCCGTGGTATTGGCTGCGGTATTGCCGTTTGCGATGATGGCACCGGTGCCAGCCAGCGTGCCAGCGTCAATGAAAATGGCTCCGCCGCCGGCAGCGCCCGCAGTCCCTGTATTGCCTGATTCATTGTTCGCGCCGGCCCCACCACCGCCACCGAAAAACACCCGATTGGCTAAATCTTGAGCCAAAGGTCTGCCACCCCATCCACCCAATGGATGACGGTAATCGCCGCCCCATGTCGTCGTTATGCCAGGCCCCGCTGTCAAAGCATTGGCGTTGACAGACCCAAAGGTATAACCGCCCCGCCCACCGCCGCCTTGCGCAGTCAAGGCGTTGCCGTTGGCGCGATAGCCAGGATCTAGTGTCCATGCCGTGGAACCCGTCACTGTGCTGGGCATCACGCCCTGGCCACACCAAGTAAAGGCGGTCGTCGAGGAAAGATTCGCTACTACGCTGGTGTAAGTGGACGTGCCCGTTGTGCAGTATGGCGCGAGTGCCGACGCTGCATTGGCTCCGCCCCCACCCCCACCATTGTGAGACCCACCTCCTCCTGCGCCATTCGCCGGTGCGCCGATATCAAAATTGCCGCCGGGATTGCTAAAGGGCAGCGCGACTCCGCCAAACGTCCCGCCAGCACCGCTGGCAATACCTTCGCCTTTCGCGCCCCCAGCCGGGTTGGCGTCTGAGGTGAACGCGAAATTCGTGGTTGCGCCAGCGGCGTTTGTAGCCCACAAGCGATCAGTGCCGTCAAGGATGCCGCCGCGAAAGCCTAGGCCAGCCACAGTGATCGTACCGTTCAGGGTGAGCGTATTTTGTACCCGAATAGCCACCACACCGCCCACGCTCCCGTTCCACCCCTGTGTGCTGATGCTGGCTCCAGCATTGACCGTGAGTGCAGCATACTGTGGAACGCGAATCACTTGCGCGCCCACACCGTAACTGCGTTTGAGCGTGCCCGCTGTGCAGCTACCGCTGTCGGAACGGGCCGCTAAGCCAATGTTGTTTCCAGAGACGCTCGCGACGGACTGAAATTCATAGTTGCCAGCGTTACCGTAACTGGTGATGTCGCCGTAAGTGACGGAGTTGGCAGTGTTGATGGACGCACCGCGTGCTTCATAAATCATGATCACATCGCCTGCGGTAAGCGCACCGCCTCCAGTGGCTTCAGGGCTCGATAAATTGGCAATATTCGCCACGGTGATCGTCGTTGCGCCGGCGGCGGCAGCGACAGTGAGCGTGCTGGATTGATTGACAATGGTATTGGCTATCGTGATGGTGCGCGTACCATTTTTCCCCGACGAGTTGGCCCAGGCCGTTGTCCAGCCCAGACCCATAGCAAGCAGCAGAAAGCAGGCTGCGCAAAAACGCAGCCAAAGCGCGAGCGAAGCGGGAAAGGAAGAATGCATAGCCGAAGTATAGAAACATTCGGTCTCGGGCAGGCAACCAGATCGCACCAGCGTGAGAAAATGCGCACTATGAACGCGATCTCCACCCCCGAACTCATGCAAAACCTAGGCGCGCAGGCGCGCCGCGCTGCGTTTGAGATGGCGCGTGCGCCGGCGGTGCAGAAGAATGCGGCTTTGAAGCGGCTGGCTTCTTTGCTACGCGAAAGTGGCTCTGCTTTGCAAGTTGAGAACGCGAAGGATTTGGAGCGCGCTGTCGCCGCTGGCTTAGCCGCGCCGATGGTGGACCGCTTGAAGCTTGACGCCAAAGCGCTGGAGACTTGCGCTCAGGGATGCGAGCAGCTCGCGGCGATGGCCGACATCATTGGCGAGATTTCGGGCATGCGGCAGATGGAGAGCGGCATTCGCGTGGGGCAAATGCGGGTGCCGATTGGGGTGTTTGGCATGATTTACGAGAGTCGCCCGAATGTGACGATTGAGGCTGCATCGCTGTCGATCAAATCGGGCAATGCCTGCATTTTGCGCGGCGGCTCCGAGGCGATTGAATCGAATCGCGCTTTGGCTGCGCTCGTGCGCCAAGCGATGCGCGAGAGCGGTTTGCCAGAAGACGGCGTGCAGCTCGTGCCCACGACGGATCGCGAAGCGGTGGGGCAACTCATCACCATGCCGCAGTTTGTGGATGTGATTATTCCGCGCGGCGGCAAGGGGCTGATTGAGCGCATCTCGCGTGATGCGAAAGTGCCGGTGATCAAACATTTGGATGGCAATTGCCATGTGTATGTGGACGATCCTTGCGATATCGAGATGGCGGTGCGCGTGGCCGATAACGCGAAGACCAACAAATACTCGCCATGCAATGCGGCTGAAGGCTTGCTGGTGGCGCGCGGCGTGGCGCATGACTTTCTGCCCAAGATTGCAGCGATCTACGCGGCCAAAGGCGTAGAAATGCGCTGTGATTTAGAAGCTAAAGCGCTTTTAGCCGGCGTATTTGCTGCGCAGAGTGCTATTGATTCAGGAGCGAACTCTACTTCCGTTCGGGCTGAGCCGCCTGCCCTGAGCAAGGTCGAAGGGGTCGAAGCCCTGCTCAAAGACGCGACCGAGCAAGATTGGTTTGAAGAATACCTCGCGCCGATCATCAGCATCAAAATTGTGGATGGCCTAGACGCTGCGATTACCCATATCAACCATTACTCATCGCACCACACCGACGCGATTCTCACGACGAATCATGTTCACGCTCAGCGCTTTCTGCGCGAGGTGGATTCGGCCAGCGTGATAGTCAACGCCAGCACGCGGTTTGCAGATGGCTTTGAGTTTGGCTTGGGCGCAGAAATCGGTATCTCGACAGACAAATTCCACGCACGCGGCCCAGTGGGTGTGGAAGGACTGACTTCGCTCAAATACGTGGTGCTTGGCGAAGGCGAAATCCGGCAATAGTTTTGCGCTCAGACTCAGGCAAGGCGCGCATGGTGACGCGCAATCTGCCGCCGCACTTGCGCAGGCGCGGTGCCGCCCAAGGTATTGCGGGCATTCAAGCTGCCGCGCAGAGACAACACCTCATACACGTCTTGCGCCACGCCTTTGTTGAAGCTTTGCAGTGTGTCCAGTGGTAAATCGCTCAAATCCATGCCGCGTTCGCTGGCAAATTTCACAGCATGCGCGACCACTTCATGCGCATCGCGGAATGGAAGACCTTTTTTCACCAAATAGTCGGCGAGGTCTGTGGCGGTGGCGTAGCCTTTCATGGCGGCGCGCTCCATGGCCTCGGCGTTGACGGTGATGCCGCCTTGGCGTGAGCCGTCAAGCTGCACTTGGCCGCCCATCATGTCGGCAAAGATGCGCAGCGTGTCTTTGAGGGTGTCTACGGTGTCAAACAGGGGCTCTTTGTCTTCTTGGTTGTCTTTGTTGTAGGCCAATGGCTGGCCTTTCATCAAAGTGATCAGGCCCATGAGGTGGCCGACAACGCGGCCTGTTTTACCGCGTGCGAGCTCGGGCACATCGGGGTTTTTCTTCTGCGGCATGATTGAGCTGCCGGTGGTGAAGCGGTCGGCGATTTTGATGAAGGCAAAGTTTTGGCTCATCCAAATGATCAACTCCTCACTAAGGCGGCTGATGTGCACCATGAGGATAGAGGCAGCGGCGGTGAATTCGATAGCGAAATCACGATCACTCACGGCATCTAGGCTGTTTTGGCAGACAGCTTCCATGCCCAAAGTTTTAGCAACGCGCTCGCGATCTAGCGGATAAGTCGTCCCGGCCAGTGCAGCGCTTCCCAAAGGCAGGAGGTTCACGCGCTTGCGCACATCCTGCATGCGGTCGGCATCGCGGGCAAACATTTCTACGTAAGCCAGCATGTGATGCCCAAAGCTCACCGGCTGCGCCACTTGCAAATGCGTGAAACCGGGCAAGATCACCTCGACATTTTTTTCTGCCACAGAAAGCAGCGAGCGCTGCAACTCAGCGAGCAAGCCCGAGATGGCATCGATCTCGCCGCGCAGCCACAGGCGCACATCGGTGGCCACTTGATCGTTGCGGCTGCGGCCTGTGTGCAGGCGTTTGCCAGCATCGCCCACGAGCTGCGTTAAACGTGCTTCGATGTTCAGATGCACATCCTCTAAATCAAGCTTCCATTCAAACGCACCGCTCTCAATTTCAGAGCGAATCACGTCCATTCCATGCCGGATAGAGGCATGATCTTCTTGAGAAATGATGCCTTGCGCAGCCAGCATCTCGGCATGCGCGAGTGAGCCAGTGATATCCGCTTCCCAGAGGCGTTTGTCGAAAAATACGCTGGCGGTGTAGCGCTTGACGAGATCGCTCATCGGCTCAGAAAAAAGCGCCGACCAAGCCTCTGATTTTTTATCTAGTTGGTTCATGGTGTGTAGGAGATCATGCGGTCTGCCAGCGTCGATAAATGCTCGGGCAGGGGGTACATGTGTTGGTATTGTTTGACTTGTTTGCCAATCAGGCGCACGCGCTCGTGGTAGCTCAGAATACCGCGCGGTTGCAGCAGGGGCTGATTCCAAGCGGGGATATCGGTGCGCTGGAATTCAAAGGCGCAGCTCATGCGCGGCGCATGGCCTGCGCGTGGGCTGGCGTGTGAACCCCAATGCAGCACCGCTTGATTCCAGATGAAAAAATCGCCCGGGTTGGCGGGCAGGGCGCGCACATCGGGATATTCAAATTTCCAGTCTTTGTCTTGCGGCGTGCCGTAGGTGGGGTCACGATCAGCGGGCACGATGTACATGCAGCCGTTCAGCGTGGTGGCTTGGGTCAGCGGTATCCAAGCCGTTACGCTGGTGGGCGAGCCGTCGGCAGTGAGGGCGCGATAACCTTTGTCACGGTGCGGTCGCCAGCCCGATTCGGCCTTGGTGGGATCGACATGCCAAGCCCAGAAATCTGGCAGCATCGCGTAATTGGGGCCCAGCAGCCCCTCGATCACCGGATGCAACTGGTGCGCAAGCATCCACATCTCGTCATACATGAAGGCAAATACGGGCAGCAGGCCGGCGCTATTTAAGCGCGAGATCACATCCGTCACCGCCGCATAGGGCGTGTTCCATTGTGTGAGGTTGCCTTGGAAATAGCCCTCATGGCGCACCAAGCCTTGAATAGCTTGCACCACTTCGCCTTGCAAGCTGGGCATGGGGGCTTGGGTGTAGTTGCTGGCTTGGATGTGCAACTCGGGCGCAAATTGTTGCCAGAAGTTGCCCTGCATGAGGGTGTCCACGCTCAGGGAAGATTGTGCAAGAGAGGGAAGGGCTGGCATACTGCGACTTGATTGGTTTTCTAGATTTTATTCGCCTTCCCTCCAAGCCCCATGCAGACCCGTTTTGGTACCTCGCATTTTGATGATCTCAGCTCGCAGCCGCTCAGATCTGGGCGGCGTGCGCTCGGCACAAAAACACTGCCCCACTTTTTGGCTATGCCGCAAACCGCGCCTGTGCTGATTTTCGACGCTTGCCATGTCGGTGTGATCTTGCGGGCCGTGCTCACAGTGGAGATGCTGGTTGCTGTAGGTGCGATGTTTGTGACCAATGATCTGAATAGCTGGTTTTATCTGCTGGCCATCGTCACCGGAGGCGCATTGCCTGCCACGCTGGCTTGGTTGCTGGTGGCTTGTGCATTGAAGAAACCTTTGCAGTTGCTACCCCGCCCCGCGCAGTGGGTCAGTGGCATGGCTTTGGGTGCGTTAGCAGGCTTGTATGGCTGCGCGATGCTGGTGTATGCGGGATTTATAGCAAGCAGTCCGTGGATCGCCAGCGCGGTCTCGGGGATGTTGATTGCGGCGGGCTTGGTGGCCGTGCTGGTCTGGCGCGCACAGCAGCGCACACCCGCCAGTGTGGAGGCGCGGCTGACGGAGTTGCAATCTCGCATTCGCCCCCATTTTTTGTTCAACACGCTCAACAGCGCGATTGCCTTGGTGCGTGAAGAGCCCGCCAAGGCCGAGATGATGCTGGAAGACTTGAGCGAGCTGTTTCGCAGCGCCTTGGTCGATCAAGGCGATGCCGTGACGCTCAAGCAAGAGATTGAGTTGGCGCAGCGCTACTTGGCGATTGAAGAGGTGCGCTTTGGGTCGCGCCTGCGCGTGACCTGGACCATTGATCCAACCACCCTGCAAGCCAAGTTGCCGCCCCTGTTGCTGCAGCCTTTGGTGGAAAACGCCGTAAAACATGGCGTCGAGCCCAGCGCTGCTGGAGCCGATGTGAAGATCAGCACGCAACGGCGTGCAGGCGTGATCGTGATCAAGATCACCAACACCGCGCCGGGTGGTCAAGGCCAAGCGGGCCATGGCGTGGCTTTGAAAAACGTGCAAGATCGCCTGAGCCTGTTGCATGATGTGCAGGCGAGTTTTCGCTGCACTTGGGTGGATGGCATTTACCAAGTCCGAATGGAGATACCCGCATGAGTGCGCAAATTCTCAATGTGATGGTGGTGGACGACGAGCATCTGGCTCGCCAGCGCATCAAAACCCTGCTGGCCGACTGCCAAGAGCCACCTTGTATTCTGGCGGGTGAGGCGGGCGATGCGATGGAGGCCATGGTCAAGCTGCGCGGCTTGAACGCGGATGTGGTCTTGCTGGATATCCATATGCCAGGTGCAGATGGTTTGCAGCTGGCGCGCGAGCTGCGCGCGATCCGCCCCGATCTGGCCATCATCTTCGTCACTGCGCATGCCGAGCATGCGGTAGACGCTTTTGATTTGGATGTGACCGACTACCTGACCAAACCCGTACGCGCCGAGCGGCTGCAAAAAGCTTTGCAGAAGGCGCTACAAAAAAAAGAGCAAACTACACAGAATATACAAGGGCGAGAGGCCAATTCGACTCAAAAATTCATCATCATTCAAGACCGTGGGCGCACGGAGCGCGTGTCTTTGGCTGATGTGCTGTATTTCAAAGCTGAGCTGAAATATGTGACAGTGCGCACTGCGCAGCGCAGCTATATTTTGGATGGCTCGCTCACCGATCTAGAAGTGCAATACGGTGAAGACTTCTTGCGCATTCACCGTAACACCCTCGTGGCGCGGCGTGAGATGCGAGCGCTAGAGCGCTTTCATGGTGTGGACGAAGACGATCCGCAAGGCGGCGCGGTGGAAGGCTGGGCGGTGCGCCTGAGGAGCTGCGATGAGGCTTTGCTCGTCTCACGTCGGCAGCTGGCCAGCGTGCGTGCGGAGATTGCTCAGACCTGAATGACGGCCGGTGTTGCGGCCGCGATCACGCCGCCCCCTAAGCACATATCGCCGTCATAGAGCACAGCCGATTGCCCAGGTGTCACAGCCCATTGCGGCTGCGGAAAGCTCAAATCAAAGCCATCGGGGTGCGCTGTAAAGTCACAGCTTGCGTCCTGTTGGCGGTAACGCGATTTGTTGCTGTAAGCACCATGTTGCGCTGAATCTTCAGGCGCATGGCCTGCGCACCAGCTCACATCATCTGCTTTCAAAGCGCTTGAGAGCAACCAAGGATGCTCATGGCCTTGCACCACCCAAAGCGTGTTTTTTGCCATGTCTTTGCGTGCCACATACCAAGGCGAATGCTCGCCGCCGCCGCGCTGCGCACCTTTTTCTTTCACGCCACCAATGCCTAAGCCTTGGCGCTGGCCTAAAGTGTAAAAACTCAAGCCCACATGCTCGCCAATTTGCCTGCCTTTTTCATCGCGTATCGCGCCAGGCTCTTTGCTGATGTAGCGGTTTAAAAACTCGCGGAAAGGCCGCTCGCCAATGAAGCAAATGCCGGTGGAGTCTTTTTTCTTCGCGTTAGGTAGCTTGATCTTGTCAGCAATGCGGCGCACCTCGGTTTTGTGCAGCTCACCCACCGGGAAGAGCGTTTTGGCCAATTGCGCCTGTGTCAAGCGATGCAAAAAATAGCTTTGATCTTTGCTCGGATCGAGGCCCTTCAGTAGCTCATACAAACCCGTTGCTTCATTCAAGCGAACGCGAGCGTAATGCCCGGTGGCGATTTTTTCTGCGCCCAAGCGCATCGCATGATCCAAAAACGATTTGAACTTGATCTCGGCGTTGCACAAAATATCTGGATTGGGCGTGCGCCCGGCTTGGTATTCGCGCAAAAATTCGGCAAACACGCGGTCTTTGTAATCTGCTGCGAAGTTCACATGCTCGATCTCGATACCCAGCACATCGGCTACCGCCGCCGCATCTACGAAATCTACATTGCTGGAGCAATATTCAGAATCATCGTCATCTTCCCAATTTTTCATGAAGATACCGATCACGTCGTAGCCCTGTTGTTTGAGCAGATACGCGCTCACCGCAGAGTCCACGCCTCCGCTCAAACCGACCACCACACGCTGTTTTTTGCTCATAGCTTCTGATTTTAGGCGCTGGGCGAGTTTTTCAAGTCTTCAATGAAGTCATCTGCCTATGAATATCAGCTAGAGCTAGCCTCGATTTACAAAGTCTGCATCTGCCTAGAAAATCTAAACATCTTTTCAAACTGCAAACATCATGGATTTACAACTCAACTCTAAGACCGCCCTCGTCACAGGCGCGAGTGTGGGCATTGGCCGCGCGATTGCCAAAGCCTTGGCGGCGGAGGGCGTGCAGCTCGCCATTGCGGCACGGCGCTTGGACAAACTCGAAGAGCTGGCAGACGACATCGTGGCCACGGGAGGCAAAAGGCCGCATGTGATGGCCTCTGATTTGTACGAAGAGGATGCTTCCAAAAAGCTAGCAATCAGCGCAATATCCGCGCTGGGCAAGGTCGATATTCTTATCAATAATGCGGGCGGCTCGCGCAGTTTCAAAGAGCTGCATGTGAGCGAAGAAGCTTGGCAAGAAGCCATCACGCTCAATTTTCATCGCCCGCGCCAACTGGCTGATGCGCTGATTGACCAGATGATGGCCAACAACTGGGGGCGCATCATCAACATCACCGGAAAAAGCGAGCCTGAGCACATCAACGGCGCGTTTTGCGCCAAGGCTGCCATGCACAGCTGGGCGAAGGGCCTTTCGCGCATGGTGGGCAAAAACGGTATCACGGTCAATTGCATCCCCCCCGGCCGCATCCACAGCGAGCAAATTTTCCGCAACTACACGCCTGAATACCGCCAATGGCAAAGCGACAACGAAATCCCGGTGGGGCGCTACGGTGAGCCAGAGGAGCTGGCAAATTTGGTCACTTTTTTGTCGTCTCCCTTGGCTGCTTACATCACGGGCGCGGTGATTCCGGTGGATGGGGGTTTGCGTAAGTACCAATTCTGAACCACTTGGTTTGGTCGCATAGTTAAGCATTCCAACAGGAGACAAGCATGTCACGCAACATCACCCGCCGCGCTACATTTTCCATAGCACTCGGCGCAGCATCTATAACAGCTAGCCCTTGGATTCGTGCCCAAAGCTGGCCTTCCAAGCCGGTGCGCTTCATTGTGCCCTTCGCACCGGGCGGCACCAGCGAGATCGTGGCGCGTTCGGTGGCCAATGAACTCACCAAGCAGCTCGGCCAGAGCGTGTATGTAGAAAACAAACCCGGCGGCGCGGGCGTGACAGCCATGCAAGAAGCCGCGAAAGCCGCGCCCGATGGCCACACTCTGATCCTCACCCATGTCGGCACGCTCGCCGTCAACCCCTACATGCTTAAAAACCAACCGTATGACGTGAGCAAAGACTTCATGCCTGTGACGCTGCTGGCCAAAGTGCCCAATGTGTTTGTGATCCATCCGGATGTGCCTGCGCAAAATTTCAAAGAATTCGTGGCCTATGCCAAGAAAAATCCCGGCATGCTCAACTATGGCAGCGCTGGCAATGCAAGTGCTGGGCATTTGGCGATGGAGTATCTCAAACTCGTCACCGGCATGTTCATCACGCACATCCCCTATCGCGGCACCGGCCCGCAGCTCACCGATTTGCTCGCAGGCCGCACCCAAGCCAGCAGCGCCGGCATGCCCGCCCTGGGTGCGCACATCCGCTCCGGTAAACTGCGCGCGATTGCCGTGGGCACAGCCCAGCGCATCGCCGCCCTGCCCGATGTGCCAACCGTGCAGGAAATGGGCTTCAAAGACTTCGAAACCAGCCAGTGGTATGGCATTCACGTGCCCGCAGGCACACCACCCGACATCGTCAAACGCCTGCAAGAGGAAAGCTTCAAGGCCTTGAGAAGCAGCAGCGTGACCGAACGCTTCGCCACCGACAACGCCGTGGGCGGCGGTGGGCCTTCAGCGGATTACGCGAAGTTTATTGCCGGCGAGCAGAAGATTTGGAAAGACATTGTGGCAAGGGCGAGTATCAAACCTGATTAACGCAACGTATGAAGCAAATTTCGAACTCTGAAGTCAATCGTTTAGGTGATGGTCTGCGAGAGGCTGCAAAGCGGAAAGAGGCATTGAACGTTGAGGCGCTTGAGGAATATCGTTTGTCTTATTGGGAAGCGACTCAAGAAGTTGCGCGCAAGCTTGGTGTGAATGTCAACTTCAGCTTTACATTGCGGACTAAATCGACTGAATCCATCGTTGCTAAACTCATACGTCAACCGAAAACCCGACTAAGTCAAATTCAAGATATTGTTGGCTTCAGATATGTTGCTTCAGATTTACAAAGCCAAGATGATTTGTGCGAAGCGATCAAATTTGTTTTTTCGAGCGCCAAAATTGTGGATCGGCGCACACTCCCTCAATATGGGTATCGAGCAGTTCATCTGATTGTTACAGAAGCAAATCGTAAGATCGAAATTCAAGTCAGAACACTATTCCAACATTTATGGGCTCAGTACTCAGAAGCGCTCGCGGATCGAGTGGGGCATGAACTAAAGTACGGCGGTGGCGACGAAAGGATTAGAAAATTCTTGGAAGACCTTGCTGAAAGAGTTCGTTTGCGTGAACTCGAATTGCAAGATCAAAAAATTATCATAAGCCCCAAGTTAATACACGACGAATTTGCAGCAATGCTGCCAATGGCCGATGCGCTGTAAACTATTGATATCTATGCTTTTCTTGGTTCACTATGATCGTAAACAGAACAAAATGGTCTCTCTTAAAGAGTACCAGGAAGAGGAACGTCAGTTGGCTTATCAGGATCGCTTAGCAATGGAAACTATCCACGCACGACTTGATGGATCACAAGAGATCGTGTTACTCGAAGCAGTGAATAAAGAGCAACTGCGCCAGACGCACCCAAAATACGTACCCAGCACCGCGTCTGAAAAGATATTTTTAGGGGCAGCTATTGTCGGTGTACTTGCGTTGTTAACACGGTGAGTCCGTGATTGATGTATTGGTGATCGGAGGTGGTAACGCTGCACTTTGCGCCGCTCTTATGGCGCGAGAAGCAGGCGCATCCGTGATGTTGCTTGAAGCCGCGCCACGCGAATGGCGCGGGGGCAATTCTTCGCACACGCGCAATCTGCGTTGCATGCATGATGCGCCGCAGGATGTGTTGACGGATGTTTATTCCGAAGAAGAGTTTTGGCAGGATTTGCTGAAAGTCACGGGGGGCAAGACGACGGAGAGCATGGCGCGCTTGGCCATTCAGGAAGGCAGCGGCAGCCGCGATTGGATGCGCAGACACGGCGTGCGCTTTCAGCCTTCTCTCTCGGGCACACTGCATCTCTCGCGGACGAATGCGTTTTTCATGGGGGGCGGCAAGGCGCTTGTGAATGCGTATTATTTGAGCGCAGAAAAGCTGGGCGTGCAGATTCGGTATGACGCGGCGGTGGCGCGGATTGAGCTTGCCCCTTCGACTAGCTCAGGGCGCACGGAATTCGTGGCAGCGCATTTGAAAAACGGCGAGCGCATTGAAGCCAAGAGCTGCGTGCTGGCTTGCGGCGGTTTTGAGAGCAACCGCGATTGGCTGCGCGAGGCTTGGGGCAAGAATGCCGAAGGTGAATTTCCTTCAGATAACTTTGCCATTCGTGGCACGCGCTTTAACATGGGCACGATTCTCAAAGACATGATGGATCAGGGCGCTGACATGATCGGCGACCCGACGCAGGCGCATATGGTGGCGATTGATGCGCGCGCGCCGCTCTATGACGGTGGCATCTGCACGCGGGTCGATTGTGTGAGCCTAGGTATCATGGTCAACCGCGATGCCCAGCGCTTTTACGACGAAGGCGAAGATTTTTGGCCGAAGCGCTATGCGATTTGGGGGCGGCTGGTGGCTCAGCAGCCAGCCCAGGTGGGGCACAGCATCATTGATGCGAAGGCGGTGGGGCGCTTTATGCCCCCCGTGTTCAAAGGGGCGAAGACAGATACCTTGGAAGACTTGGCGAGACAGCTGGGTTTGAATGAAGCAGCATTTCTCAAGACGGTGCGCGAGTACAACGCGGCCTGCAAGGTCGGCAAGTTTGATCATTCTGTTTTAGATGATTGCCGCACAGAAAACCTCACGCCTGCGAAGACGCATTGGGCGCTGCCCATCGACACCGCGCCTTTCTACGGCTACACACTCAAGCCCGGCGTGACTTTCACCTATCTCGGCCTTAAAGTCGGCGAAAACACCGCCGTGCGCTTTGGTGGCCAAGAATCGCCCAATCTCTTTGCCGCTGGCGAGATCATGGCCGGCAATGTGCTGGGGCAGGGCTACACAGCGGGCGTGGGTATGACGATTGGAACGGCTTTTGGGCGGATCGCCGGCTACGAGTCTGCGCGGAGTGCTATGAATTTAAGAGCGAGTGCCGCATGAGCACCGTCGCCCTCAATCAACTCATCCAAGAAGCAGCGACAACGTTGGGCGCAGCCGAGCAAGAAGTCGCGCGGCAAATGCAAATCTGCAATGCCTGCCGCTATTGCGAAGGCTTCTGCGCCGTCTTCCCCGCCATGACGCGTCGGCTGGATTTCACGCGCGATGACGTGCATTACCTAGCTAACCTTTGCCACAACTGTGGCGCTTGCCTGCATGCCTGCCAATACGCGCCGCCGCATGAGTTTGCGGTTAACGTGCCGCAAGCGATGGCGCGCGTCCGTGTGAAGACGTATCAAGACTACGCTTGGCCGCAAGCTTTTGCAGGAGCCTACAAAAGCAACGGCCTTGTACTCAGCTTGAGCTTGGCCTTTGGGCTCGCTTTGTTTTTCTTGATCGCCGCAATGTTAAAGCAACCTCTTTGGCATGCACCGTCGCTTGGCGGTGCGGGCGGCAATTTCTACGCCGTGTTTCCGCATTCACTGATGGCCAATGTGTTTGGCGCGGTATTTGGCTTTGCATTACTCGCCATCGGCATCGGTCTGCGAAACTTCTGGAAAGCACAGAATTTAGAGCAAAAACAGCCGATCGCCGGCATAAAACCTGCGCAAGCAGCTATTGATTTAGGAGTAAAGAGAGAAGCGGCCATGGAGGCAACGCAAGCCGCGCTCTCACTCAAATACTTAGATGGCGGCCATGGCGAAGGCTGCCATAACGAAGACGAAGCATGGACGAAACTGCGCCGCGTCTTCCATCACCTCACGTTTTACGGCTTCATGCTTTGCCTCGCCGCCACCAGCGTCGCCACGCTCTATCACTACGCCTTCAACTGGATTGCACCCTACGGCTACGCGAGCTTACCCAAGCTGCTCGGCATCACAGGCGGCATCGGTTTGCTCATCGGTCCCGCCGGACTCTTTTGGCTCAAACTCAAACGCCACCCCCTACACGGCGACGACGCGCAAAAGCCCATGGACTACGGCTTCATCGCTTTGCTCTTCACAGTCAGCATCACCGGCCTAGCG
>JANMHJ010000025.1:0-18854 GCA_031375105.1 Variovorax sp.
TTCTCCAAGCCAATGGCGATGCTCTCGCGCTGTTGATAATCAAGTTGTTTGTAGCTGTTTGGCAGTTCTTCGGTGTTCATGGGTGCTCCTTGCTAAATTGATATTCAGCAGTGTTGCACTTCAGACTTGAGACCGCCACGGGCAAGTGCTAGAAAAGCTTGGAAAAAAACAAGGAAATGGTTGAAATTTGGTTTCGCCGCGCTTCGCTCGCTGCTGAAATCTGACCTTACCGCACTAACTCCGGCCCCAACACCGCACCAAAGCTCTTGAGCCCTGATAGCAATTTCGCATATGCGCCATCCAGCTCAGCCGCTTGCCCCTTCACGCCCAGCTCGATGTGCCTCCCGTATTGCGGATGATCGACGCTAGGCAGGCTGAAGACTTTGATGCCGGGGTGAGCTGCTTCGACTTGCTCCATGAGCGGTGTGAGGCTGGCTTCCATCGCGCCCATGACGATGACGGATTTTTCTACCAGTGCGACGGCTCGGTGCAGATGTTTGTATTTCGTATCCAACACCCATTCCATCATCGGCCAAGCCATCACTGGAAAGCCGGGAACGAAATGAACTTTGCCAAAGCTGAAACCAGCAATCTTGTTGTATGGGTTCGGGATGATTTCAGCGCCTATTGGGAACATGCCCATATTCAGGCGGTGGATGTTGTCTGGGCGATCCGGCTCATACGACACGCCCTGCTCTTTTGCGACGTCTTGCATGCGCTCGCGGATGAGACTTTCAGCTTGCGGGTGTAGCGCGAGCTCGCGGCCGAGTGCGCGGGCGGCGCATTGGCGGGTGTGGTCGTCTGGGGTAGCACCGATGCCGCCGGTGGAGAAGACGATGTTGCCGGATTCAAAGGCACGTTTCAGGGCGGCTGTGATACGGGCGGGATCGTCGCCCACGTATTCCGCGCCTTCCAGTGCCAAGCCACGAGCGGCTAGCTGCTCGATGACTTTGACCATGTGTTTGTCTTGCCGTTTGCCAGAGAGGATTTCGTCGCCGACGATGATGAGATGGAAGCGGGGAGAGGCAGTGTTCATGGCTGTATTTTATAAGCGTTTTGATGCTCTGCCCGTTATAGAGTGTGCGTAGTATGCTATTTAATTCATAGCAATTTTCGTTTTCAAGATGGCATGCTGAAGATTTCATTTTGGGTAGAGCGGCCGGGAGTGACGCGCTGCGCTTGGGGCATCCCACTTTGCTCGTGTCCCACGATCAAGCTTCGCCCGCTATCCGCCTTTACCTCTCTTCGTGAGATAGCCCAGCCGCTGGCGACTGTCTCAGGCCACATAGCGCTAACAATCTAAGAGCCAAATCAGCCTCTACCCGTTATACAACGTGCGCAGCATGCTCTCAATTCAGTAGTAAACGATGCGTTGCTCAAAACTGATTGCGGTTAATAGAGTCGATCTTCGCGCATTGACCAATGCATTTTTAAGGGTAAGCACTGATGATTACGCATTCCTTAAAACCTATTTAACGTATACATTACATTTAATGCATACGTTAATCCACATCTAACGAATACCCACATGAGCCAGCAGCTTTCCGAAAACCAAACAGAAACCGCGCCTGCTGCGCCTACTGCGCTTGAGGTGCAGGCATGGGCAGGCCAAGGCTTGGTGCGGCCAGAGTGCGTGTTGGCCACTTCGCAGGGAAGCTTATATACCGCGGATTGGCGTAGCGGCGTGGCAGAAATTCGTCCAGATGGCGGGCAGAGCTTTTATGCAGCCCAGCCGGTGGATGGCGAAGTGCTCAAGCCCAATGGCATCGCATTGCGCAAAGATGGCTCATTTTTGTTAGCACACCTCGGCACAGAGCTAGGCGGTGTGTTTTCTTTAGAGCGCGACGGCACAACGCGCCCTGTGCTCACCGAAGTTGAAGGCCGCGCTCTGCCGCCGACCAACTATCCGCTGGAAGATGCGAATGGTCGGCTCTGGATCACGGTCAGCACGCGCCTGTCGCCACGCGCTTTAGGTTACCGCAACACATGCAGCGATGGATTCATCGTTTGCATGGACGATCCTTCCAATCCTAAAAGCGCTCGCATCGCAGCGGATGGTTTGGGCTACACCAACGAGATCGCCTTTGACCCAAGCGGCCAGTGGCTTTATGTGAACGAAACCTTCACGCGCCGGCTCTCGCGCTTTAAAGTGCGTGCTGATGGCAGCTTGGGCGCCAAGCAGGTGGTCACAGAATTTGGCGCAGGCACTTATCCCGATGGCATGGCGTTTGATGTGGAAGGCCATGTGTGGATAGTGAGCATTGTGAGCAACCGCGTGATTCGCGTTGCGCCCTCGGGAGAGCAGCAAATTTGGCTCGAAGATGTGGATGCAGATCATCTGGCTTGGGTAGAGCAGGCGTACCAATCTCACACCATGGGTCGCCCGCATTTGGATGGCGTGAAATCTCAGCAACTGCGCAATATCTCTAGCTTGGCTTTCGGCGGCGCAGATTTACGCACTGGCTACCTCGGCTGCCTGCTCGGCGACCGCTTGGCCACGGTGCGCATGCCCGTGGCTGGTCACCCACCGATTCATTGGAATTACTGAACAAGGCTCATCGCATGACCGCTCTTCGCCATACCCGCCAAGAACTTGAAAACCTGCCCCTCGTTGAGCAGGCTTATCAAGAAATTCGCGCCCGTATTTTGGACAATCTCTGGTCGCCAGGCTATCAAGCTTTGGAGCAAGAAGTAGCGCTGGCTTTGGGCATGAGCCGCACGCCTGTGCACGAAGCACTGATGCGTTTGCAGCAAGAGGGCTTGGTGGAAGTCGCTCCTCGGCGCGGCATGCGTGTCTTGCCAGTATCTCCCACCGATATGCGTGAAATTTATGAAATTCTCACCGCGCTTGAATGCATGGCCGCAGAAATTTTGGGTAAACGCAAACCCTCGTCTGAGGAACTACGCCCACTGGTAGAGGCCACGCAGGCCATGGAAACAGCGCTGGGCAAAGATGATCTGGATGCTTGGGCTCGTGCGGATGAAATTTTTCACCAAGCCTTGGTGAAATTAGCAGGCAACAAGATGCTGCTTGATGCCGTGATGGGCTACTGGGATCGCGCTCATCGCGCCCGCATGTTCACCCTGCGTCTGCGCCCCAAGCCAGTGAACTCTACGCAAGAACACATGCAATTGGTCGACATGCTGGCCGCTGGCGATGGCGCTGGCGCAGCGCTGGTCAACCGCGCTCATCGGGAACGCGCCAGCCGCGAGTTGCTGGCGATTTTTGAGCGCTATCGCCTCCAGCAACTTTGAATTTCAATGTGACACCTTACCATTTTCAGGATTTTTGAATGACCTCTTCTTTTCACATCAGCGTGCTCCCCGGTGACGGCATTGGGCATGAAGTCATGGCCAGCGCCATAGCTGTCTTGGAGCAGGTGGGTAAACAGATCGGACGCAGCTTCCATTTCGCGCAGCACAGCGCGGGCGCCCAACATTACGCTGACCACGGCGTGGCCTTGACCGATGCCGTTTGGGCAGATTGCGAGAAGGCCGATGCCATGCTGTTTGGCGCCATGGGCTTGCCCCACGTGCGCGGCGCAGATGGCACCGAGATCATTCCTCAGCTGGATCTGCGCTTTCGTTTTGATTTGTATGCGGGCGTGCGCCCGATCCGCACCTTCAAAGGCCTGCCCACGCCACTCTCCGATCCACGCGCGGCTGAGATTGATTTCGTCTTGGTGCGCGAATCCACCGAAGGCTTGTTTTATGCACGCGGGCGTGGCGAGGTGCAAAACGACGAAGTCGCCTACGACACCATGAAGATCTCTCGCCAGGGCACAGAGCGCGTTTGCGAATTTGCTTTCAAATTGGCCGAACAACGCGCCGCCAGCAGAGGCCGCACTGGGCGCGTCACCAATGTTGACAAAGCCAACGTGTTCACCTCCATGGCTTTTTGGCGCAAGATTTTTGAAGAGAAAGCAACGCAATTCCCTGGCGTGAAATCAGACAGTGCCTATGTGGATGCGATGGCGCTGAACTTGGTGATGAAGCCTTGGGCCTATGACGTGCTCGTCACGGAAAACATGTTTGGCGATATTTTGTCGGATCTGATTGCTGCTCTTGTGGGCGGCATGGGAATGGCACCGTCTGGCGATATTGGCGACAAACACGCCCTCTTCCAGCCCGCCCACGGTACAGCGCCCGACATCGTAGGCCAAGGCAAGGCCAACCCGACGGCGATGATTCTGTCTGCTGCGATGATGCTTGACTGGCTCGGATCCAAGCATGGCGACGCGGCGTTGATCGACGGTGCACGAGCGATTGAGTCGGCTGTGGAGCAAGCATTTGCCCAAGGTCAGGTGCGCCCCTTTGAATTCGGTGGCCAAAGTGGTACAGCGCAAGTGACGCAAGCTGTGCTCTCGCATTTGAAAGCCCATGCAACAGCAGGAGTGGCTGCGTGAGCCAAACAGCTCGCACCATCCAGCGCGTGGCCGTGATCGGCGCGGGCTATTTCAGCCAGTTTCATTTGCATGGCTGGCAGGCGATCAAGGGCATAGAGATTGTTGCGATTTGCGATACGGATATAGACAAAGCGACGCGCTGCGCAGAGCAATATGGCGCAGCACATGCCCTGAGCGAAGTCGAAGAGCTTTTTGAGCTGCCTGGCATTGATCTGCTAGACATCATCACGCCGCCTGCCAGCCATGATGCGCTGATTCGCAAAGCAGTGAGCCGAGGCTTGGCCACGATTTGCCAAAAACCTTTTGCCACGCATTTCGCACAAGCCTCTGCCTTGACCGAGCTGGCTGAGAAAGCTGATGTGCCTTTGATCGTGCATGAAAACTTCCGCTTCATGCCTTGGTATCGTGAGATGAGCAAACTGCTGGCTTCAGGCTACTTGGGCAAGCTACACAACATCGCTTTTCGGCTGCGCACAGGCGATGGCCAAGGCCCGGATGCTTATCTAGCGCGTCAACCCTATTTTCAAAAAATGCCTCGTTTGCTGGTGGCAGAAACCGCTGTGCATTTCATTGATACTTTTCGCTATCTCTGCGGGGAAGTCAGGTCTGTTTCTGCCCACCTGCGCCGCTTGAATCCTCATATTGCTGGGGAAGATGCCGGTCACATTGTTTTTGAATTTGAAGATGGCCTCGCAGGCAGTTTTGATGGCAATCGCTTGAATGACCATGTGGCCGACAACCCACGCCGCACCTTTGGCGAAATGTGGCTCGAAGGCGAGCATGGTGTGCTCCGGCTGGATGGCAATGCGCAGCTTTATTTCAAACCGCATCAAGGCACAGAAAAAATCCTGAGCTACGAGCGGGGCAGCGATGTGCATTTTGGCGGCGGCGCTTGCCAAGCCTTGCAGCAGCATGTGGTGAGTTGCCTGCGCAATGGCCAGAGCCCAGAAAATACTGCCCGCCGATATCTGCGCAACCTGCAAATTCAAGAGGCGGTGTATGCCTCGCATGTGCAAGGTCGCCGCATTGAGATTGATTCATTTGTTCCACCCGCAACACCACAAAACCCGTTTCACTGACCCACCCCGCGCTTTTTTTTCCATGTTTAACCAGAAGGAGACTTTTATGAAAACCCGTCGCATCACTCTCAAATCCGTGGCACTCGCGGCTACAGCCTGCGCCGCCCTCACAGGCGCAACGCTCGCTCAAGCGCAAACCACGCTCAAATTCAGCCACACTGACCAGCAATCGGGCGCGAGGCAAGCTGCTGCGCAGGTGTTCGCGCGCAAGGTGGAAACCTACACCCAAGGGCGCTACAAAGTGCAAGTCTTTTGCTGTAGTCAACTAGGCAATGATCCTAAGAACATTGAGCAGTTGGCTCTAGGTGGCATTGACTTCACCGTCTCGTCTACTGGCTCTTATGCAAGCCAAGTGCCCACCCTGAATCTGACCATGATGCCCTTCATCATCGACAACTACGCGCAAGGCTGGAAGTTCTATGACGAATCAAAATGGCTTCAAGCGCAATTTGACAAAGCGCCAGCCAAAGGTTTTCGCTTTTTAGCCACTTGGGAAGCTGGCTTTCGCAGCATGACCACGCGTGATCCGCTGAACGGGCCAGAAGATGCCAAAGGCAAAAAACTGCGCACCTTCCCCAACGAGATGATGCGCTGGCAGCTTGAAGCCATGGGTTTTGGCATTCAAATCATGCCTTTGCCAGAGGTTTACTTGGCCATACAGCAAGGTGCAGTCGCAGGTCAAGAAAACCCAATTGACACGATTGCATCGAACAAATTCTATGAAGTCGCCAAACACGTGACGCTGACCAACCACGTGTACAGTCCAACGCCGCTAACGATTTCAGAAAAAACTTGGCAGCGCCTGTCACCTGCGGATCAACAAGCCGTGCAAAAAGCAGCGCGCGAAGTTGCACCCTTTCAGCGCAATATGATCAAAGATAACGACGAGTTGCTGCTGGCAGCTATGCAAGGCAAGGGGGCAGTTATCAATCGCAAACCCAATACCGCGGCGTTCAGAAAAGCGGTCGAGCCAGTTTATGCCAAGGCCCGCGAGAAGTACGGTGCAGACGTAGACCAAGTTCTTGCAGAGACCGCTTCAATTCGCAAAGCAGTTAAGTAAGCAGTACGGAAGGACTATCAGATGCTCGCAGCACCCGCTCCATCCACCTCCACAGACTTCGAGGAGATACCCCCGGTGATTGTTCAACCCCCGGCATGGCTGCGCTATGTCGGCAAGGCGGTGGACTGGGCCGTGATTTTGATGGGTGGGTCGCTGGCAGCTCTGATTTTCCTCAACGTTGTTTTGCATGCCTTTGGTAAAGACTTGGCTTGGCTGACCGAACTGGGTGAGCTGATGATGGTTTGGGTCACTTTTTTAGGCGGTGCTTGCGCCGCTCAGCGCGGCGCACACATGTCGATCAATGAATTCCTCGACAAATTGACACCCGCAAAACGGCGTTGGGCTGATGCTGGCGTGCAGTTGTTCACGCTTACATTGTTGGCTGTGGTCTTGTATTTTGGCATTCGCATCGTCCAAAGCAGTTGGGACAACGTGCTCACGACTTTGGAATGGCCCATGGCGTGGCAATACATTCCAATGCCTTTGGGGATCGGCCTGATGGCTATGTTTATTTGTTGGGATTTGCTGCTGATCTTGCGCGGCGTTCCGCGCGAGCAGCGCTACGCCACAGATATTTGAGAAAGAAAAATCATGTTGTCGCTCGTCATTTTTGGTTCGTTTTTTGCCTTGGCGCTGGCCGGTATTCCACTCATGATCGCCCTGCTCGCTACCACGGTCGGTATTGTTGGCATCTATGGCATGCAGTATCCGCTGGAGAGTGTGTTTCTCTCCTTCATTGGCGGCGTTGAGCCATTCATTTTGATTGCTGTGCCTTTGTTTGTTTTCACTGGTGAGCTGCTGGCTCAAGGCGGCGTCGGCAAGCGCATCGTGGCATTTGCCAACGTGCTGTTTGGCTGGTTGCCCGGTGGTTTGGGCGTGGTCACCGTCATTTCTTGCTTGCTGTTTGGCGGGGTGTCGGGTTCGGCGATTGCGGATACGGCAGCGATTGGCTCTTTGGTGATTCCAGCCATGCTAGCCAAGGGCTATTCACGTGGATTTGCGGCGGCTTTGGTGGCCGTGGCGGGCACCTTGGCTTTGCTGATGCCTTTGTCGATTCCCTTTTTGGTCTATGCCTTCATCTCGGGCGTGTCGATGCGCACTTTGTCGATGGCTGGTCTCGTGCCAGCGATTCTCTCTGGCTTGGCCTTGATCGCCGTATGCATGTGGCATGGCCGCAAAACGGGGGTGGATGTGGGCGGAAAGCCGGCTTCGCTGCGCGAGATTTACCAAGCTGGCTTGAGCGCTGGCCCGGCTCTCTTGATGCCCGTCTTCATCATTGGCGGTATTTGGTCGGGCTACTTCACGCCGACTGAGGCCGCTGCTGTAGCGGTGGTGTATGGCCTGTTTGTCTCCATGTTTGTCTACCGCGATTTGAAGCTCAAGGCCATTCCGCAGCTCCTGCTCAAAGCCTTCATGACAAGTGCCACCGTGATGCTGGTGATCGGAGCTACTGGAGCGCTGGCTTGGCTGATCACAGCTGAAGGCGTGGCCCAGCAGCTGGCCGATTGGGTGGGCTCGGTAGCGCATGTGAAGTGGGTGTTTTTGATCATGCTCAACATCGCCTTGATCCTCTTAGGTATCTTCATTGAGCCTTTGCCCGCTTTGCTGATGGCAGCGCCACTCTTCCTGCCGCTTGCGATGGCATTCAAGATGGATTTGGTGCACATGGGTGTGATCATGACGGCCAATTTAGCCATCGCTCTTTACACGCCTCCGGTGGGTGGGACACTGTTTGTCGCAGCCAAATTGGCGAAGGCAAGTATTGGCGAGATCACGCAACACCTCTGGATCATGATGGCGGCTACTTTCAGCATCGTGATGCTGATCACCTACGTGCCCGAGATCACGGCTTGGCTGCCTCGGTTGATCGCATCGCTAGGCTAACGCATGTGAGTACAAAGGAAAAAGCATGTTTGTCGTCACTGTTGATTTTCAGATTCATCCTGCTCAATTAGAGGCATTCATGAAGGGCATGCTGAGCAACGCCAAAGCCTCTGTCGATCTGGAGGAAGGTTGCTTGCAATTTGATGTGTGTGTGGCAAAAGATGACACCTGTCACATCTTCTTATACGAGGTATATCGGAAAGCCGAAGATTTTGATGTGCATTTGAAGACTGCACATTTTCTGAGCTTCAATACCGCCAGTGCAGCGCAGATCATTAGCAAAACCGTGCGCAGTTTTGAGCGCGTTGGAAATTAGAGGTTACGATTTGGTCAACGATTTCACTAGATTGGAAAATACATGACCCAAGCCTTGCTGCTAGGCTGCATTGCAGATGATTTCACCGGCGCCACCGATCTGGCCAACAATCTCGTGCGGTCGGGCATGCGCGTGTTGCAGATCAACGGCCTGCCTACGCAGGGCTTACCTGCCAACGTGGATGCTGTGGTGATTGCGCTGAAATCGCGCACGATTCCTGCGGCAGAAGCCGTGGATCAATCGCTGGCCGCGCTGGCTTGGCTGCGCCAGCACAAAGCGCAGCAGGTGTATTTCAAATACTGTTCTACATTTGACAGCACCACACAAGGCAACATCGGCCCAGTCACTGAAGCCCTGATGTATGCGCTACAAACAGATTTCACCATTGCCACGCCTGCCTTTCCCGACAATGGGCGCACGGTCTTCAAAGGGCATCTATTTGTAGGCGATGTGTTGCTGCAAGAGAGCGGTATGCAAAACCACCCTCTCACCCCCATGAAAGATGCGAATTTGGTGCGCGTTTTGCAGGCGCAATGCAAACGCAAGGTCGGCTTGGTGGATTACCGCACGGTGATGGCAGGGGCAGGCGCGATCCGCTCTCGCATTCATACGTTGCGCGAGCAAGGCGTGGGCATTGCAGTGGTGGACGCGATTTCTAACGACGATTTGATGCGTTTGGGCGCGGCGCTGAGCGACATGCCACTGATCACGGCTGGCTCTGGTGTAGCGATTGGTTTACCGCAAAACCACGGCTTGAAGCCCTCTTCGACTGCAAGCGCTTTACCCAAAGCGCTTGGGTCTCGCGCTATTGTTTCAGGCAGCTGCTCACTGGCCACCAACCGGCAGGTGCAGCACTTCGTTGCTGCTGGCCACCCTGCGCTGGCGATTGATCCGCAGCGTATCGCGCAGGGTGTGGATGTGGCTGCAGAAGCCTTGGCTTGGGCTGCGCCACAGCTCGGTCAAACACCGATCTTGATTTACTCCACAGCACCTAGTCAGGCACTGCAAGCCGTGCAAGGCCAACTGGGCGCAGAGGCAGCGGGCGCGATGGTGGAAGACACGCTGGCGCGTATTGCGCGCGGCTTGGTGGAACTTGGCGTGCAGCAGCTCATCGTGGCGGGTGGCGAAACTTCTGGCGCTTGCGTGCAGGCGCTGCGCGTGGCGCAGATGCAGATCGGAATGCAGATTGATCCGGGTGTGCCTTGGTGTCATGCGCAATCGGATGCTACGAGCGGCGCTGGCCTGCATTTGGCGCTCAAATCAGGCAATTTCGGCTCCGATGATTTCTTCAGCAAGGCATTTACACTGTTGCCATGATCGAAACGCAAGCACGAGACGAGATTTGCCGCGTAGGTCGTAGCCTGTTTGAGCGCGGCTACGTGCACGCCACGGCGGGCAACATCAGCGTGCGCTTGGATGATGGTTTTTTGATCACGCCCACCGACGCCTGCCTAGGCTTTCTTGACCCAGCGGCGCTGGCCAAGGTCAATCAATCGGGCGAGCAAATCAGCGGCGAGCGTGCCAGCAAGACATTGGCGCTGCATCGCCGCATTTATGAAGCCAGTGGCTTAGTTGGGCAAAACACCCGTTGCGTAATTCACACCCACAGCACGCACCTTGTGGCACTCAGCCTTGAACCGCATTCCTTGCCGGGTCTGGCCGGTTGGAGCGAGCTCCTTGCACCCATCACACCATATTTCGTGATGAAAGTGGGCCACGTTCCCTTGCTTCCCTTTCACCGCCCCGGTGCGCCAGAAGTGGCTGATCTTGCTGCCAACGTGATCGAAGCCTATGCAGCATCGGGCTTGACATTACGCGCTCTGATGCTCAGCCGCCTAGGGCCTAACGCGTGGGGCGAGTCTCCTTCTGCCGCCATGGCTACGCTAGAAGAACTCGAAGAAACCGCTAAGCTCATGGTGCTGCGCCCGCAAGCGCAAGCTTTGTCTGAAGAGGAAATTGAGCAACTTCGCCTGCAATTCAAGGCATCTTGGTAAATACAAGTGTGCGAGATCGCGAAAGCTAAGGCTTGGCTGGCAGCTTGATGCCCGGGAAAATCTTGATCACAGCAGAATCATCCTCGCGCGCGAAGCCTGAGCTGGAAGCCTGCATAAACATCTGATGCGCGGTGGCCGATAGCGGCAATGGAAATTTGCTCGAGCGCGCCGTATCAAGCACCAGCCCCAAGTCTTTGACGAAAATATCCACCGCAGACAAAGGCGTGTAATCACCCGCCAGCACATGCGCCATGCGGTTTTCAAACATCCAACTGTTGCCCGCACTGTGCGTGATCACCTCATAAAGAGCCGCTGCATCAACACCTTCGCGCAAGCCCAGCGCCATCGCCTCTGCTGCTGCCGCAATGTGCACACCCGCGAGCAGTTGATTGATGATCTTGACCTTGCTGCCATTGCCTGCCTGCTCACCCAGCCGATACACATTCGCAGCCATCGCATCGAGCACGCCGCCCGCTTTGGCATAGGCCTGCGGTTTACCAGCCGTCATCATCGTCATCTGGCCGCTCGCCGCCTTGGCCGCACTGCCCGAGATGGGTGCATCCAAATACAGCAGCCCCATGCCTTCCAAGCGCTCTTCTAATGCGATCGACCATGCAGGCGCAACCGTAGAACACATGATGAACACAGTGCCCGCCGCCATTGAGCTGGCCACGCCATTTTCGCCAAACAGCACCTGCTCCGTTTGCTGCGCATTCACCAACACGCTGATCACCGTATCGCATACTGCGGCCAACTCCGAGGCGCTGGCGCAGGCCACACCACCATCAGCCACAAAGGCTTGCACCACGTCTTGGCGAAGATCAAAAACATGCACCTTGAAGCCCGCGCGGCGCAGCGAACCCGCCATGCCAAGGCCCATTGCACCGAGGCCAATGAGGCCCACAGATCTTTGATTGTTCGTTTGCGATGGTGTCATGGTTGTCAATTTTTGATGTTAATTGGGGCATGTTTGGATTCGAAGATACTATCAAATCGGTAGCACTTGCCGCACATTCTATAACGGGTGTCGGCTCATTTGGCTTAAAAACGCGTCGCCCACCAAGTCTCGCTCAATTGCTCATGGAGCCATTCCACAAACCCACTCACTTTGGCAGGCACCATGCGTGGCGATGGGTAAACGGCATGAATTTCTTGCGTTGGCAGCGTCCAGTCGCTCAGCAGCATGACCAAGGCACCACTTTGAACAGCATCGTGTACGACATAAGTTGGCAAGGCTGCAATTCCCAAGCCAGCGCATGCAGCTGACATGAGCGCAGATTTGTTGTTTGAGCGCATGGGGCCTTTGAGCTGTATCACCAGCTCGCCGCCCTTGGCATCAAAGAGATGCCAGCGCGAATCGTTTTGCACGGTGCTGATGATAAGCGCGTCATGCGACACCAAATCTCCTGGGGTCAAAGGCTGCCCTCGGCGAGCCAAATAGTCTGGCGAGGCAACGACTGACCAAGGGTTCAAGCCCAAATAGCGTGCGCCCAAAGTGGAATCTGCCAGCCGCCCCATCCGAATCGCCACATCAATGCCTTGCTCCACCATGTTCACAAGATGGTCATCAAACAGAAGTTCAATCTGCACTTTAGGATTGAGCTGAAGAAAGCGCAAGACCAGTGGCGCAAGCACACGCCGGCCAAAATCCATCGTCGTGCTGATGCGTAAGCCCCCTTGAATCTGCGACTGCATCAACGCCGCTACAGACTCTGCTTCTTCGACATGCTGCACGATCAGCTTGCATTTTTTGTAATACACAGAGCCCACTTCAGTCGGCGAAACCCCATGGGTGCTGCGGTGCAGCAGACGCGAGCCCAATTGCTTTTCAAGTTGCGCGATGAGTTTTGTAGCCGATGGCTGCCCCATACCAACATCGATGGCGGCCTTGCTAAAAGAGCCTAAATCCACCACGCGGACAAAGAGATGCATCGCTTGAAAACTGGTCATATCGAAAGTAAACCACTTCTCCGCTGTGATTGCAATTGCCGTATTCCATTAAAGAATAATCAAAATTCCCTAGGTACTACTTCCGTAAAGCGGCTGTATTAGACATGATCCGCTTCAAGTATCCAGATCACGCTTGCGCTCAAGAAACTCAAGCTTCAGATACCAAATTCTTACTTACTTAAAAACAAACAGGAGACAAGCGATGCCCTACTTCCGCCCCCGGCTCATTGCATTGAGTATTTTCGCGGCCATGCTGCCCGGCATGGCGATGGCGCAGGCCTACCCCAATAAACCTGTGCGACTCGTCGTGCCCTTCGCCCCAGGTGGCACCACTGACCTCATCGCCCGCTTTATCTCCGTGAAAATGGGCGCGTCTTTGGGCCAAACCGTTGTGGTGGACAACAAGGCGGGTGCAGGTGGCGCCATCGGTGCGTCTGATGTGGCCAAGGCCTCGCCGGATGGCTATACGCTTCTCATGTCTTCGGTCTCGACAATGGCGACCAACCCGGCAATCAATCCGAAAACACCTTACGACCCGAACACAGACTTTGCCCACATCATCAATGTCGCAGCAACACCGATGGTCATCGCAGTCAATCCCTCATTTCCGGCCAAAGACTACAAGAGCTTTGCCGAGCTGCTTGCTAAGCAACCCGGCAAGCAGAGCTACGCCACTGCTGGGCCTGGAACGATTGGCCATTTGTTGACCGAGATTTACAAGAGCGCGACCAAAGTTTACGTCACCCACATTCCCTATCGCGGCTCTGGCCCAGCCTTGAACGATACGGTGGCAGGGCAGGTCAGCATCGTGGTTGACAACCTACCCACCGCGCTGCCCTTTATCAACGACAAGCGCTTGATTCCCATCGTCGTAGCTGCCCCCAAACGCCTCGCGCAGATGCCGAATGTGCCGACGTTTTCAGAGGTCGGTCTACCCAACGTCAATCGCATGTCCTTCCTGGGCGTGTCTGCGCCCAAAGGCACACCGAAGGAAATTGTCGACAAATTGAATGCAGCTGTGAAGCTTGCGTTGGCTGATACGAGCGTGAAAGAGCGTGTTGAAGCTACCGGCGCGATTGTGGTGGGGAACTCCGCAAATGAGTTTCAAGCGCAGGTGAAAGACGAGTTTGAAATATACAAACGCGTGGTGAAAGAACAGAATTTGAAGCTCGATTGAAAGAAACCGATGCCTCATTTCGCTGCCAATCTCACGATGCTTTTTACAGAGTTGCCCTTTCTGGAGCGCTTTGCTGCCGCTGCCAAAGCCAACTTCAAAGCCGTTGAGTTTTTGTTTCCCTACGACTTCCCCTTGGAAGATATTCAACAGCGCCTTGAGGTGAACGGCCTCAAACTGGTGCTGCACAATTTGCCCGCTGGCGACTGGGCAGCAGGCGAGCGCGGTATCGCCTGCCTGCCAGATCGCGCGGAAGAATTCCGTGCGGGCGTGGCCACCGCCATTCGCTACGCCAAAGGCTTAGGCGTGCGCCAGCTCAACTGCTTGGTCGGCAAAACACCTGTTGGTGTTGACGCCGAACTGGTTCACCAGACCGTGGTGAGTAATCTTCGCTACGCAGCAAAAGCGCTTGAAGCGCAAAGCCTCACATTATTGGTCGAACCCATCAACACTTATGACATTCCCGGCTTTTATTTGAACCGCACAAGCCAAGCCTTGGAGCTGCTCAACGAAGTCGGCGCGTACAACGCCTTCATTCAATACGACATCTACCACGCGCAGCGCATGGAAGGCGAGCTGGGCGCAACGCTAATCAAGCATCTATCCCGAATCGGCCATATTCAACTTGCAGACAACCCTGGGCGCAACGAGCCCGGCACAGGCGAGATCAATTACCGCTGGCTCTTCAAACACTTGGACACCATTGGTTATTCAGGTTGGGTGGGCTGCGAATACAAGCCCGCCTCCACAACCACTGCCGGGCTGGGCTGGCGTCAACAGCTTGCCTGAGTCTTCAAAAACCGCACCCTCAATTCATTCACATTGCAACCCTTCATCAAAGAATTCGATCATGACGACGCAATCTCTCCAACTCGGTTTTGTCGGTCTAGGCATCATGGGCACACCCATGGCCGGTCATCTGCTCAAAGCGGGTCATCAACTGTTCGTCCATTCGGTGCCTTCAGTGCCTGAAGACATCATTGCCGCTGGCGCAAAGGTATGTGCCAGCGCGCAAGAAGTTGCTCACCAAGCGGATATTATTTTCATCATGGTGCCTGATACGCCCCACGTAGCCGATGTGTTGTTTAGTGTGTCTGGCTTGGCGGCTGGCTTGAGTGCAGGCAAAACAGTCGTGGATATGAGCTCTATCTCCCCGATTGAAACCAAGGTGTTTGCAAAGAAAATCAATGCTCTGGGCTGCGATTACATTGATGCACCCGTCTCCGGCGGCGAGGTAGGCGCAAAAAACGCCACGCTCTCCATCATGGTGGGCGGCTCTGAGGCCGCCTTTGAGCGCGTCAAGCCACTGTTTGAATTGATGGGGAAAAACATCACTCTGGTAGGCGGCAACGGTGATGGCCAAACCGCCAAAGTAGCCAATCAGATCATTGTGGCGCTGAATATTGAAGCCGTGGCCGAAGCGCTGCTGTTTGCCGCCAAAGCCGGGGCCGATCCAGCGCGGGTGCGCCAAGCTCTGATGGGCGGCTTTGCCTCTTCGAAGATTTTAGAAGTGCATGGCGAGCGCATGATCAAGCGCACCTTCGACCCAGGTTTTCGTATTGAGCTGCACCAAAAGGATTTGAATTTAGCGCTATCCAGTGCACGCGCCTTGGGCGTTTCTCTGCCCAATACCGCCAATGCCCAAGAGCTGTTTAATTCATGCGCCGCGCATGGAGGCAAAGCCTGGGATCACTCGGCGATGGTGCGAGCGTTGGAAAAATTAGCCAATTTTGAAATTGGCCAGCAAGCGATGTGAACTTGCGCAAAGACGCGAGTTGGTATGTGAGTAGGTCAGAGAAATTATTTTCAGGGAGCATCACTTTTGGAGACTCTTATGAAACGCCGTCAACTTATCTCGTACGCCTCACTTTCAGCCATTCCAGTCTTGAGCTGGGCGCAATCGGGCAAACCGATCCGCCTGATCGTGCCCTTCCCGGCGGGCGGCCCGACTGATCTTGTCGCGCGTGTGGTGGCAGAGCCCATGGGAAGATTTCTGGGGCAACCCGTGATTGTGGACAACAGAGGCGGCGCTGGCGGCTCCATCGGCACGGCTGAGCTGGCGCGCGCTCAGCCCGACGGTTTGACACTCGGGATCGCCTCGGTGTCTACGCATGGTGTCAACCCAGTGGTCTACAAAAAACTAGCCTATGACCCGATCAAAGACTTTTCGCCCATTTGCGAGCTTTGCAAAGCACCCACCAACCTCGTCGTGCATCCCTCGCTCCCGGTCACGACCGTCGCCGAGTTCATCGCCTACTTGAAAAAGAATCCGGGCAAGGTCAATTACGGATCACCGGGCAACGGCAGCAACAACCAAATGTTGGCCGAACTCTTCAAGAGCGCGACAAACACGTTTATGTTGCATATTCCCTACCGAGGGACAGGCCCAGCGATGGTGGATTTGCTCAGTGGCCAGATTCAGGTGTATTTTGACCAAGTTGCATCCAGCATCACACACATCAAGTCTGGCAAACTGCGCTCGCTTGCGGTGTCGTGGCACCAACGACTGGATGTTCTGCCCAATGTGCCCACATTCGCAGAGGCGAGCCTTTTCGGCAACAACAAGCCATCTTGGTTTGGATTGTTGGCGCCTGCCAAAACATCAGAAGCTGAAATTCGCCGTGTGAACCAGGCCGTGATCAAGAGCCTTGCCGAGCCCTCCGTGAAGGAGCGTTTTGCTCAGCTGGGCTTGTTTGCCAGCGGCGGCACACCTGAGGAGCTTGCAACGGTCATCAAGAAAGAACTGGACACCATGAGCCGCGTGGCGAAGTTTGCCAAAATCAGTTTGGATTGAGCTTGGTCTGCCATCGGATCTTGTCGCGGTAATTTTTGACTCCAGCCGCTGTTGAATCGCTGAGCCTATTGCCCAAGGCTTCCTTCAAGGCTTGATGGTAGTCGCTGAATCCGCTTCAGCTGGCTTGTCATTTGCTATCAAATCAGCAGCACTCTGCGCACGCTCTATAACGGGTAGAGGCTGATTTTTCTTAAGGATATCAGTCTGAACAGGTGCTTTTACGTTACGTATGGTTTGTAATGCATCTAAGCAAAAATGCGCAAACCACAATGATGAAAACGCAAAGACCAGCGTGTAAACCCAAATCGCTATTGGAATCATCAGCGGTGCGAGCGCTAGAAACACCACACCAGAAGCCCAGAGCAGCGTAGGCGCTGCGCCCAAGAAGCCGCTCACCACGCCAATGCCCAAAAGCTGGGGGCGATAGCGTTTCATGATCTCGCGGCGTTCATCGCCGCTGGCATGATCGGCCAGCGCATCAAAGGCCATGACGCGATAGGTAAGCCAGCCCCAGATCAGTGGCGGAATCAGCAGAATCAGCGGCGGCACAAACCACAGCGGAATCGAGATCAGCAGCATCACAATGGCTGCTCCCGTTGCGCCAAGTGACCACATCAGGCTCATGAACACGCCCGCGCCCTTTTTGCGCTCCAAGCCAGAAAAGCGCCTTTCGGCGACCAAAGAGACCATCGCTGGCGTCATCAAAATCGCCACAAACAGCAGCGAGCCAATCACGAGAAAAGGCGTGGCCGCCAAAATCACCACCAGTGGCGCAATCGCAGCCTTCAGCCCACCAAAACCCATGCCTTCTAACCAACCAATGCCTCGCGACAGCCAATCACTGCTCAGCAAGCCAGAATTGACCCAGGCGACCGTGCTTTCCCAAAAGAAATAACCAAAAACCCCAGCCAAAGCCACCATCAACACCAAAGGCACGAGCGAGAGCGCAATCACGCGCGGGTGAAGGCAATACGCAGCAGCGCGCCAGAAGGCATCAAAAACAGATTTCATAGTGAAGCATCCTAAACCATCGCCTGCAACAAGTGCGAAAATAGCATGTTAATCAGTCAACACTCACGAAGCACACATCATGGACGCAGAACAAATCAACGCTATCGGCAGCAAACTCACCGATCTGGCCGCCCGCACCCTCGATCTTCGGGGGTATCTTTGACTACGAGAAAAAGTCTCACCGTCTCGAAGAAGTCAACGCTGCGCTAGAAGACCCGACCGTCTGGAACGATCCGAAAAAAGCCCAAGAGTTGGGCAAAGAAAAGCGCCAGTTAGAGAACGTGGTCAACAATCTCACTGCGCTCGACCGTGATTTGGCCGACAACACCGAGCTTTTCGAGATGAGCAAGGAAGAGGCCGATATGGATGGTTTGCAGACCATTTCTGACGATGCCGCGCGGCTTGAGGCGATTGTGAAAGACCTCGAATTCAAGCGCATGTTTAACCAGCCTGCTGATCCGAACCATGCGTTTCTGGACATTCAAGCCGGCGCTGGCGGCACCGAAGCCTGCGATTGGGCGAGCATGCTGCTGCGCCAATACCTGCGTTATGCCGAGCGCAAAGGCTTCAAAGCCACCATTGACGAAGAAACGCCCGGTGATGTGGCGGGCATCCGCTCAGCCAGCATCAAGATTGAAGGCGACTACGCCTTCGGCCTGCTGCGCACGGAAACCGGCGTGCACCGCCTCGTGCGCAAATCGCCTTTCGACTCATCGGGCGGGCGCCACACCAGCTTTGCCAGCGTCTTCGTTTACCCCGAAGTGGACGACACCATCGTGATCGACATCAACCCCGCCGATGTGCGCACCGACACGTACCGCGCCAGCGGCGCAGGCGGCCAGCACATCAACAAAACCGACTCTGCTGTGCGCCTCACGCACATCCCCACCAACATCGTCGTGACTTGCCAAGATGGCCGCAGCCAGCATTCCAACAAAGACGTGGCCTGGAAACGTCTGCGTTCGCGCCTTTATGATTTTGAAATGCGCAAGCGCTTGGAAGAGCAGCAAAAGCTCGAAGACACGAAAACCGATGTGGGCTGGGGCCACCAAATTCGCTCTTACGTGCTGGACAACAGCCGCATCAAAGATCTGCGCACGGGCGTAGAAATCTCTGCCACGCAGAAGGTGCTGGATGGGGATTTGGATGATTTCATTGAGGCTAGCCTGAAGCAAGGCGTGTAGCA
>JANMHJ010000043.1:0-7788 GCA_031375105.1 Variovorax sp.
TGGCGGTGAGGTGCGCGAAAACGCACAAAACCGTGAGTCTGACATTCGACGTTCAAATCGAGACCAGACAAAGATGCTGAAAACTGCAAGTAAATCATTAACTTACGATGACCTGATGTGAAAACGTTGGGACACTACTGAGATTAGCTATTAATTTAATAGCGTACTATGTAGATAGTATAACGGGCAGTGGCTCGTTTCATCTAAAATCTGAGAGCCTGTCAGGGCCAAGGGTCGGCAGGCCCAATATTTTTTTGTTTTTTTGAAATGTTTCCCCCATGTCTTCCATGACCCCGCAAGAAATTGTTTCTGAACTGGATCGCTTCATCATCGGCCAGAACGATGCCAAGCGCGCCGTCGCGATTGCCTTGCGCAACCGCTGGAGGCGCAGCCAGGTCGATGGCAAACTGCGCGGCGAGATCACGCCCAAAAACATTTTGATGATTGGCCCCACAGGGGTCGGTAAGACCGAAATCGCGCGTCGCCTCGCAAAATTAGCAGATGCGCCTTTCATCAAAGTCGAAGCCACGAAGTTCACCGAGGTGGGCTATGTAGGCAAAGATGTGGACAGCATCATTCGCGATCTGGCCGATGTGGCTGTGAAGATGACCCGCGAGGCGGCCACACTTGCAGTGCGCACGCGGGCGCAAGATGCGGCTGAAGATCGGGTGCTCGATATTTTGTTGCCACCGCCACGACAGGAGGTGGGTTTTGGCACGGGCGCTGTGGTGGAATCTCCGGAGAACGCGACGCGCCAAGCGTTTCGCAAGAAGCTGCGCGAAGGCCAGCTCGATGACAAAGAGATCGAAGTGGAAGTGGATGCGCCGCGCCCGCAGCTTGAAGTGATGGGGCCAGCGGGCATGGAAGAAATGACCGAGCAGCTCAAAGGCCTGTTTGGGCAAATGGGCAGCGGCAAGAAGAAAACGCGCAAGCTCAAAATCTCCGAGGCTTTGAAGGTGATCACCGAAGAGGAAGCATCAAAGCTGGTCAACGAAGAAGAGATCAAGACACAGGCATTGCACAATTTGGAGCAAAACGGCATTGTCTTCATCGATGAGATCGATAAAGTGGCTTCGCGCTCGGACACCGGCAATGCCGAAGTATCGCGCCAAGGCGTGCAGCGCGATTTGTTGCCCTTGGTGGAAGGCACCACCGTCTCCACCAAATACGGCCCAATCAAGACCGATCATGTGCTCTTCATTGCCAGCGGCGCATTTCATTTGGCCAAGCCCAGCGACTTGATCCCCGAGCTGCAAGGCCGCTTTCCTATTCGTGTGGAGCTTGATTCGCTCTCAGTGGGGGATTTTGAGGCGATTTTGCAGAGCACGCATGCCTCGCTGGTCAAGCAATACCAAGCCTTGCTGGCTACTGAAAACGTGACGCTTGATTTCAGCCAAGACGCGATTCAGCGCTTGGCACAAATTGCGTTTGATGTGAACGAGCGCACGGAAAACATTGGTGCTCGCCGCTTGGCCACCGTGATGGAGCGCTTGCTCGATGAGGTCAGCTTTGGTGCCAGCAATCTCGACGGGCAGACAGTCAAGATTGATTCAGCCTATGTGAATGAGCGCTTGTCAGAGCTGAGTCAAAACGAAGATTTGTCACGCTATATTCTTTAATCCGATTCTTCAGAACCATAAAAAAAGCGCCTCGAAAGGCGCTTTTTTTGCTCTTCAGAAGCGTGGATCACCACATCTTCCACCATGGAGAGTCTTTGGCCTTGAAGCCACGGGCCAGATACTCGCTTTTGGGATAGTTTTTCTCCATCACGCGTTTGGTGTCGTCGCGCAACTGCGTCATGCCTAATGCGTCGTAGCTCAAGACCATGATGTAAAGCGCTTCCTCGGCAGCAGGTACATTTTGATAATCTGTGACGGCAGTCTGAGCGCGGTTGATGGCGGCCACATAGGCGTCGCGGCTGTAGTAATAGCGGGCCACATGCACTTCGTATTGCGCCAGCGAGTTGACGATATAGGTCATCCGGGCGCGGGCATCGGGGGTGTAGCGTGAGTCGGGAAAACGGGCGGCCAGCTCTTTGAAAGCTTCAAACGATTCTTTGGCGGCGTTTTGATCGCGCTCAGACAGGTCTTGCCTGGCGATGAAGCCAAACAACCCAAGGTTGTCGTTGAAGTTAATCAAGCCTTGCAGATAGAGCGCGTAATCCATGCCGGGGCTGGCTGGATGGAGTTTTTTGAAGCGATCTAAGGTGGCCAGTGCTTGGGCGGGTTCGTTGGCTTTGTATTGCGCAAAAGCTTTCTCTAACTGTGCTTGCTGCGCCAGAGGCGTGCCCGCGGCGCGGCCTTCGAGCTTTTCAAACAGGGGAATGGCTTTGTCCCAAGCGCCTGATTTGGCCTCGTCTTTGGCCTCGGCGTAAATCTTGTTGGGACTCCAGGTGGCGGTGATATCTGCTGTGGGGGTGCTCGAGCAAGCAGCCAGCAAACTGAGCGCCGCCAAAGCAAATCCAGCACATGCCACGCGGCTGATACCTGAGGGCGCACATTGCGCCGATAATCCATAGCTCATTGAAGTCTGTCCTAAAGTGTTGAAATGATTATATCTAGCGGCTCGCCCGTCCCTGCAAATGCGATGCCATCCGCACTTTCCCCCTCTATGGCTTTAGATGACGAGCTAGACGAAGCCAGTTTCGATGCCAGCCTAGACATGGGGGCTTGCGCCAGCCCAGATGCAGCGCATTTGACCGTGCTGCGCGAATTCACCACCAGCCACGAGCATCACGGCCAGCGGCTTGATCGTGTGTTGGCGCAGCTTTTGCCCGATTCTTCTCGCAGTTTTTTGCAGCAACTGATCGACAGCGGCGATGTGCGGATCGGTAGCACCTTGGCCAACAAAGCGGCGGCTAGGCTCAAAGCAGGCGAGCTGCTGCGCGTACAACTGCGCCCACTGCCGCAAGACACTGCTTTTCACCCCGATGCGGCGGTGGCCAAGCAACTGGTTGTTGTGTATGAAGATGCGCATTTGATGATCATCAACAAAACGCCCGGCTTGGTCGTGCACCCGGCTGCGGGCAACTGGAGCGGCACGCTGCTCAACGGCCTGCTGGCGCACCACGCCTGCCACACCCTGCTGCCGCGCGCAGGCATCGTGCATCGGCTGGACAAAGACACCTCTGGCCTGATGGTGGTGGCGCGCACCCGCGAGGCGATGGACGCGCTGATCCGCATGATCGCGGCGCGCGAGGTCAGGCGGCAGTATTTGGCGATGGGGCATTACCCGTGGCAAGGCATCAGCCCGCGCCAGGTGAGCCTCCCGATTGGCCGCGACCCGCGCAATCGCCAGCGCATGGCCGTGGTCGATTTGGCGCAATATCCCGGCAAAGAAGCCACGACGGATTTTGAGTTGCTATCAAATTCGGAGCACTCTGCGCCCTATTTAACAGGGCGAGATGCCCATAAAGCCTCAAAAACCAGCTCAGACGAGCTGTCTGCTGATGCTTTTTGCCTGTTGCGCTGCATCCTGCACACGGGCCGCACCCACCAAATCCGTGTGCATGCCGCCCATGTGCATCACCCATTGATTGCAGACACCATCTACGGTGGCCGCCCCGCTGGCGGGCTACAGCGCCAAGGCCTGCATGCCGAGCGATTGGCCTTTGTGCATCCGATCACCGAGGAAGACATGGCTTTTGAAGCCGGTTTGCCGCCTGATATGCTGACTGCTTGCGAGGCGCTTGGCTTAAGCTACAATCCATAGCAAATAGCGCTGCGGGAAGCAGCGCTGAGTAGCCGATACGGCTAGCGAGTTGCAACAAGCCTCGCCCCCTCGTTTGAATGATTGAAAAAAAGTATGCAACCTCTGCGAGATGAGCAGGCGTTGCCCCATGACCACATCACTTCTGGGAATTTGATGAACACTACGGATGCAAAGCGCGTCCTTGAGACCGCTTTGATTTGCGCCAGCCAGCCCTTGAAAGTCGCTGAACTGCGCGTCTTGTTTGCCGACCAGCTCGGCGCAGACACCCTCAAAACCTTGCTGGAAGACCTACAGCTCGATTGGGCGCAGCGTGGCGTGCAGTTGATGCACGTGGCCAGCGGCTGGCGCTTTCAAAGCCGCCCAGAAATGCGCCCCTTTTTGGATCGACTCAACCCAGAAAAACCACCCAAATACACCCGCGCCACACTGGAAACGCTGGCCATCATCGCTTACCGCCAGCCCTGCACGCGCGGCGACATGGAAGACATTCGCGGCGTAACCATCAATTCTTTGATCATCAAGCAGCTGGAAGATCGCGGCTGGGTCGAAACCATTGGCCACCGAGAAACAGTAGGCCGCCCGGCGCTCTTTGCCACGACGCGCCAGTTTCTTGATGATCTGGGCTTGGAATCGCTCAATCAATTGCCTGCGCTGGACGATCCCCAAGCGCAGGCCAAGGCACTGGCCAGCCTAGACATGCCGCTGCCTGGTATGGAAGCGCACGCTGATGAAGCCGCTGCAACCGCAGACGATCCCACCGCGCCGCAGCTAGGTTTTAGCAACGCGCCGCCCGCGCCAGCTCAGGACGAAGCCGCGCCAGCCCCGACGGCTGAAACCCCTCCATCTCCCGAATCTTCCCCTTCTTCCCCCACAAGTGCCAACGGATTGGCCTGAATGCATCATCATGAATGAAACCAACGATTTACCTGAAAATTTAGAAGAAAATCAGGTTCCTGCCCATATAGAATCTGCGCAAATTGCTCCTAAAAAGAGAGCAACTCGGAAGCCCAAGGAAGCGGCTGACGCTGCACCAGAAACCGCTGCGCAAACCAGTGAAGCTGATGGTGAAGCCACCGAAGTCAAAAAACGCGTTCGCCGCACCAAGGCGCAAATGCAAGAGGCCGCTGCTCTCGCTGTTGCCCAACCCGCCCTACAAGCAAGCGCGTCACCCGTCTCTTACCCAGCCGCGCCCGTCGTGCCAGCTAAGCCCCAGCATCCCGGCCACGATGCCCCCTATGGCAGCGATGGCAGCGATGAAGAGCAAGCCACGCATGCCGACGACGCGCCTGAAGCCACAGCTGAGGCCTTCGTGCCCCGTGATTTTTCTGAGATTGTTTCCGGCCAGTTTGATGCTGAGCAAGAAGGCGAGCGCCGCCTGCCGCCCAAGCGCGTCTTGCCACCGCTGCCCGATAGCCCCAAGCTGCACAAAGTCTTAGCGCAAGCGGGCTTGGGTTCGCGGCTGGAAATGGAAGACATGATTGCCGATGGCCACATCACCGTGAATGGCGAAAAAGCCCATGTGGGCCAGCGCGTGCAGTGGGGCGATGAAGTCAAGATACAGGGCAAGCTCTTGCAGCTGCGCATTCAGCAGCCGCGCGCCCGCGTGATCGCTTATCACAAGCCTGCCGGCGAGATCGTCACGTATGACGATCCACAAAACCGCCCCACTGTCTTTCGCCGCTTGCCGCGCCTGCCATTTGGCAAATGGCTCTCAGTGGGCCGCTTAGATTTGAACACCGAAGGCCTGCTGCTGTTTACCAACTCGGGTGAGTTAGCCAACCGCCTGATGCACCCGCGTTTTGGCCTCAAGCGCGAATATGCCGTGCGCATTTTGGGTGAACTCACCCCCGAGAACCGCCAAAAGCTGCTCGATGGCGTGCAGCTCGAAGACGGGCCTGCGCAATTCCTCTCCATTGAAGACGGCGGCGGCGATGGCGCGAATCGCTGGGTGCGCGTGACGATTGGCGAAGGCCGCAACCGCGAGGTGCGCCGCTTGTTTGAAGCCATGGGCCATGCGGTCAGCCGCTTGATCCGGATTCGCTACGGTTCGTATGGCTTGCCCAAAGGCCTGCGCCGCAGCGTTTACATGGAATTGAATGACGGCGAAATCCGTGATCTCACGCAAAGTTTGGTCGATGCCGAGGGCGGCGAAGAAATGAAAGTGGGCGCGGAAGCCTTTGCCGTGGAGCCCGGCGAGCGCCGCGAGCCGCGCGAAGGCCGCCAAGAAGGCCGCAGCGATGGCCCACGCCCCGAGCAGCGCGAGCGCCGTGGCAAATTTGTGCGCCGTGGCCGCAATGACCGCTACGACAACCGTGGCCCTGGCCCCGGCTACGAGCAACGCCAAGACGGCGCTGCGCCTCAGGGCGATGGCGCTGGGCAAGCAAACGGTCTAGGCCAACGCAACGACGGCGAGCAGCGGCAGAACGACGGCCAAGGCGAACAACGTCAGGGTGATCAGCGCCAAGGTGATCAACGCCAGGGCGAGCGCCCGTATCGACAAAATGATCGCCAAGCAGACACCCGTGGCCGCTACGGCGACCGACAAAACAACCGTCCGCAGCGCGATGATCGCAATGCAGGCCCAAATTCTGGCCAAAACACCGACCGCGCTCCGCGCCAAGGCGGCGATGGCGAAGAAGAAGATGATTTCAACCAAGCCGGTGTCAGCCATGAGAGCGGTTACTTGCAAGCCAAAAAGCGTGGCCGCAGCGGCAACAGCTTCGGCTCAGGCGGCGGTGGCGGAGGCCGAACCTACGGCGAAGACGGCCCACCACCGGGCGTTGACCCCACCAAAACATCGTTTGGCTACATCACGCAAGACGGCTTCCGCAAGCAAGGCAATAACACCGGCGGCGGCAATTTCGGCGGCGGCGGCGGGGCAGGCCCGCGTCGCGGCGGCGGTGGTGGCGGCAGCTTCGGTGGAGGAGGCGGAGGCGGCAATTTCGGCGGTGGCCGCAGTGGCGGCGGTGGTGGTGGTGGACGTGGCCGCAGTGGTGGCGGCGGAAGAGGGCGCTGAGAGTATTCGTCTTCTACTTCGGCAGTGTTCTACGGTTTGACGCAATCCGTTCGCCTGTTCTGCCCTTTAGAAAGACTTCGTTTTTTCAGACCCATTACGGATCGGATGAAGGTGGTCGGCGCGTCGTTTCGCTATTAATCTAGTAGCATATTGCGCAGGTTCTATAAGGGCTAGATGCCGAATTGGCTTGAAAACTGCGGCTATTTGAGTTTTGAAATTCGTTTAACGTTGAAGCTGATTCGCGAGTAGCGGCTGGGCACGGAAGGCCCAGAATGAAATGGGGCCTGAAGTGACCAGCCGATGCAAGTCGGCTCGAGCGCACGGTCAGTCATCTTTTCGCTCAATGATAATTTCCCAAAGTGCCTTTTGCTCGACATACTTTTTCGTACGAAAGTGTTCTAGCGACAGCGTATTCCATCCCACCGCGAAGAGCGACTCGACCTGGTTTTGATCGAAGAATCGCTTAGGCTCTCCGTTGACTTGGTAGAAATTTGGTTCTATCTCGGGATGCCCACTGGCGCCAAAATTGTGATCTTCAGTTGAATTGAGCCGGCAAAGAAGAATTCCATTTTGGCGGAGTGATGAGCGAATTCGCTCAACGATAGCCTGAGTTTCAAGCCATGGAAAATAATGCAGAGAAAGACTGGCCACGATAACGCCAAAATTCCCCGGCTGTACAGGCAGCGGTTCACGAATGTCCCTGCATTCAATCTTTACAGAAGGTGCTCGGAGCTTTGCAATACCAACTGCGATTGGCGAAATATCAAAGGCATGGACACGCAATTTGGTAGCCAAAAGGGTAGAAGTGTCGTCTCCGTGGCCACAACCAATCTCCAAAATAGCGCTGTTTCCAGATCGGTCGCGGATAAGGGGTAGCCAACGGTCAAGCCAAGGATCACGGAGCATGGTATTTGTGACGGCTAACGAGGCTGTAAAAAAACCATCGCACACACAGTGAGGGAGCGTTTTGGAGGGTGCCCAAACCATTCCCTCACCTCTGATCGTGGCGTATGCGGCGTTCTGATGCGTTGATTTTTTGAGCGGTGCATTTTGAAATTCTA